>JBKQQS010000033.1:0-12024 GCA_052144215.1 Rhodomicrobium sp.
GCGTTGCCGGCTGCGATATCTCACCGGTTATGGTGCTGCGTCCCGGTATTCGAGACTTAAGCGGCCTCCGTGCCGCAATTCCTGTTTCCGCTTTATCCCTGTATTCGGTTGTTTCGTCTGATCCGGAATTTTAAGGTGCGTCCAAGCCCGACTGCTGCTGGCCACTGATTTACGTTTGCTGCCTCCGACAATTTTTCCACAGGGATGCGGCAAATTTATTTCCCCCGTGTCCGTAGCAAGTTAAAATGTCCGGTTTTCATAGCACGTGATATGTCCGGTTGTGGTTAATCTCCCGCAGCCGCCGAGGCTGTGGCAAAGTGGGAATCTCGCGGGTTTTGCGAGATTTCCAAGCGAGGTGGAAAAGTCTGGTTTTGGACTTTTCCACGGAGCGTCTTTTCCACAGCCTTTGCCAGCGCCGTTTTTACGGCAGCGATCGCTACGCCCTGCGCCGTATATCGCCCTAAGCGATGCGGCCCATGCGTGAGGCTTAAAGTTCCGTCCAGGTGCTGATGAACTATGACGTTGCAGCCGGCCAGCGTCCCTCTCCAGCGCACCGGCTCGATTTGTAAGACCAGATTTTGAAAGCTGACCGTATTGTCGTGATTCACCATGCGTTCGAACTGAAGCGAGAAGATCAAGTCCAGGTCACGGCTCGCTCTGGGCATAAAGGCCGTGCCTGGCTGTTCCGGCTTCACTCGAAAACGAGTGTTGAATTCGGCAATGTAGTGCTCGCGCAGAAAGAGGTTGGCTGCCTCCAGGGTTTGGATCTGGCGCAGTCGCAACTCTTGCGGCAAGCGTCCTTGCCAGGTGCCAAAGTTGCGTTCGCTGCGGCCGCGCGCTTGCGGCGAGTAGGCGGGAATCATTTGCACTCCCAACTGGCGCAGCGCCCGCCCCACTTGCGTTAGCCGGTGCCGATCGACCTTGCCGCCCACCTTCGGGGTCAGCCAGAAATGACTCCCGCGGTCACTGTACAGAGCACAGAAAGTTCCTTTGCGTTCAATCACTTCCTTCAATCCTGCCATCACCGTTTCCGTCGATTCCTCCGCCACCAGTTGGGCGTAATAGATCTCGCTGGTGGCGTCGTCCAGAATCACCACGAGGTCGTACCAACGCTCATCTTGAAACCAACGATGGTGACTGCCGTCGATGTGCAACAGCATGCCGGGCAAAGGCCGCCGCGGCCGCCGTTTGCGATGGATTCCACGTTTACGCTCCCGCCTCACCAAGCCCGCCCCTTGCAAAGCCTGCTTCACCCAGGTGTAGCTCAGTTCGATGCCGTGCTGGGCTTGCAGCTTCTCGTGAAAATGGCGCACGTTAAAATCAAAATACTTCTCCCCATACAGGCTCAGGATCTGCTCCACCGTCTGCACCGGCACCCGTTTCGGACTCGGCTTCCCGCGCCGCCGATCAAATAATCCGTCATAGCCGAATTCTTCGTAACGCTCGCGCCAACGACGCATCTGCCGGTCCGTGATTCCGACGATCTCCGCCGCTTGCCACCACGTAATCTTCTTCGCATATGCCCGCAAAATTACTTCCTGTATTTTCATGGCCCGCTCCATGGCGGTCCTCGAGTAGGAATCCATGCTTCGTATGGTCTCCTACTCTCACCGCCTGAAAAGCGGACATTTCATGTGCTAATTCGACCGGACATATCATGTGCTACCGACAATGCCCGAGCCTGCGGGTTGCATTGAGCTGCGACGCGGCCCATACTTTCGGTTAACTAAAGAGCGGCGGCCTCGCAAGGGCCAATTCCGGGCGGCGGATGGATATGAAGCTTCGCTTTCGCACTTTTAGCGTTTTTTGCGCCGTGGCGGCCATTGCGGCCGCCGGCCTGCATGAGGCTGCGGCACAAGGATGGGGATGGGACGACACTTACAGCCGCAGCTCCGAGCCACCGCCAGGCTATGGCCAGCAGCCTGTCTACGGGCAGCAGCCGGCATACGGCCAATCGGGCTACGCTCCGCAGCGCAGTCAGGTGCCCGTCAGCCCGCGCTGCCGCGATCTGGAGCTCCAATTGACCGGCGGCGCGCCAAACTCCAGCGATCAGCTCCCCCGGATCGAGGCGGAGATGCTCCAAGCCGAGGGCAACTATCGCCGGTTGGAGGCCGATGCCGAACATGCAAATTGCTATGAGGACATGTTCCTGTTCGGGCGCTCGCTCCGCCGCACGCCGCGCTGCATCGATCTCGACAGGCAGGTGCAGGCGGCAAAGTCCACCCTCGGCCAATTAAAGGCGCAGCGCGAAGCTGCGCAAAGGGCTAGCTCTCCGCGCGCAAGGCACGACGACCTTATTGCCGAGCTTGCCCGCAACCGTTGCGGCGACCAATATGTCCGGGAGCATGAGGCACAGCGTAGCCGCAACGGCTCGATCTTCTCCTTCTTCAGCGACGAGGAGCCCGAGGACTCGAGCCGGTACAACCCAACCTACGGGGCTTCGGCTTACAGGACGCTGTGCGTGCGCGAATGCGATGGGTTCTATTTCCCAATCAGCACGGCGACAAATGAGAACCAGTTCGCCGGAGACGATGCGAAATGCCGCTCCCAGTGCGCTGCGCCTGCCGAGCTATATTATCACCGCGTCGATCAGGACGTGGACCAAATGGTCTCCCTCAAGGGGCAGCCTTATACTCAAATGCCCAATGCATTCCGCAACCGTAAAGTCTACATCCGCGGATGCTCGTGTAACGGAAGCGAGTATTCGCGCGAAGAAATCGCCAAGTCCGAGGAAGCGCTAAGAACCGCGAAACGCGCCGACGCCGGTGCCGGCAGCAAAGCGCAACCGGATTCGGCTTTCGCCCGGCGAATTTCCCAAGCGGTTCAAAATGCGCCGTCCCATCCTCCATCCGCGCCGGCAGCACCAGCCGCTCCGGCTGCGCCTGCCGCGGCCAGTGCGCCTGGGCCAGAAAGCCAATCCGCGCCGGCGCCGGCTGAGAACCCTGCGCATTAGCATGATCCGCAAAACCATGCCTTCGGGCTTGACCCGGGGGTGGATACCGGTATTGCGATAAGATCATGCACAAATAAGAACTTAGTGCGCCGGCAACGGGCTGGTCCGGTTTTGTGCCGCGCTTGCTGGCCGCGGCGAAACGGGGCTCAGCGGCTTGCCGGAGGATGGAGCCATGCCGCGGTATAAAATCACCGTCGAGTATGATGGAACGCCGTTCGCGGGCTGGCAAATCCAGGCGAACGGCCCGTCCATTCAAGGCGAGCTGGCGCGTGCCATCGAGGGGCTCAGCGGCTCTTTCGTTGTTCCGAAGGGCGCGGGCCGGACCGATGCAGGCGTGCATGCGCGAGGCCAGGTGGCGCATTTCGATCTGACGCGGGACTATCCGCCGGAAACGGTGCGCGACGCCCTGAATTTCCATTTGCGGTCTGCGCCGATCGCGGTTCTCGCCTGCGAAATCGCCGCAGAGTCCTTCGACGCGCGCTTTTCTGCTAAAGCGCGGCATTACCTCTACTGCATCGTCAACCGGCGCGCGCGCCTAGCGCTCGATCGCGACCGCGCGTGGCAGGTTTCCGTGCCGCTCGATGCCGCGGCGATGCAGGAGGCGGCGCAGCATCTCATCGGCCGCCACGATTTCACAACCTTCCGCTCGGCTCAGTGCCAAGCGAAATCGGCATTGCGCACGCTCGACAAACTCGACGTGACGCGCCGCGGCGAGGAGATTCTCATCGCCGCCAGCGCACGCTCGTTCCTTCATCATCAGGTGCGCTCGATGGCGGGCAGCCTGAAACTTGTTGGCGAGGGCAAATGGCGCCCCGCCGATCTCGCCCGCGCGCTCGAAGCCCGGGACCGCACGCAATGCGGCCCCGTCGCGCCGGCCTGCGGGTTATATTTTATGAAGGTGGACTACTGAGCAGCGCCTGCGCTCAGAAGATCCCCGCAGATTTCATGCTGAGATGCCCGTCGCGGCCGAGGATGATGTGATCGTGCACGGTTACGCCGAGTTTCGTTGCCACCTCCACGATCTGCATCGTCATGTCGATATCGGCCTTAGACGGCGTGGGGTCGCCGGAGGGGTGGTTATGCGCGAGGATGATCGCGGAGGCCGAGAGTTCGAGCGCGCGCTTCAGCACTTCGCGCGTATAAACCGGCGTGTGATCGATGGTGCCGCGCGTTTGCACCTCATCGGCGATCAGCTTGTTGCGCCGGTCGAGGAAAAGAATGCGTAATTGCTCCCGGTCCTCGAAGGCCATGGCCGAGCGGAGGTAGGACAGCACCGTCGACATGGCCGCCAGGACCGGCCGCTTCCTTACTTCGCTTTGGGATGCCCTCAATGCCGCGGCCTGCACGACCTTGATCTCGGTCACCACCGAGTCGGTGACGCCTTCGATTTCCATGAGCCGCTCCGGGCTCGCCGACACGGCTTCCGCGAACGAGCCGAACCGGGCCAAAATCTCCTTGGCCAAGGGTTTCACATCGCGCCGGGGAATTGCGCGAAAAAGGATCAGCTCCATCAGTTCATAGTCCGGCAGCACCTCGGCGCCGCCTTCGCGGAAGCGCTTGCGCAGCCGGTCGCGATGCCCCCAATAATGCGGAATGGGCCGCGGAGGCTGCGGCAGTGGAACACTGGCGCCAGCCTCAAGCGTCATCAACTCGAATAAAGGGCTCTCTTCAAAACTGTCCACCATGGCAGAACCGTCTCAACGCAAAACGACACCCCCCCGGCGCAAACAGCGCCAGCACTCTCAACGGCTATGATAAGCACCCTTGCTTGAGAAAGAAAAGCTACAATTGAGTTGGATATGGAGGCTTGTGCCATCCGCGAGGGCTGTAAGTGAACACCTCGAAGCCGGTGGCAGTTACGCCCACGGTATGCTCGAATTGCGCCGACAGCGAGCGGTCGCGCGTGACAGCCGTCCAGCCGTCCGAGAGCATTTTGACATGCGGTTTGCCGAGATTGATCATAGGCTCCACGGTGAAAATCATCCCGGCGTCAAGCACAGGGCCTTCGCCCGGAGAGCCGTAGTGCAGGATATTGGGCTTGTCGTGAAAGACGAGGCCGACGCCGTGGCCGCAGAAATCGCGCACGACACTGCAACGCTCGCGTTCGGCAAAACTCTGGATCGCATAGCCGATATCGCCGACGGTCGCCCCGGGCTTAATGACGGAGATCCCTCTCATCATAGCTTCATGGGTCACTTCGATGAGCCGCTCTGCCTTCCGCGACACCCGGCCGGCGAGATACATGCGGCTGGAATCCCCGTGCCAGCCGTCGAGAATGAAGGTGACATCCACATTGAGGATATCGCCTTCGGCTAGCAAGCGCTGCCCAGGAATGCCATGGCAAACCACATGGTTGAGGGAGACGCAGCACGATTTTGGATATCCCCGGTAATTCAGGGTTGCCGGCACGGCTCCGTGCTGCATCGCAAAGTCGAAGACAAGCTGGTCGATGAATTCCGTCGTGATACCCGGCCGCACATACTCGGCGACGAGATCGAGAGCTGCCGCCGCGAGCTGGCCGGCCCGGCGCATCCCCTCGAAGCCTTCAGGGCCGTAGAGCCTGATTTTACTCTCGTTCGCGAGCCCGAGCGGCGCGCCGTATTCCGATCCATGCATGGCGATGCTGTTGGCGCGCGGCGCGCTCTTCTTGGGTTGCCGGTTGCGTTATGCGCAGCCATTCCGGACAAATCCGGGCGGCGCGGCGAAAAATTTCACTGAACTGCAATATGGCAGCTGCGCTTCGAACTCTCAACTCCCGCCACCATATGTTCCGTGGCAAGTTTACCATATACCATATGTGTGTGTGGCGAAAGCTGTGGCGATTGCGCTGCACGACGTAAAAACGCCCCGGCAAAGCCAGAGAAGAGCCGCCCATCCCGTGTTCAGAATCGTTGTAGCGGTACATCTCGCTTCATAACCGAAAGACCGCAGGGGATACAAAAATGAATGTCACGGTGCTGCCGCAGCCGCACAGGAGCCCGCCTCTGGAAGTCACGGCCGCACTCCTCGTTATCGGCGATGAAATCCTCTCCGGCCGGACGAAGGACAAGAATATCGGCTTCATTGCCGATCACTGCACGGAAATCGGCATACGCCTCAGGGAGGTTCGCATTGTCGCCGATGACGAAGCGGCTATCGTCGCTGCCGTAACCGCCTTGCGGAGTGCCTACACTTACGTTTTCACGACGGGCGGAATCGGTCCCACACATGACGATATCACCGCCGATTCCATCGCGCGGGCATTTGGCGTTTCCATCGATGTCGACGCACGCGCCGTCGCGCTTCTTCGCGAGCGCTACGCCGAAACCGACCTTACCCCAACGAGACTGCGCATGGCCCGGATTCCGGACGGAGCCGAGCTTATCGAAAACTCCGTTTCCAAAGCGCCTGGCTTCATGATCGGCAATGTGATTGTCATGGCTGGAGTGCCCGCCATTATGCAGGCCATGCTGCTTGCTGTAACGCCGCGCCTTAAGACTGGAGCCAAGCTTCATTCGAACAGCATCCGGGTGAACGTACCCGAAGGCAATGTCGCCGTGCCGCTCGCCGAATGCCAGCGCGCGTTCCCAGAGGTTGCGATGGGGAGCTATCCGTTTTTCGAGGACGGGCGCTACGGCACCAATCTCGTTCTGCGCTCGACGGACAAAGCGCGTCTCGCACTCGCGAAGGCAGACCTCATCTCCCGCCTGCCGCCGGATATCGCATTTTCCGGATAAGGCGCAACGAACGCCGCGGTCCAGCTTTGGCGATAAGCAGCACTATTCCGCGGGCGCCGGTTTGTCATGCTGCGCGTGCCACTGCTTCCGGCGCTGCTGCTCCTCCAGCCGCTTGTCCTTGGCGCTCTTGCCCTGCATTCTCACGGCTGCGGCCGGCAAGCCGATCATCACCGCCAGGGCGAGCGCTATAAGGACAATCCAGTGTCCCGTTGTCAGAGCGCTGAAATCCCCAACCACCCAGGAAACGAGCCTGCCGAAATACAGCATGGCAGGCACCCAAACCATCGCCGAGGTGACGTTAGCAATCTGAAAGGTCAGGTGACGCATGCGCATGATGCCCGCAACGAGCGGGATCGTCGGACGCACCGGCCCTAGAAAGCGTCCGATAAAGATGGAGAGGAAGCCGTATTTCCGGAAGAAAAGCCGTGCACGGGCAACCGTGGCCTTGTCGCGATTGAGAGGCCAATGGTGCACCACGCTCGGGCCGATCCAGCGTCCGATCCAATAGGTTACGATATCGCCCATCACGGCCCCCGCGATGGACCAGCCTATAACCGACGCCTGATCGAGCTCCTTTTGATGGATAAGGGCGCCTGCAGTAACCATTATCACCGTTGCCGGAAAGAATAAGCCCACCAGGACCAAAGATTCGCCGAACGCGATTATCCCGAGTATGGGGCCAGCCCAGTCTTTGTGATCGAGAACATATTGCTTTATAATGTTGGGATCGAGCGACCCAATCACGTCAAACAGATTCACAGCAATCCTTTCTCTGCTACCAAGGAGGCAAGACGCTTCAATTGCTTAGCTCCCGGGCATCTCGCGCCGTCGCAATTTACCTTGCCGCCCTTTACGGGCCTTTTACTTCGATCTGGCGTTCCGTTAAATGGCGAAAGCAGGGGTTTTTCGCAATCGAAAACGGCAGCGCGCGAACAATAAGATGCCCACATTGCTTCAGTTTCTGTAGAAAACGTTAAGCTCCGCTCCTCTTAAGGTACCTAGCGAATTCCTCGCGCGCCTTCGGCATTGCCCTGCCGTTTCCGGCGAACACGTGCGCGTGGAGGAAATAACCGGTCATGGCAAAGCCGTCCACAACATCGCTTCCGGCCGGAGGACCGGGCTGAAGCTCCTCTACTAAGAAGCTTGGCAATGGCAAAAGTTTGTCCCGGTAAGGCTCTCCTGCGGCGCGTGTCACGGCTTGGCCCGACTTTGGCGAGACGTAGACTAGCTCGTCGCCGCGCCCTGTCGCGGCACATTTTGTAAGATCGAGCCCAAAACCAAGCTCGTCCAGGAATCTCAGCTCGAAGCGGACGATCGAGGCAGGAAACTCCGCGCTGCCCGCGCATGCAAGGCATCGTTTCACTTCATCGAAAAGCCTCGGATGAGGATCGCGCTCGGGAAGAACCAGCAGGAGCGCGGCAACAGCGTTAACGCCGGCAAGCGCAAGCTGGTCGTCAAGCACACGCGCGGCGGTGGCCTCCGTCAGCTCCATGGTGTAAACGCCAAGCTGATCGTCGAGGCGGGCGCGCCACTCCACCTTGAGCCCGTTGCCGGTTTGCAGCAGGGGGCGGATGCGCCGGGACCGTCCGCCCTTTACCAAGCCGTGGGTGCGGCCATTGCCGCGCGTGAATATATTGGCGATCACACTCGTCTCGCCGTGGGGGCGGCCGGTCAGGAAAATGCCGTCGTCAGACCATCTCATAGCGAAGCGCAGAAACCTCGGCTCTCTAAATCGTCTCCCCGCCCCCATGGACGCCGGATAATAGGCCGGCTTACCCATCCTTAACCAGGAATGTTTCGCCCTTCCTGGCAGGGATGCCCGGCGATGCCGCTCTGACGATACAGGAAAAACTTCATCGGCGGCGGCGCAATCGGGCACCCGCATCGCCTTTCTCATGGTTAATTCCACAAGCGGGATATATTTGACGGACTTTCAGAATGCAAGATTCGCAGGCAAAAACGCTAAAAATCGCGGCCTTATGCAGCAAACGCACCAAGGCAGTTTATGCAATCAAAGCGTGCCCGTCGCGCAAGAAACAAAGAAGACCGCCATACGCCGGGACATCCAGTAACCTTCTCTTCCTACGGAGAGCACACGCTTTAGCCTTAGATTTCGATTCGGCGACATCATCGTTCGCCAAGTCTAAGCTATGGTTACACAACACAAATAATTGATACCGCTAGTTTTAAGAATTATTTTGTACGTTCGAGCTGGTGCGCAATACTGACAGTCAGTGCAGGGAACGCTGCTAAACTAGTGTATAGTTAGGAGAGCTTTATGAGTGCTCGCAACAAATTAGTGGTTCTTGCAGCCGGCTTTGCCGTACTTACTGCCCAAGCGTTTGGAGCAGCGGCAGCGAACAGGACTCACCATCACCGTCACCATCGACATCAGCAGCTTGCCTATAGGCCGCATCATCATTCCATACGGCATGCGAGCGACAACACTTGGAGAAAGACGCAGACAGCCCAGGGGTGGACTAATTCTTGCTTTAGCCTCTCTTACCTCCCAGATATGTGGGCGTGCAGCGAAAACTAGAATACCTTATATGTAGCCAGCCCCCGGATAGAAAGGGGCTGGCTATCATGGTAACCATCTGTCCAAGCGCAATCCCGACAGATGCCGCCCCAAAAGGAACGATAGAGCACCTTGGAAACAGCTCCTTAGCGTGGGCCGCCAATATCTCCGAAAGCATCGTTTTTGCGGCGTTGTCCTCGACAAAATTCTCGGCGTTATGCAGCAAACGCACTAATTATCGATAGTATCTCAGCTTGAAATTTTGAGCGCACGTTCTGTGGTCAAAATATCACAAATTAGAGGCTTTGTGCAACTTTTAATGGCATTGGGTTGAGTGCAACGCTTTTTGCGTGTATACATCCGTTTTGTTCGGACGGTTGAGTATTTATTGCCAGGCTGACGCGGAGTTCAGAAAATGCAGAACACCAAAATCGCGCTTCTACGCGATGCGATCGAGAACACTAAGCAAGTTAAGGCAACAGTGAGGAATCTGGTGCGGATCTTTTGCCCGCATATTCTTGGACAAAGAAAAGGCCATTGGTGTGTCGTCGCGTGGCAATTCGAAGGCTATTCTAACCGTGGTGACTTGCCTAACTGGCGTTGTTTTGAAGTCAACGAAATGGAAGAGATTAAGACTTTTGATGGCCCTTGGTATCGTGGTTCGCTCAGGAGCAAACGTCACAAGATATTCCCTATGGAACGCGTCGATACGCTCGCCGATTCCGCTCACATAGGTCATGTACGCGCGCAGGAACGCGGCTTCAGCCTGTTCAGAATGTTTTTAGCTAGGTTCTAAACATCGCGGCCGGCGCGGCGGGAAGAAACGGCAATCCCGCTCGTTTACCATTCCAACATTAACCACGTGCCGGCGCTTCTGTAACGGGCCCCTTGTAGTCAATCCCTTTTTTGCGCCATCCACTGCCGGGGTCATGCTTCTGTCCGGGGTCAGCGCTCAGGCTGCCGCCTTATGGTGTTAGAAGAGGAAGGGGCCGGTCCAATCTACGAAGCGGGGTTGCCTGGAGTTCCAAGCACCTCCTGCGCCGTGCGCGGCCTGACCCAATCCAACGTCCCGGCAGGGACGCCGCTTCGGGAAGGGGTGTCTATCCTGCCCGAAAACCTTTGCTTGCTCGTCCTCTCATGCCGCCGCCATGCGCATGTCGAAGCGGGCGCCGTCAGCCAGCATACGGTGCAAGATCACCGCCAGCTTTCTGGCAAGTGCCACCTTTGCTTTTTGCTTCCCGGCCCGCTTAGCGAGCTTCATCGCCCAGCTCTTCAGGGCGCCGCCCCGGACCACTCTGGTCAGGATGACATTTGCAGCCTCGTAAAGCACGGTGCGCACGCCCTTGTCTCCGATCTTGGAGATCCGCCCCGTAATATCGGTTTCCCCTGATTGATACTTCCTTGGCGTCATGCCGAAATGTGCCCCAACCTTCTTCGAAGACGAGAACCGGGTTGGGTCGTCGACGGCTGCAACATAGGTCAACCCCACAATGGGGCCGGCGCCCGGCGCCGTCATCAAAAGCCTAACCCGGCTGTCGTACTTCGCCTGCTTGCGTACCTGTTTCTCAAAGCCATTCAGTTCCCGCAGCAGCACCGCATGCACGGCTAGCAGAGCCTTGGCGATCGCGCTCAGCGCTCAAGTAGCACGCCGTGCGGTAGCGCGCCGTGCAAGGCCGGATGATGCTCCACAAGCTCCCCGATCCGGCCGGCGAAACTCCGGTGCGTGGTCCGCCCCACTTTGAGGCCGAAGCCCCGCAAAACGCCCCTAAGGCTCATCTCAACGTCGAGGAGCTTGCCCTGCACGAGCTTGCGTGCGGTCAGAAGCGCCCGCGTCTCCTGGGCCGGCACCGATTTGCAATGTACCGGCCGGAACCAGCCGAGCCGCATGAGCTGCGCGATGCCGCGCGCATCGTTGCGGTCCGTCTTCACTGGCATGGCCTTGAAAGCATCGCGCACATGCCGGGTCTCCAGCAGCTCCACTGCCAAGCCTGCTTTCTTAAGGCCTGCATAAAGCCATTGCGACAGGGGCCCCGCCTCAAGCCCGATCCGCGCGAGTTCGAAGGGTAGCACCTTGAACCAGGCAATCAAATCTGCCGGCTCGCTCAAAACCTTCGCCTCCTTCACGATCTTGCCGGACCCGTCCACAACACACACGCTCGACGCTTCCAAAGACACATCGATCCCTGCATAATACTCCATGGTCATCCCTCGCTATGCTTGGAGCTGCCAGCGCAGACTCCGTTTGACACCATCAGTCTGAGGGATGACCGCCAAGATGCCTATGGCCTTGGTCGCGGCCCGTTACACCATCTACGAAATTGCGCCCGGCCCACCGGCGTTGTCATCCCGTGCGCACTGCAGCACGCAGTGCTGCTGTGCAGACACGGGATCGTTGGGGGCGCTGACGTTCATAACGATCCCGGATAGCGGCAAGCCGCTTCCGGGATGACAACAAGGGGCGCGGCGGCTTTGCGAGGGCGCGATTGACAAATACAAGCGCAACTGTGAGACTGTGAGACATGAAAAACATCACAGTCTCACTGGACGACGAAACCTACCGCAAGGCACGCATCCGCGCGGCCGAGCTGGATACCTCGGTGTCGGCTGTCGTGCGCAAATATCTGACAGAGTTCGCGGCGGGCGAATCGCGGTTCGAGCGGTTGCAAAAGCAAGAAGAGGCGGTGCGCGCAAGAATCAAAAAGTTTTCGGCAGGGTAGTGTTCTGATAGTTCTGCAAAATGGTCTGAGGCGGCCAATGGTATGCAGGCGATGTTCGACGTCACCAACCCTTTGCAGAGGGAGCAGACCATGACCAAGGGAGAGGATAGAGCCAAGGTT
>JBKQQS010000034.1:0-19375 GCA_052144215.1 Rhodomicrobium sp.
TGCTTGATCGTGCCCTCTCACCCGGTCCCTCTCCCGCGGCGGGGATTGGGGACGCTGTTGCAACGGGCCGGGCCTGCTCCCTCTCCCCTGGGGGGAGTGGGCTGGGGTGAGGGGGACTTGAGTAAGCTCCTGGGCCGGAAGCGATTTGAGCCGCCGGGGATCGCCCTAGATGCTCAAACCCGCGCTTCGAGGTCCTCGCGGCCGGTTATTACGAGGGCGCGTGCCGAGCGGATGAAGCTCGCCCAAGTCTCCATGCCCTCGCCGGTGCGTGCCGACACCTTCAAGACCTTGATGCCCGGATTGATTTTCCGGGCATTGGCCACGAGCGCGTTCACATCGAAATCTATGTGCGGCAAAAGGTCGATTTTCGAGATCAGCATGAGCTGCGAGCTCGCAATCATATCGGGATATTTGAGCGGCTTGTCCTCACCCTCCGTCACCGACAAAACAACCACGCGATGGGCCTCGCCAAGATCGAAAAGGGCGGGGCAGACAAGGTTGCCGACATTCTCGATGAACAGGACCGAGCCAGGCGCGGGCTGCAAATGATCGGCTGCATGGCCCACCATATGCGCATCGAGATGGCAGCCTTTGCCGGTGTTGATCTGGATGGCGGGCACGCCCGTCGCGCGGATGCGGTCCGCGTCGTTCGATGTCTGTTGATCGCCTTCGATGACGGCGACCGGAAGCTCATCCTTCAGATGCTCGATGGTCTTTACAAGAAGAGAGGTTTTTCCAGAGCCGGGGCTTGAGACGAGGTTAAGGGCGAGAATACCCGCCGCGTTGAAACGCGCCCGGTTGGCGGCGGCGAAGGCGTTGTTCTTGCCGAGGATGTCCTGCTCGATCTGCACCATGCGGGACTGGCCCGCTTCATGCCCATGATCGTCGCCGTGATGGTGGTCATGATCGTGCTCATGGGTATGGCCGTGGGCATGATCGTGCGGATGGTCGTGACCGTGAGCGTGGTCTTCGCCGGCGCTCGCTCCATTAGGCTTTCCTGCGCCGGCCTCGATGCGCACCTCCCCCTTCCCGCATCCACAAACAGCGCACATCAGTCGACCTCCATTTGTTTTATTCTCAGTTCGTCGCCGCCCGTGATCTGCAGCTGATAACTGCCGCAATCGGGACAACTGTCGAAACGGTTCGTAATGTCCACGCTTTTGCTGCATCCCATACACCAGGCTTTAGCCTGTGTGTGAACGATTTCAAAACGTGCATTCTCCGCTAGCGTACCACGCGTCACCGCATCGAAGCAGAACATCATCGCCTCCGGCTCCACGCCTGCGAGCGGGCCGATTTCGAGCCAGACAGCCTTGACACGGGTGTAGGAATGAACGGCGGCCTGCTCCTCTAGCATTTGCAAGACACTTTGGCATAGGGACATTTCGTGCATCAGGACAATCTCAGCTCATAGCCGACGCAGGGATCGACGGCTGCGATGAAGAGGCGCGCCAGCATCTCGCGATGCCGAGGCGCCGCGAGCGCGATGCTCGCCAAGCCGCGTGCGGCTGCGCCATCGGGATGAAAGTTCCATTCGGTTGGTGCGAGAATGCGATAGCGCCGGACGAGCCCGTCCGCAATCTCCACAGCGTGAACAAGGCGCCCGCGCGCGGCTTCGGCGATACCGATGCCAGTGCCGCTCTTGCGGGGCACGGCCGGCGGCGCGTCCTGTTCCTCAGGTTTGAGCGTGGCGGCGAGCGAACGCATGCGCCCCGGAATTTCCGCAAGCTCGATAAGGCAAGCCACCATCCGCGCCAGAAGCCCGTAGCCATAGCGGTCTTTCACCGATGCGACCAGGCCGTGGTCCAGGACCCTGCTAAGCGGCGTCGTCTCACGGGGCCTTCCTTCCCATTCCGGCTGGGCGGCGAAAGCCGCTGCATTCGGGCCTAGGAGGATAGTTTTCAGCTCTTCCCGATCCATTGGCGGAAGTGGAGCGATATCGGCCGCACCGGCATCCGCCAAGCCGCTGTGAACGAGATATTCGATAATAGTCTGGGCCGGCGTTTCGTTTCGCTGCGCCCAGAGAGAAAGGTGCTCGAAATCGCAGCGCGCAAGCCATTCTGCAGGCAGCTCACCGTAAATGGCTTCGCCAAGAAGCGCGTTCAGCTCCGCGATTTTGCGTCCGAGGCCAGCGGATTCGATCGCGCCCCCTTCTGTAGAAAGTTGGGCCGCCCCCGCTCCGAAGCAACGGCTCAACTCGCGGCCGAGGATAAGCAGCTGCTTGATCGAGGCGCGAGCCATCGCTGGCTGCGGCGCCCTCAGGCACTGCGGCCAGGTGTGCAGCACTTGCAAAGCGTGCTCGCGCGCTGTTTCGCTCAAAGTGAGGAGCGTGCGGATCGAGCGCGCGCGCCCGTCCGCTCCAGTAGCGAGCGCGCACTCCAAGGCTTCCGCACAGGCCGCGGATTGGGCCGCACTGCAAATCGAAAATACGAGAGGCACAAGCTTTGCGACTTCGGAAGGGCTTCGCCCCGAAAACCGGCTCGAGATCTGCAGCGGCCTCGTGTTTTCGATTCGCACAGCCCCTTTGCCGCCGCAGGCCGTCAGCTCGATACGGATCTGGCCTTCGGGGGGCTGGGTCACGAGAGGCGCCCTCCCGCAATGCCAACGCTAAGAGACCGGGGCAGCTCTAGCTCCCGGCCCGCGCAAAATTGCCTAGCACAGGCTGGGCCTCGCATGACAAGCCCAAGCGAATGGTGCGCACCCGCTAAGCGCGGCCCAGTCTTTTCCATAGGGATCCCGATGCACATCTCAGCGCCACTCCGTTTCCGCCTGGATGAGCCTAATCCTCAAGACCAGCGGCGACGCTCCAGCGGTTCGACCTTCCGATCTTAGCGTCGCACGGGGAAGCGTTCGCGGCAAGCGTTCAGCGTAGTGACGCTTAAGGGGGCTGGAAAAAAAGCGGCGGGGTTCTATTTCGCCGCTTCAATCGCTTGCTGCAGGGTGAGCTTACGCCGGACTGCGGGCAGGGAGGCGCCGCTCAAGTCCGGGAGCAGGTTCTCATGCCGAGAATGCCGTAAGCGGGGCAATAGCCGATAAGCGCCGTCAGAATGGGAACGACGCCAATCCAGGCCCACCACGCGTCTGGATGGATATAGGCCCAAGCGATAAGCACACCCCCTACGATGATCCTCAGGATGCGATCTATAATTCCAACATTCTTGCCCATGGCAATTCCTCCTGGTTCGATAATGGAAGATTAACCCCGGTGCGGCAATCCGTCTGTAACTTTGTCACGGAGCTGCCGGAATTATTAGGCTGTCCGTACAAGGTCTTGAAGAGCGCTTTCCTGTACGATCGTAATCACGCCGCGTCCGCTTCTAAGCCAGCCCCGCCGCTGAAATTCATTTAAGTGCCTGCTGACCACCTCGCGTGCGGTGCCGAGCTCGACGGCGAGCTGCTGGTGTGTCCCCTCGATCTCGCCTTTTGCGTTCTTAAGCTGCAAAAGTTTCTGCGCGAGCCTCACATCGATGCGCGCAAAAGCAATTTCATCGATGATGCGGAACAGATCGGTGATGCGTGCACTGAAGGCGTTGAATACGAAGCGGCGGAACACAGAGGAATTCGCGATTAGATCGTCGAATGTGTCTCGCGGGATCGCAACGGCCTCAATCGGCGTCTCCGCGATGCCCTCGCCCTGATAATGGTCGTGGCCCATAAGACAGGCGGTTGTGAGCGCGCAGCTCTCTCCGGAGGCGACGCGGTAGAGGACGATCTCGCGTCCGCTTTCGGAAACTTGCTGCACGCGGATCGAGCCTTCGAGCAGCAGCAAGAAATTCGCGGGCGATTGGCCCGATCCGAAGATGCGCGTTCCCCCGGGCAGCGCGACGATCCGGCTTTCCGCTTCCAGGCGCTGCCGTACAACCTGCGGTAACTGTTTGAGGGCCGGAAAACGATCGATCCAACTACCGTCCATTGTTTTTTCTCGAGCTAAGCAGAGTTCTCAAAAGTGGCCTTCCCGGTTTTGCGATAAAACTCTGCGAAAATAAAAGCTCCTAAGCCGACTCCGTTGGTTAAGCCAATGGAGTCGGCTTAGGAAGGCGCAAGCCCGCATCGATTAGCATGTTTTCGCCCTTCGCACACGTAAGCTCAAAGCCGGCCATTCAAACGGCTCCATGGCTTCGAGCCCCTTGGTTTTGCGAGGCTTCACGTTTATGATAATGCCATGAAAACCGCTTCGAAGCCCGCGATTACGGTGGACGAATTCCTCGCTTGGTCCGAAGGCCAGGAGCGCGGCCGCTTCGAGCTGTTCGGCGGCGAGATCGTTATGCAGCAATCGGAGCGGATCGCGCATGTAAGCGTCAAAGGCAACATTTACGTTGCGCTGCGGAATGCGATAGCACAAGCCGGTCTTAAATGCCCGGCGTTAATGGACGGAGCCGCGGTGCAGATGCCACGCATCGTCTCGGAAGGTTCGCTTACGCTCGATCCGCCGGGCCTCACACTTCAGGTCTCTGAGCTATTTTCCGGCTAATGTCTCCCGGTGTAATCCTCGTTTTAGGAGGCGCGCGATCGGGCAAAAGCGCCTATGCCGAGCGGCTCATCACAGCGCTGCCGCCGCCCTGGCGCTATTGCGCAACCGCACAGGCTTTCGACGGCGAGATGCGCGAGCGGATCGCGCATCACCGGGCGCGGCGCGGCGAGGGCTGGCAGACCGTCGAGGAGCCGTTCGAGATCGCCGCGTTGCTCGAAATGGGAACCTATCCCATCCTTGTGGATTGCCTCACGCTTTGGCTGACGAATATCATGCTGGCAGGCAAAGACATCGATGCCGAGACCGCCAGGCTGCTCGCCGCCGCACGGGCATCGCCCGCGCCAGTCGTGTTCGTATCGAACGAGGTGGGCCTTGGCATCGTGCCCGATAATGCGTTAGCGAGGGAATTTCGCGACCGTGCCGGCCGGTTGAACCAAGCCGTAGCCGCCGTCGCGAACCGGGCCGTATTCATGATTGCGGGCCTTCCCATGGTGTTGAAAGATGAGTGACCCCGCAGAGCCGCCAGACGGGCCTTCGCGCCACAAGGCGAAGATGGAAAAGCGCAAAGCGCTTCAGGATGCCGAGGTTGCCTCGAAAACCGTCGCGCGCGGGCTTCTGATCGTGCACACGGGCCCCGGCAAGGGCAAATCCACCGCCGCTTGGGGGCTCGGCTTGCGCGCGCTCGGCCATGGCTGGCGCATCGGCGTGGTGCAATTCATTAAGGGCGCCTGGGAAACCGGCGAGCGCGCGGCCTTCGCGCGTTTCGGCGATCGGGTTTCGTGGCATACGATGGG
Source organism: Rhodomicrobium sp. (assembly GCA_052144215.1). GTDB lineage: Bacteria > Pseudomonadota > Alphaproteobacteria > Rhizobiales > Rhodomicrobiaceae > Rhodomicrobium. Next base: position 5,266 of record JBKQQS010000034.1, read on the forward strand.
CGAGGGCTTCACCTGGGAGACGCAAGACAAGGCGCGCGATATAGCCGCGGCGCGAGCGGCCTGGGCGAAAGCGCGAGAGCTGATGGCGGAGGAGGGGCTCAAGCTCTTGATCCTGGACGAGCTCAACATCGCGCTGCGCTACGATTATCTTCCGCTCACTGAGGTGATCGGGGTCTTGAAGGCCAGGCGCCCGGAGCTAACTATCGTTGTTACCGGGCGCAACGCCAAGCCGGACCTCATCGCCGCCGCCGATTGCGTGACTGAGATGGGTGCTGTGAAGCACCATTTCGCGGCGGGTTTCAAGGCGCAGCCGGGCATCGAATTTTAGCGTGATCCGCAAAAGTGGACGCCGGTTTTGCGATAAGATGATGCGTACACAAAGACTTAGAGCGCGCCTTTGACTCCATCAAAGGCGATAGCGCTCTAAGCCGGCGGAAGGACCGATATGACAACGCCTGGACCGGGGCTCATAGTCTTCCAGATCCTGGGAACGGTTTTCTATATCGGTCTTGCCATTCTCGGCTGGGGCGGGTTCGCAGCCTTTTTCTCCCATCCGCCCCTGATTGCGGCCCCATCGTACTCTTCGCATTGGCCGCAGCCAGCCTCTTCTCCGCCGGAAATCTCAGCTCCGGCGAGCGCGAGGACCGCTCGAACCGCTGGGTTCTTCCAGTTTTCGGCGTGATCGGCCTCTTGAGCGCCTATTTGCCTGCCTACACAGACCGGATCGGGTTCTGGACATTCGACGGGGATAGCGTCCGCTGGCTTGGCGTCTTTCTGTTTGCCGCCGGCGGAGTGCTGCGCATCTGGCCGGTCTTCGTGCTCGGCCGCCGGTTCAGCGGGCTCGTCGCTATCCAGCCGGAGCATACGCTCGTCACCACCGGCCTGTACGGCCTCATCCGCCATCCGAGCTATCTCGGGCTGCTTGTCAACGCGTTGGGATGGTCGCTTGCTTTCCGTTCGGGGGTTGGCGTGCTGCTGACTTCGCTTCTTATTCCGCCGCTCCTTGCGCGCATCCGCTCTGAGGAAGCGCTGCTTCGCTCGCAATTCGGCGCGGAGTATGAGGGATACTCCTGCCGCACATGGCGGCTCGTTCCTTGGTTGTTTTGAACCTCAAGTCTCAAGGCTCTTCAAATGACGCTCTTGCGTAAAGATCGGTACGGCGGTCGCGGAAAAACCCCCATTCGGCGCGATAAAGCTCGATCTCACCCAAGTCGAAGGCTTGGAGTAGTACCCCTTCGCGGCCGTCGCCGAAGCTCTGCACCAACTCGCCCCGATGATCGGCGATGAAGGAATGACCGTAAAAGCGCTGTGCCGTGCCGTCATTATCCTCGACGCCAATGCGGTTCGCGGCCACAACGGGCACTGCGTTTGAGACGGCGTGGCCTTGCATCGCGCGCTGCCACTGTTTGTGAGTGTCGAGCGCAGGGTCCTGAGGCTCCGACCCGATGGCCGTCGGATAGAGCAGCACTTCGGCGCCCGCCAGCACCATCGCGCGCGCGGCCTCGGGGAACCACTGGTCCCAGCAAATGCCGACGCCGATCTTGCCGTATTTCGTTTTCCAGGCTTTGAAGCCTGTGTCGCCCGGCCGGAAGTAATATTTCTCCTGATAGCCCGGACCGTCGGGAATGTGGCTCTTGCGATAGACGCCAAGGATCTCGCCATCGGCATCGGCAATCGCCACGCTGTTGTAATAGTGCGGCCCATCCTTCTCGAAAAAGGAGATCGGGATCACCACGGCAAGCTCGCGCGCCAGCTCCTTCAATGCAAGCACACAAGGGTGCGCGGCCGCCGGGTACGCCGTCCCGAACCATTTCGCATCCTGCCGCGAGCAGAAATAGATACCCTGGAATAGCTCGGACGGCAGAATGACCTGCGCGCCCTGCCGGGCTGCTTCGCGGATGAAACCGGCCGTCTTCTCGATATTCGCCGTCATGTCCTCGCCGTAGGAGGTTTGAATGGCCGCGACGGCGATCGCGCGCTCAGTCATAGGATGGGCTCCTGCTGGGTAATGCAATGAAACGAGCCGCCGCCGATGTCGCCACAGCCGAGCAGCCCGCGCGACGGCAGGCCGGTCACTTTCCGGTCCGGAAACAGCTCCCGCAGCATGCCCAGTGCGCCATCCTGCGACGCGGTTCCGTAAATGGGCACGGCCACAATACCGTTCGCGATGATGAAATTCATATGCGAGGCGGGGGCCATCTCGCCAAGCGCATCGCGGTACATGCCAGCGCCCGGAACACGGATGACGTCCAGCTTCCGGCCGCGCGCATCGCTCGCCGCAGCCAAGCTCTTGGCGATAGCGTCCAGAATCTCCCCGTTCGGATCGTCCGCGCCTGCGGGCGCCTGGCAGACAACGCGGCCCGGCGCCACGAAACGCGCGAGATTGTCGATATGGCCGTCTGTGTGGTCGTTCTTGAGCCCTTCGTCGATCCAGATGATTTTTTTCGCGCCAAGTGCCATCGCGAGAGCAGCTTCCGCGTCCGCTTTGGTCCAGCCATTGCGGTTCGGATTGAGCAGCGTCTGGCGCGTGGTGAGGATGGTGCCCTCGCCATCGTGCTCTATGGCGCCGCCCTCCAGCACAAAATCGAAATTCAGCTCAGGCACGCCGGCGAGCCGCGCGATCTCGCCGCCGACGGTTGCGTCGTCCGGCAGGTCGAACTTGCCGCCCCAGGCGTTGGTCTTAAAGCGCAGGGCAACTGCGCGGCCGCCCGCGCGCGCGAAGATCGGCCCGATGTCCCTCAGCCAGATGTCGCCATATTTGGCCTGGAAGATTTGGGCCGCGCCTCCGAGCTCTTTGCGCGCGGACGCTTCGGCCTCCGCGCCGTTCACGAGCAGCCGCACAAGCCCCGAATCGGCTAGCGCGCGGACAAGCGCCGCCACATCGCGGCGCGGCGTCTCCACGTCGCCGTTCCATTGGTCCGGATCGGCGGGCCATGCCGTCCACACGGCCTTCTGCGGCGCCCATTCAGGCGGGATTTCGATCGTTTCGTTCACCTTTTTCCCCGGATTCGGAAGTTTTTTGTGCTAACAAGCTTGCCGGGAAAGACCTTTAGTTAAAAAGACTGTCCCATGCCCGGCGCGGGCGATTTTTCCAAGAGCCCTGATGATAAGCATCGCTAACGAGTAGCGGTATAACACTGCCGGCTTCGGCGAAGACCATCTGCTCCGCCCCAACATCGACCTTGCCCCAGGAACAGGCCTCCTTAAGCGTCGAACTACTGCAAGCACCATCGCGTACATCGGCTACCGTCACCTGGACAGCATATTTATGCATGTCAACCTCATAGCCAAGCACTTCGGCGCACACGACGGTATCCTGCGCGAAATTCTTGGGTACCCCGCCACCGATTATGAGAAGACCGGTGGTTCCGGCCTTGATCTTGATATCCGTCAGTTCGCGGAAGTCCCTGATCGAATCGAGAGTCATATGGCGCTCCGGGTTTTGGGTCTGATGCAAGACAAGACCAAACCCCGCGCTGGAATCTGTAAAAGCCGGACAGAAAACCGGTACATGATGATCGAATGCCGTTTCGACCAGCGAGCCCTGCTTTTTGCCGTTATTTTTGAGATAGCGGCCCATTTCCTTGATGAACTCGCGGCTGGAATAGGGACGCGGATCGAGGCTGTTGGCGATATCGCATATGACATGATCGCAGGATTGCAGCTGTTCCTCGTCGATATAGGTGTCGTATATGCGGTCGATATAGAGGTCGCGCAGCTCGCGATCGTTGATCTGCGGGCTCCCCTGATAATGCCTAAATCCAAGCGCCTCGAAGAAGTCCATATCGACGATGCTGGCACCGGTTGCCACCACAGCATCGACCATGTTGTACTTGATCAGGTCGCGGTAAACATGCATGCACCCGCCGGCCGAAGTAGAACCCGCCAGCGTCAGAATGATACTGCACGATGGGTCGCGCAGCATGTCATTGAAAATCTGCGCGGCCCGGGCAAGATCGCGCGAAGTGAAGGACATTTTGTCCATCGCCGCGATGATCGGACGCGCATCGAAACTTGCAACATCGATATGTTCCACAGGCCTGGACAGGAGCTCGGCTTTATTGCGGGACTTATTGTCAGCGATCGGAATATTCGTCATCATGAACCTCCTAAAGTTATACGGGCCGGGCGGTTGTCGAATTGCGGCAGCGGCGCTTGGACGATGTCAAATCGCCGTTCCATTCGTGCGTAAGTTTGGTTTGCGCAAGTGCGCTCCCCCGGTCAAATAATGAAATTGAGCAGGAACGCAAACTGAAATGATCGCTCGCGCGCTCATGATTATCGGAACCGGCTCCGGCGTGGCCAAATCGCAGCAATTGCGCCGCTTGTCCGGGCCAGCTACATTACTCTCATGGATCGAAACGCAATCACCGCCACTTTGCGGGGCCGCGAAGCCGAATTACGTGCGCTCGGCGTCGTGAGCCGGTCGCTGTTCGGCTCGGCGGCGCGCGGCGACGCGACGGAAGAGCCGGATATCGACGTAGCCGTGACGCTCGATCCGGCAGCCACCCCTCGCGGATTTTATCACACCGGCCGCCTGGATGAGTTGAGGGAGCGCCTCGAAGCAGCTCTGAGCCGGCCTGTGGACCTGGTTCCCGAACCAGCCGAAAAGGCGCGTTTTCAGCAGGAAATAGACCGGGACCGCGTGCGTGCCTTCTAAACCCGAAGCGCGTGCGCTGATGATTATGGGAACCGGCTCGGACGTGGGCAAATCGCTCATTGTGGCAGGGCTGTGCCGCCATTTCGCCAACGCCGGCTATTGCGTCGCGCCGTTCAAGCCGCAGAACATGTCGAACAACGCGGCCGTCACCGAGGATGGCGGCGAGATCGGCCGCGCGCAGGCGCTCCAGGCCCGCGCGGCGCGTTGTGCGGTGACGGTGGACCTAAACCCCGTGCTCTTGAAGCCGCAAAGCGAGACCGGCGCGCAGATCGTGGTGCAGGGCAAGGCCGCCGGCTCGGCCCGCGCACGCGAATTCCAAGACCGCAAGCGCGCGCTGATGCCGGCGGTGCTCGAAAGCTTCGGGCGCCTCAAGGCGGCGCACGATCTCGTTTTTGTGGAAGGCGCGGGCAGCGCGTCGGAGATCAATCTGCGCGCGAACGACATCGCGAATATGGGCTTCGCCGAGGCCGCGGGCGTGCCGGTAGTGCTCGTGGGCGATATCGATAGGGGCGGCGTGATCGCGAGCCTTGTGGGCACCAAGCATGTGCTGGCGCCGGCCGACGCCGCGCGGATCGAGGGCTTCATCGTCAACAAAATGCGCGGCGATGCAAACCTGTTCGCGGACGGCATGGCGGCCATCGCTGCGATGACGGGATGGCGCGCGCTGGGGCTGGTTCCGTATTTTGCCGCCGCGAGCCGGCTGCCAGCGGAGGATGCACTGGCGTTACGCCCCTCACCCCAGCCCTCTCCCCATGGGAGAGGGAGTCCGGCGGTGGGAGAGGGAAGAGAGCTTAGGATCGCAGTTCCCCTCCTGCCCTTCATCTCCAACTTCGACGATCTCGACCCCTTACGCCTCGAACCCGGCGTAAGCGTCGAGATGATCCCGCGCGGCAAGCCGCTTCCGGCCGGCGCCGATGTCATCCTGCTGCCAGGCTCGAAGGCCACCATCGCCGATCTTGAAGCCTTCCGCGCCGAGGGGTGGGACATCGATCTTGCCGCCCATGTCCGGCGTGGCGGGCGCCTGCTCGGGCTGTGCGGCGGGTTCCAAATGCTGGGCCGCGAAATTTCCGACCCCGATGGCGTCGAAGGGGCGCCACGCGCGGCGCAAGGCCTCGGCTATCTGGATTTTACCACCGTGCTCGGCGGCGAAAAGGCGCTCCGCCGCGTGAGCGGCACCGCTTACAGCGCGCCGTTCGAAGGCTATGAGATGCATGTGGGTGCAAGCTCCGGCGGGGCACTCGCGCGCCCCTTCCTGCATTTGCGCGATGGCAGCCCCGAAGGCGCCGTAAGCGCCGATGGCCTCGTCGCCGGGAGCTACGTGCACGGGCTTTTTGCCTCCGATGCGTTCCGCGCGGCTTGGCTCGCTGCCTTGGGAAGCCCCCCCCACTACTCTGTGTCTCCGCCCAAGGGGAGAGAGGACGCTCGCTCCCAAGGTGGGAGGGTGGTTCCCGCGTCCCCTCGCCCCAACGGGGAGAGGGACAGGGTGAGGGACTCTCCGCTCGCCTATGAAACTTTGATCGGCCAAACGCTGGACGAGCTTGCGGCTCACCTCGCGCAGCATATCGATATGGAAGCGCTGCTCAAGCTCGCGCGGTGAAGTAAACGCAGACCCCGACTGCGGCAAACATAATGAGCCAAGCCAAAGCGGCCAGCGCGAGCGCGCGCCTTATGTCGGAAGCCGATGCGTTCGTGCGTCCGTTTCCCATGTAAGCATCCAGTACATACACGCCGCCATAGCTGCGCGGCCCAGCGAGCCTAAGGCCGAGGGCGCCCGCCATGGCCGCCTCCGGCCACCCGGCGTTCGGCGAGCGATGCTGGCGGGCGTCGCGGATCACGGCCGTCAGCGCGGCGCCCGGCGAGGCATTTTGGAACAGCGCGGCAAGGATGAAAAGCGCAGCCGTCAGCCGCGAAGCCGGCAGATTCACGAGATCGTCGAGCCGCGCAGAAGCCCAGCCGAAGGCTTCATGGCGCGGCGTCCGGTGCCCGATCATACTGTCGGCGGTGTTGATGGCTTTGTAGGCGGCAAGCCCCGGCAGCCCCAAAAGCACAAACCAGACAACGGGTGCGGCGACGCCATCGGACGCGTTTTCGGCAAGGCTTTCGATAGCTGCACGCGCCACACCGTGGGCGTCGAGCGTTTCGGTATCGCGCCCCACGATGCGCGAAACCGCACGCCGGCCAGCTGCGAGCCCGCCTTCCTCCAGCGCCGCGGCGACGTCGCGCACATGGTTGTAAAGGCTGCGGCCGGCAAAGAGCGTGGCAGCTGCCATCGCGGTCAGAACCCAGCCGAATGGCAGCTTACCCGCAGCGATTTGTATGAGAAAGCCCGTTGCAGAGGCTGCCGCCGTGACGCACATGATGGTGAGCACGCCCGCGAGCTTGCGGTTGAGGCGCGGCGCGTTTTCCTTGTTGAGGTGCCGGTCCGCGAAGCCTATCAAGGCGCCAATCCAAGTGACCGGGTGGCCTATTTTGCGGAATATCCAGTCGGGATATCCGAAGCGGGCGTCGAGCAAGAGTGCGAGCAAGAGAGGCGGGAAGGTTTCTGGCGGCATGACCGGATCGTTAGCACAGGAAATCGATTTACGCTTCTTCGAGCATGGCGGCCGGCTCGATTTGGCGCGCGCGCTTTATCCGCTTGCGCCCGAGCCCTGGATCGACCTCTCGACCGGCATCAGCCCTTGGAGCTATCCGGTTCCGCATCTAGCGGATGAGGACTTCCAGCGCCTGCCGGACGGAACGGCTTTGCGCCGCTTGATCGAAATTGCAAGAAAGGCTTATCGCATTCCCCCCTTGGCGGAGGCCGTGGCGCTGCCTGGGACCGATGCGGGCTTGAGCATACTGCCCTGGCTTTTCCGGGAACCGAAGCGGGTTGCCGTGCTGACGCCGTGCTACTCCGGCCATGCCGCCGCCTGGACCGCGGCCGGGCATTCGGTTTCGGAGATTGGCTCGCTCGATCACGCCGGCAGTGCAGCGATCGTGATCGCGGTCAATCCGAACAACCCGGACGGCCGCTTTGTGCGCCACGCGGAGCTAGCAGCCGCTCTGCCTGCGCTGAAGCGCCGCGACGGCCTCTTGATCGTCGACGAGGCCTTCGCCGATGCCGATGAAAGCCATTCGCTTTTGCCTCACGTTGCGCGCCTCGACTACACCCTCGTCTCGCGGTCCGCCGGCAAGTTCTTCGGCGCAGGCGGGCTTCGGCTTGGTTTCGCTATCACCTCGCATCCAATCGCCGGCCGCTTACGGGCAGCGCTTGGCGCATGGCCTGTTTCAGCGCAGGCGCTTAGCTTTGGGCAAGCCGCGCTCGCCGATGCAGAGTGGGCTGCTAACCAGCGGAAACGACTAGGCGAATCGGAGAGCAGGCTGGATGAGGTGCTCGTGGAAGCAGGGTTGCGGATAGCCGGCGGGACTGCGCTGTTCCGGCTAGCGGAGCATCCCCTGAGCCGGGAGTTGTTCGCGCGCCTTGCAGCTAAAGGCATACTCACGCGGCCGTTCAAGGACCGCGACGCCCTGCGGTTCGGCCTGCCCGCTGGAGCCGGCGAGCTGACACGGCTTCGCGATGCATTGCAAACGGTGCCAAAAGAATGAGGGATAGGATGAAGCGAATAATCGCCGCCGGCGTTCTTACGATGTGTACGTCCGCTGCGCTTGCGGACGATATCTCCTGCATCAGCACGACGTTCCGCATTTTCGGCCGGAACGACAAGGTCTGCGTCAGCGCTTTCGACGACCCCAAAGTGCCGGGCGTCGCCTGCCATATCAGCCAGGCGCGGACGGGAGGGATCGGCGGCTCGCTCGGCCTTTCCGAGGACCCGAGCCGGTTTTCAATCGCCTGCCGCCAGATCGGCCCGATCGCAGCCGATCTTGAGAAGCTTGAGCCGAACGAGAAAGTCTACACCGAGCACACCTCGGTTTTCTTCAAGCACACCAACGTGTTCAGGATCGTGGACAAAAAGCGCAACACGCTCGTTTATCTCGCGATCAGCGACAAGCTCATCGAGGGCTCGCCACAAAACGCGATCTCGACGGTGCCCGTTATGCCGTGGGGCACCGCGCGCTGAAAACGCCCCGGCGCCGCTGAGAAAGCTTGCGCGCGCCGTTTGTCAGGCCGGCTGACACCCTTGAGCGTGGACCCGAACAACGCCAGCCGCCGGATATGCCGCCTGCGGCACAGATCGGCCAGTGCGGCGGCGTCCGGGAATAAACGGGGGGCATTCCTAGGCTTCCTTTTCGTGTGTTGCCAGATAGCAAATCACAAAAAGCTACCCCAGCCTAGCGCGAAGGCCGCAGGACTCCGGAAGCGGCCGGTATGGCGAGGCGCGGCTTGGGCCATGTGCGGCTGTCGCGAATGTGCGTCGAAGCCCGTTTGGCCGGGACCGGAAAGGTTATGGCAGCATAGGAATAGCTGGCCGTTCCCGGTATTCCTCGTGCGAGGCTGCCACGGTCAGCGCCCCACGCGAGCTTCGAGCTCCCTTTTTATGAACTCGCAGGTCTTCTGAATCAGATGATTGAGCGGAGTTTTAATCCGCATTGCCTCGAACATGCCGCGCGCGAACGCGGGGAAGCCGCCTGCTTTGGGCCGGCCCGGCGGCTCGCCGGTCAGGTCATAATATACCCAGCCAAGCGCGTCCATCAAAATTTGCCTGGATAGCTCTGCTGGATAGGTATGGTTCGCACAGGCGGTGAGGACACTCCAATACATTCCGTCCAGCTCCTGGCGCATGGCATCCGGTTCCAAGCCGCTACCGGTGAGCGCACTGCAAAGCAGGTTGGTGGACCCGGCGGAATCGCAAAAACTAAGCCCGCTGGCGAGGGCTTTCAGGCTTCCGGCGAATTTGCGCAGGACCTTTTCCTCTCGCAGGGCTATTGTTTCCTCTCGCAGGGCCATTGTACGGGGTGTGCCAGCGGGAACCAATTCCACCTCGGTCTGCGCAATGTTTGCCAGCCAGGCGATCTCATTGGCGGCAGACTCGGAGCGTTTCTTGTACGTCGCGGCTGGCATGCTTTCCCGGCGCGGGAGAAGCTCGTGCAGTTTCGTTAGGACGCGATCAAGCAGGCCGTCCGGAATGATTAAGCGCTCGCGTTCCAGCATCCAAATTCCTCCGGTTTATTTTGCGTCAATTTTAGGTCCGGTTAGCGCAGAAATCCATTTTTCATTTTCCCTTGCCTTTCATGCCGCCGTCCTGCGGGACAATCCGATGCTTGACAGCGGTTCTCCGCGCCGCTTGCGCACGCTTGGCTGCTTCGGTGCGCGCTTGCCGGATTCCGGTGACCGGCCAACCCCCCCGCCGCAATCCCGCCCCGATCACCGCGTTCGCACATCAACCACGGCGCCGCTGCCCTATCAGAAGGCGAATGCTGAAGTTGAGGCTGCCCCTAGCTCGGGCCGGTCTACCTAAGCGGCGGCGGCGCAAGAAAAGCTCGCTGCGACAGTCGAGAAAGCTGAGCGCGAGAGGGCAGGCAAGTCAGGGCCGGACACCGCTTCGGCGCTACTCACATTGTCGTGGTACAGGCTTTTCGCGCGCGACTACAAGGCCGCGCTAGCTACATCGGAGCGCGCTTTTGCCATAGAGCCGGAAAATCATCATCAACGCCACGAATAAGGCGCATGGTGAGCGTGGGCGGGTGCGCCGCCGGAATTGGTTTTCAAGTGTGTTATCAAGGCCTTAGAGAGCTTAAGGCTTTGGCAAGGCGCTTTCGCCCATGATGGCGCCTTAAGAAAACCCCGCTGCGGCGAGCGAAATAATTACATGTGTTACGGCAAACGTAAACGGAGCCAGTCCCGGATGTACGAGCCCGGCAAGCCGGCGCCACGGCCGGGTTTACGGCATGCCGATCCGCACAGTCTTTTCGTAGGACGGCAGCCTCGACAGCGTTTCGTAGTAATGGGCGACATTCGGCAGGTCCGGCCGCGTCAAGGGGAGATTGAGCCAGCGATGCACGGCCATTCCAATTGCGCTGTCGGCGATGGTGATATCGGGACCTGCAACATAGGCGCCGGTTTTAGCCAGTTGACCGTCGAGAATCGTGAAAAGCTTCACGCATTCGGCCTCGGCTTCTTGCATCTCCCGGCCGGTGAATTCGCCCATCTTCAAAAAATACCTGAAAAACAGCGGCTTTATCGCGGGAGAAACATGCGCAAGCTTCCAATCGAGCCATTGGTCGACGATGGCCCGGTGCACGAGATTCGCCGGATAGTAGCTTTCCGGCCCGTTCTTCGCGGCGAGGTAACGCAGGATCGCGTGGCTTTCCCAGATCACGGCGTCACCATCGGCGAGAACGGGGACCAGCCCGTTCGGGTTCAGCGCCAAAAATTCCGGCGTGTTCGTTGGCGAAAAGCCCCGGCCGTAATCGAGACGCTCGTAGGCAAGCCCAACATCTTCTAAAAAGAACAGAACCTTGCGCACGTTCCAGGACGTAGCGCGTCCATAAATTGCGATCATCGTTCCTCCACGGCGGGCATGCTTCGACTATTAGGTCATTTTCATGGACAGTCAAACCGATAGGGTGAGCGGCTGACTCGATAATCGATCCGGGCCCCATTTGTCGACCATATGCAGGAAGGAACCGGTTACGTTTCCGCGGCGAAGCCCGAAGGCGGGCACCGGTTGACCGTCCGCCCCGGTTGCAGATAAAAGCTTTTCGCCTTCTTCGGCGAGGATAACCGAATAGTGGAATTCATGGCCGGAAACGATTTCGCCAGGGCAGCCTAGCACGCAACCGGTCAAGATTTGCGCCTTGCGGTATCCCAAATGCAGCTTCCGGGCCGCGAAGCTCGTCTCCAGGCGCAGAAGCCCGAGCATGGCGTGCCGCTCGCCTTTCGCGTCGATGAGGCCGTCTCCAAGCACCATATAGCCGCCGCACTCACCGTGGACCGGCGCTTTTGCGGCAAAGGAGCGGATGCCGGCAAGGAAGTTCGCATTGGAGGCAAGGGTGCCGGCGTGAAGCTCGGGATAACCTCCGGGAAGCCAAACCGCATCGGCGGATTGGTCCGGGCCTTCATCGGCGAGCGGCGAGAAGGGAAGGATTTCGGCCCCTGCCTGCCGCCATGACCTGAGAAGATGTGGATAGGCAAAGGAGAACGCGGTGTCTTGTGCAAGCGCGATCCGCTGTCCCGGCGGGTTCAAGCTGCCGGCCGCTTTGCCGCGGGGAAATGGCCGATGCGGCCGAAGCTGTAGCAGCTCCTCGATATCGAGATGAGCCTCGGCGAGACCGGCGAGCGCGTCGAGGCATGCGGGAAGGCCGCCGAACTCGCCAGCCTGCACCAGCCCGAGATGCCGTTCTGGAAGCGCAATCGCCTCCTTGCGCGGAATCGCCCCATACACCCGCATCCCGATTTGCTCGAAGCCGGCGCGCGCAAGCCTCTCATGGCGCGGGCTTGCGACGCGGTTCAGGATAACGCCTGCGATTTCGACATCGGCCCGGAAACCCGCGAAGCCGCGCGCAGCGGCCGCAGCTGTCTGCGATTGGCCGGCAATGTCCATTACCAAGACAACGGGCAAGCCCGTCAATGCGGCGATGTCGGCGCTTGCACCGTTACCCCATTGGCCGGCCCCGGCCACGCCGTCGAATAGACCCATCAGCGCTTCCATAAGGATAAAGTCTGAGCCTTCCGCCTCGATCAGGAGCGAAAGCACGGTTTCCTTTCTCATCGCCCAGCTATCGAGGTTGTAGCTTTGGCGTCCGCAAGCGGCCTCATGAAACGCCGGATCGATATAGTCCGGACCGCATTTGTAAGGCCGAACGGCGAGCCCGCGCCGCCTAAGCGCGCGCAATAGCCCGAGTGTCACCGCGGTTTTGCCGGAACCTGACCGCGGGGCCGCAATCATGAAGCCATGCGGCTTGCTGTGAAACGAAAACATTGCTCTACATAACGCTTATGAGCGATAGCGGTAAACCCTCACATTCAGACGCGTACTTACGTCCAGGTGGCGCCTTGCGGCGTGGCTGGACGACCGGAACCTGCGCTGCGGCCGCGGCACGCGCCGCTTGCCAAGCGCTTTTTGGCGGCGGCTTCCCCGATCCAGTCGAGGCAGCCCTTCCCAACGGCATGCGCCCAAGCTTCTCCCTTGCTTTGCACGAAACGGGGCCGGGATGGGCGCGAGCCGGAATCGTCAAAGATGCGGGCGACGACCCGGATGTCACGCATGGGGCGCTCGTTGTTGCAAGGGTCTCGCGCGGCCAGCCAGGAAGCGGCGTCACCTTCGCCGCCGGACCCGGCGTCGGCACCGTAACGCGCCCAGGCCTTCCCATTCCACCGGGCGAGCCTGCAATTAACCCCGTTCCGCGGGCCATGATCCGTGAAGCGGTGCGGGAGGCGGCGGAGCTGTTTGGCGATCCGGGCGATATCGCTGTCGAAATCTCCGTTCCGGGCGGCGAGAAACTCGCGATGAAAACGCTAAACGGCCGTCTCGGGATCGTTGGCGGCCTGTCGATCCTGGGCACGACCGGTATTGTGGTCCCTTATTCCTGTGCTGCGTGGATCGATACGATCCATCGCGGCATCGACGTCGCGCGCGCCGCCGGACTCGAGCATATCGCTGGCGCAACTGGCTCGGTTTCGGAGGCTGCCGTCGCGCAGCTGTACAATCTGCCGGACATTGCCCTTGTCGACATGGGCGGCTTCGTAGGGGGGATGCTGAAATATCTCAAGACGCACCCCGTACCGCGCGTCACGATCGCAGGCGGATTTGCTAAAATGTCGAAGCTTGCTGCGGGCCGCCTCGACCTGCATTCGAAGCGCGGGCTGGCCGATCTTTCGCTAATTGCGAGCTGGCTCCGCGATCTCGGCGCGGCCCCTGCGGTGATTGAAGCGGCGGCGAAAGCGAACACCGCGCAAGAGGCCCTTGAAATCGCGGAAGGGGGGAAGATACCGCTCGCCGGCTATATCGCGGACCGCGCCCAGCGGCGGGCGTTTGAAGTCCTAGACAACAGCAGCATCGTTCTGGATGTCATCATCGTCTCCCGCGACGGCCGCATTGTTGGCCGCACATCCGGGTGCGCAGCCACCGTTGCAAATAAAAAAACCCCCGCCAGTTAGGCGGGGGCTTTTGCAGTTTACAGCCACGCGTTGTGATGAGGCGTGTTATCTGAAAGGGGACTTAAACATCCTTGGTATGCCTGGCAATGACCTACTCTCCCACAGTGTAGTACCATCGGCGCTGGAACGTTTCACGGTCGAGTTCGGGATGGGATCGAGTGGGGGCGTTCCGCTAGAATCACCAGGCAAACGAAGGATGTTTTTGGATCATGAGCTCCTGGCCCGCTTGGGCCAAAGCTTATGTCTCAGAATGATCTGGATTGTCTTTCCGTCAACTCACTGTTGAAGTGAGCATTGACTAATGAGAGCGATGAAGCCGATCGAACTATTAGTACTGGTAAGCTCCACGCGTTGCCGCGCTTCCACATCCAGCCTATCAACGTGGTCGTCTTCCACGGTTCTCAAGGGAGAAC
>JBKQQS010000035.1:0-4341 GCA_052144215.1 Rhodomicrobium sp.
TTTTCCAACTTGCTACATAGCAGCGGAAATTTCAGCATTAATACGTTTCTTTCTTTAGCCGGAGCTCGTCACCCTTCTTTGCCCGTAGAAGGTGATTTCGTCAATTATGTGTTGCAGGCCCATCCCCTGCTCGCGTCAGTTTCGCGAAGGGCTGGCTCCGCGTTAATCAAATCCGGATGAACGCTTCCGCAGCCGTCATCCCGTGCGAAGTCCGGCGCGAAGCGGTGCGCTGCGGACACGGGGCCTTCAAGGGCGCCTGCATTTGTAAAGATCCCGTGTCCGCGCGGCAGCATTTTATGCTGCAGCGCGCACGGGATGACACCAACGAGCCGCGAACCATCGCGACCTCAGTTTGCCTTCGCGGCAAGCTCAAGCGCCTCTTTGGGATCGAGCCTGCCGTCATAGAGCGCCCGGCCGGCAATCGCGCCCGCGATCATCGCATACCGGGGCGAAATAAGCCGCTTGACGTCCTCGATGCCGGCAAGTCCGCCCGAGGCGATCACGGGAATTTTAACTGCGCGCGCGATCTCGGCGGTGGCGTCGAGGTTGAGCCCGGTGAGCATGCCGTCGCGGCCGATGTCGGTGTAGATAATCGCGGACACACCGGTATCCTCGAAGCGGCGCGCCAACTCGACGGCGGAAAGCTCGGACGTCTCAGCCCAGCCTTGCACCGCTACCTTCCCGTCCTTCGCGTCGATGCCGACGGCGATCTTGCCGGGGAACCGTGCGCAAGCCTGGCGGACGAGGGCCGGATCGCGCACAGCGGCGGTGCCGAGGATCACGCGGGCGACGCCGCGCTCGATCCAGAGCGAGATCGAATCCAGGGTGCGGATGCCGCCGCCGAGCTGAACGGGGATTTGCACGGCGGCAAGAATGGCCGAAACTGCTTCCGCGTTGACCGGCCGGCCCTCGAATGCGCCGTTGAGGTCCACGACGTGGATGGAGTGGAAGCCTTGCGCCGCGAACGCGCGCGCCTGCGCGGCCGGGTCCAGGTTGAAGACAGTGGCCTTGTCCATGAGCCCTTGCTGAAGGCGCACGCACTGGCCGTCCTTCAAATCGATAGCGGGATAGAGGATCATACAACTTTTCCCCAGTGGTTGTCCGGTTTTGGAACAAATGTCTGGACGCCGGTGCTTTTCTTTGGCGATATAGAGAGGCTCCCTCTCGTAGCAGCGTCCGGAGCCAGGTTCAAACCACAGGCACGAAAGATTCCAACGTGCACCGCTACGTCATAGCTTGCGAAGTTAATCGCGCCAAAGGCGCCGTCCAGGTTGCCGACGCCATTAGAAGGCTGGCGAGCCAATGGGAGCATCCGCTTGCGGGGCTCTGGGTCGTCGAAACCGCATTCAAGGCGCAGGACATCCGTACCGCCCTGCTCGCGCATCTGGATGCCAAGGACCGGCTCTACATAACCGAGGCAGGCCTGGATACGGCTCAATCGAATGCCGTTCCGTCCAGCGGGGCGAAGGTCACGCCGATCGGCCCGGTCACGAAGGTGAACGACGTGCAGGGCCGGAACCGCATGCTGACCGCCATATTCAGCCGCTCCGGCAAGAGATCGCGCCATCTTACGGCCGCCACTGCAGAAAATTTGAAATCAGCCTGAGCCCGAGCTTCTGGCTTTTCTCCGGGTGGAATTGCGTGCCGGCGATGTTGCCGCGCGCAATCGCTGCGGTGACCGGGCCGCCGTAATCGGCGATGGCCACGACGTCGCTCTGGTCCTTCGCCTTGAACTGATAGGAATGCACGAAATAGGCGTGCCAGCCTCCCGGGCCGCCGGGGATGCCCTCGAACAGCGGGTGCTCACGCAAATACGATAGCGTGTTCCAGCCCATGTGCGGAACCTTGAGCGCCTTGTCCGCGGGCTCGATGAGGCTCACCTCGCCGCCGATCCAGCCCAGGCCTTTGTGCGTACCGTGCTCCAAGCCGCTATCCGCGAGCATCTGCATGCCAACGCAGATGCCGAAGAACGGCCGCCCGCGTTCCAGCACCGCTTCCCGCAGCGCCTCGATCATTCCGGGCGCGCTCTCAAGGCCCCGGTAGCAATCGCCGAAAGCTCCCACGCCGGGCAGCACGATGCGGTCCGCGCGCCTGACGGTTCCCGGATCGGAGGTAACGGAAATTTCCGCCGCAATCCCGCTCTCCCTGGCCGCGCGCTCGAAAGCCTTCGCGGCGGAATGCAAATTGCCTGACTGGTAATCGACGATCACAACGAGCATGACGGCTATAAAACCTCACCCGGGAAAGTGCCCACGACGCCCGGTCCGGGCCAGCCCCCCCAGGAGCCCGGCGTGCCGGCTGTGCCCGCCATGGGCTCCGGCCTTGCGTTCCGGCCGGCCACGGTAGGAAGCCATGCGTCGAAAAAACGCCGCTCGCACTCTTCCAGGCCGGCCCCTGCGACCGAGGCGAGATAGACATAGCCTTTCCGCTCCAAGCGTCCTCTCCGTAAGCCGTTGCCCTCGAAGCCTACAATCAGCATCAGCAGCAAGTAGGCGATGCCTCCAGCTTGATCCTTCAGCTCAAGCGGCGTCAACACAGAAGTGACCGCCGCGGCAAGCAGTACCGCGCCCGCGAATTCGAACCACAGCGCGTTGAAGAGCAGCCAGAAGGGGGCGAACAGGAAACCCCACCAGGTGAAGCCTTCCTTGATGAAGACAACCTCATCGGCGCGCTCGTCGAGCGATTTTGCCGGGATGCACGGCTCGTGAACGGTATAGACAATCATTGGCACCTAAGCCTGGATTCAATTCCCAAGCTGCCCTTTCGTCGATGGTATCTCGCCCTTCGCCTTTTCATCGATAGCGATGGCCAGGCCCAAGGCCCGCGCCAAGCCCTTGAAGCAGCTTTCCGCGATATGATGAGAGTTTTCGCCGTAAAGCAGCTCGATGTGAAGCGTAATCCCGCCGTTTTGCGCGAAGGCTTGGAAAAATTCGCGGACCAGCTCGGCATCCATGCCGCCGATTTTCTGCGCGGGCAACGTCACATGCCAAATGAGGTAGGGCCGCCCCGATATGTCGAGCGCGGTGCGCGTCAGGGTCTCGTCCATCGGCAGGTAGGCGTGAGCATAGCGCACAATGCCGCGCTTATCGCCCAGCGCCTTCGCCACCGCCTGGCCAAGCGCGATGCCGCAGTCCTCGACGGTGTGGTGCTGGTCGACATGCAGGTCGCCCTTGGCGTCGAGCGAAATATCGATGCGCGAATGGCGGGAGAGCTGCTCCAGCATATGGTCGAAAAAGCCGACGCCGGTGGATATTGAATAGATACCTGTCCCATCCAGGTTGACCTCGACGGCGATTTGGGTCTCTTTTGTTTTGCGTTCGATCCGCGCTTTTCTCAAGGCTCCGTCCCCAGATGCTGGCGGTACGGCATCTTGACCGTTTCGCGGCCCGCGCCATATCCCACGCCATGAAGCAGGTACGATAAATGACGCTCTCCGCGCAATCTATGCAAGGCCAATCGCTCTGGCATGGCACAACAATTCTAACTGTCCGTAAGGCTGGCCGCGTGGTCGTGGCGGGCGACGGCCAGGTTTCCCTGGGCCAGACGGTCATCAAGGCGAACGCGAAGAAGGTTCGCACGCTGGGCAAGGGCAATGTGATCTCGGGTTTCGCGGGCGCCACCGCCGACGCTTTCACGCTGTTCGAGCGGCTTGAGGCCAAGCTCGAAATGTATCCCGAGCAACTTGTCCGCGCCTGCGTGGATCTCGCCAAGGATTGGCGCACCGACCGCTATTTGCGCCGGCTGGAAGCGATGATGATCGTCGCCGACAAGAACGCCACCCTGGTCCTGACGGGCACCGGCGACGTCCTGGAGCCCGAGCACCATGTAATGGGCATCGGCTCGGGCGGCAATTATGCGCTGGCCGCCGCGCGCGCGCTCATGGAAACGGAGTTCTCAGCCGAGGAAATCGCACGCAAATCCATGGCCATCGCGGCTGATATTTGCGTTTATACAAATAACAACATTATCATAGAGAGCCTGCCATCCGCGGTTTGAACCGGCTGGCGTGACTGACACAAGGATTCCGCTCGATTGCTTCGCATAGCCGCTACAAAAGACCCCCTCGACGCCTGAATTCTCGGCGTGCGCAGTTCGAGCGTCCTCTCTCCCCTCGGGGAGAGAGACAGAGTGAGGGGGGACTTCGCGAAGCATTCAACCGGATTTCGGACAATGGGATAACAGCATGACAAACTTCTCCCCGAGGGAAATCGTCTCGGAGCTGGACCGCTTCATCATAGGCCAGGCAGACGCAAAACGCGCCGTGGCCATTGCGCTGCGCAACCGCTGGCGCAGGCAGCAGCTCGACGAGGACATGCGCGAAGAGGTTCTGCCGAAGAACAT
>JBKQQS010000036.1:0-53809 GCA_052144215.1 Rhodomicrobium sp.
AGCCGTTAGCTCCTACACCTAGCCGTGTTGCTGCCCCAGAAGTTCCTCCTACAATCAAGTCCCCTAACGCCGTCGTAGGCGACAATGCATTGAACGCCGCAGAAGACGTGGTTTGCCCCGTGCCGCCGTTGCCGATAGCGAGCGCGGTCCCAGACCAGTTCGAATTGTTTACGTTGGAAAGAGCCGCTAGGGACCCAAGCGCCGGGGCGCCGGAGAGACTAGAATAGGCTCCAGAGGTGGCCACAGTAGCAAGCCCGCTAACTTGCGATGCGGGCAGGTTTCCGGTGGCCTGGGAAGCAAGATTGACCGAGGACTGGCTTGCCAGCGAGCCGAGCGTTGGTTTGTTAGACAGATCGGTGTAAGAGCCGGATGTCGCGACCGTGGCAAGTGTAGGCTTGTTAAGGATCTGCGAGACGCCGCCGGTTGCGTTCCAATCTGTGTTGACCTGGGCAGCGGGGATCGTTGGCTTGTTAGACAGATCGCTGTAGGAGCCGGATGTAGCCACAGTTGCCAAGCCGGAAACGTCACTCGCTGCTATCGATAGCGCGGATTTTAGAGCGGATCCCGTTATGGCACCGTAAAGACCGGCAACGCTCAGCACCTCGGGTGAGGCTCCGTTGATTTTATTCCAGGCCGTTCCGTTGAAAATTATAGTATCGCCCGGATTCCACTGGCTAATCCCGTCAATAGCGGTCGTCCCGGCCGTTGATACGACGTAGTAGTTGCCCTTCACGCCTAGGCCGCTTGCGAGCGCGGGCGTGTTCGTGCTGGCGTTCCAGGTTCCCTGATAGACGACTGCACCAACAAGAGTTGCAGGCAGCTGCGATGTCGAGAGCTTGCCGCCAGCGTCAAGGGTTGCGACGCCGTTATTCGCTCCGGCAGCGGATACCGTCAGGTAGGTTGCTGAAAGGTCGCCCACGCGCGCTGCCGCGAGCGTCCCGCTCGTAATGTTCGAGGCATTCGTTGTGTCGGTCGTCGCTGACGCCGCAAGTGCGGGCTTATTCAAAATCTGGGCAGCACCGCTTGTGGCATTCCAATCGGCGTTGACTTGGGCCGTTCCGGGCGGAACGCTCCACGTCCCGTCAGCTTTCAAGAACTCCCCGGCAGCCGCGGCCCCTGCACTTGGAGCTGGAACGAGGCCAGATGCACCGCCGGTGCCGCTATCGCCCGTAAATCCTCTCGTATTCGGGAAACTGACGGCTCCCGAGGAGGTGGCGACAAGGGCGTTATTAAATGTGCTTCCATCAGGGGAAGTCGAGACCGTGAAGTTATCGTTGCCCAGTAATCCGAACTGCGCGCGCGTGCTGAAATTATCCTGGAAATTGAGGGCGGCTGTGTTCGACGGCGATCCCTTTGAGATCGTAGCGCGCATGTCTCCGCTATTTGAGAACAGTACCGAAGGAGAGTTCACAGACAGCGCGTTTTCGGTATCCGTGGTGCCGATTCCAACGCGAGCTATGCTGTCAAGGTTTTGGCTCGCGAGCGTTGCCGGTATGCCGGACACTTGACTTGCCAAGATCGAAATCGGATCGCTTCCGCCGGACGCATGCGTCGAAGCGTGCGATTGAGGCGCCCTGCTGTCGGATAGCCTAGAGTCGGTTCCGAGCACGACTTGGCTTGCCGACGCATTCCCTGACGCCGGAACGTTGAGCGCCGCAGCTGTTCCCAGCGCAGGCTTATTCAGAATTTGCGCAAGACCGCTTGTGGCGTTCCAGTCGGAGTTTACCTGCGCAGCGGGGATCGTTGGCCTATTCGACAGATCTGCGTACGAACCGGAAGTAGCGACTGTAGCGAGGCCATCGATTTTTGTAGCGCGCGCGCTATCGAGAACACCCGCCGCCGACGAAGTGGCAGCGGGGATCGTAATGCCGGTCCCGCTTGACGAGCCAATGGCAACGCTGCTTGCCGTTTCGCTGGCGGTCAAATTCGTGGCCGAGGAGCTGGATGCTCCCGGGGGTGTCGCCCAACCGCCGGCCGCACTCAAGAACATATTCGCGACCGCATCGCCGGCAGCGGGAGCGGGAACGAGACCGGACGCGCCGCCAGAGCCGCTGTCTCCGGTAAATGGAGTACCCGAGGGTGGCGTGTTAGAAAGATCGGTATAGCTACCGGAAGTCGCAACGGCGGCAAGCACAGGCTTGTTCAGAATTTGACTCGGCCCGCTTGTCGCATTCCAGTCGGGCTGAGTCGCCAAGGGGATGTTATCGTCTGGCCAGGGCGCCACGGTGGAACTTGTGGTCGTTAGAACTTCTTTATAGTTCGACGCGGCGCCGAGATAGACATCCACGTCTAGACGTCCCGAACCGTCAAGCACGATTGGATTGGTATTCGTGACAGTGCCGGCGCTGTCGGAATAGGTGTCTTGGGGTGTCGTTGTCCCGGCGACATAATAATACAGGTTCCCAAGCGCTAGCGGGGCGCCGTTAGCATCGAAAAATTGATACCCTTTTGGATAGCGTAGACGAGTAATCATGTGGCAAACTCCTCAGTTTGTTTGTTCGGAGAGAATGGCCGGCAGTTGCAGTGCAGTTACGGCACGCTTGCTCGCAGCCGTCGGCAAGAGAGCTGGGGATTATTTCAGCGCTACCGCGGGTTTTCCGGACGCCCGTTTAACGCCGGTACTGGCTGCGATACGACGAAAAGATCGCCGCTAGCGTCCAGGCCGTGTGTTTCGGGCCTATCGAGCCCAGGGTGTCTTCCGCAGGAGTTCCGGCTGGTGCCCATGTACTGGGGCTTGCATGGCAGGCCCCAGGGAAATTACGGAAGTCATCGTGGCTGGGCGCAAACTTTCAGAGATCGCGCTTACGATCCCGTCCTGGGTTCCGAAGCGTTACGAATGATGCTGTCCACGAGGTGGCATTGCCCCGGATAGCGGGCGACACACAAGTTTTGGTGGTGGCCCCTACCTCGCCGGACCAGGAGCGCAGCGAGCGTCATTCCGGCTTCATCCGGTCAAAATATTGACATAGAGGTTTTGCTGGAATGGTTGGCGATATATTTTCTGACGGCCGCGAGACGGTTTGCCGGAGCACCGATCTAAAGAACAAAGCTGCCGGTGATGTTATGCCCAGCTCATTTTTTGCCGGATACGATAGCAGGACATAGTCCCCAGCGCCCAGCCGCTTAGTTGGGTTCAAGCAGATAAAGACGCAAGCAATTAGCGGCCAACCGTAGCCGCCAATCCGGCGGTGCGTGTTGCGGGCCGGGGCTTATCGGCAAATTGAAAGATATACTGCATTGCAGCGTCGATTGTCGTCTCCCACACTTTCCAACTGTGATCGCCCCCAACGACGCGCAACTCGACTTGATCGGGCTGACGCTGAAAGAGCCGCTTGAATAGGAGTGCGGTTTCAAAGGCAATGCCGAATTTGTCACTGTCGCCGGAGACGAGATAGAGTGGCACGCGATGATGCTGAGTAAAATAACCTTCCAGCAACGCGGGATAATTCTGCTGGTCCCAGGCTACCCGGCTAAACCGTCCATCGGGTCCCAGAAAAGGCGGCTGGGCCCGCGCCGCAGAAAATTGGGGCACCGATTCTGTGTAAACGGCTGGGCTTAGAGCCGCTGCCGCAGCTACCCGGCCTGGATAGCGCATAGCAAACCGGACAGCGCCGTAACCGCCAGCGGACAAGCCCGCGACTAGGCGCCCTCCGCGGGTTTCAATCGTGCGGTAGCGCATATCGATTAGAGGTACAAGATCGGACCAAAACGCTGTCTCCGCCTGCTCCTTGGCACCGTCCACCCACCAGCAGGCGGGGCAGCCCGGCATCACGATGATCGCCGGCGGTATTGTACCGCTCGCAATCAAACGATCTGTCTTTTCTTTTATGTGTCCGGACTCAGCCCATGCGCGCTCATTACCGCCAGCCCCATGAAGCAGATACAGCACTGGATAATGTAGCTGCCCACTCTTATACCCGTCTGGCAAATAAACTACGTAAGGCATGTTATGGCCGAGTGCTTTCGAGGGGAACGTCTCAGTTCGCATCTCTCCGGCAAGAGCTGCTCGCCATGCGAAAAACGCAATAAAGATGCAAGTTATTCTTACCATTTGCATCGTCTTACCCCGAGAGGCAGGGTATTCTCCTCCGTAGTCGGCCACATTGCCTTCATCCGGTGCAGGAAAAAGCCGGACAGCACATCCAAGCCAGAATTAAGGCCGACGTTGAAGCAAACTAGCACGTAGTGGTCTTAAAATCAGCGTTTGGCCGTGCAGACTTTAGGCGGAACGGTGGAGATTTCGCGGCTTTGCCAGTTTTGGAGCCCCACTTAAACGGCGAGCCATTGAATTCACCGAGCCGTTTGCATATTCCTAGCGGATGGGGCGAACGGCACAAACCTTCCTCAGAAAGCGGCCATGGTTCTTCTGCCCGATCTGCGCAACGCTCGTGCCTACGGATTCTTTTTCGATTTTGACGGCACGCTAACCGAGATTGCGGAAACGCCGAATGCGGTGATTGTCGAAAAAAGGGCTCGCCGGGCTTTGGAGTGCCTTTTCCAAGCCGCGGCTGGCGCGGTTGCCATCGTGACCGGCAGGGAGATCGACGCTATAGACACGTTTCTCGCTCCTTTGCGGCTGCCTGTAGCCGGCGTTCACGGCTTCGAACGCCGCAACGGCGGAACTACGATTTCAGCGCGCACCGCCGAGGATAGCGCGGCGCGTTCGGTCGAGAAGGTTCTCAGGGCTTTTGTAAGTCATAATCCTGGGGTGTTGCTGGAAAAGAAACGCGGAGCCCTAGCGCTCCATTACCGTCTTAGGCCGGAATTGGAGGAGCTGTGCCTATCGCTGGTCGAGGAGGTCGCAAGCCGCTTGCCGCACGCGGTGCTGACACGCGGTAAGATGGTCATCGAAATAAGGCTGCATACTGCTACGAAGGGCACAGCGATCCACGACTTCCTTCAGGAGCCGCCCTTCCGCGGACGCATACCCTTCTTTGCTGGCGATGATGTAACCGATGAGGATGCTTTCGCCGCGGTCAACGCCCTGGGCGGCATTTCTGTAAAAGTCGGCCCGGGCGATACGGCGGCGCGCGTGCGCGCTATCAACGTCGACGAGTTCCTTGGCTGGCTACTCGTCACGGCGGAAACGTTAAAAGGGACCAGTGTGAATGGGTAATCTCGATCTTGGGCTTATCGGAAATTGCGGCATCGGCGCTCTCGTCGACAAACGAGCCAGAATCGTCTGGTGCTGCCTTCCAAGATTCGACGGCGATCCAGTTTTCCACCAGCTTCTTGGAAGCGCAAGCGGCGATCCGGACGATGGCTCCTTCTCTATCGAGATCGAGAACTTCAGGGCGTCTGAGCAAAGTTATGTCCAAAATACGGCGATTTTAAAAACAATACTGCACGGTGAAGGCGGGTCCGTTGAAGTAACCGATTTTGTTCCTCGCTTCCACACCCGCAACCGGCCGTTCCGGCCTCAAACGCTTATCCGGAGCATCTCCGTGAAGGACGGGCGGCCCCGTATACGTATCAAGCTAAGACCCCGCTTCAACTACGGTCAGACGGGGCCCTCGCTGACGTACGGCTCCAATCATATTCGCTATGTCGGCCCCGAGATGACGCTTCGTCTGACAACCGATGCGCCGCTCGACTACGTTTTACAGGAGACCACCTTCAACCTTTGCGGCCCGTTGAGCTTTGTGCTCGGGCCAGACGAAACTCTTTCCGACAGCCCCACGGAGATTGCCCGGAGCTTCGAGGAGCACACAGACCAGTATTGGCGCAATTGGAGCCTACGGCTTGCCCTTCAGCCGGAATGGCAAGAGGCTGTAGTCCGGGCGGCAATTACCCTCAAGTTGTGCTCCTATGAGCCTACGGGCGCTATAGTGGCCGCGATGACAACCAGCATTCCGGAGGCTCCAGGCACTGGCAGGAATTGGGATTACCGATTCTGCTGGGTCCGCGACGCCTATTTCGTTATCCGCGCTCTCACGAGCCTCGCCGCCGGCCGCACTCTTGAAAACTATTACCGCTGGATAATGAACATCGTCGCAAATACCGATGGACACATCCAGCCGGTGTATGGGATCGCGCTCGAAGATGCGCTCACCGAGCGCCAGGCCCCGTACCTCCCTGGCTTTCAGGGCGGCCCTGCACCAAACGACGGTCCAGTGCGCATTGGCAACCAAGCCCATGAACATTTCCAGCATGACACGTACGGCAATCTAATCCTGGGCTCGGCGCAGGCTTTCGTCGACGGCAGGCTTTCCGTCCGGGCTGGGCTCGATGATTTCCAAAGGCTCGAATCAGTTGGCGAACAGGCTTTCAAGCTTCACGATCAACCCGATGCTGGAATATGGGAACTCAGATCGAGGGCCCGGGTTCACACCTCGTCGAGCGTGACGTGTTGGGCGGCTTGCGATCGTTTGGCAAAGATTGCCGCCTTTCTCGGGTTGTATGAACGCGGCACCTTCTGGCGGCAGAGAGCAGAACTTGTCAAGGAGAAGATCCTAAGCTGCGCTTGGTCGGAAAAGCGCAAATCCTACGTTGAAAGCTTCGGAGGCGAATACCTTGACGCGAGCGTGCTGCTCATGGGCGAACTTGGCTTTGCGGATGGCACCGATCCGCGTTTCATCTCAACAGTAGAACAACTTGAAAAAGTCCTGGGCCGCGGCCCCTTCATGATGCGCTACGAGGCGGCCGACGATTTCGGTTTACCGGAAACGGCGTTCAACGTCTGCGCTTTCTGGCGCCTGGACTGCCTGGCGCGCATTGGGAAAAAGGAGCAAGCAAGAGAAATTTTCCAATCTCTTCTGAACGCGCGCAACCATTTGGGACTTATGTCTGAAGACACGCATCCAATCACGGGCGCGGCTTGGGGCAATTTCCCCCAAACCTACTCCATGGTTGGGATCATAAACGGTGCAACGCGGTTGTCTAAACCTTGGGAGGCGTTTGTGTGAACCGTCTCGTTATTGTATCGAACCGGGTGGCGGACCTAGAGAACCAGCTACAATCTGGAGGGTTGGCGGTGGCCCTCGGCGATGCCATCCGGTCGGTAGGAGGCGTCTGGTTTGGATGGGACGGTAATGTCATCGAGGATGGAACTCCTATCGCGGTGACGCAGACCGTCCAAAACAACGTGACCGTCGCTACGGTCCCGATGACGGCTCAGGATTACGATGAATACTATCTTGGCTTTGCCAACAAGGTGCTCTGGCCCGTCTGCCATTACAGGCTGGACCTCGTTCAATTTGAACCGGCCTATTTCGAAGGCTACAAGCGGGTCAATAAGGCCTTTGCAACCGCCCTGGCGCCCTTACTTAGGCCAGACGATCTCATCTGGGTCCACGATTACCATTTGATGTCGCTGGCGTCGGAGCTGCGCGAACTTGGCGCCCATCAGCGTCTTGGCTTTTTCCTTCACATACCATTCCCGCCACCCGAACTGCTCCAAGCCATCCCCGCTCACGACTGGCTTATACAGGCGCTTTTTGAGTTCGACGTGATCGGCTTTCAAACATCTAATGACGCCAGCAATTTCCGCCGATTCGTTTCGGAACATTCAGGCGGCAAAACGCTCGGTTGCGGCCGGATACAAGCCTTCGGCAGGACAATCATCGCCGAAGAATTTCCCATTGGCATCGACGTCGAGGAGTTTGCCGCTGCTGCGCAAACGCCGGAGGCGGCTTCTCAGATCGAGCGCCTTAACCGCAGGACGATCGTGCGCTCCCACATCATCGGCGTCGACCGGCTGGATTACACAAAGGGGCTCCCGGAGCGCTTCAAAGCCTTCCGTAAGCTGCTTGAAGCCCATTCCGAGCATCTGAAAACCGTTACATTCATGCAGATCGCTCCACCGACCCGCATCGAGGTTGAGGCTTATGCCAACATCCGCAAGGAACTCGAAGAGCTCTCCGGCGCGATAAACGGGGAGTTTGGTGATTTCGACTGGACGCCTCTTCGTTATATTCACCGCACGATGCCGCGCGACACACTCGCAGCACTCTTTCGCGGGTGCGAGGTCGGACTTGTGACGCCGCTGCGCGACGGTATGAATTTAGTTGCCAAGGAATATGTGGCGGCTCAAAATGAGGACGATCCAGGCGTTCTTATATTGTCGAAATTTGCTGGAGCCGCCGAAGAGCTCGAAGAAGCGCTTATCGTGAACCCTTACAATATCGATGATATGGCAAACGCTATGCAGGCTGCGCTAAAAATGCCGCTCCGCGAGAGGAGACGGCGCCACGTCGCCCTTCTCGATCGTATCAGAAAGCATGACGTGCGCTATTGGCGTAAGAGCTTTCTTAAGGTCCTGATGGCGTATTCCGCGGAGGCCTCCACGTGACGGGGTGGCGGCTTGTTTCCGATGCAGGCGGGACGAATGTGCGGTTTGCGCGCGCTGAGGCGGGCAAAGACCTTCAAAAACGCAGCTCATACCCCGTCTCGCGTTTCGCTTCATTCACGGACGCTCTGCGCACTTACTTAGATGAAACTGGCGGGAAGAACGGATGCATTGGCGCAGCAATCGGCGCGGCTGGCCGGGTTTCTTCTGGCGCCGTACGGCTCACCAACCTTGCATGGGATATCTCTGAGACTGAAGTCTCCTCCGAGCTTGGCGCGCCTTGCACGCTCATCAACGACGTTCAAGCCGTTTCATTTAGCCTGCCCGTGCTGTCCACGGCTGACTTCCTAACGCTCGGCCCCCCAGAACCCGGCTTCGCGGCAGCGCGGCGCTTCCTGGTAGCAAATATTGGGACAGGTTTCGGTGCCGCGACGCTTGTGAAAATTTCTGGCGGATGGACCTCCTGTCCGAGCGAGGCTGGGCACATGGCGCTCACCTTCTCCGGTTGGGGTGACGATAGCCTCCGGCAAGAATTTACGTCTGTCGAACATGTTCTATCGGGGCGCGGGCTTTGCAATCTGCACGCGGCCGTCTCAAACGATACGCATGCCCATGCGCCCTCCGATATTATCGCCAAGGCTAGCGCCGATCCCAACCACGCGACTACACTCCGGCTGTTTACGCAAATCGCGGGCGATGTCCTCGGCAATCTCGTGCTTGCCGTCGCCGCCTGGGACGGGGTTTTTTTATGCGGCAGCGTTGCGCGAGGCTTCGCCCAAGCCGCCGACCTTTCTATCTTGCGCCAAGCCTTTGAGGGAACGGGGCGGATGAGCGAATGGAAGAAACGGGTTCCGCTCGCACTTGTGACCAAGAACGATGCCGCGTTGACTGGACTGGCGGTCTTACCCCTAGACGGGTGCTATTAGTTTGGCGCCACTGCTGGCCGCCTAAGCGGCAAGCAGTAGTCTCGATCAAAGAGCTTTCGAACGCGGCGTTTCAGCCCAGCCGGTTAAAAGACGGGTCAGAAAGTTCGAAATGGCAAGCCCTGCGGCGTTGATCCACGCCAGCACTGGGCTCAATATTTGCAACGCAACGAGGTGAGCGCCCACAATAGCTATAAAGAGACCTATGTAGTGAAGCACCGTGAGGTGCGGCCACTGCATTTCCCAAAAATAGCCAAAGAGGAACGTCGCCACAAACCCGTTGATGAAGAAAAGCTCAAGGCTTTTCCTACCCATATAGGCGAGAAGGCTAGATGCGCTGAACCGCGCGAGGCCTGCGCTCAGGCAGACAACCGCGAGCGAGCCAGCGAGCGACGATAAAAAGAAGACCGGCAAGAAGCCATAGCTGCCCATGAACATCCTCACGCTAAAGGGATCGCTTCCGCAAGCCTGCGCGAAGTGGAAAGAGCAGCCATGATTCAATTGCGCAATGAAGATGGTTGCTGCGAGGAGGGGAATGGCTGCCCAAAATGGCCAGCGAACCTGCCATTGCGAGAAGAGGTAGCCCAGCGCGAAAAATGACAATCCTGGCATCCAGGTTTTCATCAGATACTGCTCTGGCAGGAAGCCTGTGGCCGCGGTCGCCACCATGGCAAAGAGTACGACGGCAATCGCTGGAAAGAGCCGCAAGGATAGGTAGGCCAAAATCTGCACAAAGCATAGCGATGTGAGAAACCACAGGACGCCGACGGACCATTTATATCCTTCAAGTATTGGGTCGACAATAGACCAAGCCGCAGCCCCAAACGAGCTTCGTAACTCAGGCTGAATTGCAATATTAACAAACGCGCCAAGAATATGCACCACCCACGCCAGAGCGAGCAGCCTCAGCGAGCCGCGCAGAATCTCTGGAAATGCCTTTTTCGTTAGATTGCGATTGACGGCGCCCGATACGAGAAAAAAGAGCATCATATGGAAGGAGTAGATAACCTGCCATTGGTCAGCGGCCATCTGAATGAGCGCTCTTCCATTATGGGCCGGGTACATCGGCTCCAGCAAATGGCCGTAAATAACGAGCATCATACCGATGCCTCGTGCGATATCCCACGTTGCGTCGCGCTTCGGCGCCTGAGGCTCTGGCATAATTCTTACCCTCCGTTGAACCGCCTCCGTTATAGTAAAAATTTTGGACAACGCTAGCGATTCGACGGCCGGATTGGGTGGACTCGATTACCGTCCTTGCCACTTGGGATTTCGCTTATTGAGGAACGCGTCCATGCCCTCGCGGAAATCCTCGCTCATGTAACACATCAAGAGGAGGTCTCGGTCTGCCGCCTCGGAACAGTGCAAGCGTCTCATCCCCTCCTTCGTTGCGCGGAGCGTCAGCGGCGCAAGCCCCGCGATCGTATTGGCGAGCGCACCTGCCCGCGCATCCAATTCCGCTCGGTCTTTGACCCCCTCAGTGAGAAGCCCAATTCGCAGCGCTTCCTCCGCCCCAATAAGCCGTGCGGTGAAGATCATGTCTTTGACGCGCGCAGCACCGATCAAGTCCGAAAGGCGCCCGAGGTTGCGAGCGGACAAGCAATTGCCAAGTGTGCGGGCGATGGGAAAGCCGAATTTCGTATCGGCGGTTCCGATACGTAAATCGCAGCAAGCTGCTATCGCTCCACCGCCACCCGTGCAGGCGCCGGCTATTGCCGCGATGGTAGGAACGCGGCATCGCTCGAGCGCGCTGAGCACGCGCTCCATGAACGTCTCGTAGCCGAGCGCGTCCTCCGCCGTTTTGAAATTGCGGAAGAGTGAGATGTCGGTGCCCGCGGAGAAGGCCTTCTCTCCCGCGCCGGTTAGGACGAGCACCCTAATCGAATCGTCCGCATCGACAGCCTCGCAAGATCGCGCAAGCTTTTCGTACATCTCGAAGGTGAACGCATTCCGCGCCTCCGGCCGGTCGATCGTTATGCGCGCAATGCCGCCGCTCACTTCGAACAAAAGACTTTGCGCTGTGTTGCCGGTTGTCATTGGCGTCTCGCTTAGGGTTGGCTCGCCGGCAGCGCTTTTCGCAGCCGCCGGCAGCCACCCTGACGGAACAGAAGCGCGATGTCACCATCCGCGATGCGCTATTCGGTTTCCCCTTGGGTTGTCTGAATACCCGCGGCCGCCATGGCCGCAGGGCGTCCCTTTTCAAAATCCTCATATCCTTCGGGATCAATGCCGTTTTGCCTCAGCATAGCGATTGTCGAAGCCCATTTTGAGGGCGTGTCCGAAAGCAAGGCGGTGTGGCCGATTGTGCTCGCGAGCAACGCCGGAAGGTTCGACGGCGCACTTGGCGCTGGCCTGTAGGCTGGAGCAGGCTGCGGAACCGCGACAATCAATGCGTTGCGCGGCGGGATTGCTGGTGCTGATGAATAGGGTGTCATTTCAAGAGCTCTTTTGTGTGCCGTAGTAGTAATTTGCATAGTTGTTCGTAGCGCGGGAATTCCGGTCCCCAAACCGGAGATTCCGGAGCCCTGAGATTGGCCAGCTGTTACGTTGAAGTTTCCCTGCGCGGTTCCACTCGACGTGCTGGCGGCAGACAGTGCATTGGCAGAGTTCGCGCCAAGCTGAGCCCCCTGGAATAGATCGCTCAGCCTCGTTTGGTATTCTTGCGAAAGGGCATTCTGAGAATAGCTCTGGAGCGCGGCGAGCGTGTTTCCCGATAATCCCATGCCCTGGGCGGCATTCTGCGCTTGGATTTGCTGCAGACCGTAATTCACGCCGGCTTGAAATCCGGGGTCGTTCTGGAAATTGTTATAGTAGGACTGCTCCGCTGCCGCTCCATTTACTCCTGTAGCATTGTTATAAAGGTTCAAAGCATTCTGGCCGCTTTGCATATAGGGCTGCTCGTAGCTGACCGCCTGATTGAACCGCTGCTGCTGGAGGCCCGCGGACTGCTGCGCCGCGTTTGCCGTTGCTTGCGCACCGAAATAGTTTCCGAGAGCGGAGGCGGCTCCGCCTATGAGGATTGGAAGGGCTGCTTCTGCCATGGGAGATCCTTTGAGTAAACGGTTTCGAGAGGAGTGTAGCCAAGGCGGCTGAGCAAGATGAGCGTGCGCTCCCGCCGGCCCGCCACTATGAGGCGGAGCGCGCCCATAGACTTAGCCCAGGCCTCGAAAGCGCGGAGAAGATGGGCTCCAAGCCCGCGCGCTTCTGGCAGCGCGTACCATGCGGTTTTAAACGCGGTTGGCTCGCCCGTGAGGTAATGGGGGGCTATACCTCCGCAGAGAAGAGCGGCGACGGGCTCGCCTATGACGAGGAAAACGCGGTCCTCGTTGCAAATGTGAGAGATTGCAAAGCGGGCGAGCTGATGGGGGCAGGCCTCGCGATTTCCCTCCTCGGCATAAAAGCGCAAGCCCAACTCGACAAAGCGCTCTACATCGTCATGCGTACCGCGCCGCACTAAGAACTTGCGCGCGCTCATGTTGCAAGCCTGTTCTGGGAGCGTAGGACGGCGAGAAGCGCGTTGATCGCGTCCGCCACCTCGGCGGGGGTTGGATCGAGGGACACACTCGGAATTGGGTCTCCCTGAACGAACTCGATACCCTGGAAGAAATCGCGGTATTGCTTGTCGAGCTTGCCCGTCGCCGGATCTATGATGTAAGGGCTCAAGGGGGCGTAAGTGGTTGCGACTGCCATGCTATTGAGCTCCTGCGGCAGAGCGTAAGATGAAAGCTTGCCGCCTATCCATTGGCCGAAGATCCAGTTTGGGCCGTCGCTCCAAACTGTGCCGTAGAGCGGAAAATAGGGATAAGGCCGCGCATCCCAGGTGTAGATCATCACGCGGCTGAGATTGGCCATGCGCCCCGCGTAGAGGGTGCTTTGTGGATTGCAGTCCTCGGTGAATTCGGGATCGCTTGCGTTGAAGAAGCGCAACATGGAGTTGAGATAGCGCCGCTGAATGAGATAATCGGAAGTGCCGTCCGAAAAATAAGGGATCGCACTTTCCGACGATTTGGGATCGTAGAAAACGTTTGGTTCGTTCGATCCCTTATCGATCGAAGGGCAGCCAAGCTCCGTGAACCAAAAGGGCTTCGATTGCGGTATCCATGCAGTCGGAGACGGGCTTTCTATGCCGCCCGGCCTGTTGAAATGCTGGTTCGACCACCAATTCCAGATGTCTTTGTAGCGGAATACCCAGGGCTTACCATAGGCGCCGTCGGTGATCGGCGTGCGCGTTTGCGAATCCCGATCTGCCTGGCTCGCGTAATACCAGGCATAGCCTTCGCCCCCACGGACGTTGCCCATCAAGTAATCGTAATCCGTGATGGCGGTCAGCGTTCCGTCGGAATTCACTACCTCATCGATGTTCGGCGCTGTGTCCCGCCAATCCGAAAGTGGCCAGTAATTGTCGAAGGCAACGGCGGCGATATTAGCGTCCGACCAGAGCGGATCGAGATGAAAGAACACGTCGTTGGAACCGTTTGCCGGTTGATGGCCGAACCATTCCGACCAATCGGCCGCATAGGAAATCTGGGCGTTTGGCAAAATAGCTTTGACGTCCGCGGCAAGCTGGATGAGCGCAGAAACGAACGGGTAGCTTGCTTCGTTATCGCGAAGCCAGGTGAGGCCGCGCAACTCGGTGCCTAACAAGAATATGTCGACCCCGCCTGCTAATGCGCAAAGATCCGCGTAGTGCAGAGCGAAATTCCGGTATTGGGCAGCGAACGAGGCAACCTCTGCTGCCACCTGCGGGTTCATATCCGCTGTGCTGTAATCTTTGGTGAGACGCCCGCGCCAAGGATACACCGCCTGCCCAGTGCCGCCGCTATAGGGGTCGGGCAGCGTGTTCCCAGCCGGAATATCCATCAGAATGAACGGCGTGAAGCAGACTTGCAGGCCCCGCGCCTTCAAGTCCTTGATCGCCGCTACTACCGACTGGTCGTCTGGCGTGCCCCCGAAAGCCGCGCTGCCATTCACTGTCGAGACTAAATGCGCTTCGTTCCGGTGAAGGCCGTTGCACACCCATTCGTGAGGCATGTCGTCGAACTCTGTGCGCGTGACGCCCGGCATAAGCGTACAGGATCCCGCACGGAGGTCGTTTCCGTACCAAGCAACGTAGAGATTGACGAGGCCACAGTTCGGAAGCTGATTTTGCAAGGAATTGAGAGATGTTGCCCAATCGCAGGCCGCGCCTCCGATCCGGCCAGAGGTCGCGGCCTCGCTATATTGGATGAACCATTGCGAACTGTCGTAGACACTGTAAGCGTTCTCCGTCGAGACGAACTCAGCGTCGGCCGTAATGACATCCCGGAACACTTCGTAAGGCGCATAGGCCCATTCGGTCGCCGCTGGGATCATGGTCACGGCCTGGATCGCATTGGCAACAGCCGTCCCGTCCGCGTCGAAGCCCTTTTGGACCCACCCTTGCGCCACAAACTCGTTGATGAGCGCATTGGCCGTCACCGCGATCTGCGCCCACGATGCATTGGTATCTAGATCGGGTATGGCAGGACCGACGCGGCCCTTGAACTTCGAGAGGAAGGCCCGGGTATAGTTATCGAGCTTGCCGTCGTGGCCTACCTGAAAACCGAAGCGGCTGAAAAGATTGGCTTGCCCGGTCATGCGAGGATCGGCCTTACACGTGCGCCGGCATTAAGGATGCCGCGCATGACCGGCGATGAGGATGAAAGACGGAAGGTACGCCCAGCCCTTTGAGTGGAGCCTAGCTGATGGAAGCTCGCAACGGCGAAGCGCTCCCCCACACGTCCGAGGGAAGCGGTGCGACCGCCGGTCCAAGTGTGGCCGCCATCGTCCGACCAATCGAGCATCAATTTGGGACTTGCCGCGTCAACATTGGCGCCCGTTATTCCCACACCCGGTATGATGTCGACATCGAGCTGGTCCATGATTAAGCCTTTTGGAAACGCATGCACCGGCCCCGATTGTGCCAGAAAAAGATAGGGATTGCCGCTCTCCGTTTGCGACGTATCGTCGAGCACATGAAGGCTGCCATCTTGGCTTGATCCGATGATCACGAGGCCGTCGAACGATGCAAAACCTTGTGCGAACCAATTGGACAGGCCGCCGCTTGCCCGCTCGTGCCAGAGTCCAGTGGCAAGGTCGAATTCCCATGTCCAATAGGGGCTTGTCACGGCGTAGAAATCGTGGCCATTGAAGTGCGTATAAACAGCGCGAAGCGCGCGGCGCTCGCCCCAAGTTAGATTGGAGATGGCACGCTCCAGTGCATGCGTCGAGATACGGACCGGCTCGGAAGCTGTGAGTTGACGCACCACCCCGTTTTGATCCACCCACATGAGCGCGCCGGCGACGATCACGACTGTCTGCTCGCCGATGCAACCAATGTCGATGTCAGCCCGGATGGGGGCGAACGCAAAGGGCGTGGTGCCCACGTCCTCCCAGATTTCCAGGCTCGATTCGCCCAGCGCGATCAGCGCGCCGCGATGCGTGACGATCCGGCGAAGTCCGTCGGAGCGGCTGGAAGCGGTGGCATAGGCAAGCGCGTTAACGGTCAGCGCGTCGTTCAGATTTGTCTGAAAAATGCGCCCGTCCGGGATGGAAAAAACGAGATAGCCATCGAGAAATGTGACGCTATTTGGAGCGGGCAGGGTCGAAAGATTGGGTTGAGAGACGGTGTTCGTGCCCGTATCGAGGACGTAATAGACGTTATCGGCGACGATGCCGATTTGCGGGTTGGGGCGTTGATTGTCCGCCATGATGACCATGGATGTGCCGGCGATCGTTCCCGAAACGGGTGTGGCATTGCCTTGATCGTCGAACAGCGCCGCCGCAGTTCCGCCGACAACATAAAGTCCCTTGCCGAATACATAAAGCATCCCGCGGCATGGGCCGTTAAGCCCAGTCGTGCCGGTATCGAAGCGCGACGTCCCCGGCACCGCGTAGATGGGCAGCGGCGACTTTGCTGCCTGGCCCAGCGCCTCGGGATAGCCGTTCAGTAGACGCTGGTTCGATCCGAACCCGCTCTTGTCCGGGTTCGACGTATGCCCGAAATCGACTGCGACCATGATGAGCCTCTGATGAAAACTGTCATGGCCGGGCGTCACCCGGCCATTCAGGACAAAATTTAAACCGCTCCAATTCTTTTCGGGATGACCGCCGGGTCAGCGGAACCCATACCGCCGCAGGCTCGGCATCCAGGTCAAGCCAATATCCTGGCTTGCCTGCGGAGCGATTACGTAATAGGCGAGCAGGGCCGCGTAGGCCTTCTGCGCGCGCTTTTGCGTCGAGGGCTGCGCCTCGATCCCGCTGGCCGATGCAAGCTCCACCGCGAGGATCGCCTTCGTTCCCTCCGCAAATTGATCGAGCAAAGGGAACGGATCGTTCAAGCCGTATGATAGCGGTTCAGGCTTAGGCGGTTTCGAGGTATCGCTCGGACCGTAAGGCGGATAGGCTCCCGAGCAGTCCGTAATGTCGCCATTGATAAAATCGTCGCTGAAAAAGACGCCGTCCGTTTCCTCAACCGGCGGATACGGACCATCTGGAAAGATACCGTCGGCAGCCCAGGCGTTCAGCATGTCGTTGTACATGGCGAGGCCGGCCTCGGCGCGGGCGGGATCGAGGTCCGAGCCAAGCGGTAGAAGGCCGAGGCGCCGGTATGCGCCGGCAATGATGTCACGGGCCGTTGTCATTCAAGACCTCGATAATCGCATGTTTGAGCTGGGCCTTGGTCCAGCCGGAACCGAGGCGGATGCCGCAATCGGCAGCAACCTGCATGAGGCGTTGCCGTGACATGCGGTCGAGCTTCTCCTGGCCGGTCAGTTCTTGATCGGGGCCAGGCTCCGGCAGGGTCACACGCGGCGTTTCGGGAAGCGGCTCGCTATCGCTGGCGGGCGCTGGAAATCGTTGCCAGCCCTGATCTGCTGGCACATGATCGGGATGCTCGAAAAGGCACGCCTCGCCGTTCCGGTACATCCAAAGACGTGTATCGCCGGTCATCATTGACCCTTCATAAGCCCAATGCC
Organism: Rhodomicrobium sp.; assembly: GCA_052144215.1. Taxonomy (GTDB): domain Bacteria; phylum Pseudomonadota; class Alphaproteobacteria; order Rhizobiales; family Rhodomicrobiaceae; genus Rhodomicrobium. The sequence goes on from JBKQQS010000036.1 coordinate 17,205, forward strand.
CACGAGCGTCGCCCTGATCTCATTTAAAAGCGCGATAATCGCGGTGGCCTGCGCCTGATCGAAGCCGAAGGGAGTTGTATTCGTCGGCGCGGTTGTTGGCACGGCAGCCTGTGCGGTGCCAGAGCGCTGCGGGACGGGTGGCACATTGTAGAACGAAATATAATCGTTTGGGCTTTGGCCAAGTACGGTGCCATCGGGATTGCCGTCGGAGAGCTGCTTTACGGGCATGGGTTTACTCCTGAATCGAGGAAAGAAGCCGCGCGGAGTGCCATCCCGGAGATACCGCTAGCGATATCCGGGATGGCGAAGGTATTAGCTCGAAGCGCCTGAAAGGCGAGTGGCGAGGTCCGGATAAATCGGCTTCACGCCGTAGAGGATATCGAGGCGCCACATATTGATATCGTTGATAATGTCGTAGTCGCAGATCACCCGGATCGAGAGGCCCTTATAGCTCTGCCGCGCTTTCTTGATTGCGCCTTCGGGCAATTCCATCGGCACCATGCAAAGTGCGAATGCGTTCTCATGGAACACAAGGTTCTGGGGATAGCACGCCCCCGCAGTGCCCATGAAGGTTAGCGCCGCGTTTTGCGCAGGCGGGGAGCGCCTACGACGAACTGCTGCAAATAGGGCAGAACCTGCTTCGTGACGGGATTGACGGCATAGACTCCGGCGATGGTGAACACATCGCCTTCGTTCAGAGTGGCACCGGCCGTCAGGCCGTCCACGAGGATCGCGGTTTGGTTGGTGTTCATCGACGCGAGGTAAGTTGTTACGCCCGTGTTCGTGACACCGTTTGCAGACGCGGTAGCAGAAATAACAGGTGTTCCGGCATAAGAGCCAACCGTATAGTTGACGACGTTCTGCGACGAGTAGCAGTCGGTGTTGCCAACCATCGGAAGTTTGGACTTCTCCAACGCAGTCCTTGCAACGTCCGGCACATAGAGGCCGGTGAAGCTCGATGCCATGCCGTAGAAATCGGCGGGCGACAGGCAGGAGGCACGCGGCGCAGGCACAGCCATCTCATCGAGCCGCTGCGGGCCCTTGATGAAGGATTTATAGCCCGAAAGTGTCTGGCCGGGGGTGCCGATCCAGTTCCACACGTATTTGTAAAGCGACAAAACATCGAGATCGACCTGGTTGGCCAGCGCGATCATGGGATGCTTCAGATAGCGCTCGGCGAAGCGGTCGATGGTGAGCGTGAGGTCTTTGGTCGGGAAGCGCAGATCGACGCCGCGCTGCGTGTTGATCTGGATCTGCACTTTACCTTCTGTTGCGTCCTGCATCTGGGCGACAGAGCCCGTGCGCACCGCATATTTGACGGGCCGGCGGATTGTGAGCGTGTCGCCGATCTTGGTTTCGCCAAACTCCGATTCATAGGCGCGGTAAACCATTTTCGCGGCGACAAGGTTATTGTCGAGCTGCATCAAGCCTTCCTTGGCGATGATGCTCGGAGTTAAGAGTGCTGAGGCCATGGGGCTTTGCTCCTTGTTGGTGGATTGGGTAGTCAAGCACCCCTGGACCAGCCAAGGGCATCATGGCCGGGCTTGGCCGGCCATCCAGGACCAGAAAATGAATGGCTAGAAGTGCTTTGGATGACCGCCGCTGATACAGCCGCGATCCGAAATCAAAATCCGCGCGCGCGCCGGTATTCCTCGAAGTCCATATCTTCCAACGGTGTTGCGGCACTGCCGCCGCGGCCCGATAGCGTGCCGACAGGTTGAGGCGCGCGGCTGACGGAGACGGCGTTCGAGCCGAAGCGGCCTTCGAGGCGTGCAATCGACGTCGCCTGCGACATTGGCGGCAAGCTCGCGATCTGTGCCGCTTCGGCCGGGTTCTTGCCGAGGTAATAGGCGATTTCCGCGCCGCGGCTGGATTCGCGGATGGCGTCAGCCATGACTGGCGTCACGGTCAGGTTTGGGTTGTGCGCGACGGAATCGAAATCCGGCACTTTCTGGCGGAACTCGGCTGTGGTTTCAGCCCAAGCATCCAGTGCCGCCCGTGCCGCGAACTCCTGTGCCTGAGTGGCTTGGCGCGCCAGCATATCGGCGCCCACCTCGCGGACGGCATGCTGGGCAACAGCACGGGTATAGTCCTCAGGTGCGCGATAGTCCTGCGGCCGGCCAGGATTTTGCAACCGCTCGCGCAGCGCCGCCGCTTCCGCCGCGCTCCGAGCTGCTACGGCATCGGCGGCATGCTTTTGGCGGATGAGCTGCTGGATGCGGCCGTCGCGTCCGGCTTCGCTTCCGCCCGCCGCGGGTTGAGCCGATGCGGGCGCTTCGCTTTCCGCCTGTGCGGTTTGCCCGGAAGATGCTTAGGAAGCATTGTCCACGGACTGGATATCGTCGTGTTCGGTCATGATCTTATCCTGAATGAAATGAGCTGAACGGCGCTTCGCGAGCGCGCTAGAACACTGCGCGAGTGCCTAGAAACTTTCCCGAGGGGAATAGGGTGTTACCGGCAGGCTCATGCCGTTTAGGACCGAAGATGCGCGAGACCCGCTTGGATGGCGGGTTCGATATTCGCGCCCAAGCGTACCTCGATCATGGCAATATAAACGGCCTTTAGCATCGTATTGACGGCTTCCGCGGAGGTCAGACAGGTAATGTCAGGATCGAATTCGCTGATAACTGCGTAGCCAGCCTGAAGCATTTCCGGCGTTATTTGCAGGCAATCCTTCCTGGGTGGGGATTTTTTTACGCTCATGGCGGCCTCGCATATCTTAAAGCTTGTACGGCGAGGAATCTGCGAAGCGGGTGCGCTTCACCTCATTATCGAAAACCTTGCCCTGAAGGTCCGCTTCGGCCTTGGCAGCGTTTGCCTGGCGCTCCCGGAGTGCGGCTTCCTGCAGTGCCGTTTGAAGCGGATCTTGCGGCGTGCCGTAGACGGTGGAAGCTACGGTGGACAGAGTGCGCGCGGTGGCGTCTTGAGCCTCGGCATGCGCGCGCATCGCTTCCGCTTCCGACTTGGCGGCGAGACCTTGTACGCGGTTGAGATGCGCCTGCGCAAGCGCCGCCTGGTAAGCCTGTTGTTGAGCCTGGGCGATCTCGACACCGAGCGGCGGCGCTTCGCCGGAAATTTGCGGCGGCAGCATGCGCTTGAGCCGGTCCGCGATCTCATCCGCGCCGGGCCAATCCATATTCCGCGCAACAAGATCGCCGGCCACTCCCGCGGCTTGCGGCACAGCTTGAATGAATTGCAGCATGGCGTCTGCGGCCTCCGCGCGGCGCGTCGCGTAGGACGGGCCGATCTTCACGCGCACATCGTAGGTGCCCTGGCTCAGATCGTTGAGCAGCATCGGTTTACCGTTCACACCCATCACCGGCACGTTGATGCGCACCGGCAGATGGGACTCGTCTTCGCGCATAATGCGGACGGTTCGCTCGCTGTCGTAAATCTTCGGGATGAGATCGATCAAGACCGTGCCGAGATGGTTTAGCGTTGCCATCAAATTGTCCTGATAATGCAACGCGGAGACACCGCCCTGGCTTTCGTGGGCGCGGATAGCAACGCCTGAAATCTCGTTCGAGCGTGCGCCGAGCGCGGCGTCGTAAATGCCTGTCGTTGCCTTCATCTCGTCGGCGGCCATAGCGCTCTCGTTCACAAGCGCCGCCGGGATATCGGGCGGCGGTTCGCGCATGGGGCGTCCGCCCGGCACCTCTGGGTCCGGCTCGTAGAGCAAGTAGGGCCGCGAGACCGTGTTTTGCGTATCCCACTGCCCCTTGAACTTTGCGATCATCGACGGCGTGGCGACAAACGGCGCGCGCGGCGCAAGCGCGATCGCCTCGGCGGCGGCGGAGCGCCAGAAATTATAAAGCTGCTGCGAATCGCGGCTGAAGCGGATCAGCCCGCTACGGATCACCTTCGTTTCGAGCGAGGTCTCCGAGCCGATCACGGGGAAGATCGGGATGTGGCGCCCAGCCCATTGGTTCGGGCCTTCCAGCACCTCCTCGCCGCTCAAGAGATAATGCTCGACCTTGTGCGACCTCACCTTCCGCTCGGCGACGATCTCCAAACCTTGCAACTCTTTCGGCTCCACTTCCGTAATATCGAGGGTCACGCCGCCGGCAAGCCGCACGATGGTGCGCTCATGCAGACGCTTCACCCAATATTCGCAAACGCGCACGCCGTCGCGATTGGTCCAAAACAGGCCGCTCTCGGCGTTAAGATCGGACGGTGCCATGAAATCGGACATGGCCGCGCCGGGAAAGCGCTTTTGGAACTCATTGCGCCCCATGATCTCGGAGACGAGACAATATTCGGCATCCGACCGGCTCGGCTCGACAGAGCCCGGGGCCCAAAAAACGGAAAGCGGATGCTGAATGCGCTTGATGCGTATTTCCTGGTCGAAACCATCCTCGTCCGCGTAATCGGTGACGATGCGGAAATGGCCGATACCGCACGCAACCGCGTAATAGACCGCGTTCGCGAATACATTCGTGGCGTTCGAGCGGTATTGGATCTGCCGCATGAGCCCCGAATAAATCTCGGCCAGCTCGGCCGTCGCCTCGCCGCCCGCCGGGATCGCCTTGACGGACGGCGGGTTGACCCGCACGGTGTTGGCCACCTGGTTCACGAATTGCGGCAGCCGGTTGATGGTCAGGCACGGCCGGTTCTGCGCCTCGCGCTGCAGCCGGATCTCGTTCGGCCATTGGTCGCCCGCGAGGAACTTCAGGTCCATAAACCCATCCTCGCGGTTCTCGCGATCCTGAATCCATGCGGCTTCGAGACGCTCTTGCGCCTCTTGAACGATGTCAATTCTTGGCAAGGGAACCTCGTTGGCGCTCGACAGCGCTACAGAGACAACTACTTAGGCCGCTAGGGTGCTCCGCTTAGTAGGCCTGGGTGTAATAAAGCAAAGCGTTTCTCGGCTGAGAACCGGGCGGCGGCAAAAGAGCGTTCAAGGCATTCATGGACTGCGAAAGGTTTGCGTCTGCGAATACAGCGTGAAGCGGGATACCTAGTTCGCCGCTTCGTCTGACAGGAAATTGAGCAGGCGCGCCATTACTGTACCCATTGGATCCTTCGCTCATCTGCTGTGTGAACGCGTCCTCCGGGGTTAGCGGGCTGGCGTTCGCCCCGCCATTTGACTCTCCCAAAAATTGAAGCGTGAAATCATCGTTCTTTGCTATATGCCCGAAACCGGGAATGTCATACATTGAGCGATAGGCATCGAGACCAGCTTGCTCTCCAGTATTTAGTGGAGACCAGGGCGTGAGATGCGTTTGAGTTTCAGTGCCGAAGGTCGCCGCCGACGTGCCGGCCACATGCAACAGGGCATCGCCTAGACCAACTGCATCAAGCACTTCGGGCGAAGGCGGGCCAATGCGCTTAGGGTGCAAGTGCAAGCCAGTTCCGAACAGGTTCGTGTACCAGTTCTCGCCATCGGGCAGTAGCCCATTGTGTGCCACAACCTCGATAGACAAATCGATCGGCGCGGTTGGTGGCGCCCCGGCAGCCTTGGGCGATGGCGTTCTGCATCTTGAGGACTTGGTTGGCAGAAGCGCCCGCTACCCAGTTGGAATTCGGGATGACTTGGCCGTATAGCGACTGCGGATTTGTCAATCCTTGAAATGCCGCTTGCGCATATTCATCGCCCATGCCTGCCAATGCCGCCCAGACCGCTGGCGGGTTTCCTCTATTTGCAGCGGCCACGGCCTGGACTTGTAGGCGCTGAAAAGGAAAAGCTCGTTGCACTCATGCAACTCCCCTTACGAGCCGCACTGCGGCTTCACAAGCATAGCGGAAACAAACCGGTCCGTTTCTGTTTGAATTTTATCAAACTCCGGCACGAACTTCCCATCAACTCCGGTCACTTCAACGGAGACGGCCGGATTGCAAGCCAAGGAAAAGTGCAAGGTACACGTAAACGGCTCATATGTGTTGTTACCAGATGGGACATGACAGCTGACGACCAGATCGAAATATTCGCCCTCTTGATTCTTTCGTAGGTAATATCTCATTATTTCAGTATAATGCTCCGGTATGACGTTGGGCGCGTCTTCCATCTTGGTCCATAACTCTTCAAACACGATGCCGAATCCAGCCTGGGGTTCAAGATCTGTTGTGTGCAGATTCGGCTGGTAATGTTGCGGCCACTGCCTTTCTTTTTTTTCTTCCAGCATGTGGCGAGCGATGTAATCTGCGTGGGTCTTGGCGTTATACCGGTTGCCACGGGTATCCGGCAGTCTGAAGCTCGACCCATTTTCGATGGTGATGAGGATTCGACCGTTACAGTAGCCGGCGCAACTCAGTCCGAACTTGGCGTTTTCCGGCTCCCTTGGGCTGGTGAATCCTGGGTAATAGGTCAAGAGATTAAGACCCCAATCCCGCCTCCCGCCCCTTCTGCCGTTTCCGCGAAACCTCTCAGGAATCTTCAAAATAATCGGAGGCACATCCGTTCGGGGATCCTCAAGGCCATGAACGCCATCGGGCTCGTAAATTTCGACGATACCCTCTTCTGCATCGGGCAGGCTGTACGGCCCCGCGCGCGTCTTACCCAAAGGAGTCGTTCGCAGAACTGGATCTGGGCTATCCGATATGCGTTCCCAATGCTGTTGGCTCACCCCAGGCAGGAGCAGCCAATACAGCAACATCGCAGCTAATGCGGCGAGGAGCGCAGATTTCCTCTTGTTCAGCAACTCTCGCACTAGCCCGCCTCCGGAGTTTTGACTCGGCAATTTACAAACATTCCCGGGAAGCATTAGCAAGGAATCCGTCTACTTCTCACCATCAATAAGCATTCCGGCGCGGCCGCGATCATCCCCCGAGCCAGCCAGCCTTCGAACCGCCGCCGGGCTCATCGCCCCAGGCCACATCCTCTCGCGGCTTCACCATGCGCGGGAACAAATCTGCCATCGCCCACACCAGCGCATCGACGCGGTCCGCCGCGCCATCGCCCTCGATGCCGAACGGCGTGAACAGCACCATCTGATCCTCCAGCGCCGCGAACGCGCCGGCATGGCTCACGCGGCCCTGCTCGTAGAGCGCGGCGATGGGCTCGGCGCGCACGGTCTTGCCGCGGCTCGCGCGCACTTGGCGCAGCGGCAAGCCAGGCCGCTCCGCGCGCAGCACGGTCTCCACCATCGCGCCGCCCTGATTGATCTCCACCACGATGGCGTCCGCGCTATAGCGGTCGAAGGCTGCGGCCACTTTGCGCGCCCAGCCCACGGGCGACAGGCGGCAGGAGAGGTCGTCGAGCACGTAGCCGCGCCCGTCCTCGCCAAGCCCCGCCACCACGATACCGGTCTCGGAGGTCCGGTCCGCGGCGGCGGAAGGCTTGGCGGCCGGGTCCACGCCGATCACGATGCGCTGCATTTGCAGTAGCGCCGCCGGCGCCACGCGCGCGCCATCCAGCATCGCCCGCATCCAGAGCGCGCCCGGAATATCGTCCAAAATCTCGGCGTTCAGCTCCTGCCGGCCGAGCCGCGTGCCCTCATAGCGCTTGATAATGGTCTTGAAGAAGCTCGCCGCCAGGTTGGCGCGGTTGTCATAGGTGCGCCCTCTCGTCACCGCTACGCCGTGGCCCTCGAGCGCCAAAAAATCGCGGATGAGGGGAATGGGCCGTGGCGTCGTGGTGATGACCTGCCGGGGGCGCTCGCCGAGCCGGAGCCCGAACTGCAGCATGTCCCAGGTCTCCTGCGCATAGCGCCATTTGGCAAGCTCGTCGCACCAAGCTGCGTCGTGCTCCGGCCCGCGCAATTGATCGGGCTCGGTCGCATTGTAAAGGATCGCCACCGCGCCGTTGGGCCAGGTAAGGCGCCGCTTCGATTGCTCGAATTTCGGCCGGAAATCCGATGGGTGAATGGCGAGCAGCCCGCCCGGGCCTTCGACGATCACATCGCGCGCGTCTGCCGCCGTCTCCGCTACAAGCGCGAGCCGCTTGTAAGCTCCGCCACCCAGCGGAGTGGGTCCGCAAACGCATTCGCGCACCCACTCCGCACCGCACCTCGTTTTCCCGGCGCCGCGGCCGGCCAAAATCAGCCATATGTGCCAATCGCCAACCGGCGCGCGCTGCTCGGGCCTAGCCCATATCCGCCAATCGTAGCGCATCCATTCAAGCGCCTCCCGGGTCAGACTCTTCAGAAACGGCTTCCTCAGCGTTGGCGTCAGCGATGCGAGAAAGCTTGCGCTCGATTTCATCCCGGAGTCGTTCGACATTCATGCTGTCCTTCGGCTCCTCGGCCGTTTGCGTGGTTAGCGTGCGGTCCCGAAAGCGCTTGCCGAAACGGTTGCGCATTTGCAGCGCCCAGCTTGTCGCGTTCCAGGTTTTGTCGAATTGCTTCGTCCTGCCGACGCCCAGCCACCAAGCGTATTCCAAGTCCTTGGCGCGATTCAAAGCTTCGCGGAACTCCGGGTGCGACTTGGCCCAGCTGTCGAGCGTTTTGCGGCTGACAAACAGAGCGGCGGCAATTTCGACCTTGCCGCAGCCTTCCGCCGCGAGTTCGAGGACGCGCTCGCAATAGGCGCTATTGTAAAGCGATGGGCGGCCACGATGGCGCGCCGGCAAGATTTCAAGATCGGCGCTCACGGCACCTCGCAAGACGTTTCTGGACAGTTTGCGGGAGAGCGCAGTGCATTGCCGGGAATGAGGCCGGGCGTGCAAGCCATCGGCTCGGTCATTCGCATGCTTTTCTGCGACTATACGGATTTATAGGGCAAGTCACCGTCCGGCTTCAAGCCAGCTCTTCGCAAGCCGAGCTACAAACGCTTGCCTTGACTAAAAATATATTAAAAAGAGCCCGCCACAATTGGGCGGGCTCGATTGCGTGGCGCTCGCATCTAGAAGATGCTGTTGAAGAACCAGAACAAGCTGCCCGAAATCATAATGGCCATGGGGAGAGTAAGAACCCAAGCCATCAGCAGGTTGCGGACAGTCGAAAGTTGCAGGCCGGACTTATTGGCCGCCATGGTTCCCGCCACACCCGATGAGAGCACATGGGTGGTCGAGACCGGCAGGCCGTACATGTCGGCGGCGCCAATCGTGGCCATGGCAACGAGCTCTGCGGAGGCTCCTTGCGCATAGGTCAGGTGCTGCTTGCCGATCTTTTCGCCCACTGTCACCACGATCCGCTTCCAGCCGATCATCGTGCCAAGCCCGAGCGCGATGGCGACCGCGACTTTCACCCAAAGCGGGATGAACTTGGTCGCGGCATCGATTTCCTTCTGGTAGGCTTTGAGCTTGGGTTTTTCGTCGTCCGAGAGCTCGGCGTCTTTATCCTTCACAAGGATGCGGATGGCCTCCGAGGTCAGGTACATGTCGTTACGGGTGTTGCCCACGGCAGCCGCCGGAACCTTCGCCAGCGAGCCATAAGTCGCGACTTGCTCCGAGATTTCGCGCATCAGCTGGGCGAGGGACGGGAAGGTGCCCTCGTTGATTACATGCGAGGATACGTATTGCGTCACGGCCGGGCGCGGATTGCCAAGCACATTATAACCGGCGGCCTTGGTCTCGATGACCTTGGATGCTTCGATTGCGGCCGTCTTGAAGCTTTCCGCATGGGATGCAGGCAACGCACGGTTCAAGGCGTAAGTCGTCGGAACCGTACCGATCAGGATAAGCATGATGAGGCCCATGCCTTTTTGCCCATCATTGGAGCCGTGTGCGAAGGAAACGCCGGTGCACGTCAGAACCAGAAGGCCGCGAACCCACCACGGCGGGGGCTGATGGCCTTTCGGCTCGTCATAGAGGCTGGGGTTGCGGACCAGAAACTTCAGGACGAGCAGAAGCAGAGCAGCGCAGAAAAACCCAACCAGCGGGGACACAAGGAGCGATTCGCCGATTTTCGTAGCTTGGGACCAATCCACGCCCGAGGTTCCGTCCCGGCCGCGCAGAAGCGCGTTCGTGATACCGACGCCGATGATAGAGCCGATCAGCGTATGCGACGAGGAGGCGGGCAAGCCCAGCCACCAAGTGCCCAGATTCCAGATGATCGCGGCGACGAGGAGCGCGAAGACCATCGCGAAGCCCGCTTCGGAGCCGACCTGGAGGATCAACTCAACCGGCAGCAGCGAGACGATGCCGAACGCCACGGCACCCGTGGAGAACAGCACACCAAGGAAGTTGAAAAAGCCGGACCAAACGACCGCAAATTGGGGCGGCAACGAGTGCGTATAGATCACGGTCGCCACGGCGTTCGCCGTGTCATGGAAGCCGTTCACAAACTCGAAGCCGAGCGCGATAAGGAGCGCTACGCCAAGGAGCACAAACGGCAGATAAGTTGTAACTGGAGCGCCCGTCTCCTGCACGTCGATATACAGGCTATAGGCTGTAAAGGCCAAGCCCGTGGCCAAGAGCAGGATAAAAATGATGGCCGTAGTGGGGCCGGATTTCGCATTGAGATCGGGCTTTGACGATGCCGACATAGGCATCGGCGCGGCAATATCGGACATAGGAACCTCCCAAGGGTGAAGCCCTGAAGGTATGTCTGGGCCCTATGACAGGTTGATGAATGTCAAATCCCGGCTGACCGATTTCTAATAATATTAAAGATCGGTATTTTCCCGGCTGGCCTCCCACGAGACCGCGGTGACGAAAGGCTCAAGGCTCAGACGGCCGACGATCTGCTCTAATGCCGCGTCTTTGCGGGGACCGGAGGCTGTTTCCGCGGTGACGCAAACCTTGGCGGTATCCACCAGATCCTCGCTTTCGATACGCCTCAGACCGAGCCCCGCCTGCGAAACGGCATGCAGTAAAAGCGAGCGGACATGGGCTTCCTCCGCACCGCGGCACGTCACCGATATGGTGTAGCGCGCCTCGCTTTCCTCAGCTGTGCCGCGTCCTTGCCGGTTAAGCGTTAAAACCAGCGGCCTCATGGCAAGGTTTATTACAACTACAAACCCAGCTGCACCAAGGCTAAGTAGATAATATCCACCCCCTGCGAAAGTGCCGGCCATAGCGGAGCACCAGAGCGTGGCGGCCGTGTTGAGCCCGCGGACATTGATGCCTTCCCGCAAAATTATGCCGGCGCCGAGAAAGCCGATCCCGGAAACCACCTGCGCCGCAATCCTTGTCGGATCGCCCTGCCCTACAGCCGCGGAGAACGCAACGAAACCGCCAGCGCCCAGCGCGACCAGCGCGTTCGTTCGCAAGCCGGCCATCTTCTGATGCCATTGCCGCTCGGCACCGATGGCGGCTCCTGCCAGCAGTGCCGTTGCCATACGCGTAAATATTGCGGCCGCCGCCCAAATCTCGTCCATAGAATCAGCACCTTCAAAACATTCCTGCCCAATTGATGCCCCTTGCGTCCGATTCTGTGCAAGCCTCAGTGCGATCCGTTAGCAGGAAAACGGAAAGAGTGGGTAGCAAGAGCCGGGCCCTTGCCAAACCGGGCTAGGCTTGCAACCTGTTACCGGCGCGTTCGGTTAAAGATTCGCAAGCGCCGCTGTTTGAAGGCGGCTAGTGGGATTAGACATGAGCAAACAGAGCACCGCAGCGGCCCGGGACCTTTTTGGCGACGAGGAAGCCGGAGCGACGAAATCGAATGTTAGCCGGTTGCCGGTGCAGAAGCCGGGCGAGAGCTATACCGCGGCCGACATCGAGGTGCTGGAGGGGCTTGAGCCCGTGCGCCGCCGCCCTGGCATGTATATCGGCGGCACAGACGAAAAGGCCATGCATCACCTCTTCGCCGAGGTGCTCGACAACGCCATGGATGAGGCTGTTGCCGGCCATGCGAGCTTTATCGAAGTCGCGCTCGAAGCTGACGGCAGGCTCTGTGTCACAGACAATGGCCGCGGCATACCGGTAGATCCTCATCCGAAATATCCGGGCAAGTCGGCGCTTGAGGTCATCATGACCACGCTGCACTCCGGCGGCAAATTCAACTCCAACGTCTATTCGACCAGCGGCGGCCTGCATGGCGTCGGCGTCTCGGTGGTGAACGCGCTCTCGGAGCATCTCGAGGTGGAGGTGGCGCGCGGCGGCCGGCTTTACCGGCAAACTTTCGCCAGGGGCATACCCATCACCGGGCTTGAGGACCTCGGCGTAGTTCGAAACCGCCGCGGCACCACGGTCCGCTTCCGGCCGGACCCTGAGATTTTCAAAGAGCGTGCGCACTTCAAGCCATTGCGGATCTTCAAAATGGCGCGCGCGAAAGCCTACCTTTTCGGCGGGGTGGAAATCCGCTGGTCCTGCGCGGCCGAGCTTCTGCACGGCGACACGGACGTGCCAGAGAAAGCGGTCTTCCATTTCCCCGGCGGTCTCAAGGATTTCCTCGCGGCTCGCATCGAAGGGCTAACCTCGGTCACTAAGGACCTATTTGCCGGGCGCGTTCAAAAAGAAGGCGGCCATGGCAGCGTCGAGTGGGCGATTGCCTGGCTCGCCGATGAGGATGGCTTTACGCAATCCTATTGCAATACCATCCCAACCCCTGAAGGCGGAACGCATGAGCAGGGTCTCCGGGCAGCGCTTTCAAAGTCGCTTCGCGCTCACGGCGACCTCACGAACAACAAGCGCGCCGCGCAGATCACCGCCGAGGATGTTTTCATCTCGGCAGGAGTCATGCTCTCGGTGTTCATCCGCGAGCCGGAATTCCAAGGCCAAACGAAAGACAGGCTTTCGTCGGCCGAAGCGGCGCGCATCGTGGAGAACACGCTGAAGGACGCGTTCGATCACTGGCTCGCGGCCTCACCGCAGCAGGCGAACGGCCTGATGGAGTTTGTCATTGAACGCGCCGAGGAGCGCCTTCGCCGCAAGCGCGAGAAGGAAACCCAACGCAAGAGCGCGACGCGCAAATTGCGGCTGCCGGGCAAGCTCGCAGACTGCTCCAAGAACGCTAAGGACGATACGGAAATTTTTATCGTGGAAGGCGACTCGGCCGGCGGCTCCGCCAAGCAGGCCCGCGACCGCGCCACTCAGGCCATTCTTCCCCTGCGCGGAAAAATCCTCAACGTCGCCAGCGCGTCGCGCGATAAGCTCGCGCAAAACCAGCTGCTCGCCGATCTGACGCTAGCGCTCGGCTGCGGCGTAGGTAAGCATTACAACGACAGCGAGCTGCGCTATGACCGCGTCATCGTCATGACCGACGCGGACGTGGATGGCGCGCATATCGCCTCGCTGCTCATTACTTTCTTCTATCGCCAGATGCCCGAGCTGATCCGGAATGGGCATCTTTATCTTGCTGTGCCGCCGCTATACCGGCTTAGCCAGGGCGGAAAGACGGCTTACGCGCGCAACGATGCGCATCTCGCTGAGATGAAGGCCGGCGCTTTCAACGGACGGGGAAAGCTCGAAGTGAGCCGCTTTAAAGGCTTGGGCGAGATGATGCCCGCCCAGCTTAAGGAAACAACGATGGATCCAAACAAGCGCACGCTGCTACGCGTGGACATTGCGGGTCGAGGCGGCGACTTGAATGGGCTGGACCTTGAGGCGGATGAGGCGGACGCGGCGGAGATCGTCGAGCAACTCATGGGCAACAAGCCGGAAGCACGCTTCCGCTTTATTCAAGAGCGCGCAGCCTTTGCCGAACCTGAGGCGCTAGATATCTAGCGCCCTGACCTTGGCGTGGGCTTTCCCGCCACCGCTCTGCTAATGCCGCAGCGTTAGCGAAGCCGAACCGCTTCCGCTCCTAAGAGACACGCTCTGGGTATCCCCGTGAACGGTAATGTGGATGCTACCGGTAATATTGAATTGCGGGTTGAAGAAGCGTCCAGAATAGCTGTTCGCGCCCACACGGCGGAGCCTTGCCGATTGTTCAACGCTGCCCGAGGGCGTGGCGCACAAGGCTTCAACGGACACGACCGGCCCGGACTGAGAAAAATGCGCCCGGCATCTTGCTTGCTCACGGTGGCCGTCGGAATAAAGAACCGTGCCGCCTCCTCTCCACGAGCCCGTTAGAGGGGCGCCTTCACTTCTCGCTTGGGGAGCGAGGAATGCAGCGGCGAGAAGGATTGCCCCAAGAGCTATCCCAAGATTTACAGTGCTAGAAAATGGCAGCTTCAACCCAACCACAGTGACATCTCCTAATCCCCCATTGCCTCGACAGACATATCCAATGCTCATTTCAGAGAACAGGTTCCACTTCGGATTCGGTAGCCGCTTGGCGATTGCGGCGCCATAGGCGCAACAAGAACATGATTGTCGGTCTCAAAATGAGAAGGTCCGCGAAAAGCGCCGCGACCATTGCAAACGCTGAGAGCCATCCGAACAGCCGCAGCGAGGGCAAATCGGAAAACACAGTCACTGCTAAGCCGCAAGCTAGCACAACCGTCGTCAGTATCAGCGCCGGACCGACGAGAACTGTAGCCCGCGCAACGCCTATAGCGGGATCTGCGTCTGGCCGGTCCTCAAGCCGGAGCCTATTGAGGAAATGAATAGTCGCGCTAAGCCCTAGTCCAAAAGATACCGTCAAAGCGACGATACTCGCGAATTGCAGTCCCATGCCGAGGATCCAGAGCAGCACGCCCGATGCAAGGATTGGAAATATTGCGGGCAGGATCGAAGCCAGCATGACGATCAGTGAGCGGAACGCCAGTCCGATAAAAGCGGCGACGAAAACTATTTCTATCGTTAAGGCCTTATTAAGCCGTTCGATCATGCTCGCGCTATTGCGCGCGGCGATCACGGAAAGGCCCGTTACCGAAATATCATAGGCAGGATGCGCGGCCTGGACTGCGTTCAGCGACTTTTCGAGATCGCTGACGATCGGCAGGAGCTGGCTCGCGTCGATATCGGGAACGTAGCCTGAGACGACTGTCGCATGCTCGTTCTTCGAAATGAACCTCCGCACCAGGCTTTCGGGCAGATAACTGGCGTACTGCTTCAGCGTAGCCACGTCAGTCGCACCGGCCTTCTCGGCGAGCCAGCGCCGCAAAGTATCGAGCGACCAAACATTTCCAACACCCGGCTGCTTTTCCAGGATCGAATGAACTTGAGCGAGGACGGCGAGGGACTCGGGATCGTAGACCGATGCGCTCTGCGGCAGTTCAATCAGGATGTTGATCGGGTTCGAGCCAGTCAGCTTCGCGTCGAGCTGGTGGCTGGCGGCTACGGCCTGCTGCTTATCAGGCACCTGGTCGGCCAGCCGGTAGCGCGCATGAAGATTGGAATAGGTTATAGCAAGACCCGCAACCACGAGCAGGCTAATGAGGCTGTACACGCCAGGCCGGGCCACCACGCGCGCTGCGATCCAAGAACAGAATGCACGCAGCACATCTACCGCCGCATCCGCTCCCTTAATGCGCGCAGCAAAAGCGGACTCACGCCTTACTAGCAAAACGCCTAAAAGCGGTAGGAGGGTGATGACCGTAAACAGCGCAATAATCGTCGAAATGATCCCTGCGGCCGCGAAGTTCTGGATCATCTCCGAGCCGGAGAACAACAATGCGATGAAAGAGATCGCCGCCGTTGCGTGTGTCAAAACGCAGGCTGGCCCCACCACCAGAATGGCATTGCGGAACGCTTCGCGCTTGCTCTCGCCCCAGATCAGCCTGTCCCGGGCGGCAAACGTAAGCTGCATGCTATCTGAAAAGCTGATTACCATAATCAGCGGGGTCATTACATTTAGAAAGGTGTTCAACCTAAAGCCGAACCAACCCAATGTACCTAACGCCAAGAGTATTGCCATCAGCGGCGGGCCAGCTGCGATAATCATAAAGGAAACGCGGCGGAAAAAAACGATCGCTATCAAGCAGCCAGCCGCAAACCCAATGCTATTGTATAGAAGCTCGTCGCGCTCGACCGCGTTGCGGATTTCAAGGCGCATGACCGGTACACCGGACAGATCGACCTTGAGGTTCGTTCCTTCCATGTCTTCGGCAGCCGCCGCGCGAATAGCGGAGATAACGTTGCTATCGCCTTCGCCATTCGCCACGGCCGGATCGAGCGCGATGACCACAAGGGCAAGCTTGCCGTCTTCCGAGAGAAGCTTCCCGCGAATGATCTCATTGGAAAGCACTTTATGGATCAGGGCTTCATACTCGGATCCCTCGGGAAGATCCGCAGGAAAAAGCGGCCCAGGCAGTTGTCCGTTTTCAGGCGGCTGCCGCGCGGAGAAAAGCGAGAGCACACCTCGCGTTCCCTGGATAAGCTGCAGATCGGTGACGAGGTTGCGCAGCTTTTCTATGGGCTCGCGTTCGAGAAGGCTCTTTCCCTCAACAACCATCAGGACATCATATTCGTTGGAGGGAAAACGCTTTGAGAAGTCCTCGAAATGGCGAAATTCAGCGGTGTCCGAGCGAAAAAGCGAGCTTAGTGAATCGTCGACCTTGAGTCTCCCAACGCCGTATGCCGCCAGAATGCATAGCACTACAGCGACGGCCGCAGATAGGAAGGGAGTTCGAAGCGCAATAAGCCCCACACGTTCGAAACCGAGGACCAATCGATAGGACCCAGCATGAGGCTTTGTGCCTTGGGATTTGCCGGCGTCCCGGTTGTCTCGTTCGTTGCCGGTCATCGCCCCTGCGCCTCTAAAACAGCTTGCTATGTTCTAGGCCTAGCGCAAATCTCTAGTAGGATAAAGCCACATCGCTCGGCAGGTTGCCTCGAATGAGAAATTTCGCGCCTTAACTTGAATCGAAGGGCTCAAGTTCTTTGGGCGCTCGAATTGCAGCGGGCGCGAACCCATATGCCCGGCGTTGAAGTGGGATTTCCGGGTGCGGGGAATCGCGAGGGCGCGGTACAAGTCTTCAGGATGATGAGATCATTTCCAAGGCAGGCGCGCCCAAAACCTGACTATGGCATCGATGCGCCTCAAGCCATCCGCAAGCTGCTTGCTGCTGGCACATCCGCGATTGCGGCGGGGATGCTCATTCCCCCTTTCCATGCCGGTGCTTTTAAGCTCTCGTTGATCGGCCCCACTTTTTTAGCGTTAGGCTGCCTTAGCCTCGCGTTATGTGCCTCGATGCTCGCATACTCCTTGAAAGGCAAATTCAATATCCGCGACCGCATCCTGAGTCATATCCAATGGTTAGGTAACGAGACCGTGCTCGACATCGGAACCGGGCGGGCACTTATCGCCATCGGGGCCGCTAAGCGCTTGCGCACCGGAACAGTGACTGGGATCGATCTATGGGACGCGTCTGGACGTCCAGGCAACGCGCTTGAGATAGCCCAGCGGAATGTGGAGATCGAGGGGCTGCAGGACCGTGTCGAGCTGTGCAGCGGCGATGCCCGCAATATCGGATTTGTCGACAATTCCTTCGACGCGGTTTTGTGTCTCCTCGGACTCCATGGCTTCGACGCAGCAGGCCGCGAAATGGCTTGCCGCGAAATCGCGCGCGTACTCAAACCCCGCGGCGTAGCGGTTGTCGCGGATAATTCCAATGCAGCAAGCTATGCCGCCGCGTTTCGAGCGGCAGGGCTTACCGTGCAGTGGCCTAAATCCCATACCTTTGAAGCGTTTGCCGCTCTATCTATTGTCGTCGCTAGCAAGCGCTAACCGCGCGTAGAGCCCGCTCCTATTTCCGCTTTTCGTTCTTGGCTGCCCGAATCCCGGCAGCCGCAGTGTCCTTCTCGCACATATACGCGCCGCGCTTCGTCGTCCCATAGCTTGGGGTGCCTGCGTGGTGATAGACTTTTGTGCCAGTATTAGCCCAAACCACCGTCTCGCCCGGACAGCTTGCCTTAGCCTCAGCCTCGCTCGCGAATTGACCTGCCTTCAGCACGGGTGCTGCTGCGCGCGGCTTTTTCGTTGCCGGCGCCGGCGGCTGCGTAGTTGTGCCAAAAGGATTCTCTGTGCCCGTCGTTTGCGGCGTCTGCGCGCAAGCAGCGCTCGCGCCGAATACGGTTAAGGCTGAGCCGAACAACAAGGCGGTAAATGGCATTTTCATAAACGGTTCCCCCTCCAGCAATTTTACTCTAATCGCAACAGTTAGCAAGGGGTCTTCCCTGCGAGTCCCGGCTTAAAGGCGCGCCTTCAGAATAGCTGTGCGCTTGCCGGAGGAACCGCGCGCCTCAGCCCTGCTCGCAGCCTCCTCACCGCCCGGAGCGTGCAGGATAATCGTTCTCACGAGAAGGAATAGCACCGCCGCGTTGAATATATGCCAAAAATAGTGTGTGCCGATAGGAAGATAACCGCAAAGCGGTTCATCGATAGTCCTTGCCGTGAAGGAGATCGCGAAAAGCCCAGCCGCGGCAAAGAACGCCTTTCCGGCGTCAGCGTCGATGCGCCAAATTCCAATGCCCGCCGTTATCAAGAAGAAGAGCGTCGGCAGATACATCGCGCCCCCCCAAAGTACGCCCTGGAATGCATCGGACGCAAGAAAGAATGTCGCGGCAAAAAAAGCGAAAGTGGTGAGCGCTCTGAGCCAAAACGGCCACTTGAAGAAAACCGTCAGGATCAGCCAGCAATAGACAATCATGAAGACGAGGATGGGGATAACGTCTGCCCATTCGGCCCATCGCGTTGCAACGGTGTGGAAGGTGAGGCTACCTGCGCCCACGACTGCAATGATGATGCAGAGCGCCCGGATTGGCCCCTGAAGAGCAACGTTCGGACGCTTCTTTTGAATATGCCACGCGGCCCACGCCGCGAAAAGAAACGCGATGTTAGAAATGGCGTTGAGAGGCTCGGCATCCCAGGCTGCGCTTGTCCGTTCGCAATAGATGTCGACGGGCTGGTTCATGTTACCGAACCAGGAGGCTAATGAGAGCATAATGCCAATCCCTTCCGGTTCTGGCTTCGGAGACCGGCCTTGCAAATGTTAATCTCATTCGGCGAGCTTAGCCGCGAAAGGAGTAGCGCAGAGCTTGACCGCCGGCAACATTCTGTGTGCGATCCAATGCGGTGTGTGCCAAACAGGCCGCATTGGGCATGCCAACCGCAACATTAAGGGTCTAATAACCATTTATCATTTGATTCTCGCCGCATTTATGCTAGGCGAGCACCTTGGCGGATGCTTGGCGGGTGGAAGCTTGTGACACTTGCAGGACACTTGATATCCCAATTTCCCGCTTGCCATCCGCGCGGGGTACAGAAGTGGATTTCCTCAAACTGGAATGGAGCGGACTATGCGTTTTATTGCGGCGTTTCTGACACTGGCTCTCTTGTTGCCTTTCCCCGCGGGGGCGCAACATAGCCGCCGAAACAGCGAGCGGGAGCACGAGCGGGACCGGGACTTGTGCAAGGAAACAGTCCAGGCAGCGGGCGACGCGTTCCATCTCGTCAGAGCGGCGAGGGCATCTGCGATCAAGCGCTGGCAGGAGCAAGTAATCAACGTTCATGGCGAACGTTTCATCAATTATGACAACGCCCGCGGCCCGGACGGGGGTGCACCGCGCCTTCGTTGCGATCCCGCGCGCGTCGGCGGCGGCAATTCCATATTCGACCTCAAGCGTTGTGTTGTTATTGCGCGGCCATGCAGGGAGCCGGCTGAAAGAGACGAGCCGGCTGGCAGGTACGAGCGCTAAGGGCTTTAAACCGCGTCACGGAACGCTCCGGTGGCGGCGCAATAAAATGTGATTTGAACTGCTACCTGAGAAAAGCGAAAATAAATGAGCATCCCCCAGGTGCTCCTCCAAAGCGTCAGTGGCGAAGACCCCGCTTTTATCGTGCGGGGGCTTCGTCTTTCGTCACGGGCGCATTTTCCCCGCCCGTACTTAAAATGCTCTCCATCGCCTGCCCTCGGCTATCGCGGGGCGAACGTGGTTTGCGCCATGCTCGCGCGGCGGCGTATGAAAAGGTTCTGCCGCGTTGACGAGCGCCTCGTTTTGGCGACGCCAATCCTCTGCACATGCTATGCAGCAAAATTTACGTCCTGCTGTAGCGATATATTCGAACCCGGCGATCTCAACCGTGCAAAACGCGTTGTCGCATAGAGCCATATCGTCTCTCCCGCAAATTGGTGCGCGTACATGGACAACAGACTGGCACGGTTCGCGCTGCCCTCCTCGAATCATTGGCATCTCAATTATAGCAGAGTCAGGCTGTGGCTGGATGTAATTGCTTCCGGCAAACTGAGCCAAGGCAAATAACGGGACACAAACATGGAATGTCTCGCACAAAATGTGTATTCCTGTTACGTTGCGCTTAAGGCAAAAAGATATAGGAATTGCGCTGTAAAACGTCAGCTTGACGAATAAGTAATGCCTTGAGCGTATCCGTCAATCTTACTACACTTTAACGAATCGTTTCGAACAAAACTAACGCACTGCGTGTTTTGAGCGTGTCCTATTCCTGCAAAATTGTAACATCAAGAAAATAGAGGAGGAAGACTCTGCCGGCGATGCGTCGATGCTGGCAACTCCCACGAGGACAGTAAAACGAGGTTGTTATGCGTTCCCACGGATTGAAGATAGGCCTGCTGTTGGCACTAATACCGGTCAGCGCAGCCATCGCTGCGGAGCCGCAACAGGACGATAGGTCCTATCTCCCGCCTGCGCAAATGAGAGCGGCACCGGGGGCGGCATCTGCGGGGGTGCAGGCAGAGCATCTCCAAAATCCCGCCAGCGGGCCTAGAGGACGGCAGGCCAGAGCTGTGCACAGGCGGCACGAGCAGCGCAGCTACCGTGAAGCTCGCTACCCCCGCTACGCAGGGCCGAGGTTCTTCCTTGGCCTTTTTTAGCTGAGGTGCATTACAGAGCGCTTGAGCGGCATGTACTCTCCCGCCACCCTGCGACGGCGAGCCCGGATAGCCCTTCGATCTTTCCGGCCTCACCAGCGCACAATTCGAAATCGCAAACGAAGATTATTCGTTGCGCGCGTCCTCTCATCCCGGAGCCGCTGGCTACATTATCGGGCGCGACGCCGCAGCGATGCTTTTGAGCCAGACCGAGGTTTTGTCCCGGCCCATCGACCATATCCTGTTCGAAGATTTGCTTTTAGAGGAACAATTCAAGATCTATCAATTGATCCCTGCGCTATGCATTCAAGAACAGTTGAATGGCGCCCCCGGCCTGCAGCGGCGCCTTCGCAGCGGGCCGTTTCAGGAGCTACCGTTAAGGCTCGCCAGACCGGCAGGCTTCAAAGCCCCCGTCGCCGCAAGACCCCGCGTTAGATAGGATGGCTCCCAAAGCCGGTTCCTGGCATTCGCCGCCATGGTGGCATCGGCATCAGTGATGCAAGTTTTCTTGTATTTGCCGCTTCCCTGCATGTCCTTGACGGGGTCCCTTTACCTCACTTTGAAATCCAAGGCTGAGTGAAAAAAGATCCTTGCACCGGCCTGTGAAGCTGGCGTAAGCAGCCGTTAGGCACAGGGAAAAAGGGCCATGGTTTCACTGCAATATAAAGGCCGGATTTATAAAGCGAAGTTCTCGCTGCGGAGCGTCCGCTATATCCTTTCGGATCAAGCAGCGCGAGCTGTTCCTGCCTTACAACGGCGCTGGCTTTTGCCGCTGGAATCGCGCCCCATTGAAGACGCGGCGGTTGAAGATCTCGCAATTCCCACCGCAAGAATCGCCGTACCTCTCCCAGAATGCTTGGCGAAGCTTGGGGTCTCGCTTCCGCAGCCCTTGCAGGGCGTTCAGCATTTTTACGGGTTGCGCGATACCGTGGTCACTGGGTGGGCTGGGGCCATGATGAAAGATGACTTTCTTCTCGCCCTCCACCCGGGTCCCAACTGGACAGCCCTGGTTCGCGCGCGCCCGCACCGGTTGCGCATACTTCCCGGCGACCGGCCCTATTACAACCTCATGGCACCGATACCAGCGCGCGGGCACATCGTCCATTGGCTCTTCGAATCCATCGTGCCCCTCCTCACCTATTTGGAAAGCGGCGGGCGCGATTTGGGGTTGGGCCTGATCGTCAATGCGGAGCCCAGCGGGTTTCAGCGGATAACGATCGGCTACCTTAAGGCGAAGTATGGAATCGATATGCTTGTGCCGCTTGGCGCCAGCGACGCCGTCCAGGTGCCGGATCTTAGGGCGGCAGTTCCCGTGCCGTACAATCCGCTGGCCTTGCGGCCGCCGGTAGGAATGGCGATGCTTGAGGATCTTGGCCGGTTTATTGCGGGAGATACTCCAGAAGAAGGCTTTCCGAAGCGGATTTATGTTAGCCGTAACGATGCCCGGCTGCGCCGTGTCAGGAACGAAGACAGCATCTTATCCATTCTGGAGGCGCGGGGGTTCCAGCGCGTCATTCTCAAAGGCATGCCCATGGCACGGCAAGCCCAGTATTTCCGGCAAGCAGAAGCGGTCGTTGCACCGCACGGGGCGGGTCTCGCCCACACCGCATGGAGCAAGCCGGGAACGAAAGTCATCGAGTTCTTCCCAGGACTAGGCGGCACGCGTGTGGTCAAGAACGCCGGTACCGGCATTTGGCTTATCGCCATGCAACGCGCCCTTGATTATAGCTGCTACTTAGCTGGCCCGCCGGAATCGCGGGCGGACACCTTTACTGTCCCAGAAGATTTGCTGCTTCACGCGCTGGAAGCCGCCTCGATAGAGTGAGCGTGCCCCGAGGCAGCGATCCGCGGCGGCGGCAACGTTTCGGCCCCTGGCCGATTGACGCTACGGTTTCTCAGGGCTAAACCAAAGGTGATCTTCTGGGGGTAAGCATGAACGGCATGGCGCGTGCGGGTAAGGACTTGGGTTCAATTGTGGTCTTGGGAGGCGATGGCTTCTGCGGATGGCCAACTTCGCTTCATCTTTCGAACCTCGGTTACGACGTCGTCATTGTCGACAATCTCTCGCGCCGCAAGATTGACATCGATCTCGAGGTCGAGTCGCTAACGCCGATCGCGTCCATCAGCGTACGGCTTCGCGCTTGGGAAGAGCTCACTGGCAAACGTATCCGCTTCGAAAGGCTGACCCTAGGCCAAAACTATTATCACTTCAAAGCTCTGCTAGCGGAAGTTAGGCCCGTGGCGATCGTGCATTTTGCCGAGCAGCGTTCCGCGCCGTATTCCATGAAATCGCCCCGCGAGAAGAGATACACGGTCAACAATAACCTGAATGCCACGAACGATGTGCTCTGCGCTATCGTAGAAACCGGCATCGACGCTCATCTGGTTCACCTTGGCACAATGGGCGTTTACGGCTATGGCACCGCGGGCTTGGATATTCCCGAAGGGTATCTGCAAGTCATGGTGCAGACCGACTTGGGGCCGCAATCGATGGAGATACTGTTTCCGGTCAATCCGGGCAGCATCTACCATATGACCAAGACGCAAGACCAGCTTTTCTTCCTATATTACAATAAGAACGATGGGGTACGCATTACCGATCTCCACCAAGGCGTCGTTTGGGGAACCCAGACGCGGGAAACCTCGCTCGATGAGAGGCTGATCAACCGTTTCGATTACGACGGCGATTATGGCACCGTACTCAATCGTTTCTTGATGCAAGCCGTGCTGGGTTATCCATTGACGGTGCACGGAACCGGCGGGCAAACACGGGCCTTCATTCATATCCAAGACTCCGTCCGCTGCATCGAACTTGCGATTGCCAACGCGCCCAAGCGCGGCGAGCGGGTCCGCATTTTCAATCAGATGACGGAAACCCACCGGGTGATCGATCTGGCAAAGATGGTCTCGGAAAAGACGGGGACGCCCTACAAGCTCATCGAAAATCCTCGCAACGAGGCGGATCAGAACGAATTAAGGGTATCTAACGCAGGCTTTTTGCAGCTTGGATTCAAGCCGACGAAGCTTGAGGATAACCTCCTGACTGAGGTACAGGATATTGCACGGAAATATATCCACCGCTGCGACCGTTCTAAGATTCCGTGCACATCGCTTTGGCGCCCTCGGGAACGGTCCGAGCCAACCGAAGCCCCGCGTTAGGCGGCCGTTCCGCACCTGGCAAGACGCCAGCAGCCATTGCCGGCAGCGAGAAGGCCTGACAGCGATCTTTACTGGATTGACTTGAGGGCCGTAATTTCAGAAATCCCGAAAATAGAACCGGGCGCATCCTGGAAATTTGCAAAAACTATCCGCCGCCCCCGTTTCAGAAACAGATCGGCGAGCCGGAAGCTGCTGTAAACCTCAGCCGGAGAGGGCTCGGGTTCTTTCCGCACTTCGATCCTCTTGACTAGAGAGGCACCTGAAGGGGGTTTTCATGAGAATGGGCTACTCCCTTTCCCCATGAAAACCGCGAACCCCTTGAATTTGTTGGTCGGAGTGGAGTGATTCGAACACTCGACCCCCTCGTCCCGAACGAGGTGCGCTACCAGGCTGCGCTACACTCCGATGACCGTGGGCCCTGTATATACCTGCCATGCTTCCGCGCCGCAAGCGATCCGCGAGAGTTTTTGCAAAAAACCTCTGCTCGAGCGCGACCGGCGTCTGAGCGCGCTCTCGCCTTAAAGTTTAAAGGAGGACGCCCCAGGTGGAAAAGCCTGAAACGATCCGCCTCTAAGCGGCCCGGCTAGCAAAGAAGCGCCGGCCGCCCCATAGCGGTCAGCTTCGAGGCACTTTTTTCGCGGGAAGCGATCTTCAATTTTGCCGCATAGATGGCAAGGTTGTTGGACAAATCGGACGCTTTATCCGCACTGAGCTGGATGCAGGCAAGCGTCTCTCCATGGCGGTCTTCTATTTGAATGGTGACCTTCTTGTCATCCTCGTCGGCCCAGGCTCTGATGATCGTAGATGCCCGTCCGGAGCGATCCTTTTTCATTGTCCGGCTTCCCCTTACTCGTACCCAAACGGCTGCCTAGCATGCGCCCGGCTCCAACAGCCCCATTTCTAAGCAAGGATTGTGCCGGTTTTGCGCCGTCATCATGTTCCAAAGCTCGCAGGCTTGCCCCAAGGAACCGCCGCCCCGGATGGCGCGGAAGCGCTTTCCGGGGTAGCATCTCGACCGGCTATCGTGCAAATAAAAAAAACTGCGCACCGCCTCACAGCGGTCTACGCCTTTAGGCCGAAGCCGGCCCAGGCTTGCTTAGCTGCCGGAGTAAGGGTTTTGCGGCGGCGTGTTCAACGGCACCTGCACCGCGTTGGCGGCGGCACTCGACCCCTCCTTGACGGCCTTTACCGTCAGCTCGCGAAGCTCTTCAAGCTGGCGGCTAAATGTCTCCATTTGCTCGCGCACATGAGCATTCTGCAGCTCGACGATATCGCTGAGCTGGCGCGCGTCGGCGAGCCGCATAGCAAGGTTGAAGTTCGCTTCGGCGTTCTGTCTCGTGAACGCCGCAATTTTTTCATTCAAGTTCTTGAGACTGTCGGCGACGGGGTTCGCAGACGTGTCGAGACCATGGATCATTTTCTCGCTCGATACGGCGAAGGTGTCGAAAGCCTTGCGCGCCTGCTCGATGCTGGATTTCATGACACTGCGAATGGAATCGGGAAGTTCTGCGAAGTTCGGCGTGTTTTGCATAACGATCTCCCTGAGGGCTTCTCATCGAAGGCAGAATTAGGCGGGTAACGCGCATTGTTGCACCAGGCAAAACGTGCTAGCCGGAATATTGAAGAGAACAGGCTCGGTTAGCAAGTTTAATAGTTGGTATTCTTACCGGAACGAACCCGCGGCAATCTTTTGCAGGTTCCAAAAGGCGCGCGGCCGGATCTTAGCGAGGCTTGCGGAAGAGGGATGGAAATCCGATTGCGATCATAGCGATAAGCGAAAGGATAAGCGCCCAGACGAAGTCGGGAGCGACCGCGCCCACCTTAACGCGAGGGTCCGCAGCCGTTAAGCCAAGACCTTTGATGAGGGGCTCCGCCAGTTTCAGGCAAGCATCGATAATTTTTACGAGAGCACCGGCAAGGGTCACTGGCGCCTGATCGTTCAGCCGCGCATAAGCTGCATCCGCCGTCACCGCGATCATTGCCCACAGAACCGCGATCTGAACCTGGTACCGAGCCCTCGACATGATATAATATCCTGCAATGCTCCCGGCGAGAATTCCGAGGATTGCAGCGGCTCCGCGTGCGGGAGCGAAGAGGATCAACGCCAAAACAAACGCAAAAAGAAGAATACCCCCGGCACAGGGTACCGAACGCCTTGCCCAATATTCGATCGAGTCACGCCAGGTCATCGTTTCCCCCTGATTCGACTTTCGCCCAGCCCGAGCATAGTACAAGCCGCGCCCGCTGGCGACTGTAACCGGTTCGCGCCGCTACTGCTTCTTCAGGGTATAGACGTAATCGTTCAGGCCGGCTTTCGCGGTCGTCTCGTCGATAAAATGGAAATCGATCTCGCAACCTGTCTCCAAAGTCTTTGTTTTTTCAGCAGAAAAGCCGAGGGATAACGCGATCTTATTTGGATCGGTAGAAGCGTTCCTAAAATGCATCTCCTCGAACGCGCCTTGGAAGAGCAGCTCAGCGGTAAAATCTGAGATTTTGTATCGCGTCGCCTTGCAAACGAAGGGCTGAGGGCCCGCGATTTCCTTCTCACGGAAGATGACAGTCTCGCCGAGCAGACCCGCAGGCTCGCCGCTCTCATGCTTTTGCGCCGGATCGGCCCATGGAGCCTCAACGGCGGCGGAAAGCTTCCATGTGCCCATATAAAATGCATCGGCGGCGCGGACGGGGGTAACGGTCGCAGCGAAAATGCAAAGGGCGGCGTACGCGGCGCCAAGGCTCAAACTTCGCAAGCTATCCTCCGGGTGTTGGCCATCGGTTCTATGCGGTCACCTTGCCGCATTTTGGGCCTTGCGGACAAGGCCGGGGAGGCCATGATCGATGCTTGAAACATGACGCTTGCCGCCTTCCCGATTAAATCGCCGTTAACCGCGCCGCTTCGGTTTCCGGGCTCTATAAAGTTGCATCGAGGCCGCTTCCTTTAAGCCGCGATCATAGCGAAAGCACATTGCCAAAGCCTAAGCGCGGACTAGGGCATTGATTGCGCGCCGGAAAATGCAATCTCCACAGCGCGCCGCCGGCACGCTGAAGCGCCGTTTCACGGTTAAAGGCAAACTGGATATATATTTAACGGATTTTTTGGATGCACGATTTGCAGGGGACAAACGCAAAAGCGCGCGCCTTTCGCGGCGGGAAGATAAGGAATTCTCCCCCGTTTACCATCGCGGCATTAACCATGCTCTGGCGATCCTCCAAATCTTAGTGCGCCGCTGCCGGCACGCCCGGATCGACGTGACGCCGGCTCCGTCATGGCGAGGCGCCCCGAAGCAATCCGGCAGGGTTATATCTACGATGCCGCGCTGGATCGCCACGCCGGCTCCGCGGCTTTGCCATGGCGTTGCGTTCGATTTTGCGCACGATGCTCTCACTGTAGCGACGCTCCGGGCACAACGTCTGTTCTGGCTCGTCTGCGAGCCGGTATCGGCGGCCGTAGCCTGAGGTTGCGCGGCTTCCGGCTGAAGAGTGCGCCGCCAAAGTTCAACAAAATCAACAAAAGAAAACGCAAACTGCAACTCAGTGCTAGTTCTGCGTGTATTATTGAGATCAAAATACAACCTATACTCCGTTTTTGTAGTAATGTAACACCTGGGCAACAGTCATCGAGATATTCTATCTAAAGTTGCGGTGCGCAATTTCTTGCATCCCCGAATCACGTACAGGTCATCTGGCCGCAACCGAAGATTGCAAACAAGCAAGGCTGCGGCGAGTCGAAATCTGGCAACTAGGCGTCCGTGTGGGGCGCTAGGGGAGATAATCATGAAGCTTTATCACGTTCTGACGGCAGTTGCCGTCTCCGCGCTCCTTTCCACGAGCGCTTTCGCTGGGGGATACGGCAAAACCTCCAGCAGCGCTGGCGTTGGCGGTGTGGTCACCATTAACGGTAACAGCGGCCCCTTTGCGAACAACAGTGCTGGCGCTATGACCAGCACCGATGGTTCCGGCAGCGCCATGGGGAAAAGCTCAACCTCGACCGATAGTTACGGCAGCATGAGCAGCGGCTGGGGCGGCTCCAGCCACGTCGATACAGGCGGCTCGGCTATGGCGACCGCCTCTAGCAGTGGCAACTATGGCAGCACGAACCAAGTCAACACCGTAGCATCTAGCGCCTCTGGCGTTGGCAACGGTGTCGGCGGCAACCTCGCCGTTGGCGGCGGCTATAACACCACCAGCAGCGGCTACTAGTCTAAGCCTTACTTAAACGGAACTGGCTCGCATGGGCGCAATCGCTTTATAGCGAGCCGGTTCCTCTTTCTAGTATCGCCCAAGGAAGGAATTCAGATGCGTCTCGCGATATCCAGACTGTGCCGGATTCTAATCCCCTCCGCCCTGGCTCTCTCGCTTCCTTGGTGTCCGCCCGCAGCGCTTGCGGGAGGCGGATTTTCCGAACCAAGTTTTGTGCAGCAAAGCCAAACAGCGAGTACGGCAAACTACGCCCCGAGAGGCAATTCCGTTTCGGCGGATTCAGTGACCATTACCGCATCCGGAGACGGCATTAACCTGACATCCACAACCGGAGCCGAAGCCGTCGGAGGGCATCTGGATAGCGCCGCCACGGCATGGAACACGACGACCGTTCAAACAGGCGGCTCGGTAGGCGAGACCGTGTCTAGCACCTCCCTCACAGTGACCTTCACCAAGGGCTCCGCTTCACTGTCATGGGGACAATCCACTACGGAAGTAAGCGTGATCATAAACGGCAAGCCCTACGTCGTGGCGCAAGAACTCGCGATGGCTTTCGCGCGCGCCTCTCAATATGGCGCTAGCTCGTGGGCAGAGGCCGAAGGGACATTGTCTTTGCCAGGCGGCTCGCCACCGGTCCCAGTTGCAGCGGGTAAGAGCGGCGGCCGCTAGGTAATACCCTCGCGGCTTTGCGCGCGTAGTGAGTGTTTGCAGCAAGTTTGAATTTCAACAGCTTTTCTCGAAGGCAAGGACCACGAGCGGAGCTGGCAGGGTTGCGGCCGCTTCACGCCCAGGCCCTGCCGTAGGGAGGAGCACATGGGGCGTACGCTCATCAGCTTGACGGCACTTTTTGCGGCGGCCTCGGCTTTGCAGCCGGCTGCGGCGCAGACCCCACCCGGACCATGGGCGGCTAACGTTGTTGGGCCAGTGCCAGACGTTGCGCCTGCGCCGATCGGCTTTGTCGTCGCTCCCGGCGTCACGTTCGTACCTTCCGCATTCTCCGAAATCGGATACGACAGCAATCCCAGTCAGAGCTTTACCAATTCGAGCGGTTCGGCCTTCATCCGTTCCGGAGGCGGATTTGCTCTGAGTTCGGTGACCCAGAGCACGGTAGTGAACGTGAACACCACCGGAAGCATGATGGATTACTTCAACGACAGCGTGTTCTACGACTCGCTTCGTTTCGCGGGGATTGCGAACGCAAACGTCTCCTATCTCGTGCAGCCGGGCCTGACGGTCTCCTCCGGCGCGTTCATCAATTACGATGGGCAAAGCGTCAATAAAAATCAGACCGATGGTGCAAACGTCGAACTCGGTTATCGCGATGGACTCGTTCTGAGTGTGCTGCGTGCACGCTTTTTGGACGTACAATACTTAAATGGAGACGTGATCGCTTCGCCGATCGCATTAACATCGGCCTTTAACTACAACCGCAGCGAACTCACCTGGATCGGGCTGCTCGGCAGCAATTGGTTTGTTGCACCATACACCGAAGTGAGCGGGGCGCGTGTCGACTACACCGATCAGCCCAATCCCGACCTACTCGACCGCAGCGCGGACGATTATCACGCCAAGGCCGGCCTCCGCGTGACTTTCTCACCCACGCTATTCAGCGATGTGGGCTGGCGGTTCAACTGGCGCGATACGGACGATCATCGCATCACCAACTATGAGTCGAACTTCTTCGACGGCAGCCTGACGTGGCGCCCCGCGCCCTTCTTTAATTTTACCGCCTCCGCCGAGCGGTATATCGGCGAGCCCGCCACTCCACTCGCGGTTTTGGCGGACGTGCGCGCCTATACGGTGAAGGGCACCTATCTGCCCGTGCCGGGCGTGACCGTCACGGCGGCTGGCGGATGGCAGGTGGTAGAGGACATCGGCAGCGGCGTGCATTACCATGCGCCTTATGCCAGTGCCCAAGTGGCGTGGGACTACAACAATCACGTCACGTTATACACTGCGGTGCAGTATCAAGGTTACAACCTCGACTGGCAGTACCTTGGCTATAACGACCTGCGTGTCATGACGGGCATCCGCATCATTCCCGACGGTCAGGATCTCCTAAATGGCGAAAGCCTCGACAGCTTGATTGCCCGGCTTGGCGATGCCCGCAGGCCCATCGGCTCCGAGCTCACCGTTTCCGGCGGATATTCCTGGTTTGGATTGCCGGATATGAAGAACGTCACGATAGTGGGCGGACCGCTTTTCAACCAAGCGATTGGCCAAGAAACCACAGGCGACGGCAACCTCAACGGCTGGCGGACCGATGTGGGCCTGGCGAACTTTGCCGGGGCGGCTACGCCGTTCGGGAACTTGCTAAGCTTCGGAGTCTCCGGCTTTTTTGCCAACTATCAAGGCACAACCAGCTCGCATTGCATGTATAGCCTGACGACGGACTGCGCGATCGTGAATATTGCCGACGTGAACCCTAGCCTGCCGAATAACACCGGCCCGTTTGGCAATCTCAACGTCACAACGAACCGTGACGTCAATTACTACGGCGCTGCCGTCGATGCCCGGCTTGGCTGGTGGGTAGGGGGCGGCTATAAGGACGAAGGGCCGGTTCAGGAGCTCTCGCCGTTCAGAGTGGGTGTGGCCATGCGAGGCCTGGACGAGACGGCAAACATGACTTCAATCGATCCGCTCGTGTGCGATCCCGCGAAATATAAAGAAATCTTGAACGCGCATTATTATGGCGGCTATGTGGGTGTCGAACGGAAAGAGGCATTCGGCGATGGCTGGATGATCGGCATCGACGCAACGGCCGGCATCTACTACACCGACACCGAGTATCAGGGCCGCTACAACGGTTACACGGCAATCCTTCCGGTGGGCTACTTCCAAGACAGCGGTTACGTCAATGGCAGCCAGGAAAAGGGCTCGTTCATCGGCACCGTGCGGCTGGACCTCAAGCGTCAGCTCGGATGGGGCACGGTTGGCGTGTTCGGCCAAGGCGAATATTTGAGCTACGTCCCGCGCATCGCTTACAACAACAACGACCAGGCGAACGGCGTGCCCTGGGGCGGGCTCGCCGGCAACCAAAATGGCACGCGCATCGCTTCCAGCGACGCATTCAACTTCACCACCGGGCTGAGCGTTTCGGTGCCGGTGAATTAGGCCGGTCTTGGCCGGTGGCGCCGCAATGCCGATATCCGTTGGATGTAAGATGCGGTGACAAGGTGACGAGCGGTCACGATAACCGGTTCTCTGGCGAACAACGCTTCTTGGCGGCGGCTGGCCGTGCTGCGATAGCTGCCGCATACCGGACGCCGGAGCCCGCGTGCGTGCCGCCACTCATAGCGGAAGCGTGCACGGATCCACCTGCAGCGGAGAGCGTTGCGGCGCTGGCGCGCAAGCTCGCCGGTCAGGTCCGTGCAAACCGCGCGCACGCCTTCGGCGTCGAAGCGCTGATGAGGGAGTTCTCGCTTTCGAGCCCCGAGGGCGTGGCGCTGATGTGCTTGGCTGAATCGCTCCTGCGCATCCCCGACCGCCAGACGCGCGACCTCCTCATCCGCGATAAGCTTTCCCGCGGCGATTGGGGCGCGCATGTGGGCGCGAGCCCCTCTTGGTTCGTCAATGCGTCCGCCTGGGGCCTGCTGATTACCGGAAAGCTTGTCGCCACACATAGCGAGCCGGGCATGGCCGCATCGCTCACCCGGGCGCTCGCACGCGGCGGCGAGCCGGTCATCCGGCAGGCGATGGATTTGGCAATGCGGCTGCTTGGCCGGCAATTCGTAACCGGTCAAACCATCGAAGAGGCGCTGGACCATGCGCGGCCTTTCGAGGCGCGCGGCTTTCTCTACTCCTTCGACATGCTGGGCGAGGCCGCCGTCACCGCTGGCGATGCCGCGCGATACATGGCCTCTTACGAGCACGCCATCGATGCGATAGGCGCATCCAGGCGAGGCGGCAGCGTTTACAATAGCGCCGGGATCTCGGTGAAGCTGTCGGCCCTGCATCCGCGGTATAGCTATGCGCAAAGGGACCGCGTGCGGGGTGAGCTCTATCCCCGGCTACGCTCTTTGGCCATCAAGGCGTGCGGTCGCGGCATCGGCTTCAATATCGACGCCGAGGAAGCCGATCGCTTGGAGCTGTCGCTCGATTTGCTGGATGCGCTTGCATCTGACAGCGCGCTTGGCCGTTGGCAAGGCCTTGGCTTCGTGGTGCAAGCCTATCAGAAACGCGCGCCTTGCGTGATCGATTACCTGCTTTCGCTGGCAGAGCGCACGAAGCGGCGCCTTATGATCCGCCTCGTAAAGGGCGCTTATTGGGACAGCGAGATCAAGCGCGCACAGGTGGATGGGCTTGAGGGCTATCCGGTCTTTACGCGCAAGGCTTACACGGATGTGTGCTACCTCGTCTGTGCGAAGCGGCTTTTGGCAAGGCGCGATCTTGTTTTTCCGCAATTTGCAACCCACAACGCGCAAACGCTTTCGGCGGTCTATCACCTCGCGGGCGCGGAGTTCAGGCCAGGCGAATACGAGTTTCAGTGCCTGCATGGCATGGGCGAGACGCTTTACGGTCATGTCGTCGGCGCCTGCAATCTCAACCGCCCGTGCCGGATCTATGCGCCGGTAGGAACGCATGAGACGCTGCTCGCCTATCTCGTGCGCAGGCTTTTGGAGAACGGCGCGAACACATCGTTCGTGCACCAGCTTGCCGGCGAGACCACGCCAATCGAAGACCTCATCGCCGATCCCGCCGGCGAAGCGATGAAGTATGCGGGCGCGGCCCATCCCGCCATTGCGCTGCCTGCGGATTTGTTCGGCACGGAGCGCAGGAACTCGAAGGGGCTCGACCTGTCCGATGCGGCGGAGCGCGGCAGGCTGGAGAGCGCGATCGAAGAAAGCCGCGCCGTGCGCTACGAAGCGGTGCCGGTCCTTGCCTCCTCTGCGGCGCCACCGGCCGCAAGAAGGCCGGTCCTCAATCCGGCAAATCATGCGGACATCGTAGGCTTTGCCTCGGACGCGAGCGCGGCCGATACCGGCGCAGCAATGGCAACCGCCGCAAGCGCAGCCCCTTTCTGGGCGCACTCGGCTCCAGCTGAGCGGGCCGCAATCCTCGACCGCGGCGCCGGCCTCCTAGAGCGCTCCATGGACCATCTTTGTGCGCTTCTCGTCCGCGAGGCCGGCCGCACGATGCCCAACGCGGTCTTAGAGGTTCGCGAGGCGTCCGATTTCTGCCGCTACTACGCGGCGCAAGCCCGAGCGCTTAGCGCGGCGCATGAGCCGCTTGGGCCGGCGGTGTGCATCAGCCCCTGGAACTTTCCGCTCGCGATTTTCACCGGACAAATTGCTGCGGCACTGGCGGCGGGCAACCCCGTGCTCGCGAAGCCGGCAGAGCAGACCCCGCTCATCGCGGCTGCTGCCGTGCGGCTTCTCCACGAGGCGGGCATTCCGCGCGATGTCTTGCAGCTTCTTCCGGGAGCGGGAGAGGTGGGTGCAGCACTTGCCGGCGATCCGAGGGCCAAAACCGTACTGTTCACCGGCTCAACCGAGGTGGCGCGCCTCATTCAGAGGACGCTTTCGGCAAGAGGCAATATCCCATTCATCGCGGAAACCGGCGGGCAGAATGCCATGATCGTGGATTCCTCCGCGCTCCCCGAGCAAGTGGTGGGCGACGTGCTCACCTCGGCTTTCGACTCGGCCGGTCAGCGCTGCTCGGCACTTCGGGTTCTCTGCCTTCAGGACGGCATCGCGGACCGCGTCCTCGATATGCTCAAAGGCGCGATGGCTGAGCTTCGGCTTGGAGATCCCGCGCGCATCGAGACGGACATCGGCCCGGTGATCGATACCGAGGCGCAAGCAGCGCTCAACGCCTACATCGCCTCCCGCCGGAACCGCATTTTGTTTCAGAACCCGCTTCCGCCGCCTTGCGCCCAAGGCACCTACGTTGGGCCAACGCTCTTGGAGATAGCCTCGATCGGCGAGCTGACGCACGAGGTCTTCGGTCCGGTTCTGCATGTTGTCCGTTTCGCAAGAAGCGGCCTCGCCCGCCTCATCGAAGAGATCGACGGCACGGGCTACGGCCTGACGCTCGGCATCCACTCCCGCATCGACGAAACCATCGATTTCATCGCGGCGCGCGCGCACGCGGGCAACATCTACGTGAACCGGAACATGATCGGCGCTGTGGTCGGCGTCCAGCCCTTCGGCGGCGAGGGGCTTTCGGGGACGGGTCCCAAGGCTGGCGGCCCGCTCACCCTCCACCGTCTGCTTCGAGCCGGTCCGCCACCGAGGCTCACGGGCGCGCGCGACGAAACCAAGCTCGCCACCTTCCGGAACTTCATGGCGTGGGCGAGTGCCGGTGCGAGCGGCCTGCTTGACGCGGGGGAACGCGCCCGGCTTGCGGATTTGCTCAGGCTCTATGCGGAAACTTCGCCTCTGGCGGTGGAAATGGCGCTGCCTGGCCCGGTGGGAGAGGACAACCGGCTTCGCTTCCTGCCACGCGGCCGCCTGCTCGGGATCGCTGCCACGATCTTCGATGCTTTGCATCAATTCGGGGCCGCGCTTGCAACCGCAAACCGCTTCATTTTGCCGGACGCCGAGGGCCTCGCGGCCTTGCGCAAACTTCTGCCGGATCCTTTGCGGCCGCATATCGAATTTGCGAGCGCGTGGCAGACGGCCAAGTTCGACGCGGTTTTGCTTTCGGATGACGCCGAACTGGCAGAAACGCTTCGAGAGCTAGCCGCACGCCCCGGCCCCATCGTGCAAGCGGTCTTGGGCACGCCCGCTTTCGCGCTGTTCCGGCTCGTCAAAGAGAAAACGATCTCCGTCAACACCGCTGCGGCCGGCGGCAATGCTAGCTTGATGACGCTCAGTAAGTGAGCGTGCGCGATGTTGAATTCGTAGCGGTCCAGCTCGCGGCCGTCAGTCTAGCATGAAGATGACGTTACCTGGAAAGTTAGGCCGGACGATGAACGGCCGCTGCCGCTGCCGCGCGGGGGCGCACTCTTGGAACAACTCTGCGTGTACCCTGTTGCGCTGCAAACCCTAGAGCCTATCCGCTTTTGATGGAATCAAAAGCGGGCTCTAAGCCTTTGCTTTATCGTGCGTCTTTATCGGAAAACCGCTTCGCACTTTTCCGGACGCTCTCTAAGGAGAGAGTGGCATGGCAAGTAATCGCGAACCCTTCAGTCTAAACGGAATGAGCGGGCAAATACCGGACGCGGGCGTGCTCTTGGATGCGCAGCGTGCAGCGGCGGAAAATGCAGGCCGCATGGCAGGCACAGCCTGCCACTATGCGATGTCGATGAACCGGGCGTGGCTGAATTTCTGGAGCAACCATCTCGCCCAATACACAGAGATCCCAAAGCGCTTCGCGGATGCGCAAACGGACTTTGTGAAGCAGGCTTTCGATCACTACCAGGAGAGCATTCATGAATTGAGCGGCACGGCCAAGCAAGTTCAGGAGGAGGTTCAAGAGGTTATCCGGGAAACGGAAGAGACCGGTGAGCGTGCTGCCCAGCAATTGCGCGCGGAAGCAAAGGACTTTGCGAAGGGCACCCGCCCGAAGGAAACGCGGCCGCAGAGCGCCGGGGAGCATCAGCGCGGCGCTCACTAATACCAGGTAGTGTTCTGATAGTTCTGCAAAATGGTCTGAGGCGGCCAATGGTATGCAGGCGATGTTCGACGTCACCAACCCTTTGCAGAGGGAGCAGACCATGACCAAGGGAGAGGATAGAGCCAAGGTTGTCGCGATCAAAGCGCTACTGGAACGGGACGAGGATTTTGTCCGCAGCGCTGTTCAGGGCCTTGTGCAGGCGGCGCTGGAAGCGGAGATGACGGAAGCGCTTGCGGCGGAGAAAGGCGAGCGGACCGAGGGGCGCCTTGGCTACCGCAGCGGCTATTACCAAAGGGCTCTGATCACGCGGGTTGGGGTGCTTGAGCTGCGGGTTCCCCAGGACCGGGACGGCCGGTTTTCGACGGAGCTGTTCGAGCGCTATCAGCGCTCGGAGAAGGCGCTGGTTGGAGCTTTGGCGGAGATGTATGTGCAGGGTGTCTCGACGCGGAAGGTGAAGGCGGTCACGGAAGCCCTGTGCGGCCATAGCTTTTCGGCCAGCTCCATCAGCGCCATCAACAAGAGCCTGGATGAGAAGCTGCGTGCTTTTTCGGAACGCCGGCTCAAGGAGCCATTCCCCTATCTCATTCTGGATGCACGCTACGAGCGCGTCCGCCAGGACGGGATCATCGTGAGCCAGGCCGTGCTCATTGCCGTGGCGGTGGATTGGGAGGGCCGGCGCCAGATCCTGGCGGTTGATCTCGCCAACCGCGAGAGCCGGTCGAGCTGGAAGGACTTTCTCTTAAGCCTGCGCAACCGCGGCCTGGACGGCGTCGAATTCGTGGTCTCGGACGATCATGCTGGGCTCAAAGCCGCCATCCGCGAAGTGCTGCCGGAAGCGGTCTGGCAGCGCTGCTATGTGCATTTTTTGAGGAACGCGCTCGATTACGTGCCGCGCAAGGTGGACGACGATTGCTTGCGCGAGCTGCGCTGGTTCTACGACCGGCGGGAACTGGCCGAGGTGCGCCGCGACATCGCCGCCTGGCTTGCCAAATGGCAGGCGAAATACCCCAAGCTCTGCGCCTGGGTGGAGGAGAACATCGAAGAGACGCTGTCCTACTACCGGCTGCCGCTTGCCCACCACAAGCATATGAAGTCCACGAACATGCTGGAGCGGCTGAACCAGGAGATCAAGCGGCGCACCCATGTGGTCCGGATATTCCCAAGCCTTGAGAGCTGCTTGCGGCTGGTGCGGGCGC
>JBKQQS010000037.1:0-13199 GCA_052144215.1 Rhodomicrobium sp.
GCTCGATCTCCGTTTTCGGACGCAGCAATGGCGATGGCATCTCTACCAGCGGCACGGTTTCGGCGGCGACGAGCAATATCAACATCACCTATACCGGCTCTTGGGCAAAATCCGGCGATTACAAGGATGGCAACGGCACCACGATAGACTCGACGCTCTACGATACTCAAAACCACAAACTGTCGGTGGCTGTGCGCGACAATAGCAATTTGCTCGTCATCGAAGGCGGCGTACAGCACATCTCTTACGAGGGCTTTCCCAACGAGTATATGGATCTGTTCGGTAACACGGCCTGGTTCGTGAACGGCCACTACACGGGACGGTTCGACTGGGGCAAGCTCGATCTGCGTGCCTATTATCAGGATACGCGGCACGAGATGAATCTGGGCACCGAAGGCGACAAGCTCGCCTATATGGGCGACTCCCCCATGCCCATGAATACCCACGGCCAGAACTTCGGCTATGCGGCGAAGGCGGAAATATTGGAGTCTCCGCGCGATATGCTGCGCGTTGGCAGCGATTTCCACGGCTTCCTGCTGGACGATTGGTGGCCGCCGGTGCCAGGCCAGGATCCCTATATGGGGCCGAACACCTTCTGGAATATCCGCAATGGACAGCGCTACGATCTCGGCACTTTCGCCGAGTGGGAGCGGAAATGGGACCCGCAGTGGACGACGCTCTTGGGCGTGCGCAATGACACCGTTTGGATGAATACCGGGCGCGTTCAAGGGTACAGCGACGCGACGGACCCAAATTTCCCAAACTTCTTATACTATCCTGACGCGGATTGGTTCAATGCTCAGAATCGTGCGCGCACCGATGTGAACTTCGATGCAACGGCGCTCGCCCGTTACCAGGCCGATTTGTGGAGCACCTACGAAGGCGGCTTCTCGATGAAGACGCGTTCGCCAAGTCTGTACGAGCGTTACGATTGGTCCACCTTCCCAATGGCAGCCATGATGAACGGCTGGGCGGGCGACGGCAATTTCTACGTTGGCAATATCAACCTCAAGCCGGAGACGGCTTATACGCTGAGCTTCAGCTATGACTGGCACGATGGCGTTTCCATCAAGGACGGCCCAAGTAAGGACTGGGAGCTGAAAATCACCCCTTACTACTCCTATGTGGCCAATTACATCGACGTAAGGCGGTGCGGGGCGGCCGATACGCAGCTGCCGGCGGGGTGGTCGATGTGCGGCACTCAAACCAACACATCGGGCGCCGTGGAACTGATATACGTAAACCAAGACGCGGAAATATTCGGTGCCGACCTCTACGGCCGCATGCCGCTGCACTATAGCGATGAGTACGGCAAGTTCTCGCTGGTGGGCGTTGCGGGCTACGACCGCGGCATCAATCTCGTTACCGGCGGCGGCCTCTACCACATGATGCCGCTCAACGCGAAATTGACCCTGGAGCACAAGCTGGGGAACTGGAGCAGCGCCGCCGAGCTGCAGCTCGTGGACGCCAAGACCGATGTTGAGACGGTCCGCAACGAGTTGCAAACGCCCGGCTACGCACTGGTCAATCTGCGCAGCAGCTACCAATGGGGTCAGGTCCGCTTCGACC
The DNA here is from genome assembly GCA_052144215.1 of Rhodomicrobium sp. Taxonomy (GTDB): domain Bacteria; phylum Pseudomonadota; class Alphaproteobacteria; order Rhizobiales; family Rhodomicrobiaceae; genus Rhodomicrobium. The sequence continues at coordinate 1,570 of JBKQQS010000037.1, forward strand.
TCGGCGTCGAGAACCTGTTCAATCAGCAATACTACTCGCCTCTCGGTGGCGCTTATCTAGGCAACTCTGCGGCCGGCTTGCCGGGCAATTACGACACGGGACCGTTCACCCCCCTTGCGGGCATGGGCCGCAACATTTACGGCGGCATAACCATAAAGTTCTAAAACAGATTGTTTGTAGCGGAACATGCGCCTTCTGGCCTTGTTCCGCTGCAGGCCGCTCTAGCCTCCGGTGGAAAACGCCGGCGCGCACGGTGCCTGAAGCGCGGGCCCCCCTCCCGCGCTTTTGCTTCAGTTGTAAAGCAAATAGGATTGGACCATGACAAGACTTACTTTCCTCGCTGCCGCGGCCGGTGCGCTTGCCCTCTTCAGCCTTGCCGCAGCTCAAGCTCAGGAGTTCCGGCAGGGAGACTTGACAATCTCTCACCCGTGGGCGCGCCCAACCGCCGAGGGCCAGAAAAACGGCGCGGCCTATCTTTCCATCAAAAACGGAGGCAGCGAAGCCGATAAGCTCGTTTCCGCCGAAACCCCGGTGGCTGAACGGACCCAACTGCATGAAACGCTCAACGAGAACGGCGTTATGAAAATGCGGGCTGTAAAAGACGGCATCGAAATTCAACCGGGCGCGGCGGCGGACTTCAAACCGGGGGGCAGCCACATCATGCTGTTCGGTCTAAAGAAGCGGCTCGAGGAGGGGCAAACCGTTCCCCTTACGCTGACATTTGCCAAAGCGGGCTCCGTGAGTGTCGAGGTGAAAATAGAGAAATCGTCCTCCGGCATGGGCGAGATGCACAACCATCATTGATTGCCTCCCACGGGCAACCCGGAGGTCCGCCTCTCGCGGGCTTCCGGATCCAGCCGGCATAAATGCCGGCCTGAATGGTGGAGTCTAGCCCCGCCGAGGCAGGCGGGGCTGGGAATGACGGTTGTAAACCGTCTGTAACGCCGCTATTCGATTTCTTCACGCGCTTGCTGCGGTCATGCAATTGCCATGAAAGGTTCTTGGACTCCTGCCCCGATCGAGGCTATGCCTTAAGAAAAGCGTCCTCCGGCAGTGTCCATGCTCAATCGCCATGCCATTTCAGAATACCATCCCGGCTGCCGGATCGCTGCGGCTGCCGGAGCCGTGCGCATCGAGCTATCCGGCGATTGGACGCTCGCCGTCCTCGAAAAAGTTCACGCTGCGCTTCCCAGCTCCCGCGAAGTCCCGAGGGGCGCGCAGGCGCCTGAAATCGATCTTGCCCGCCTGCAAATGCTGGATACGGCAGGCGCCCTGGCGCTCGTCAGCTTTCGCGAAAGCATCGGCGGCACCGCGGCCCGTTTCATCAACGTGCGGCCCGAGCATCAATTCCTTCTCGACGAAGTCGCCCGCGCAGCATCGGCGGCCGCAGAAGCCGCACCGCGAAGCCAGCCCATCGCGGATTTCATCAGGCGCTTCGTCTCCGCGCTCACGGCAATCGGCCGCGATGCGATCAGCTTAACCATGTTTCTGGGCGAGACAACCGCGGCTCTCGGCAGAGTGATCGCGAGGCCGTCCAAATTCCGGGGCACCGCCTTCATCCATCAAATCCAGATGACGGGCCTCACTGCCGTACCGATCGTCTCGCTGGTCTGTTTTCTCATTGGCGGCGTCATTATGCAGCAAGGCGCGCGCCAGCTCAGGAACTTCGGCGCCGAGACGCTGGCCATCGACATGCTTGGCATCCTCTCGCTGCGGGAGGTTGGGGTAATTCTTGCTGCGGTCATGGTGGCCGGCCGGTCGGCGTCCGCCTTCACGGCTCAAATCGGCACGATGAAAATGCGCGAGGAGATCGACGCCATGCGCACGCTCGGGATCGATCCGATCGAAACGCTCGTCGTGCCGCGCATCCTCGCCTTGATCGTGGCCTTGCCGCTCCTCGTGTTCGTTGCCGACATCATGTGCCTTGCCGGCGGGGCCGTCATGTCGAAAATCTATCTCGCGCTCGACACGCCGATTTTCCTGCAAAGGCTCAACGCCGCGGTCACAGCCAAGCACTTTTACGTCGGGCTGATCAAGGCGCCGTTCGTGGCGCTCGTAATCGGCCTTGTCGGCTGTTTGGAAGGCCTGAGGGTTACAGGCAGCGCCGAATCGGTTGGAACGCAAGTCACCGCCGCCGTGGTTAAAGCCATTTTTCTTGTGCTTGTGCTCGACGCCGTCTTCGCAATCTTTCTATCCGCGAGCGGGTTTTAGCCATGGAATCGGGGACGGACCGGCAAACCGCTTCTTTGGCGAATGGTGGCAAAGAAGCATATGCGATCAGGCTTCGCGGACTCACGAAACGTATAGGTTCGCAGCTCATTTTCGAAAATCTGAACCTCGATGTCTATCGGGGCGAAGTCCTGGCGGTTGCCGGAGGCTCGGGCGCCGGCAAATCTGTGCTGTTGCGCACGGTGCTCGGTCTTATGCCCTTCGAATCGGGGACCATCGAGGTTCTCGGGAGCGATCTCAGCACCGTGGAAAGAGAGGAGCGCACCTCCATCGAGCGCCGCTGGGGCGTGCTCTTCCAGGATGGCGCGCTGTTCTCCTCGCTCACAGTCCTGCAAAACGTTCAGGTCCCCATGCGCGAGCATTTGAACCTGCCGCTTAAGACAATGAACGAACTCGCCCGCCTGAAAATCGCCATGGCCGGCCTTCCGGCGAACGCGGCCCACAAATTTCCTTCGGAGCTATCGGGGGGCATGCGTAAACGGGCTGGGCTGGCTCGCGCCCTTGCGCTCGATCCGGATATCGTATTCTTGGACGAGCCGACATCCGGTCTCGATCCTATAGGAGCGGCGGCTTTCGACCGGCTCATTCGAAATTTGCAGCAAACGCTCGGCCTTACCGTTTACATGATTACTCACGACCTCGATAGTATCTTCGCCGTATGCGACCGGGTCGCAGTGCTTGCGGACAAGCGTATCGTGCGCGAGGGCTCGCCGAGGGAGCTTGTACAAAATCCGGGACACCCCTGGGTGCGGGAATATTTCTGCGGGGAACGGGCACGGCTTATCGAAAAGGCGTCATAGCGTATGGAAACAAGGGCTAACTACCTTATCATCGGCGTTTTTGTGCTGGGCGTGCTCGGGCTGCTCCTGGGCTTCATCTATTGGATGGGAAACGACGCTTCCGGCCCTGAGGGCAAAAACTATTTCGTCATCTTCGATGGCTCGGTTCAGGGTCTGACGGAAGCCTCGCCCGTCCTTTTCAACGGCATCCGCTTTGGCGCAGTCCGCTCCATCGAGCTTGTGCCCGAAGATACACGGAAGGTGCGCGCGCTCATAACCGTCCGCGGCGAAACCCCCGTGCGCACCAACTCGAGAGCTCGCATCTCCCAGCAAGGCCTTGCGGGCTTTATCGCCATGGAGATCACCCCCGGCACTCCTGACGCAGCCATGCTTCAGGCCAAGACGAACGAAAAATATCCCGTAATTTATGCAGATCCGGGCGCCGGCGGGCTTCTGGCCGGCGTTTCGGATGCGGCAGGCCAAGCGACTGCGTTGATGGCGCGCCTTAGCAATCTCATCGCGAATAATGAGGATTCGCTGCGCCACACGATCACGAATGTTGAGTCGTTCACGACCGCCTTGGCGGAGCGCAAGGATGACGCCGCGGCGTTCGTCAGAGATCTTAGGGCGCTGACCGAGCGGCTCGACAAGATCGCCGTCAAGGTCGATGCCGCAGTCGACCGCGTTGCAGGCGCAACCTCGGATAACCCGGATTCTGTTGTGTCGCAGGTGCAACAAGCGGCGATTTCTTTTCGCCAGCTCGCGGAGAAACTGGACAAGTCTCTCGGCGACAAATCGGCCGAGCTTACCTTGCAAGCGGAGCGCTCGCTCCGCGAATTCGAGCTTTTTATGAAGGATGGCAGGCGCTTAGCCGACAGTCTCGATCGCGTGGTTCAAAAAGTCGAACGAAATCCGACAAGTTTTTTGCTCGGCGGGCAACAATCTCCAAAATACTAGCGCTGTCGTAAATTGGCGCTAAGTATTTGGCTGTTAGCTATGAATTTGATAACCATAGGCACGGGCATAATCTGGGATAACCGATGCAACTGATACGAGCAATGGCCGCTTTTGCGACCGCAAGTATGCTTTGCGGCTGCTCCGGCTTATTGGGCGCGTCTGCCCCTGCGACTTACGATCTGCAAGCTCCGCCTATGGAAAAGGCGCGGGGCGCGCGCAGCGTACAGCTGATGATTTCGCCTCCCGTCGCGGTTAAGACGATCGACACCGAGGAAATCCTCGTAAAAGGCGCCAATGGGCGCGTCGCCTATTACCCAGGCGTTGCGTGGGGCGACCGGCTGCCGCGCCTTTTTCAGGCAAGGCTCGTTGAATCTCTCGCAAATTCCGGTGCCTTCCGCGCGGTCCTGACGAACCAGGACCGAGTGTCGGGCGATCTATCGCTTGCCATTGAAATCCGCGATTTTCAGGTGGAAGCGGCACCCGGCAGCGCCGAAGCCGTTGTCGACGTCTATGTCAAACTGGTCGATGAGCGCAATAACGCCGTCGTGACCACAAAGAGATTTCAGGCGCGCCAGCAGGCGGCAGGCCAAGATCCGGGCGCTGGGATACAGGCTTTGAATAGCGCGTTCCAGCAGGTGGTCCGCGATATCGTGTCCTGGGTTTCCCGCCGTAGCGCTTAGAGTGCGTCCGGAAAAGTGTGAAGCGGTTTTTCGATAAAGACGCACGATAAAACAAAAACTTAGCGCATCGCCACTGCAAAGGACCGGCACGGCTCAAGGCTGAGCCGTCTTCGGCACGGCAGCCCTCTTCTCTGGCTACCGGGGCCCGCAGGCTGGAATTGCACCGGCATGTGCCAGCGCTGGTGTCCCTCGGTATCGCCCTTCAAAAGGAAAGGCTTGCCATAAGCGCAGGTTGCAAGCCAAGCCGCTGGAGTGAAAATGGACGTAAACCGCTAATCCTGGCGATTGAAGCAGAAATATTCTACAACCAAACGGCAAGATTGAGTGTAATGAAAGGCATATTTTGCCGGTAAAGCCGCCAGGAGAAAGAGAAACGCAAAAAGCGCGTCTTTAAACATTCAGCTTATTCATACGCCGAGTATCTTTTCGCTTTTGCAGCTCGTCTTTACCACTCTTCAAACATTAAGTGACAGCCTTTGATTGTGACGCTTTGCCCCACCCCCCCAAACCAAGCGTCACGAGCGCAGCCCTTCCAGCGCCACCGTCCATTGTGCTGGAAGGGTGAACTTTCTCCACCTTCGCCCGGCCTTGGGACTCATACCAGATCCCGCTAATCGCTTCACCGGCCCATTGGCGTCATCCCCTGCGCGGCACGAGCCACGAAGCGGTGCGCCGCCCTCCTTGTCATCCCGGAGCGGCGCTCGCGCCGTATCCAGGATGACAAAGAAGGCAGGCCGGAGCTAGTATCATTCCGCCCCCTGCCAGCGCATCAAGCAATCCGATGGCTCGCTTCAGTATCCGCCCTTGCGGCGGCTTTCAGGAACGCCGGCGATACGGCCGCCCTGTTTCGAAGGGTCGAGCGGAAACAGATCGTAGAGCGTCTTCTGATCGATCTTCTCATTCCATTTCTCGGACATCGCCTTGAGGATGGCGCGCGTATTCGGCGTATTTTCATTGTTATTGAAATACTCGTCGCGCAGATAGCCGATCACGTCCCAATGCCGGCCGGTCAGCGTAATCTGCTCCTTGCTTGCGATATGCTCAGCCAGTTCCCTGCTCCAGTCGTCCTGGTTGACGAGATAGCCAGACGCAGTGGTCTCTATCGTTTTTCCCTCGAATTCGTAGGCCATGACGTTTCCTCATACCGGTTTCCATGAGCGCGGCCGCGCGAGCCGCAGCTTTTGCCGCCGAACCGATTTCGGACTGGCAAGAAACCGCATTATATCAAAACGTTTGAATGTATGAATATCAAAAAATGGAGCAGGCCCACGCGGGCGTGAACGCTGAGGAAGGGCTGGACGCCCCTCCTCGCCTTAGATGACTACTTCCGTTTCCAGGTGAATATGGCGGTCGCCGAGAAGTTCAAAATCGTGCTCACGGCGATGCCGCTGAGCGCGGCAAAGCTCAATACATATTTGCTAGCGCGCAAGCCTTCCGGGAACCAAGCCAAGACCTGCCCCGCGAAGGAGACGCTGACGACCGCGCCGACGCTGCAGATAGCCAGAAACGAGATGAGTCCGCGTAAGACCGCCCAGCCGCGAAGGCGTTTGTCGCGGTAGGTCAAGATATTGTTCAAGAAGAAGTTCGAGGTAGCCGCAACGATTGTGGCTGTAGCCTGCGCCATCTTGAATTGAACCGCGGCGTCGGGGGAGTAGCTTGCCGCTACGCCCGAAAGAAGAGCGCTCCAAAATACGATGAAATGGACAAACACGCCACTAATGCCGACCAGGCTGAACAGGATGAGCCGGACAGGGACAAACTTGCCGAACAGCTTATCGGCCAGAAGCACCACGTATTCCCAGACGGTGAGCGTATCGAGCTTGCTTTCGCCGTGCAGGCGCTCCTTGAATCGATAGGGCAGCTCCTTGAATTGCAAGGGCCGCTTGGACGACGCGAATATATCGACAAGAATTTTATTGCCGATGCCGGAAAGATCGCGGATCGCGCCCTCGAACACCTCGCGCTTGGCCATGAAGAATCCGCTCACCGGATCGGTGAGGTTCGCGTGAAGGATGGTTTGGGCAAGCCTTGTTGCAATGAAGCTCATCTGTTGGCGGACACGTGAGAATCCGTCCGAAAGCTTGCGCTCGGTGTACCGGCTGCCGATGACGATCTCCGCATCCCCGCCGCGCAGCACGTTCAGCATGCGCGGGAGCAGGGTCTCGTCGTGCTGCAAGTCGGCGTCGATGATCGCGATGTAGGGCGCGGACGAGGCGAGCACGGCTTCGGCGCAGGCGGAGGTCAGTCCGCGCCTGCCGAGGCGTTGCACGCAGCGCACACGCGAGTCGCGCCTCGCTTGCTCGCGCACGCGCTCCGACGTTCCATCCGGAGAATCGTCGTCGACGAATATCACCTCCCAATGGATGCCCTTCAGCGCTGCGGAAAGCTTCGCGATAAGCGGCTCGACATTGTCCCGCTCGTTGAAGCTCGGAGCGATGACGGTTAGCTCGGGTCCCTCTTGCAGCTCGTTCGCTTCAGCAGCCCGCCGGAAGCCGGCTGTTTCTAATTGCATGCTCTGTCCTCTTTTGATACCGCCCCGCAAAAAGGCGCGCCCGCCTGTTGGAAAAGTCCGCCCCGATAGCCCGTAAGAAGGTGCACATCATAGGCATCGCGGGAATTAAATCCAGCCTCGCGTGTCAGCGTGGCCACAAGGCGGGCGCTTTCGAAAAAAGCTGCCGCGCGCGACGCATCCCCTCCCCTGCGCAGGATCAACAGCGCTGAGCCGTTCTTGAGCTTAGCCTCATCGGGCATGGGAAAGTTCACGTAGCGGATGGGTTCGTTTATTTGCAGCACAGGCAGACCATTGGCGCCGTAAAAGGCAAGCTCGCCCGTGATGGCGTAGCGATCGGTAAGGATGGCCGCCGCGCCTTCAGCACGCGCCAGCGCCGAAATCTCTGCGCCAAGCTTAGACCAGCCCTTAAGGCGCGAGGTGGGGTCCTGGCTGGCCTTGAGCGGTATCGCGCCAAACCCAAGCTGAACGAAGGCCCCAAGCGTGAAAGCGATGCCGAGCCAAGGTGCGAAGCGGAAGCTGGCCTCGATCCATCGCTTAACCTTGCGCTCCTTCGAAAGCGCAAGGAAGCCGTGCACGCCCGCCAGAATGGCAGCGGGGTAAATAAAGCCCGGCCAATTCGGCTGGATCTTCTGGCTAGCCGCGTGGAGAAGGAAGAAAACGAATACCGGCGCGGTTACGGCGCCAAGCAGCAGCCAGCGCGGCTCTTTTTGCTTCCATCCGCGAAAAAGAGCGTAGAAGCTTCCGCAAACGCAGAACAGGAAGATGATGGGCGTGGCGAGGCCCGCTTGCCCGCCTAACAGTTCCGCGACGCTCGCAATCGCGCTCGCAGGCTTGTCATTGATGCTATGCCCCGCCTGCTTTGCGAACGAGACCCAATCGTGAGCGTAATTCCAGTAGAAGACGGGGGCGGCCACGCCCGCGGCGATGAGAGCGCCGATATAGGGTTGCGGACGCGCAAACCAACGCCGGCCCTTCGCCGAAGCGGCCGTCCATAATAAGATGCCGGGCAGCAGAAGCACCGCCGTGTACTTGCTCATAAATGCGAGCCCAAGTGCCGCGCCCACGCCGTACCACCATGCGCCGCGCCCCGTCTCGATCAGCTTGGCCAGCGCAAACAGGGTAAGGATCGCAAAAAAGGCAAGCGGCGTGTCTGGCGTTGCAATGATTGCGGCCGCGTTCACAAACAGCGTCGCATTCAACCACAAAACGGCGAGGAGTGCCTCATTGCGGCCGGGGAACAGGCTAAGGCTCGTCCGGTAAAGGACGTAGGACCCGGCCAGCGCGCTCATAAGTCCAACGAAGCGTATGCCGAAGGCGGTCTGGCCGAAAAGCGCGGTCCCGGCCCTGATCCAATAGGCGATCATCGGCGGATGATCGTAATAGCCGGGCGCGAGATGCGCCGACCAAAGCCAGTAATAGGCCTCGTCCTCGGCGAGATTGGCAGCCGCAGCGAGTGCAAGCCGGCAGATAAAGAGAAGGCCAACCAGCGCCAAGGCAAGCCGCAAACCGGACTGCTCAGCCACCCCGCTTGCGTTCAAGCTCAGGGTGCCGGCGCTGACTCTGCCGCCCGCCGTGGTCATTCTTCGTCCTTGTTCCGCACTACAGTTGAAAAGCCGTACTCATGCCGTCAAAAGTCCTTTCCTGCCACGTCATAGCCGGGACTGGAGCCGCGTTCAACGGCAAAACCGCAACTTCGCCTTAAACGGCGATGAAGCTTTTCCTTACGCTTAATGCGTGCTAGGCGGGGAGCAATCCTCATCGATGAGCAAGATGCCATGACCGAATTGCGCCCTCTTGGGGCAGTAGCGGGCCTATCCTGGCCGCATCCTCTTCCCTCCTGCTGGGCCCTGACCGATGGGCGTCCGGGCATGGAGAACCAAACAGTCGGGCTGGCCGAAGCCCTGGGGCTGGCGCCTGTGGTCAAGCGCGTCATCCTCAAGACGCCTTGGCGCATTTTGAGCCCGCACATCATGGCCTTTCAGCGCCACGCCGTCAGCAAGAGAGGCGATCAAATCGAGCCGCCTTGGCCGGACATCCTCATTTCGACGGGGCGCCCCAGCATCCTGCCGGCGATGTATATACAGAGGCAGAGCGGCGGCCGCACTTTCACCGTGCAGCTTCAGGACCCGGTTTTGCTCCGCCACCGCTTCAACCGCATCGTGGTTCCGGCACATGATGGCCTCACCGGAAGCAACGTGCTTGTCATGGATGGCGCACTCCACCGGATCACGCCGGAGCGTCTCGCCGCCGAAGCGCCGCGCTGGACGGAGCGGTTCGCCGGCATTCCGCATCCGCGTGTGGCCGTTTTGCTCGGCGGCGCCAACTCCCGCTATGCGTTTGGCGAGGCGGAGGTCCAAGAGCTCGCAGCACAGCTCAAAGCACTTTCGCAGCAAGGCTACGGGCTGCTGATCACCGGGTCGCGCCGGACCGGTGCGGCCAATATCGAGACCTTGCGCCAGGTGCTCGCCGGCTGCCCCGCCTTCATCTCCGGCGGGGACGGCGATAACCCCTATTTCGGGATGCTAGCACACGCCGATGCCTTCGTTGTCACCTGCGACTCCGTCAATATGATTACGGAGGCCTGCAGCACCGGCAAGTCCGTCCATGTGGTCATATTGCCTTCCATCGGCCGGCGCGCGGCGAGCCAGCGCGATAAATTCTCGCGCTTCCATCGCAGCTTAGAGCAAAGCGGACGCATCCGCCTGTTCAAGGGACAGATCGAGAGCTGGACGTACCAGCCGCTACGGGAAATGGAGCGGATCGCGCGCTTAGTGCATGACGCGTACTTGTCACGGTAGCCATCGCTCCGCGTTATGGTTCCAAGGGTCATTGATGGTAACCCATTTAGTGTCATTCCCGCGGGCGCCCCTCCCTGCCCCGCCGCCCATCCCCTACGACGCAGGCGCCGGGGATCGGGTGGCTAACACTTGCGAAATGGCGCGTGTAAAGGCACGATCCAGACGAAAAGCGATCGATCGGAGATAGATAGGGCGGCCCGGCGATGGCGGGCTGTCCTTCCGGGGGGAGCATGCAGCGCGCAAAATTCCGGAGCAGCGAGGCGCACATCCTTGCGATTATCGACAGCACGCCGGACGCATTCGTCGCTGTGGACTTGCAAGGTACGGTGGCCGCCTTCAATCGCGCCGCCGAGACGCTTTTCGGCCTGCCGGCCTCGGCGATGCTGGGGCATCCGATTACCCAAAGCGGCCTGCCGGAAGCCTTGCGCCGGTGCTTTGCCGGCTCATTGCGCAAGGCTTCAGCAGGTGAGCCCATAGCGGAAGAGCGTCTCGAAATCGAAGGATTCCGCGACGGCCAGGAGGCCTTCGTGGCGGAGGCTAGCCTCTTCACCGCCGGCACCGGCAAAGAAGCCGTGCTCGCCGCCCGCCTCCATGACATCACCCTGCGCCGGCAAGCCGAAGAGAAAACCAAGCGATTCTGCCGTATCCTCAGGACCATGGCCGATGGAAATCAGGCCCTGGTTCGCGCCACGAGCGAGGACGGGCTGTTCCAGGCCATGTGCCGCGTGATCGTCGAGAGCGGCGGTTACCGCATGGCCTGGATCGGACGGGTGGAGCACGATGAGGAAAAATCCGTCAGGCCCGTAGCCCATGCCGGGCACGAAGCAGGTTATCTCGCTCTGGCCAAAATCAGCTGGGGAGATAACCCCTATGGCCGCGGACCCTCCGGCATGTCGATCCGGACCGGGACTCCCCAATTCAACAACGACATCATAGAGAATCCCGTCATGGGCCCCTGGAGGGAACTGGCCTTAAAAAGGGGATACCTATCAAGCATCTCGCTCCCCCTGAAGGACAAAGCGGGCGTGTTCGGTGCGCTGACCATCTATGCAAGCGAACCCCATGCCTTCGGTCCAGACGAAGTGGCTCTGCTCGTCGAGCTGGCCGGCGATGTCTCCTATGGCGTCACCGCTTTGCGCACACGCCGCGAGCACGGCGAGATGGAACAAACGCTCTGCCTCATTGCCGAGCGCAAGCAGGCGGAAGACGCGCTGCGCGAGAGCGAGGCACGGCTCCGGGCCTTTATGAGCGCAACCTCCGACGTGGTGTACCGGATGAGCGCGGACTGGACCGAAATGCGTCAGCTGGACGGCCGCGGTTTCATCGCGGACACCGAACAGCCGAGCGAAGCTTGGCTGACTGAGTACATTCACCCGGACGACCAGGCTCACGTTTGGCAGGCGATCCAGAAAGCGATCGAAACCAAAGGTGTGTTCGACCTCGAGCATCGTATTAAGCGCACAGACGGGACTTTGGGCTGGACGCATTCCCGTGCGATCCCGCTGGTGGATGCGAAGGGCGAAATCGTCGAGTGGTTCGGGGCTGCGAGCGACATTACCGAGCGCAAGCGCCACGAAGAGCAGGTCGATCTGCTCATGCACGAGGTGAACCACCGTGCCAAGAACATGCTCGCGGTGGTGCTGGCTGTGGCCCGGCAGACCCTTGCAACGAAGCC
>JBKQQS010000038.1:0-14819 GCA_052144215.1 Rhodomicrobium sp.
TTCTCGACCGAGGGGCGTCAGTTTGGCATTCTTATGCACGTTCATGGGACGCTCCGGCAGGCAGTGGTTTGTGGCAAAATTCACATACCTGCTCAGCTTCCCATGAGCAACCTGCTGAGACGTTACACCTAGGTAGGCATCCGTTGGCTAGGCCAACGGAGTCTGCTTAGGACCTTTTGTTTTCGCAGAGTTTTATCGCAAAACCGGGAAGGCCACTTTTGCGAACTCTGCTTAGGGGGTTGCCCTCCTGGGATCAGGTTCGATGAAGATGCACAATAGAACCAAGCCTTAGAGCCCGCTTTTGAGTCCATCGAAAACGGATGGGCTCTAGCGATTAGGGAGATTACTTCTTCGCTCCCGAGCCGGCGCCGGGTTTCTCTTTCAAAAACGTAGGAGATGTTGCTCCGGGCTTCGGCTTCTCTGCCTTGGGTTTCTTCGGTTCGCGGCTGCTTCGCTTTTGACCTTTAGCCATGATTGCCTCATTGGTTAGTGGGAAAGATCTTATATCGTTTTGAAGGCGGCGGCTTTAAACGCCGCGGCTCTAAATCGCGGTCAGGCCGCCGTCGATAGCCAAAGCATGCCCGGTCATGAAGCTATTGTCCGGGCTGCAAATCCAGAGCATGGCCTGCACGACCTCGCCGGGCTCGGCGAGCCGGCGCATAGGAATTGCCACCGTTATCCGCGCCGTGGCCTCCTCAGCCGTCCCGTGCATGGAGCCCAGGCCCTCCGTAACCATCGGCGTGGCAGCGAAGGACGGGCATATCGCATTGATGCGGATGCCGAATCTCGCATATTCTAGGGCAGCCGATTTCGTCAGCCCGATCACACCGTGCTTTGCCGCGGAGTAAACGGCAAGAAGCGGCGCTCCGGCTATGCCGGCAACCGAGGACACGTTGAGTATCGCCCCGCTCCTCTGAGCCTCCATCTGCAGAAGCTCGTGCTTCATCGCCTGGAAAACCGCAACGAGGTCGGTGCGGACGACGCGATCCACGGTCGCTGCATCGATCGCTGTGAACTTGCGGAAAGGGTGAACGATCCCGGCATTGTTGATGGCAACGTCGAGCCGGCCGAAGCGGCTGACCGCCTCTTCGACAAGCCGTTGCACCAGCGCCTCGTCCGTAATATCGTCGGCCACCGCCACAGCTTGCGCTCCCAGCGCGCTAACCGCCGCAGCTGTCTCCTCCAACTCCTTTTCAAGGATATCGGTGAGCGCAAGGCGGGCGCCTTCGGCAGCGAACCGCTCCGCAGCCAGCCGCCCGAACCCCCTGCCCGCGCCCGAAATCAAAACGCTCGCGCCCTCGTAGCGCCGGTCAGCCATCGCGGAAGTCCCTAAAACCTGCCCGGTTCATGCAAAAATCCCCCCCCAACGTGCGCCGGCGAACGCGCATAGCCGCGAACATAGCCTCGCCACGCCGGCTCCGGCCGAAGCCATGATGCATGCGGAAGCTTAACATCGCCAGCCGGCTTCTCAACCCGGCGTTATGCTCAGTTCTCCGCACTATTCGCCCCGGCCGCCGCGGTTTCCGGATAATGCGCCATTATAAAGAATAGCACCTTGTCAAAACTTTAAGTCAAGATAACGTATTGATAATGCATGAAAGACACGAAGTAGCAAGATAGAGTGCCCCCAAAAGCGCGTATCAAAAAGTCGGTTAAATATTTTTCGAGCCCGGAATTAACCAAAATATGGCGCATACGGCTTGCCGGGATGCGCCGCCGTCTGCCGAAGTTTGTTTCGCGTAGTCAATGCCTTAGCCAGCACCGCGCCGGCCTTCGCTGCTTAAAAGCGCTTCATCTCGACGCCGTGCTTTTTCAGCGCGTAGCCGATTTGGCGCGGCGTCAGGCCGAGAATGCGGGCCGCTTTTGCCTGCACCCAGCCGGTCTTCTCCATGGCCTGGATGAGCGCGTCCCGGCCCACCTGCGAAAGCGCACCGTTCGCCTCGCCCTGGGCGTAAAACTCCTTCGCGCGCCCGTTGACCCCGGCGCTGCGTTCGACGGCCTCGGCGGGCGGTTGATGGGGGGCCGGCGCAGGCGGAGCCGGGGGGGCTGGCTCGGGCCTGGCCGGTTTTGGCGTGTGCAGCTGGGGGTGCGGATGGTGGCCGGTGGGGCCCTTCCACAGCATGGCGGAGAGGCAATGGCCCTGCTGGCAAGCGAAATCCTTGGCGTGGATTTCCTCCGACGGCGTCATCGCGGCGGTGCGGCGCACGCAGTTTTCCAGTTCGCGGACATTGCCCGGAAAATAGCACCTGCAGAGCACGTCGAGCGCATCGGGCGCAAAGCGCAAGTTGTGTCCGTTCTCCGCGCCGAATGCGTGCAGGAAATGTGCCGCAAGCTCGGGGATATCGCCGACGCGATCGCGCAGCGGCGGCAGCATGAGCGGCACGACATTGATGCGATAATAGAGGTCCGCGCGAAATTTCTCTTGTGAAACAAACTCTTCTAGGTTCCGGTTGGTGGCGCAGACGAGGCGGAAATTCACTTTCAGCGTGTGCTGGCCGCCGACGCGCTCGAACTCGCCTTCTTGCAGCACGCGCAGGAGCTTGGCCTGGAAGGCGTGCGAGATCTCGCCGATCTCGTCGAGGAAGATCGTGCCGCCATGGGCCAGCTCGAAGCGCCCCTTTCGGGTTGCGATCGCGCCGGTGAACGCGCCCTTCTCGTGCCCGAAAAGCTCCGATTCGATGACGCTTTCGGGCAGCGCGGCGCAGTTGACCTTGATGAACGGCTTGCCTTTGCGCGCCGAAAGCTCGTGGATCGCGCGGGCGAAAAGCTCCTTGCCGGTCCCGGTCTCGCCCCGGATGAGCACCGGCGCGTTCGATCTGGCGACCTGCTCGATGCGCTCCGTCACGGCCCGGATGGCGCGGCTTTTGCCAAGGATTCCAGAGAGTTTCGGCGGCGGCGATTTCGCAGCTTTGAGCGTGGACAGTTCTTTGGCGAGCCGGTGCTGCTCGAAGATGAGCCGCTCGCGATCCTCGGCCACCACGCGATGGAGCTTCAGCGCCTGGCCGACAAGATTGGCAACCATGGTCAGGAAGCGCACATCGTGATCGATGCGGACATCCATGGTTCCTTTCCAAACGCGTTCGATGGCGAGCGTCCCGGCAACCTCGGAATCGACCCGGATCGGTACGCCGATAAAGGTCTGAATAAAGCCCGCATCTATGCTCCCGAGCCTCTTCCAGCCGACGAAGAGCGGATGGAGCGCGCAGTTCTGAACGGCGAGCGGGGTCGCGGTGGCCACGATCTGATCGATGACCGCCATGGGAATTTCGGCGCTGTCGCCGGCGGCGAGCGCCGGCTCGGTGGAGGCGGAGACTTTGATTTCGGGATCGCCTTCCTGATCGATCAGCACAAGCGTTGCGAGCCGCATGTCGAGGAAGGAGCTCATGACGGAGACGACATTGTTCAACATCACCTTCAGGCTCGAAGGTGAGGTTACAATTTTCGAGATCTCGTAAATGCCGCTAAGCGCGGTTTCGCTATATCTACCGCTAGATGGCATCGCACCGGTCATGGCCGGCGCAGAATTTGTCATCGAATCCCGCCTCCGCTTAACTTCGGAGCAAACGCCTTTAGTTTGCAGCCGGTTAGCTACGTATTCCGAGACTAATGTAGCATGCGTAAGACAATATTGTCGTGTCTATAAGATAGTCATTCCAAGGACCCAAATCTGCCCAGAGAGTAGCCTGCATTACAAGAAACGCGCATAAAACACAATGGCTTAGCCGCGAATGCCTACTTAGTAGGCGGCGCCTCTTTTATGAGCGCTCGCATCCTTCGGCTGCGCAAGCCGCCTATGCGCATATCGCATAGCTCGCTCACCGGCCGGCCGGTACGGCTTGCCCGGCCTTGTGCGCGGCGATCCATTTGTGCAGCTCGCCGACGTGCTCGCTCTCCTCGATAACGAATTCTTTCGCAAGCATCTTGATCTCTGGATCGGCGGTGGTGTCGAGGACGTTCTTGTAAAACTGAAATCCTGCTATCTCCGCCTCGAGCGCGATTTCGAGCGCCTGCTCGCGGCCTAATAGGGGATCGGCCGCCCATATCGCGGCGGCTTCCGGACTTTCGAGATCGGGCCAAACATAGTCGGCGGGCTTGATCGCAGGAAGGACCCGATACCCGGCACGGGCCGTCGCATCGGCGAGATGGAGCCTGGAAAAGTCCGATAATTGACGGAATAGTTTGCTGACCTCTGAGTTACCGCACGCCTCCATCGCATCGGCCAGTTGGCCGAACCGCAGCGCAGCCTCCTGTTCGAGCTTAATTGCGTAAGCGAGAAACTCTTCGACAGATTGCATTGCGCCTCCCTCGGCATTCCGCGTAGCCCAGCTGGTCGGGGCAAATTCAAATGTTATCGCTCTAGGACCTAGCCAAACTTGAAGAGCACGCCGTAGCCGCCGCGCGGGTAACCCCAGTTGATCTCTCCGGTGGGCTCGCCGAGCACGCGGCACGTGCCGCATTCGAGGCAGCCATCAGGGGTCACTTCCACTTGGCCCTTGGCGTTCGTGCTATAGCAGCCGGCCGGGCACAGCTTCGTCAGCGAAAGCAGCACCGCGGACGGAACATCGTGCGGCGTAATCGATATGTGAGGCCGGCCGGCATCGACGAGATACCGGTTTTGATAGAGTTTCTCCTCAACGCGGGTAGAGCCTAGCTCTTGTATTGCCATGTCCGTTCTCCTCGTTTGGGTCAGCGCCAAGACCGTGCCAGTTTCCATGCGTCGCTTGCGAGCCCCAAGACCCCGCGCGTCTTGACGAAGGAGCGCACGATGTCGCGTTCCTTGCTCTTTTTGTCTTTTCCGTCGACGCGCAGGTAAGTTTGGGCAGCTTTCGAAATAAGCTGAGGGTAGGTGCCGAACAAATGCTCGCCCGCGCTATGCAGAAAGTTTGGCAGCCGCTTGTACTTCTTCAGGTCCTTCATGATGAAGGAGCTTTCGATCATCTTTTGATAGAGCGACAGGTTCTCCGCGGTCATCGGCTCTCTGCGGGACTTGATCTGGAAGATCGTTTCGGCCGCGAGACGGCCCGTCGTCATGGCGAGGTTCGATCCTTCGCGATGGACGGCATTCACGAACTGCCCGGCGTCGCCAACGATGAGCCAGCCGTCGCCGAAAAGTTGCGGCACGGCCTTGTATCCGCCTTCGGGAATGAGGTGCGCGGCATATTCTTTGACCTCCGAGCCTGCGATGAGCGGCGCGACGGCGGGGTGCCGCTTGAACGCTTCCAAGAGACCGTAAGGGGTCATGCCGGTTTTGGCGAATTCCGAGACAAGGCAGCCGATGCCAAGCGAGATGCTCTCTTTGTTGGTGTAGATGAAGGCGGTTCCCGCCATGCCTTTGGTGATGGTGCCCGCGGCCTCGATCACCACGCCTTCGTCGCCCTTGACGTTAAAACGCGCCTCGATCACCTCGCTCGGCAGGAAGTGCATTTCCTTGACCGCGAGCGCGACCGTCTCGGGCTTCGGCGCCTCGCGCAGTCCGGCCCTCGAGCCAAGCAGGCCGTTGACGCCTTCCGCCATGACAACGACGTCGGCAAGCACCGTGCCGCCCGCCCGGTCGGTCTTGACCCCGATCACCTTACCGCCGCTGAAGCACAGGTCGGTTACGGTCGTCTCCAGGATGACGAGCGCGCCTGCCTCGCGCACTTTCCGCGAGAACCACTTGTCGAATTGAGCGCGGATGATCGTATAGCGGTTCGGCCGCTCTTCGTTGAAATCGTCGGAGCGGTAATGCATGCCGGTATAGGAGGTATCGTCCATGTACCACATGCGCTGCTCGATGATATGCCTCTCCAGCGGCGCATCGTCCCTAAAATCCGGGATGATCTTTTCGAGCATGTTGGCGTACATGATCGCGCCTTGGACGTTCTTCGAGCCCGCATACTCGCCGCGCTCGATCTGAAGCACCTTCAAGCCGCGCGAAGCGAGCGTATAAGCGCAGGCGTTCCCGGAAGGGCCGGCTCCCACGACGATGGCGTCAAACTTTTCTGCGGGCATGACTGGTTCTCCTTCCTAAAGCCTCTCCTGCGGTCTCACGCCAAATCCCGTTGGCTGCTTTTTCGAAGCAAGTGGCGGAACCGGCATCACACAGCCATCCGGATATGCGTGCTGGGCGAAATCCGCTGGCGAAATGCCTTGGCGAGCGCCGGCAGGAACCGGACCGCATCGGTTACGATGCCGACATGGGCGAAATCGAAAATGGGTGCGTTCTTGTCGGTGTTGATGGCAAGGATCAAATCGGCACCCTCGACGCCGACGCGGTGCTGGATGGCGCCCGAAATGCCTGCCGCGATGTAGAGTTTCGGCCGGATGGTCTTGCCGGTTTGGCCGATTTGCCGGTCTGCCGGGATCCAGCCGCGCTGGACGAGCGGGCGCGAGCCTCCCCATTCGGCGCCAAGCGCGTTGGCGAGGTCTTTCACAAGCTGGTAGTTCTCCGCGCTGCCAAGTCCAAGGCCGCCTGCCACAACGATATCGGCATAGGCAAGGTTCGATTTGTTCGAGTCGCGATCGGGAATGAATTGCAGGATTTTGGTGACGATGTCCTCCTCCTGAAGGCGGAAATCGTACTCGATTACCGGGCCGTCCCTGCCTTCGCCGCGCTCGGGCAGGCTGAAGACGCGCGGGCGCACCGTCGCCATCTGCGGCCGGTAGTTAAGCGTGTAGATCGTGCATAGAAGGCTGCCGCCGAAGGTCGGGCGGGTGGCCGCGAGCGATCCGTCGGCGTCGACCGCGAGCTCTGTGCAGTCGGCGGTCAGTCCGGTGAGAAGCGTCGTTGCGACCGAGCCCGCGAGATCGCGCCCCAGCGTCGTTGCGCCGAGAAGAAGGATCTCGGGCTTATAAGTGTTGACGAGCTCGGTCATGCACCGCGAATAGGATTCGTTGCGATAATCACTAAGCACGGGGCTTGCCGCGACATAGGCGACATCGGCGCCATAGGCAAAAGCCTCCGAAACCGCGGCCTTCACCGCCGCGCCAGGCCCTCCGAGCACCGCGGCGGCAAGCTGAACGCCGAGCTTATCGGCGAGCTTGCGGCCTTCTCCCATAAGCTCCCACGAAACCGGGTGCACAACGCCGCGCTCCAGCTCCACGAAGACCCACACGTGCTTGTAGGCCTTGAAGTGCTCCGGCAATTCCTTCTTCATTCCAGCGCGGCCGCCGGCGGGGGCTGGCGAAGCGGGTTTGCTTGTCATCACGTTTTTCCCCTTATGCGCTTCAGCTTTGTTCCAAATTCGCCAGTTCCTTCTCGAGCGAAGGCAGGCGCTTGAAGATTTCGGCGATTGCGCTCACGGCGGTAGCGTCTGGGCTGAGGCCGGTGAGATCGATCTGGAAGGCCTTTTCAGACCGGGGCGGCGGCGCGAACACGCGCTTGACCACCGTCGGCGAGCCTTTCAATCCGCATTTTCCGAGGTCGCGTATGCCGGCTGCCGCAGCGTTCCAGGTGACGATTTGAGCGCGCGCTGCGCTCAGCGCCACGTCGATCGACCCGCGGCGAAGCTCGTTCGTTCCCTCAAGCATGGTGATGAGGCAAGGCGTCTTGGTGGTGAGAACCTGGACGCCGCCCTCAGCCCGGCGCTCAACCGTGACGGTGCCCGCTTTGAGGTTCAAATCCCTGATCGCGGCGACATAGGTGAGCTGATTGAGGTTGAGGCGCTTGGCGATCCCGGGGCCAACCTGTGCGGTGTCGCCGTCGATGGTCTGCTTGCCGGTGAAGACGATATCCACCGGCCCGAAACTCTCGCCGGCCTTGCGAATGGCTTCAGCGAGCGCGTAGCTTGTCGCCAGAGTGTCCGATCCTGCGAAGGTGCGGTCCGTCAGCAGCACCGCCCGGTCCACCCCGAAACTTAAGGCCCGGCGCAAGCTTTCTTCAGCCATGGGCGGCCCCATGGTAAGCACGGTGATTTCGCCGCCATGCTTATCCCGCAGCCGCAGCGCTGCCTCGATCGCGAACAGGTCGTAGGGATTGATGATGGTCGGCACGCCCTGCCGCATGATCGTGTTGGTCACAGGATGCACGCGGATTTGCGCGCTATCTGGAACCTGCTTGATGCAAACCACACTATGCATGGCCTAATCCTTCCAGCGGGGCCGTCAGCGGCCGATGATCGTAAGAGCGTCGAGAGGCACAAACGGCTTTGGCGCCGCCTCCACGGCGGGCGCTTTGCGGCTTGGATCGTGCTCTTGAAGAACCTTGAAGACGCGCTCGCCGATGGGGCTCGATGCGGCGAAATCCCGGTAGGCCTGAGCGAGCGTCTTACGGGCTTCGGCGAAAACGGCCTCCTCGCTCGCTCCGCTGAGATCTGTGCCGGCGAGGTACATGCCCATGCGCTTCAAAATGTGCAGCCGCGCCACGCGCAACAAAGCGGGGTCGAACTCCACCTTAAGGTAGGAGAAGAAGTCCTCGGCCGAATGAAGTTTTTCGAGGTCGGATAGCACGCTCATGACGCGCTCCTTTCATTCACATCTTGCGCCCGCTTCAGGCGGCTTCCTGCGTTGCCGCTCATGACACCGCTTCCAGGGCGCGGGCCGGCGCCGTTTGCCGTCCCGGTGCCGGGGTTGGGTCGCTGTCAGCTCTTCCGTCTATAAGAGAGGCCGCAAGCCGCAGGAGTGTGAAAGTGGGGACCGGTGTCTTGTTGCTTTCGGCGTAACTGCGGATTGCGGAAAGCAGGCGGGTCTCTTCCTCGGCGCTCATTTCAAGTCCGAGGTAGGAAAGTTCGTGTCTCAGCCCCGACAGGCCGGAGTGCTTGCCGAGCACAAAGCGATGCTTGCGCCCAAGCTTGGCCGGCGGCAGGGCCTCGTAGCAATCGCGGCTCCTCAGGATACCCGCGACGTGGATGCCGGACTCATGGGTAAAAACATCCTTGCCCACGATAGGCTGTGCATGCCCGGCTTCGATGCCTGCGCAGCGCGCAACAAGATCGCTTAAGGGTTTGAGCGCTGGCAGATGAATGCCATGGGCGTTCGCGAAAAGCCCATCGAGCGCCACCGCGACCTGTTCGAGCGCGGCGTTGCCGGCCCGTTCGCCAAGGCCCAGAACCGTAACGCTTGCGGCGCTGGCCCCGGCTTCGAGGGCGGCGAGCGTATTTGCCGTCGCCAGCCCCAGATCGTTGTGCCCGTGGAATTCAATGGGCAAATCCGTCATGCGCCGGACCGCCGCAATGGCTGCGCGGGCCGAGACGGGATCCATGATCCCGAGCGTGTCGGCAAAGCGGTAGCGTGTGGCGCCGGCTTTCGCGGCGGCTTCGAGGACCGGCTCCAGGATGCTGCGGTCTGTCCGCGAGGAATCTTCGCCGCCGAAGGCCACCTCCAGCCCTTTTGCGCGCGCATAGCCGATGACATCTTTAGTCGCAGCGATAACGGCCGGCAGCGATCCGCCGAATTTGGCCCCGATTTGCTGACGCGAAACAGGCGCCGAAAGATTGACGATACCGGCGCCTGAGGCAAGAGCCGCGTCGACGTCGCTGCGCTTCATCCGGCACCAGGCCATGACCCGCACAGGAAGACCCAAGCGCACAATGCGCCGGATGGCCTCTTGTTCGCCCGGTCCCATGGCAGGCGTGCCGGCCTCGATCTCGGCGACACCCGCATCTGAGAGGGCGGCCGCGATTTCGGCCTTTTCTGCAGCAGTAAAGGCGACGCCCGGCGCTTGCTCTCCATCGCGCAAGGTTGTGTCGTTCAAAGCGATGCGGCGGTTTAGGCGGCGGCGCTGAAAGAGGGCACCTGCTGCGGCGCCGTTACCGGCCTTTTCCGCTTCGCTCCCATTGCAACTGTGTTCCGGGCCGGCGCAAAAATCGAGCATAAGCTTTCCGTCTGGCGATTATGGGCTTCGATACAGCTGCATAGAAGCAGAAGCCGTGCCAAACCGGCATCGTATTGAAAATGCGGGATAAACATGGAGTCTTGTACTGTCGCGATCCTAACATATGTCGCCTTTGCGACGTCAGCCCGCGCACAACGGCAAAGGCGCCCAGGAGCTGGATGCGCTTCCTGCGGCTAGGCGACGCACAACTCAACGGCCGATTCGATTGCGGCACCCGGCGAGCTTAAATTTGGTTATTGAGATAGGTGATCTCCCCAAACGCCGCTAGCTCAATGGCCAAACTCACCGCCAGTCCTATCGCGCACGGTTTTCTTTCGCCGCACGCCGGTTCTCATCGAGCCTCCCCAGACAAACCGGCCATCCTCGAACGCTTCCGTAGCGGCGTCCCCGGCATGCGCTAAGCGATCTTTGCGTCGCGATCCGCTTGCCCGCGGTACAACGACACCTCAGCGAGACACTGCCCGTGCAGCCAGGCTGTCGCGTAAAGGATGTGGTGCGAGGAAAGCCCATGACCGCCCTGGGTCTCAGCCCATTTCGGGCGCCGCTGCAGCATGGTACCTAATTTGGTAAGAAGAAGCGAGACACGCATGAAACCCTCGAACAGGACGCAACAACCATGCGATCAAAATCGCACATACATCCTTAGATGGCATTAACATGATCGCACAACTTTACGTCTGGGGCGAGCCTTCGAAGGAGGCTATCGGGTCTGGCCATGATCGGGCGCACCACCCCTCATCCTGTCCTTCTCCCCATGGGAGAAGGGACGCCAGAACAGGGCATTGTGCGTGCAACAGCGTTCCTTCTCTCTATGGGAGAGGGGCAGGGTGAGGGGCGTTGCGCCCGATCAGGGCCGTATCTCACAACGGAAGAACTTAAGCGCGTATGCGGCAGGTCCGGATCATGCGGTGCCGCAGCCGAAGCAAACAGCGGCGTGAAATACCGCTGCGTTGGTCCCGATCTCGACGGCGTGGATATACGCGCCCAGGCGCAGCAGAAGCTTGAACCGGCCCTCGCATCGTGAGCGCTAAGACGCTTGCTCTTGCGGCACTCTAAACCGTGCGTTAGCCGGTTTACGCCGGCCGGTTCGCCGAGAGCCGCCGGTCTTTTTTCGAATTTTTCACCTTGCCTTGGCCCGTGGGGCCCGGCCGGTTCTTGGCGAGACGCTTATCGCTGGCGATGTCCTTCACGCGGCCTTGACCGGTCGGCCCCGCCCGGTTTTTTGCCAAGCGCCTGTCGTGCGAGGGATCCTTTACGCGGCCTTGACCTCCCGCTTTCACCTCTTCAACGGCGGCGGCCGTCCCTGCTGTCGATTTCCTGCTCATACGCTTGGCCCTTTTGGCGCCGTCCTCTTTTTCCGGCTGACATCTAAGATATGCATCTCAATCCCACTTAACGAATTACCTTACAGGAAGCAATAAGAAACACAAAAGCCTGGCCAATTTCTTCGCCCGACCCCAATTGCGCGGGAATTTCTAGCATATCCGGCCGTCTCCACAGCACTTCCTTTGTGGAAATCGCCGCGGTTGCGCAGCATAAGTAATGTTCTGGCGGTTACGGTTGCTGTATTTATGATAAAATGCTACCAACATAGCAAGGCTCCAGCCGGGAGATGCTTATTTTATGTCACAACTTATGAAAAATAGTCAGCATGGCGATGATGAACAAGCCCACGATTTCCATGTCTGCCTCGCGCCGCCCGCCCGCGTGAGATAGTATTAAACCGCAGGACCAGGAGCATCGCCAATGCCGCAATTTGCCGCCAATCTCACGACGATGTTCAACGAATGGCCATTTCCCGAGCGCTTCGGTGCAGCCGCCGATGCGGGGTTCAAGGCCGTCGAGTTTCTTTTCCCTTACGATTATCCCCCCGGCGCCATCGCCGGGCAGCTGCAGCGGCACAGCCTGACGCTGGCTCTGTTCAACCTTCCGCCGGGCGATTGGGGGTCGGGCGAAAGGGGGCTCGCTGCGCTTCCCAGCCGGTTCGACGAGCTGAAAGCGAGTATCGATCGCGCGCTCGCTTACGCAGAGGCGACGGGCGCAAAACGGCTGCATCTCATGGCGGGGCTTGCCTCGCGCCACGACCCCGCGGCCGAGGCCAGCTACCAGCGCGCGGTGGTTTATGCCGCCGAACGCCTTGCCGGGAACGGGATCGATTTGCTCCTCGAACCGATCAACGCGCGCGACATGCCAGGCTATTTCCTCAACGATTTCGCCTACGCGGAAGGCTTGATCGCCGGTTTGGGCTTGCCGAACGTGAAGCTTCAGTTCGACATCTACCATCGGCAGATCCTCCACGGCGACGTTACGATGGCCCTTCGCGCCATGCTGCCCATCGTTGGCCACGTTCAGATCGCCAGCGTTCCCTCACGCCAAGAGCCGGACGGCGAGGAGCTGAACTATCCCTATCTCTTCGCCGAGCTCGACAGGCTCGGCTATGACGGCTTCGTTGGCTGCGAGTATAATCCGAGGGCCGGGACGCTCGCCGGGCTTGGCTGGTTCCAGCCGTTTGCGGGAAAGTGAGCGAAGCGATGCGAAAAATCCTGTTCGATTTCGGCGCTGTTACGCTTGAGGCGGAGCTGCTCGCGACGCCCACCGCGGATGCGATCTGGGGCGCGCTTCCTTTCGAGGGCGCGGCGTTAACCTGGGGCGAAGAAGTCTACTTCGAAACCCCCGTCGCCGTGCGCCGGGAGAGGAACGCCCGCGCGCTCGTTCAGGCCGGCGAGATTGCCTATTGGCCAGACGGCAATGCCATCGCGATTGGGTTCGGGCGCACACCCATCTCGGCGCCCGGCGAAATCCGCCTCGCCAGCCCGTGCAATATTTGGGCGAAGGCGCTGGGGGATGTGCGGGTGCTGAAGGGGGTTGCGGCTGGAACGAAGGTCTCCGTAACTGCGGCAGGTTAGAACGGCGCGCGCAAAACTAAAATCGCGTCGCCGCGTGCTCCTGGCGCTTATAATCGAGATGGCGCAGGCCAACGCATAGCCGGAGCAGCAGCCGCAGCTTTTCCAAGCCGAGATTGGCGCGCACGAGATGGCCAAGCCGGTCGCGCGAATAGGTTGCGGCCACCAGCGCCTCCAGCACCTCGACGGCGATGGTTTGAATGCGGTCGCCGAGAAGGAACTTCTGGCTCTTTGGAAACCGCTCCACTGTGGGGATGAGCCAAAGCAGGAATTGGTAATGCGCTTCGAGCGCGGGGCCGGTGCGGCGGGAATTATCGTTGCTGGGCATGACTACGCTTACGCGGAATTTCCCTTGGACAGCGTTCTTATCGCCGCCAACTATGGCGGCTTATGACTCCAGGCCAACGATTATCCCCACAATAAACAGGCCTGTGGCGCGATTCTGCAGCCTGCAGGAGGCTACGCCTCCTGGACCGATCCCCGCCGCGCCTTCGGCGCGGCGAAAAAAAAACAACAAAAAGGGGATGAAAGAAATCAAGAAACGAAGAGGCCAGAGTTAATATGTTCTGGCCAAACGGAAGCCGGCGCTGCCGTTCCGGTCCCAGTCCCCGTCGCGGAACGCCGCGCGCAGATCCTGCGGATCGTTGCCCCAAGAACCGCCGCGAACAACATGGACACTACAATCTCCGGTTGTTTGCGCTGAACCATCGCTGGGCGCATTTTTGTGATTCTCATTCCAGCAGTCTTCGCACCATTCCCAAACATTGCCATGGACCTGATACAGCCCCCAGGGATTGGGCTGGAACGATTTCACGGGCATCGTCTTCTTCCGGTATTCCCCCTTCTTGCCGCCGCCAAACGTGTAGTTCCCATCGTAATTGGCCTGCTCCGTCGAGATCGACGAACCCCACCAGAACGGCGTCGTGGTTCCTGCCCTGCAGGCATATTCCCATTCACCCTCCGAGAGCAGGCGGTAATCCTTACCGGTCTTGCCGCTCAACCACAGGGCGTAAGCCTTGGCGTCGTCCCAATTCACGCAGACAACCGGGTGGCTATCGTCCTGGGCAAAGCCTGGATTGCGGAACGAGCGGCCCTTGCGCAGCTCGTATTTGCCGCCCTCAAAGGTATAGGCTTCATCGGGGACGCTGTGACCCGTCTCATTGACGAAGGCCGCAAACTCGCCGCGCGTGACCGCATAGCGGCCAACCGCGAAGGGCTTGGCAATCGTGACCTTGTGCTGCGGGGCTTCGTAGTTAAAGTATTCCGCCCAGTCCTTATACTCCTTGCTAAGTTTGTCGATCTCCGCCGGCGCCGTGCCCATCATGAAGCTGCCCGCCGGCGCCACCACCATCTCCGGGCACCACGGAGCCGCAACATCGCGAAAGCCCTCGCCCGAGCCCGGCCGCACCTTCAGCGCCGGATCGCCGGCAACCGCCGGCCGCTGCCCCGCGCCGCCTTGCCCGGCAACCTGCCCGTTCAAATGCCGCTCCAGATCGGCGATGAGCCTATCCATATGCGGGTGGAAATCGCGGCCCGCGTCCACGGGCGCGGCGTGGAACCTCAGGAACGCCCGCATGCTCTGCGGCACTTGCTCCGGCCTCGGCATGGCTGCCCCGTCGATCAGCACCGCACCCATGGGAATGTTGCGCCGGAGCGCCGATTCGATCTCGATACGCACGAAATCGTCCGGGTTGTCGAGCCTGCGCCGCCCGGCTTCGTCCTTCGCCTCCGCCCAGCCTTGGCCGATCAGCACGAGCACGATGCGCGCGCGACGGCCTCGTCGAGGAAGGTGTGAAAGTCGACGCCGAAGGGGATGCGGTCGATGTCCATGAACACCGAGCCCGCGCCCAACTGGGCTTCGAGCTTCTCGAAGATGCGGCCCGCGATGAGCCGCGTGTCCTGCCGCCGGTAGGAGATGAAGATCGCCGTCATGGAACCCCGCGCCGCTTGAGCCGCCGCATGCGTATTATGTAATTGCAACGGTGGCGGGCAGGCAAGGGAGAAAGCGACGCTAGCGTTGCGGATGCAGGCTTACCCCTCACCCCAGCCCTCTCCCGCAAGGGGAGAGGGGACGCTGTTGCAAGCCGCAGCGGACTCCCTCTCCC
>JBKQQS010000039.1:0-41430 GCA_052144215.1 Rhodomicrobium sp.
TACGCCGTTCCAATCTCTCGTCGAAATGTTCGGAACGAATGCCTCGGCGCGGACGCGCACGAAGATATCGCCAGCGTTCCACCACGTATCGGCGACGATTTCGTCCTTATAGCCGCCCGCTGCCGGAGCGCTCAGATCGGCCGCTTGCGCGCCCGTTGCAACCAAAAGCCCCGCAAATGCGACGGCCTTAAGAAGACCTTTCATATTAACCCCCAATTACCCAGTCCAAACTAATTTTTAGCAGCGAACTATGTCCGCATCACCGTATGGGATGTATCCATAGATGGCCGGCACGCTTCTTGACTTTAATCAAAATCTGGGAGCAGCTTTCTATAATGGGAACAGACTGTGGCCTAGATGCCATAGTGAGCTTTTCGGGGGGGGGGGGGATTGAAGAAGCGCGGCAGTCCGGCCGCGCTTTGCGTTTGAGGCCTTACCAAGCCTATTTCAAAGGAGCTTCGGCGGTGCCGAACCGGTACCCGATACCGGCACCGACGAGAATCGGATCGAGGGTGACGTTGGCGCCCACCCTAATGTGATCAAGATCGGAATACACGTGGGCTTCAGTGGCGAGAAAATATTGTTTGAAGTCGAAGTTCAGGAACCAATTGCCCGTCAGATGGTAATCGAAGCCTGCTTGCAGCACGGCGCCCCCGGCGCTGTCGAGCTTCAGATTCTTGAATCTGCCCACGGAGCCATAGCTTGCATCCTCGTTGAAGAACCAGGTGTAGTTGCCGCCGACGCCCAGATAGGGCTTAAACTGGCAGCACCCGAACGTGCTCAAGTCCCAGTGATATTGCAGCATAAGCGTTGGCGGGAAAAACCACGTGGTGCCAATCTCGCCAAGCGCGCGGATGCCGCCCGCGGAATTGATCTGAGTCTCGCCGACGCAGCAGATGGTTTCGAAGGCGACATTCTTCGTAAGGAAATAGGTAATATCGAGCTCGGGGATGCCGGTGGTATCGACGGTAGCATCTGGGTTCAGACCCGCAACATTGCCAGACCAACTATTTGTTGAGGTTTCGAAAATCATCGCTTCGCCGCGCACGCGGACGAAAATGTCCCCAGCCTGCCACCACGTATCCACAACATCCACGTCTTTATAACTGCCAACATCGGCCGCTTGCGCGCCCGTAGCTACCAAAAGCCCCGCAAGCGCGATGGCCTTGAGAAGATATTTCATTTTAACCCCCAGACGCCTGTTATGGCCAAGTTTCAGTAGGTAGTTATTTTGCGTCACCGGATTTGGTAAAGCCATGGACAGCTGATTCGCGCTTCTACCTTAAGTAGAATATGAGCAAAACTCGCGCATTAGGGGTGGCCGTGACTCTGACGCCACAGATTGTTACAACTAAGATGCAACGTAACGGGAAACACTTCGCCTATTGCTTAGCTTGATTGCAGACTGCAGCTCCCTTACTGTCCTCAAAAAGCAACCGCATCGAAAACATTGGGAGAGCACCATGCGCCAAATCGGTCATTTCGCCGGAGGTAAGAGGGTCGAAGGAACATCGGGCCGGTTTGCGGATGTTTACGCGCCCCACACCGGGGAGGTTCAGGCGCGCGTGTCGCTCGCAAGCAGCGGTGAAGTGGCCGCAATTGTCGCCAATGCCGCAGCGGCGCAGCCGGCTTGGGCCGCGCAGAACCCGCAGAAGCGCGCCCGCGTGATGATGAAGTTTCTCGAAATCGTCGCCAAGGAGATGAGGCCGCTGGCCCAGCTCTTATCCTCCGAGCACGGAAAAACCGTAGCGGACAGCTTAGGAGACATCCAGCGCGGGCTGGAGGTGGTGGAGTTCGCGATCGGCGTGCCGCATTTGCTAAAGGGCGAGTTCACCGATGCGGCCGGTCCCGGTATCGATATGTATTCCATGCGCCAGCCGCTCGGCGTCGCCGCAGGGATCACGCCGTTCAACTTTCCCGCTATGATTCCCCTCTGGAAAGCGGCGCCCGCCATCGCTTGCGGCAATGCGTTCGTGCTGAAGCCGTCAGAGCGCGATCCAAGCGTACCGCTGCGCTTGGCGGAGCTGTTTATGGAGGCGGGGCTTCCAGCGGGCATCTTCAACGTGGTGAACGGCGATAAGGAAGCCGTGGACGCGATCCTGACGCATCCGGATATCAAGGCCATCGGTTTCGTCGGCTCGACCGCAATCGCGCATTATGTTTACGCCACCGGCACCGCGCATGGAAAGCGCGTCCAGGCCTTCGGCGGCGCGAAAAACCACATGATCGTCATGCCCGACGCCGATCTGGACCAAGCCGCCGATGCGCTTCTCGGGGCGGGCTACGGCTCGGCGGGCGAGCGCTGCATGGCGATCTCTGTCGCCGTTCCGGTCGGCGAGGCGACCGCAAACAAGCTGATCGATAAGCTTCTTCCGCGGGTCGAAGCCCTAAAGGTTGCGCCCTACACGGATGAAAAATCGGATTTCGGCCCGCTCGTCACCGCCGCCGCGTTGCAGCGCGTGAAAGACCTCGTGCAATCGGGGGTCGATGAAGGCGCGAAACTTCTGGTGGACGGACGCGGCTTTCAGATGCAGGGCTACGAGAACGGCTACTTCATGGGCGCCTGCCTCTTCGATCGCGTGAAGCCCAGCATGCGCATCTACAAGGAGGAAATCTTCGGGCCCGTTCTCTCGGTCGTGCGCGCACACGATTACGAGGAGGGCCTTAAGCTTGCGAACGATCACGAGTACGGCAACGGTGTCGCGATCTACACACGCGACGGCGATGCGGCGCGCGATTTTGCTTCCCGCGTGAACGTGGGCATGGTGGGCATTAATGTGCCGATCCCGGTTCCGCTCGCCTATCACACCTTCGGCGGCTGGAAGAAATCCATGTTCGGCGACCTGAACCAGCATGGGCCGGACTCGATCCGCTTCTACACCAAGACCAAGACGGTGACGTCGCGCTGGCCGAGCGGGGTGAAGGAAGGCGCCGAGTTCGTCATTCCGACGATGAAATAAGCGCTTAGGCTCGCGGGGTGGCGGCGTCGATTCCGCTACCCCAAGCTAAAGACGAGGAAGAAGGCGATAGAGCTCAGCGCGCCTATGACGAAATTCATTCTGTTAGCTATGAACCACTTTTGCCACGGTTCCGGCGCCTCGCTTGCCTCCATCCCGATCCCGAGCAGGAACAGCATGCCGAGAAGGCCCAAAATATAGATCCCGACGGGATATTCCTTGCAGGAGCCGCAACTCCAGCTGTCGAGCCACATCAGCCCGACGATGGTGCCAGCTACGAGAAACGTAACGAAAGCGAGTACGCCGAGGCTAACGATAATGACAAATCGCAGGAAATCTGCCGATGTCATGCTGTAATCCCTTCTCACATTCAATCGGGCCGTTTTTAGGAAAATAAGCGGAGCTACCTTAAACTTGCGTGCACGAAGATGGTTAATGGCGCCCATCCGGAGCGGCGATAGCGCCCTTTAGCCGGCTGGCCGCGCCGCTGCGGCAGCTTTTGGCGCTGAGGCGAACTGGAGTACGATGGCGGGCGGCGAAGCAGGTTTTTCCGACGGAGCGAAACGTGAACCCAATTGAGACCGGACTGCAGTTTCCCCATCATCTCGTGGCAAGACTGGTGCGCACCGCGCTGCGGGAGGACCTCGGCCTTGCCGGCGATATAACCACAAACGCGCTCATCCCGGCGGATGCCGTCTCGGAGGCCACTCTTGCGCTCCGCGAGGACGGGCGCATCGCGGGGCTGCCTCTGGCGATGGCAGCCTTCCGCGCGCTCGATTCTCAGATGGCGATGGAGACGCATGTGCAGGAAGGCGCGCTCGCCGGCGCAGGAACGGCCATTGCGAGGCTTACCGGCAAAACGCGCGCCATTCTCTCCGCCGAGCGGGTCGCGCTGAACCTGCTTCAGCATTTGAGCGGGGTTGCCACCGCGACGCATCATTTCGTGGAAGCGGTTGCCGGCACGCAAGCCAAGATCGTTTGCACGCGCAAGACCATGCCGGGCCTGCGCGCCTTCGAAAAATACGCCGTGCGCGCGGGCGGCGGGTCCAACCACAGGTTCGGGCTGTTCGACGCCGTGCTCATCAAGGACAACCACATCGCAGCCGCCGGCAGCGTGTCTGCGGCCATCGAGCGGGCGCGCGCCGCTGTGGGCCATATGGTCAAAATCGAGGTGGAGGTGGACACGCTCGCCCAGCTCGAAGAGGCGCTGCATCACGAGATCGACGCGGTGCTGCTGGACAACATGGCCGTGCCGGAGCTCAAAAACGCGGTCGCGCGCGCGAAAACCGTCCGGCCGGGCATCCTGTGCGAGGCGTCGGGCGGCATCCGGCTGGTGACGGCGCGCGCCATCGCGGAGACGGGCGTCGATATGATCTCCGTGGGCGCCCTCACCCATTCGGTGAAGGCGCTCGATATCGGGCTGGATTTTTGATCTTTGCCCGGCCGCCGCTTCACCCGGAAAACCTCAAAGCCCATTCAGCGGCACTTTCAGAAAGCTTTTCCCGCCGGCCTCGGGCTCCGGCAGGTGCCCAGCCCGCATGTTGACCTGGATCGATGGGATGATGAGCTTCGGCATACCGAGCGTTTTGTCGCGCGCGGTCCGCATGGCCACGAACTCGTCCTCGCCGATGCCGTCGCGCACATGAATATTGCTGGCGCGCTCCTCGGCAACCGTCGTCTCCCAGCGGATCTCGCGCTGGCCGGGGCCGTAATCGTGGCACATGAAGAGGCGCATCTCCGGCGGCAGGCTTAAGACTTTCTCGATCGAGCGGTAGAGCTGCCGGGCATCGCCTCCGGGAAAATCCGCGCGTGCGGTGCCGCCATCCGGCATGAACAGCGTGTCCCCCACAAAGGCGGCGTTGCCGATGACGTGCGTCATGCAGGCGGGCGTGTGGCCGGGCGTGTGCATCGCGAACGCGGTGAGGCCGCCGATGGTGTAAGTGTCGCCGTCCTCGAAGAGCCGATCGAACTGGCTGCCGTCGCGCTGAAATTCCGTCCCCTCGTTGAAGAGTTTTCCGAAGGTCTCCTGAATTTCGCGAATGTTCTCGCCGATGCCGATCTTGCCTCCGAGCTTTTCCTGGATGCATGGCGCCGCGGACAGATGATCGGCATGGGCGTGCGTTTCGATCAGCCATTCGAGTTTCAGGCCGTTCTTCCGGATGAAATCGATGATCCGGCCGGCGGACTCGAACCCGATGCGGCCGGAGGCATAGTCGAAATCGAGGACCGGGTCGATCGCCGCGCAGGCATTGGAGGCCGGGTCGCGGACAACGTAGCTGATGGTGTTCGAAGCAGGGTCGAAAAACGCCGTCACTTGCGGCGTCTTGCCGGTGTCGAGCGGATAAATCGTCGAGGTCACACTGTCCTCCTCAACTCTGCGGAGCGCGGGGAGCGGTTTGGCGCAGGCCTCTTTGGAACCGGCTTTCCCGCTCGCGACAACACCGGATTGGCGAACTTGGCTACACGCCGGCTTAAGCACTGCAGGCGGTTTTCCCGCCAAGGCGCCACGCGACGACGGCTGCGTCCAATTCAACGCACTCTGTTTAAGCTGGATTTTTGCGGCTCCGCGCCCACTCCTCGAAGGAGCCCTTTTCGTAGCCTTTTTCGCGAATGAAATGGACCAGCATCAGCAAATCGCCGGGGTTCAGAAAGCCGGCGCGGCCAAGCTCCTGCCCTTTCGAGGCATCGCTCGGCCTGAAAAACTGAAACGTTGGCGTAGAATTAACCCCGAGTTTATAGGAAAGATCTTCTTCCGATAGCTTATCCCCATCGAAATCGGCGATCTGGCTCGTGCCGCGCAGGTTCAATTGCAACATGTTGAAATTTTCCCGCAAATAGTCTGCCACGTCATCCCTTGAGAAGTCTTCCAGATGCAAGCGCTTGCACCACGGGCAACCGCGCATCTCCCAAAGAATGGCGAAATTCCTTTTCGCTTTTGCGGCTGCGGCGAAGTCATCGCCCAAGTTGCCGGATGTCTTCTGAAGCCACGGTTCGCCGTAAAGGCCATCGAGCTGCAGCTGCGGCGCGGCATGAGCGGCTGGCAATCCCGTCAATAGCGAGGCTCCCGCGGCGGTCACGAAGCTGCGCCGCGATAAGCGGAGCGGAGATTTTTTGCGGACTTGCGTCATTGTGCCTTCCGGAAAAGAGGATCTTTGCTGCACTTATCGTCACATCGCTATATATATTCAAGCCGGAGCGATAACAGATGCAGCGTTGCAATCTGAATGCGCGCGATTGCCGTCCGTATGTTTTACGTTGTAAAAGGCCTGGGCATTCGTACCCTAAGCAGACTCCGTTGGCCTGGCCGGCGGATGCCTGTTCCGGATCTTTTATTTTCGCAGAGCTTTATCGCAAACCGGGCAGGCCTTCCCCGTCTTCACGGACATGCTTTTGCGAACTCTGCTTAGGCGGAGGATGAATTGCTTACCATCGTGGGATTGGCCGGAAGCCCATCCATCCCCTCACGGACGCGGCTCGTCGTTGAGACGGCGATCGGCCGCATCGGCGCGCAAGCGGGCGCACAAACCCGGCTTGTCGATTTGGGCGAGCTCGTTCCGGACCTCGGCATCCGCTCGCGCGACGAAGCGTCCACGCGTGTCGAGGAGGCGCTTCGCGCGATCGAGACCGCCGATCTTCTCATAATAGGTACGCCCGTATACAAAGGCTCCTATGCGGGGCTGTTCAAGCATCTCATCGATCTTATCGAGTACCCTTCTCTGCTTGGAACGCCTGTCGGCCTTCTGGCAACTGGCGGAAGCGACCGCCATGCGCTTGTCGTCGAGTATCAGCTCCGCCCGCTCTTCGCGTTCTTCGGCGCAAAGACGCTCGCCACCGCCGTGTTCATCCAGGACAAAGCGATCCACAATGGCGGGATTGAGGATGCGGCTTGCGCCGCGCGCCTCGATCAAATGATCGCCGAGGCCGTGCACGAGCTGAAATCGGTTCGCAAAACCCGCGCATCTGCGGCTGGGTAAGGCGCCTTTGTTGTCATCCGGTGTCTGCACCGCTTCGTGCTGCGCCGCGCACGGGATGACAAAGGGGGCTGCGCACGGGACGGCGCCAACGGACGGTGATGCGATTAACCGGAGCCGGTATTAAGCCGCGCTCAAGGATTTTTGTGTGCCAATAACTAAGCTCTAGATATTTTATTGCGCTTTTTTACGCTACAGTTATGAACAATAAGGCACAATGCTGCTCCCGGCAACCCTACCAGGCGATCTCAGCGTCATGCGTAACTTTACATTTCTTGAACATCGATCCCGTGGCGTGCCCCTGCTTTCTGGGCGCGCCCTCGCCGCGGCGCTGCTCGCGCTTGCAAGCTTCGCCGCCACTTTCGAACCGGCGGCAGCCAGAACGGGGAGGCAACACCGCCAGCTACGGCATGTGCAACGCGAAAGCAACGAGAAGGTGGACGCAAAAAAGCCGGCCGGCCCCTTGTTTGCGGTGGTATCGCTCGCCGATCAGCATGTGTCGTTCTATGATGCCAACGGCCTATGGGCGCGCAGCGGGGTCTCGACGGGCGTGCCGGGTCATCCGACGCCAACCGGCATCTTCACCATTCTTGAAAAGGAGCGCTGGCACAGGTCGAACATTTATAGCGGCGCGCCTATGCCCTTCATGCAGCGCCTTGCCTGGACCGGGGTTGCGATGCACGAGGGCGCCGTCCACGAAGGCCATACGGCCTCGCATGGATGCATCCGCATGCATGCGGACTTCGCCAGGCAGCTTTACGCCGTTACCAATATCGGCCAGCGCGTGATCATCGCATCGCAGGACGTAACGCCTGCCGATATCGCTCATGCCCATCTTCCCAAGCCCAAAATGCTGATGGCGCCTATCGAGGCGGCCGTGGAACAACCCGTAGCCGGCCGGAACAAGGCTATCGAGCCGGTCGCTTTGGACACGCAAGCGCTACCGCCGCCCTCTGCGGCTAAGCTCGTCAATCCGGCCGAGTTCGCACAAAGGATGAAAGCCGCCGCCGCCGCTAAGGCCGTCAGCGCGGTCAAGGCAAGGAAGGCCGCGATAGCCCTCTTTGAGAGTAAGACGGCCGAAGCGCGTCTCGCCGCAAGGGACCTCGATGGCGCGGAGGATGCGTTCCGGCGGGCACAGGACGAGATAGCCGATGCAACCCGCGCCGCGGCCAAAGCTCAAGGCGAGGAGGCGATCCAAAAGGCGGCTGAGAGGAAAACAGCGGCTGAAGGCAAGCTTGCCGCGGCAGAGGCGAAGCTTCGCGATGCTCGCAATGCCAAGATGGCGAAAGAAGAGGACGCCGCCCTAGCGCAAAGCGCCGTTCGCGAAGCCGAGGCCGCCGAGGAAGAAACTGCCGAGGCCGCTACGAGAGCCGCAAAACAGGCTGCGCGGCGCCTAGAACCCTTATCCATGTTCATAAGCCGCAAGAGCGGCCGTCTTTACGTGCGCCAGGCAACCGAGCATCTTTTCGATATTCCTGTCTCCATCCGCGATCCGGAGCGTCCCCTAGGCACCCATTTGTTCATCGCCACCCGGCCCGGAGAAGACGGCGCATCTTTGCGCTGGGTCAGCCTGACGCCCCCGGCAGCGGTTGAGGTGAGGGTTGGGCCGCGCATGAGCCGTAGAGACCGGAGAATAATCGTCGAGGACGAGTCTGAGCCGGCTCCGGCCTATCCTGAAACCGCTTCCGCGGCGCTCGACCGGATAGAAATTCCAGAGGAAGCCGCTCAGCGCATCGCCGAGCTTTTGTGGACGGGCGCGACGCTCATAATTTCAGACGTGGAAATGAGCGGCGAGGGCCGCTTCGCGATGGATTTCATGATCTTATCGCGCACGCGCGTCCGCGAGCCGTAACGAGATCCGGCCATGCCGGGCGTTCCACCCCTCACCCTATCCCTCTCCCATTGGGAGAGGGAACGCTGTTTCACGCGCTGCGCTTAATTCAGGCGTCCTTCTCCCATGGGGAGAAGGACAGGATGAGGGGCGTGGCGCCCGATTATGGCCGGATACCTTAAGTTGGCGCCTATGCGCCCGCAGCGAGGCGCAACGCCGGCTTGCCGGCGCGGGCCTCACACTCCTGCAATCGATACGGCGATACCCTGGCCGGCGCCGACGCACATTGCCGCCACGGCGAGCCGGGCGTTTCGCTCTTTGAGTTCAAGCGCGGCCGTGCCGGCAATCCGGGCACCGGACATGCCAAGGGGGTGACCGAGAGCGATCGCTCCGCCATTGGGATTCACGCGCGCGTCATCGTCTGCAAAACCGATAGCGCGCAATGTTGCGAGCGCTTGGGCGGCAAACGCCTCGTTGAGTTCGAGTATTTCGATGTCCTCAGGCCGGAACTTTGCTTTTGCGCAAAGCTTGGCGATGGCGGGCACCGGCCCGTAGCCCATGATCCTCGGAGCGATGCCTGCGGTTGCGCCGCCGGTTATGCGGGCAAAGGGCGTCAGACCATGCCGGGCAATCGCGGCCGGCGAGGCGACGATCAGCGCGGCCGCCCCATCGTTGATGCCGGACGCATTGCCTGCCGTTACAGTGCCCCCCTTGCGAAAGGGAGCCGGCAGCCTGGCGAGCCCTTCCAATGTGGTGCCGGGACGCGGATGCTCGTCTTTGCTCACGAGTGTGGGATCGCCACGGCGCTGGGGAATGCTTATCGCAACGATTTCCCGGCCTAGCCGCCCATTCTCCTGCGCGCGCGCCGCCTTCGCCTGCGAAGCGAGCGCGAAACGATCCTGATCCTCGCGCGAGATCGAGAATTCCGCGGCGACGTTTTCCGCGGTCTCCGGCATTGAATCGGTGCCGTAAAGCTGCTGCATCGCGCTGTTGACGAAGCGCCAGCCGATTGTGGTGTCGAAAATCTCAGCGGAGCGTGAAAACGCGCTCTCTGCCTTCGGCATAACGAATGGCGCGCGCGACATGGACTCGACGCCACCCGCCAAAGCAAGATCGATCTCTCCAGCCTTTATCGCGCGAGCCGCGCAGAGCACGGCGTCCATGCCGGAGCCGCAGAGCCGGTTTATGGTTGTGCCCGGCACCGTCTCCGGCAGACCGCCAAGCAGAAGCGCCATCCGCGCGACGTTGCGGTTGTCTTCGCCAGCCTGATTGGCGCAGCCCATATACACTTCGTCCAGCATCTGCCAGTCGACAGACGGGTTACGGTCTTTCAAAGCCTTGATCGGAATAGCGGCGAGATCGTCGGTGCGAACGCTGGAGAGTGCGCCGCCATAGCGGCCGATGGGCGTGCGCACAAAATCGCAGATAAATGCCTCGGCCATGTCTCAAGCTCCCCTGGCGGCTGGCAACAAGGCGCCTTCGCTATATTCGCGTCCGTCCGGTATAGGCGGAAACAGCTTCAAGACCCCCTCATCCTGTCCTTCTCCCCAAGGGGAGAAGGGACGTTGTTTCTCCCTCTCCCCTTGAGAGAGAGGGCTGGGGGTCTAAAGCTGCCTCCGCTCATAGCGTGATAGCTACCGGTGGCGTCAGGCGCGGCAGAACCCGAGCGTTCCATCTGCGCCCCGTTTCACTGCAAAGATCCCGATGTTTCGGTTAACTGCCCGAGCCATGCCGCAAATGGTGTCCCTGTCCTCCTGCTCCATCTCAAGGCCGAGATAGAGCTCCGTTATTTCTTCGGAATGATATGCGCACGTGTTCCACGGCTCTTCATTCTGACGCAGGGGTATGACCAGGCGGTATTCGCTTTCGTGCTCCCACTCCATCGTCTTAGCGTAGATAATCTTTTCTACCATCGCCTCCAGGCGAGCCTTTTGGTCCCCGAACAGGCCCGCGACGAACTCAAGCGTGTCCTCGTAGAGGGGAGGCCGTTTCTCGCGGTAGATGACGGGGCGGAAAAGCTGAAACTTCGAATCTTTCGCTGAGTTCGGCTCGATCCGCAACGCTATGCCCTTGTGGTTCTCAGCGTAATTGGCCCACATCTTTTCGGAGTCCTTGCGGGTGCTTACGCAGAACACGCGGTAGCCCTGCATAAACTCGTTTATCTCCTTGACAAACCCTTCGGCTACTGCGCCCATGTGCTCGACGTCATAGATTGGCTCTCCTCCTTCTTGGGCCATCTCGGCTTTGACCACATCGGCGACCTCGGGATTGGCACGGAATGCCTGTTGTATAAGCGCAATCTGCTCCTTCATCGGCGAGCTGCAGGTCGGCGGATCGTTGAGGTGTTGAAGGATCACATCCGTTGAGCAGTCGGCAAGCCGTTTCAGCGCCGTCTCGGTTTCTTCCGGAAAGATGCTCCTAATCGTCAGGTCTTCTGTGTCGTTAAAATCCGAAGGCTTTGCGTGCCTGAACGTTTTATTCTGGAGCGTCAGCTTCGCGCCTTGAACGTCGAGATACTTATAAATGGGCGGCAGAGCCATAGATCACTCCAGGCCACGATCAACAGAGTAGAACTGCTCCGTCTATCATCTTTCACGCACCACCGAAACAGGCGTGTGACGGGCGCTTGCAGAGAAGCGTTTCCGGCGCGGTTGCGGCGCACGGATGGTCAATCCCATCGAATTTCAAACCTATCCCCGCGCGCGCCTCGCTTTCACAATCACGAGCCTTCGCTGCACCTGGCCCGGATGGTTTCCAATATGCCATCGGGAGGCGTTCGCGGTTTCATCGTCTCGGGGTCGACGAAAACCGCGACGAACTCGCCCTCGAAGCACAGCACCCCGCCCTGATAGGCCCGCACGGCGTGCGTGATCGAGCGGTGCCCAAGCCGCTTCAGCGGGATTAAGAGGGTTAAAAACATCGTGCGCTTAACCGCAGAACGCTCGCAGTATGTCTGCCATGAATGTCCCCACGCTTGGCTGCACTCTTTTTGCGGGCGATTATTGGCCTGTAAACTCGATCGCTCCGTCAGGCAGCAAGGTACAATATGTAAACGTCTCCACTGGCGACAGTGGGGCAGCGGCTTGAGCCCAGCGGATAGACCTATCAGCCGCGAAGGCAAAGGCACCCGCAAACCGAAGAACAAGGCTTAGAGGAAAGCATCGGCATGGCCAACAATTCAGTCAGCGCATTTCAATGGGAGGACCCTTTCCTGATCGACGCCCAGCTTACCGGCGACGAGCGCATGATCGCCAAGACGGCGCGCGGCTTTGCCCAAGAAAAGCTCGCTCCGCGCATCGTGACCGCCTATCTGGAGGAGAAGACCGACCGGGCGATCTTCAATGAGATGGGCGAGCTTGGCTTGCTCGGCATGACGGTCTCCGGCGATTACGGCGGCGCGGGCACGGGTTACGTCTCTTACGGTCTTGCCGCGCGCGAGATCGAGCGCGTCGATTCAGGCTATCGCTCGATGATGAGCGTGCAGTCCTCGCTCGTCATGTACCCGATCGAGGCGTATGGCTCCGAGGCGCAAAAGCTGAAATACTTGCCCAAGCTCGCCACCGGCGAATGGGTGGGTTGCTTCGGCTTGACCGAGCCCGATGCAGGCTCCGATCCGGGAAGCATGAAAGCCAGGGCAGAGAAAGTCTCCGATGGCTACCGGCTCACGGGCTCCAAGACCTGGATTTCCAACGCGCCCATCGCCGACGTTTTTGTCGTCTGGGCGAAATCGGCGGCGCATGATGGCGATATCCGCGGCTTCATTCTCGAAAAGGGTATGGCGGGGCTTTCCGCGCCCAAAATCGGCGGCAAGCTGAGCCTGCGCGCGTCCATAACTGGCGAGATCGTCATGGACGGCATTGTGGTGCCGGAGGAAAGCCTGCTCCCGAACGTCTCCGGCCTGAAAGGCCCGTTCGGCTGCCTCAACCGCGCGCGCTACGGCATCGCCTGGGGTGTCATGGGCGCGGCGGAGGATTGCTGGATGCGCGCCCGCCGGTACGGCCTCGACCGCAAGCAGTTCGGCCGGCCGCTGGCCAATACCCAGCTCTATCAGAAGAAGCTCGCCGATATGCAGACCGAGATCGCGCTCGGCCTTCAGGGGGCGCTGCGTGTCGGGCGCCTGTTCGACGAAGGCCGCATGGCGCCCGAGCTGATCTCGCTCATCAAGCGCAACAATTGCGGCAAGGCCCTCGATATCGCACGCATGGCGCGCGACATGCATGGCGGAAACGGCATCCAGATCGAGTATCACGTGATGCGCCACGCGGCGAACCTCGAAACTGTGAACACTTACGAGGGCGCTCACGACATTCACGCCCTTATTCTAGGCCGTGCGCAGACGGGGCTGCAGGCATTTTTCTAATCAACGGCAACGGCAAGCGGAGAGCCGGGCATGAAGCGTGCGATCGATTATCGCGAGTTGCCTGGCTTCACACTTTTCCGGACGCACTCTAGCGGCGCGGCAAACTCAAGCGGCGTTCGCGGCCACCGCCGCGCGGTCTCGCTGCGCGCGGGCCTATCGCCCGCCTTGCTTTCTAACACGCTTGCCTTCTGGCTCCGCTTCTGCGAAAAATATATCTGGTTAGTACTTTGCGGCAGCCTTGCGCGTTTTGGCGTCCAAAGCGAAAAGCGAACCAGATCGCCGTTCATAGTCTTCCAAGCGTGAGGACACCCAATGTCTGTGGTAGAGAGCCTTTCCGATGCTCAGCTATTCTTTCTGGTTTTTCTGCTGCTGTCGTCGCCGGTTTTCATATTCCTTTATCTTAGAGGAGCCCTCGCCGGGATAAGGCCGAACGAGCCTCTGGCCGGCCGCGAGCAGACAGCCAGCGAACGGCCAAGGGTTCGCGATAAAGCTTCGGAGCCGGAAGTTCACCTCCGCGCAGCCGGCACGGCTGCAACCGGCGCTCAGGCGCCGCCGCTGCTGCCGGAAAGCGCGGTGAAGCTGCCAGCACCGGAATCGCCATCTGGGGCGCTGGCAACACCGGCCGGCAAGAGCCGGGGGCCGGTCCAATTCTCCATAAGCGCTCCCAATTGGGTGCCTGACAATCATGATTTCGAAATATCGGTTGAGATTGAAAGCTTCCCAGACCGGTTGAAACCAGCGGATGAAATGCCCTCCCCGCGCATCGGCGAAATTTGTGGAGCGCCGGTTGAGGAAAACACGCAGGAATCGAGACTTGCACTCATCTTGGAATGCATGCCCATCGCCGAAGGAATTCGCCAGGAAAAGCGCCCGATAACGATCTATGCGCCATATCGAGCTGTGTCTTGGAGATCTCGGCCGCTTAGGGCAAAATTTGCAGCACGCTCGAACGCTCTCGAGAGGAAAGCGAAAGCGAACATGGTGCTTTGGGTAACCGCCCGCGGCATAGCGCTCGGGGCGATCGATTTTGAAATCACTGTCGATCCTAGTGCTGAGGCAGCAGCTCAAGGCAGCCGCATAACTCCCAATACGGCGGAGGCCCAAAGGTTAGGGACTAATGGGTCCGAAGCAATTGCTAAGGCCACGCTTTTTCAGCGCGTATTCGTTTGCTACGACCATCAAGACCGGGAGAAAGTCGCAGAGTATATTTCAGCAATAAATGCAGCCAAACTAGCTTATAGCGGTGAGAGTTTAAACCGGGATCGCCCGGATAATAGGCTAATCCGAATAAGGGAGTGGCTCAAGGAAACGGATTTCGTTTACATATTCTGGTCGCATGCCACGGCTTCCTCGACCCTTATACATAAGGAGCTTGAACTTATTCACGTCGAGCGAATTAGGCGGAAGTATCAGCGCAAGCCTGGACAAAGCAAAATGCTCGGCATTTGCGTCGTTAAGCTCGATAATTGCTTAATAGAACCTCCAAGCTGGCTTCACTACGATGGAGGTTATTCCAAAAGACCGTAAGCGTTTAAAGCCTGCGCTTGATCGCGGAAATCGGGACGCTCTTCGGCTTCGGAATAAGAGCGTTAGTCCGAGGGACCCTTAACTAGCAGGATTATGTCAGCGCGCCTGTTGGCTTTGTTTGCGCCAGGCTGCGGGCTATTGCCCAGCAACACCGGGGCCTCGCCCTTAAACGTTTCGCGCAAACTCCGCGCAATAAATGCCGCTCTCAGATTAGGAAGGTCCTCGTTTTCAAATTCCCGATCGAGACGTTTCCTTACCGGTTTGAGATGGTAGCTGGTACCTGAAGCATCGCTAGGCGGAAGAAACTCTAGGCTGCGAAAGCTTTCGTCGCCTATAGGCTCCTTGAACGACCCGCCGTCGGCCTGCCCACGGACGAAAACTCTGTATCGCCAATTGGCGGGGATGCGCTGCAGCACGGCAGTGCGGAGTTCATCCATTGCGGAATGCAGTTCGTCTGCCTTTTCACCGAATACGAAACTGGCTGCCGGGAAGGTAAGAGGGGAACCTGTTTTTGCCTCCTTTAAACCGATAAGATAGTAATCTCCAATTTCGCCTTCGACCAGTTCCCTGCTTTCTAGCTTCTGTATGTCAAGCTGGCGGGAGCTGCCTAAGTTGAACTGAACTTTCCCGGCCCGCGCAGCCGGTTTTAGATTTTTCATGTTTTCAACTTGCTCTCTCAACTGCGCGATAGTCTTGAGGGCATCGGCTAGTTGCCGCTCCTTCACTAAAACCTGATCCGCTAAGGAAGCCTTCCCGGCTTCAGCGAGGCGAAGGCGGTCGAGATTTTCCGCAAGCGAATCTTTTTGCGTTCGAACGGATTGCGATGCCGATCGATGCCCGGCTTTCTCGGCATCGAGCTGGCCGGTCAACGCGTCGTTTTGAGCAGATAACCGGGAGAGACTGTCGCGCAGAGACGCAAGTTCTGCTTCATCCTTATCGATCCGGGCTTGCAAAGATTTGTTTGCAGTTATTTCTTTCCCTTTATCCGCTAAGCAAGCGGTCACCGCAACTTTGGTTATCGTCAACTCATTTTCTGTTTTGCCGGACAGTCCCTGTACACGGCCTTCTTGTTCGATACAGGCTCTACGCTTTGCTTCGAGGAGCCCATCCTGAAGCACCCGGACATCCTGAGGTTGACCGAACCTTACCAATGCAGGGTGCACTTTGAAGGCGGACACCCCAAGAAGCAGCAACCCTCCCACATAAACATAGGCCGCCCCAAGCCCCACTCGTTTATACGCGAGAAAAATCCCGAGTAGGGAGACGAGAGTGCCGGCAACTATCCAAGCCCAAGCTACCATTACATCGAGGGTCATTTTAATAACGAACTCAAGGAGGTGCGATCAGGTTCTTTAGATGCAGGCATAATGAGCTACGGTCAGCCGGTCAAGGAGCTGCAAAAAAACGCGATCTCCAACTAAGCTGGAACGTTACCGCAGCGCTTCCCCAGCCCGGTCGAGCAGCTCTCCAAGAGTTGGCGCTGGCCGCGGCTTGCCGGGGCATTCGTCGCCGAAGACTTGCACCACACGGAACACGGCCCGGCCGTCGCTTTGTTTCCATGCGGCGGCACCGATACCGATGTCGTGGACGCGCTTGTCGATAAGATTGGCGTTATGGCCGGGCGATTTTTTCCAGCCGTCCATGGCTTTGCGGACCACTTCGTCCACCATCATTTCATCCGGCTTGCGCCAGCCGCCCCACACATTTTCGGCGACGAAGCACCATTTGTAGCCTTGCGCGCCGGCCCGCTTGGATGGGGTGCGGCCGTCCGCGGTGTGGCCAACGCCCTCGTGCTCCGCGAGATGCATGGCGTAGGCGGCAGCGGCCGCGTCCAGAAGTTCGTTCGTGCGAAGCTCCGGGACCTTCTTCGATCCGCGATACAAATTGGTTTCGGCCAGCACGGAGGCTTTCAGCGTCGCGACGTCGATGGGCACCTCCTGCGCACTGGCGGGCAGCGCCGCGCAGGCCGCCAACAGGACGAGGCCGGGCACACGATATTTGCAGTAGCAGGTCATGGCCGTTCGCGATGAGACGCCGGGTTTTAATCGAAGGAAGGTCTACCCGAGTTGTCTGCGGGACAGTAGACTTTCTTATGGCAAGGTGACGGAGGTGTGGATGAACGTCGCGGAATGGCTTTACCGCACGGCAAGGGCTTCTCCGGACCGGGCGGCGCTTTTGCAGGGCACGCGAACGGTGGCGGACTACCGGGAGTTCGCGCGCCGCGCCGCGGCCATCGCCGGCTATCTTGCGCGCCTAGGCGTGCGGCCGGGAGACCGGGTTGCTATGTTCATGAGCAACCGGCTCGAATATTTCGAGGTGCTGTACGCAGCCTGGTGGCTTGGCGCGGCGGCGGTGCCGATCAACGCGAAGCTCCATCCGAAGGAGGCCGCCTGGATTATCGAGGACTCCGGGGCGAGCGTGCTTTTCGTAACCGGCGACGTAGGCGATCCGCTTCGCGGAGAGTTGCAGGGGATAGCATCGCTGCGCGAGGTCATCGCGGTTGGGCAAGCCAGCTTCGAAAAGCTCTATGCCGCAGAGAGTGCGGGCCGCATTCACGAGGCAAATGCGCTCGACCTGGCTTGGCTTTTCTACACCTCTGGGACGACCGGCCGGCCGAAAGGCGTGATGCTGACCCACGCCAATCTCGCTGCCATGACCGCCTGCTACTTCATGAATGTCGATACGCCGGAGCCCAGCGATGCCAATCTTTACTCGGCGCCCATCTCGCACGGCGCAGGGCTTTATAATTTCCCGCTAGTCATCAAGGGCGCACGTCATGCCGTGCCCGAATCTGGCAAGTTCGACCCGCGTGAAATTCTGGATGTTTCGAAGCGGCTCGGCGGCACGGCGATGTTTCTCGCGCCGACCATGGTGAAGAGGCTCGCCGGGACCGCCAAAACGCAAGGGGAAGCCGGCGAGGGGATCAAAACGATTGTCTATGGCGGCGGCCCTATGTATCTCGCCGTCATCGAGGAGGGGCTTGAGGTTTTGGGCGACCGGTTTGTGCAGATCTATGGACAAGGCGAGTCGCCCATGACGATCACCGCGCTTTCCCGCGC
This sequence comes from Rhodomicrobium sp., assembly GCA_052144215.1. Classification (GTDB taxonomy): domain Bacteria; phylum Pseudomonadota; class Alphaproteobacteria; order Rhizobiales; family Rhodomicrobiaceae; genus Rhodomicrobium. The sequence goes on from JBKQQS010000039.1 coordinate 17,706, forward strand.
CCTGCACGCCGATCGCGCCAGCCCAAATTGGCGCGCACGCCTGTCCACCGTTGGAACCGCGCAATCTCTGGTCGAGGTCCGCATTGCGGACGGGGAAGGGCGCGCGCTGCCCGCGGGCGAGGTGGGCGAAGTGCTGGTGCGCGGGCCATCCGTGATGGCCGGCTATTGGCGGCGGCCGGAAGCCACGGCGGAGACTTTGCGCGATGGCTGGCTCTGGACCGGCGATTTGGGCGAGATGAACGCGGATGGCTTCCTCACTCTTCGCGACCGCTCCAAGGATGTGATTATTTCCGGCGGCTCGAACGTCTATCCTCGCGAGGTCGAGGAGGTGCTGCTAACCCATCCGTTAGTTGCGGAGGCCGCAGTCGTTGGGCGTGCGCACCCCGATTGGGGAGAGGAGGTTGTCGCGTTCATCGTCACGCGCGATGGCAGCGCTTTGGAAAGCGATGCGCTCGACCGCCTTTGCCTAGAAAATATCGCGCGCTTCAAGAAGCCCAAGTCTTACGTTCACATCGAAAGCCTGCCGAAGAACAACTACGGCAAGGTCTTGAAGAGCGATCTCCGGCGCATTCTCGCGGCTGGGGACCGGTCCGCGTAGCTGCTTAGGATGGCGGTGCACCGAACAGGCTAAGGTCTATTGCCTCGCCCATGACAAGGTAACCCAGCCGGTTGGGGTGCAGCTTGTCTCCTGGGCCGCCGGTGGTCGAATCCGGCACGAACTCGGGCCGCATTTCGCCTGTCTGCGGGTTCGCAATCGCTCTGTCGAAATCGATCACGCCGTCGAAGACGCCCGATCCCCGGATGAATACGTTCAACTCTTGCCGCTTGAGGTCCTGCTCGGCAAAGCCGTGAGCGGGGCCGGCATTGCCGAGCGCCGTCGTGAGGGTCGCGCCAATCACGCGGACGCCAGGGATACGGCTCCTGATGATGCCAACCCCTTCGCGCAACGCGTTGCTGGCCGCCTCGACGCTGACATTCCCGTTCTTGCTAAAATCGTTGATGCCTTCGAACCAGATCACCGCCGAAACCCCGGACAAGCTCAGAACGTCGCGTTCGAGCCGTTGCAGGGCCGAAGGCCCCCCGGGATAGGGGGCTTGCGGGCTATATTCCGCAGGGCCCGTGATAAGGTTGCCGCCGATGCCCGCGTTCACGACGGCAAACCGGCTGCCGAATTTTGCATGAAGCCGCCGTGACAGGACGTCGGGCCAGCGATCGTCGCCATTCAACGTCGAGCCGGTGCCGTCGGTGAGTGAATCGCCAAACGCGACGATAAGCTGCGTTCCGCCTGGAACCTTCATGTCGATGGCGTCGAGGAAATACCAAGAGGAAGTACCGGAGGGAAATGCGGCTTCGTCTTCAACCGCGCCCTGCGCGCCGGCGCCGGGAGGGGTGACGTAGGAGGTTGTCAGCCCCTTCGCATGCCATGTCATCGGGCCGCTTTCGCCCGCGATATGGAAGCTTACGGCCAGTTTCCTGGCTTGCAGATCGAGGGGACGCGCGCCCTCTACGAATGGAAGCGCCACAGCGTCGCTCCATGCGATTGTCCCCGGTTCTACGGTTATGCTTTGGGAGCCAGCGAACGTCACCCGGCTGTTTGTGCCCGGAACCACGGCTGAGCTATCGAGCTGCAATCCTATAAAGACGCCATCGAAAGTGACGGGCTTCGTGCCGAAGGCATTGGAAAGGCGGATGCGGGTCTCGCGGCCCCAAACATCCGGCCCGGCGATGAGCCGGAAGCTTTGATCCCTCGCGCCAGCCTCTGGCGATGGAAAGACCCGGTGCAGGTCTGGCTGGAAGACTGCGTTCCCAACGGGATAGGGGCCCTGAGCGGAAGCGGCCCAGGCCGTCACCCACTTCTCGGCGTTTTGCGCCCCCGCCGCGAAGGGCAGCAAAACAAAGAAGAGCGACACAAACGCCGGTAGAGCAAAACGCATGGCTTTCTCCGCTGAGCCGGAACTCACACTGCAGCTCAGGAGGATGCCGACGGGAAGCCCTTTGCCTTTAGGGCGGCCGTTATCTCCGCCAGAACCGCGGGATCGTCGATTGTCGCGGGCATCTTATACTCTTCTCCGTCGGCGATCTTCCGCATGGTGCCGCGGAGGATTTTGCCAGAGCGCGTCTTGGGAAGCCGGCTTACGGTCAGCACGGTCTTGAAGGCGGCGACGGGGCCGATCTGGTCGCGCACCAGATCGACAATCTCCTTCTCGATGACGCTAATGTCACGGGTGACGCCCGCCTTCAGAAGAACAAAGCCGGCTGGGACGTGCCCTTTCAGTCCATCGGCAACGCCGATCACGGCGCATTCGGCGACATCGGGATGGTTCGAAACAACCTCCTCCATCCCGCCCGTGGACAGCCTATGGCCGGCAACATTGATAATGTCGTCGGTGCGCGACATCACGAAAACATAGCCATCCTCGTCGATATAGCCGGCGTCGGCGGTCTTGTAATAGCCCGGATATTCGATGAGGTAGCTCTCGATGAAGCCGCGGTCGTTATTCCACAGAGTGGGCAGGCAGCCGGGCGGCATGGGCAAGCGGATCGAGAGCGCGCCGGTCTGGCCACGCTTCACTTCCTCATTGCTTTCGTTCAGGACGTGCAACTCGTAGCCCGGCAGCGGGAATGTCGGCGAGCCGTGCTTAACCGGTGCGGCGCCGAGACCCACGCAGTTTCCGGCAATGGCCCAGGCCGTCTCGGTCTGCCACCAATGGTCGATCACGGGGACCTTCAGCAAGTCTTCGGCCCAATGCACAGTATTCGGATCCGCCCGCTCGCCCGCCAAGAACAAAGTCTTGAAGTGCGAGAGGTCGTATTTGCCGAGCAGCAAGCCGTTCGGGTCTTCCTTTTTTATCGCCCGGAAGGCGGTTGGCGCGGTGAACAGCGCTTTGACGTTGTACTCGGAGATCACGCGCCAGAACGCGCCGGCATCCGGCGTACCGACCGGCTTGCCTTCGTAAAAGATCGTGGTCGCGCCCTGCAGCAGCGGCCCGTAAACGATGTAGGAGTGGCCAACCACCCAGCCGACGTCGGACGCAGCCCAAAACACCTCGCCGGGCTTGATGCCGTAATGATTTTCCATGGTCCATTTCAGAGCGGCCATGTGGCCGCCAGTGTCGCGGACGACGCCCTTCGGCCTGCCCGTGGTTCCTGACGTATAGAGGATATAAAGCGGATCGGTCGCGGCCATCGGCTCACAACGCGCGTGCACCGAGCGGCTCTTGGCCGAGGCCATGAGCGAGGCGTAATCGTAGTCGCGCCCGGCGATGAGGGGTGCCTCTTGTTCGCGGCGCTGCAGGATTATGCAGACATCGGGCTTTGCCACCGAAAGCTCGATGGCGTGATCGAGGAGGGGCTTATATTGCACGATCCGGTTCGGCTCGATCCCGCAGGAGGCGGACACGATCGCTTTGGGGTGCGTGTCCTCAATGCGGACAGCAAGCTCATGGGCGGCAAATCCGCCGAAGACGACAGAGTGGATGGCGCCAATCCGGGCGCAGGCCAGCATCGCGATCAGCGCTTCGGGGATCATCGGCATGTAGACGATGACGCGGTCGCCCTTTTGAACGCCCATCTCCTGGAGAACGCCGGCAAATGTCGCGACCTCGGTCAACAGCCCGGCGTAGGTGTAAGTCCGCTTTTGACCCGTGACCGGGCTATCGTAAATGACGGCAGGCTGCTCGCCGCGCCCGCGCTCCACATGGCGGTCCACGCAATTGTAGCAGGTATTTGCGACGCCGCCCGTGAACCAGCGGCCGTAAACGCCTTGCGAGGCATCGAAGATACGCTTTGGCTGTTCAATCCAATCGATCTCGCGGGCGGCCTCTGCCCAGAAGCCTTCCGGATCGCGTTTCCAGCTTTCGTAAACTTCTGCATAACGGCTTGCACCTTGGCCCTGCTCGTTCATGGCAACGTCCTCCCAATGCCCGCATCATGAGCAAATCGGAGAACGTTTCGCAAGGCAAGAAGTGATGGTTCACCCGGTAATTCGGGCTAAGGCTGACCGCGGAGGTTTAGTGCGCGCTTCCGCTGCGGCCGGGCGTCCCTTCGCCGGAAAGCGGCACCCATCCTCAATTAGGCATATTGCGCCAGGCCATGCCCGAACGACCAGTTTTCCTTGGCGACCTCGACGAGGTTTATGAAAACATCCTCAGGCCGGATGCCGGGACTTTCCCTCAAGAGTTCCGCGATGCGCCGGAACAGCGCCTTTTTCTGCCCGGCGGTGCGGGTGTTGCTCACCGTGATCTGAATCAGCACGAGATCGTCGCTGCGCTCGATGCCGAGATACGCCGCGCCATAGCGGAAGCTTGCAGCATCGTGCCCTGTGACGGTCATGAATTGATCGTGCTCGGGCACATCGAAGGTCTCCCGCATGGCTTGGTAGAGACTATCGAAGATTGCTTGGCGGTAGGCTTCGGATTTGCCTGCGCGCATCGCGACATGGGTAAGCGGCATTATCTATCCCCTTTGCTTGCGGTTTCACCTCTTTAACATTAGGCGCCGCCGATCTATAATGATAGCGCGTGCAGCTATATATCAGCGATAACCAATGGTAATGATAGAGCGTCCTCTCGATTTGGACACGGTTCAGGCCTTCATCCGCATTGCCGAGCTTGGCAGCTTCACCCGCGCTGCCGAGGCGATGGGGACGACGCAGGCCGCCGTGAGCTTGAAGCTGAAACGGCTGGAGGACCGGCTCGATTGCCGGCTGATCGAGCGCACGCCGAGGCGCGTGCAGCTTTCGTCGCGCGGCGCGGCCTTCCTCGATCTCGCCCGCGAATTGGCCTCCGCGCACGAGCGGGCGCTCGCCGGATTATCAGGCGCGGCCCGGCGGCTCAGCATCGGCATAAGCGACCACGTCGCCGGGCCCGAGCTGCCTTCTTTAATCGCACGCATGAACGCGCAGGACCCGCGGCTTCTGATCGAAATCAGGATCGCTGCGTCGCGCGATCTACTCTTGAGCTTCGAGCGCCGGGAGATCGACACCGTGATCGTGCGGCAGCATGACGGGCGGAGCGGCGGCGAGGTTCTCGCCGAGGAAAAATTCGGCTGGTTCGCGGCGCCATCCTGGCAGCACCGCGCTGGCGAGCCGTTACAACTTGCGACTTTGGCCGAGCCCTGCGGTGTGCGCGCGCTGGCGGGGCAGCTCCTCGATGAGGCCGGCATCGCCTGGACCGAGGTCTTCGTGGGCGGCGGGGTTGCGGCTGTCGCCGCCGCCGTCATGGCCGGACTTGGGACGGCAGCTCTTGCCCGGCGCATGCTGCCATTCGGTGCGGTGGACATCGGCCCGCAGCTTGGGCTCCCGGAGCTACCACGCTTGCCCGTTATGCTTTATTCGAGGGTTAAGGATAACCGGTCGCGGGAGGCGCTCGCCGCGCTTGCTGCCGCCTTCAAAAGCGCCGCGCGCCGGTAGTCCGGCAACCGGAGTGCTGCCGGGCCGCTACCGCAAGCCGTTTTCAGCTGCACTGCGTTTCCAAACTAAAACGCCATGAGCCGCCTTCGCCTCTTATGCCTTGACATAGGAGCCGGGTGCATCCTCGATTGGCGTGAAAACGCCGCCGCCCGGCTCTCTCGCCGGAACTTGGCCGCCCGAAAGGTTGCCCAGCCATTTCGAGTAGTCGGGCCACCACGATCCCGCAAACTCCTGCGCCTTCGAAAGGAACGCTTCGACCGAGGGCAATGCCTTCACGTCGGCGTCCCCGAGTATCCAATGCATGTATTTGGGCTTGGCAGGCGGATTGATAACGCCGGCGATATGCCCCGATCCCGCCAGCACGAAGCGAACCGGGCCGCCGAAAAGCTTCGAACCGATCAAAACGGATTGAGCCGGCGCGATATGGTCTTCCTTAGTAGCAAGCTCATAGATCGGAATGGTAACCCGGCTCAGGTCGAGCGGTACGCCGCCCAGTTTGAGCAAGCCTTGCGCCAGCTTATTGTAGCGGTAAAACTCGCGCAGATAGAAGCTGTGATTGGCGGGCGGCATCCGCGTGGAGTCGGAATTCCAGTAAAGCAGGTCGAACGGGAACGGCTGCTTACCGAGAAGGTAGTTGTTGACGATATAGGGCCAAACCAGGTCCTTCGGCCGTAGCATATTGAAGACGGACGACATGCGCGCGCCATCGAGGTAGCCTGCCTTGTTCATGACCTCGTCCAGCGCTTTGAGCTGCGCGTCGTCGATGAAGACGAGCAAATCGCCGGCCTTGCTGAAATCGGTCTGGGCCGCAAAAAACGTCGCCGAGCGGATGCGCTCGTCGCCCGTAGCGGCCATGAAGGCGAGCGAGCTTGCGAGAAGCGTCCCTCCTACGCAATAACCAAGTGCATTCGTCTGAGGCTGGCCTGTGATCCGCAACACAACATCGGTTGCTTGCAATACCCCCTCGCGCATGTAGTCTTCGAAGTTCTTGCCGGCGAGGCTCGCGCCCGGATTAACCCAGGAGACGACGAAAATAGTAAAGCCCTGATCTACTGCCCATTTGATGAACGATTTCGGCGGCGTGAGATCGAGGATGTAAAACTTATTGATCCATGGCGGAATGATCAGCAGGGGGATTTCGTAAACGCTCTCCGTGGAAGGCGAATACTGAATGAGCTGCATGATGTCGTTCTGAAAGACGACTTTGCCGGGCGTTACCGCCAGATTCTTGCCGACCTCGAATGCCGACATATCCGTCTGCCGGATACGAAGCAGCTCACCGGACTGCTGCAGATCCTCCAAAAGCTGGGCCAGACCCGTAGCAAGATTCCGCGCACCCGTGGAGAAGGTCGTGCGGATCACCTCGGGATTTGTGAAAGGAAAATTCGACGGCGAAAGCGCGCTGACGATCTGGTTCAAATAAAACTCGGCGCGATGTTTGGTATGCTGATCGACCGTGGACGCCTTCTCGACCATCTCCTCAGCCCATCTGCCGGTGATCAAATAGGCTTGCCTGAGAAAATCGAAGAAGGCGTTCTCGGTCCATTCCTTATCCTGAAAACGCGGATCTCCGGGAGAACCCTTGATGACAGGCGCTACCTCCTGGCCGAGAAAGCGCTTATAGGTACGGCCCCATAATTCGATCAAATCCTGGCTGAGCTTAGTCTGAGCGGCGGCAAGCCCGTTTGGATCGTTCATCCAATATTGCGCGATGGGCGCGAACAGCTTTCCGGCATCGGCGAGGCCGCCGACGACCGTAAATGCGCCGTCGCGCTTGTCCTTATCCTCGACGATTTTTTTTACGATCTGCCCGCTCAGCTCGAAGGCGCGCAGCATGTTCGCTGTGAATTGCTCTGGAGATTGCCAGCCGGGCAAAGGCATCGACGGCAGATTGCCTGCCTTATCGCGTGTTTCGGCCATACGGCGCTCCCTCGTTCCCAGATCCTATAGTTGCTCAAATATACTGCATCCCGCTCAATTTCTCATGCGGATATGAAATATTTTTATCGCACTTTAGGGTGAGCGCAGGCGGGTAGCGGGCGGCGGCCGTCAATAGCGCCGGAGAAGTGCGACAAGCTTGCCCTGTATTCTGACCCGGTCCGGTCCGAAGATCCGCGTCTCGAATGCGGGATTGGCGGGTTCGAGTGCGATCGATTGCCCCTTTTTGCGCAGCCGCTTAAGCGTTGCCTCTTCCTCGTCGATGAGTGCGACCACGATCTCGCCGCTTTCCGCCGTAGTGGTCTTCCTCAAGATGACGGTATCGCCTTCCTGAATGCCTGCATCGATCATGGAATCGCCCCGCACCTCAAGCGCAAAGTGCTCGCCCTGCGAGAGAAACTCAGGCGGCATGACAAGGGCATGACTATGGTCCTCGATGGCGGACCTTGGAACGCCGGCGGCGATACGGCCCATCACGGGAACGGACACACCGCTATCGTCGCGATCGCGAATAAACGGCACTTGCGGGCTTTCGTCGAAGGATCGCTTATTCCCCTCGATAACGGTCGGCATGAACCCGCGCGGACGCCGCTCGCTATCGAACGCCGCGCGCGCCCGCTCAGGCATCTTCATCACCTCAAGCGCTCGCGCCCGATGAGGCAATCTGCGGATGAAGCCCCGCTCTTCCAGAGCCATAATCAGGCGATGGATGCCCGATTTCGACTTCAAATCCAGGGCCTCCTTCATCTCGTCGAAGGACGGCGAAACGCCGGTTGTTTCTATGCGCTCATTGATGAAAAGGAGTAGCTGCTTCTGCTTGGGTGTCAGCATGAAAGCCCTGATCGAGGTTGCGGCAGCGCGTTGTACAAATCAAGAACATCAATAAGCGTTCCCCTTAAGTTCCGCAAGTAAAAAGCAACGCCGCTCTGCGGCGAGGGTTAAAAATCGAGCGAGATAACCGGCACAAGCGCCCCCTCCGGAAGAGCGGATGCGTTTACCGGCCGGACAATAAGGCAATCCGAATTGGCAAATGCGTTCATAAGAGAGCTGTCCTGATCCGCAATCGGAGCAACCGTGCCAGCCGTAGTCATCGCGCGCATGTAATGCTCGCGGCTGCCGTTGGCCTCGATCGCGCGGGCAAGCGGCAATTGCTTGAGGGGTTCGGCGGTTTCGCGGCCGAGGAGGGCGTCGATAAGTGGCTTCAGGAAGACGCGCGCGCAGATCATTGCAGAGGCCGGATTGCCAGGCAGGCTCAAGACCCTCTGCGCGCCCATGAAGCCGAACATGACCGGCTTGCCGGGGCGCAAGGCAGCCTTCAAAACCTCGAACCGTGCGCCTCCTCCTTCCAGAGTGCTGCGCACAAGATCGTGCTCGCCGACCGAGGCTCCGCCGATGGTCAGGAGAATATCGGCGCGGGCACCGTCAAGGACGCAAGCCGCGATGCTCTCTTTGCTATCGCGTGCGATGCCGAGAAGTAGAACCTCTCCGCCCCAGGCCTCGACGGCGGGTTTTATCCCTGCAGGGATCGACGAGACGATCTGGCTCGCGCTGGGAATGGTTCCCGGCGGCACCAGTTCGTCGCCGTTTGCGAGAACCGCAACGACGGGCCTGCGCCGCACGGGCAAGGTGGGATGGTTCATAGCTGCAACTAGCATCAGGTGCCGGCTGCCAAGCCTGGTTCCCGCCGGGATCAGGACCTCGCCTTCCTTAAAATCGTAGCCGCGCAGGCGGATGTTCTTGCCCGCAGGAGCATTGTCCAAAATTGTGACGGCGCTGGGCGCTTCTGTCTTCGTATTCTCTTGGATCACGACGGTGCTTGCACCTTCGGGAAGCGGCGCGCCTGTGAAAATGCGAACGGCTTCCTGTGGGCCGACCCTGCCGGCGAAGCCATGGCCTGCCGCAGAGGTTCCCGTGACCTTCAGGCTAACCGGCACCGTGCGGACATCTTCGGCGCGAACCGCATAGCCATCCATGGCCGAGGCATCGAAAGGCGGTTGCGTGAGATTGGCCCTAAGACCGTCCGCCAGCACGCGCCCGCGCGCCTCGTATAAAGAGACGGCTTCGCCGCCCAGCGGCTCGGCACCGTTAAGGATGCGGGCTTTCGCCTCGGCGACAGTCATCAGCGTCATGATTGTTCCGGTGATCCGTTGGAGGGGGCGAAGAAGTCGCCGGATTTCCCGCCGGTTTTGGACAGGAGGCGGATCCCCTCGATGCGCATCCCTTTGTCGCGCGCTTTGAGCATATCGTAAAGCGTAAGGCAGCTAACCGCCACGGCAGTCAGCGCTTCCATCTCGACACCCGTCTGGCCGAGCGCTTTTGCCATTGCCTCAACACGCACGCTTCTGCGCTCGGCGAGAAGCCCGAAATCGACGCTGACTTTGCTGAGCGCCAGAGGGTGGCAGAGCGGGATGAGCTCGTGCGTCCGCTTGGCAGCCATGATGCCGGCAATGCGCGCCGTGGCAAGCACGTCGCCTTTCGGCGCATCGCCCGCTTCAATGAGGCGCATGGTGCCCGCGGCCATGACCACGTAGCCCTCGGCAACGGCGACACGCTCGGTGACGGCTTTGCCAGCCACATCGGCCATGACCGCCTCGCCCTTGGCGTTGATATGAGTAAGCTCGCTCATACGGACGCGCCGGGGCTCAAAAGCTGCGGCGCTGGGGACAGGAGGGTGCGCGTCGCAGCTTCGACGTCGCCTTGCCGCATCAAGCTCTCGCCCACCAGGAACGCCGCGGCACCGGCCCGCATAAGCCTCGAAATATCGGCAGCGGTAAAGATTCCGCTCTCCGACACGATGAGGCGTCCGGGCGGCACGAGGTGAACGAGCCTTTCGGTCGTTTCCAGATGCGTTTCGAAGCTGTTCAAATCGCGGTTGTTGATTCCAATCAGCCAGGCATCGAGGGTCAGCGCGCGTTCAAGCTCGTCCTCGTTATGCACCTCGACCAGAACGGACATGTCTCTGTCGCGGCCAGCGGCGAAAAGCTCATTCGCAAGGCTATCCGGCGTGCATGCCATAATGAGCAGGATGCAGTCGGCGCCCATCGCGCGCGATTCGTCCACCTGGTAGGGATCGACCAGGAAGTCTTTGCGCAGCACCGGCAAGGATGTCGCATTGCGCGCCGCGATCAAAGCTTCCGCCGATCCCTGAAACGAAGGGCCGTCGGTCAGAACCGAAAGGCATGCCGCTCCGCCCCGCTCGTAGGCAAGTGCGATCGCGGCGGGATCGAAATCCGGCCGGATCAAGCCTCTTGAGGGGCTGGCCTTCTTGACCTCGGCGATCAAGCCGGGTTGGAGACGCGCCCATTTCTGGCCAAGAGCTTCGAAGAAATCGCGCAATGGCGGTGCCGCGCGGAGCCGGTCCTCGAGCTCGGATGGCGGAACTTTTGCCTTCGCCGCGGCGACCTCTTCTTTCTTGTAAGCGACGATTTTATCGAGAATGCTCATGTTTATTCCGCTGCGCTAACTGGCCGCTGCATTTGAAGAATCCTTGGGCGCAGCGTGACTGGCTTCGATCAAAGCGTCGAGCGCGTTTTCCGCGCGCCCCTCATCGATCGAAGCTTCCGCCAAGGCCGCGCCCTGTTTCAGGCCCGCTGCCCTGCCTGCGATGATAAAGGCTGCTGCGGCGTTGAGAAGCACAATATCGCGGAAGGCCCCTCGCTTGCCTTTCAAAAGAGCCCGCATTGCCGCCGCGCTGTCCTCTGGCGTGCCGCCTTGCAGCTCGGAAGCGCTAGCGACGGGTAAGCCTGCGTCGCTTGGATGAATGTCGAAAGAAGAGAGCTTGCCGTCCTTCAACTCCACCACGTGGCTCACGCCCGTTGTCGAAAGCTCGTCCATGCCATCGGCACCGTGAACAGCCCAGACATGCACGGCGCCGGCTCGGTTGAGCACCTCGGCCATGGGCTGAAGCCATTGCCTGGAATAGGCACCGATGAGCTGACGCTTCGTGCTGGCGGGATTCAGGAGCGGACCCAGCAAATTGAAAATCGTGCGCAACTTTAGCCCTTGCCGCACCGCCGCTGCGTGACGCATGGCCGGGTGATGCGCGGGCGCCCATAAGAATGCGAGGCCCGCCGCTTCGAAGCAAGCGGCCAAGCTGCCGGGCTGCAAATTGATGTTGACGCCAAGCTTCTCCAGCACGTCTGCCGCGCCGGACTTCGACGATACCGCCCGGTTGCCGTGCTTGGCGACCGGCACGCCCGCGCCTGCAACGACGAACGCCGTCGCCGTGGATATGTTGAAAGTGCCTTTGGCATCTCCACCCGTACCGACGATGTCGATGGCGCCCTCGGGCGCGATCGCGGGCACCATGAGGCTACGCATTGCCGAAACCGCGCCTGCGATTTCATCGGCCGTCTCGCCGCGGGCTTTCAGCGCGACGAGGAAGGCAGCGAGTTGAATTTCGGAGACGCCTCCCTGCATGATACATAGAAAGGCTTCTCTCGCCTCCACTTCCGAAAGCGGGGTTCCTGCGGCAACTTTCTCCAAATGCGGGCGAAACGCGGTTGCAAGATCGAGCATGGCCTAATCCTCAAGCGACGGCTGCGCGAGAGGCCGCGATTTCGAAATTGGGGAGAACGAGGCCTTTCTTGCGCGGCTCCCACTTCACTCCTGCGAGCATCAGGAAATTTGCGAGAATGGCGTGTCCGTGGGCGCTGGCGATGCTCTCGGGATGGAACTGCACGCCGAAGACGGGCTCGCTCTTATGTTCCAGAGCCATGATGAGGCCATCGGAAGTGCGGGCGGTGACGGTGAGGCAAGCCGGCAGCGTTTCCGCCTCGACGATCAGCGAATGATACCGTGTGGCTTCGAACCCGTTGGGCAGTCCCTTGAAGAGGCTCGTTCCCTCGTGGAAGATTTTGGAGAGCTTACCGTGCATAAGCACTGGCGCGCGAATGACCCGGCCGCCAAAGGCCTGCCCGATGGTCTGGTGGCCAAGGCAGACGCCCAGCAGCGGGATGCGGCCCTTGTTCTTCTTAACGAGTTCAAGGCAAATGCCGGCCTCGTTCGGCGTGCAAGGCCCCGGCGACATGACGATCGCCTCCGGCTTTTCCGCCAGCACTGCCGCAGCTGTCTTCTCATCGTTGCGGTAGACGCGCGTCTCGACACCCAGATCGCCGAAATAGTGGACGAGGTTATAGGTGAAGCTGTCGTAATTATCGATAATTGTTAGCATTATTCTTGTCCTTGGCCTCAACCTTAAAGCGAGTTCGGGGAAATGGAAAGCCTCAACTGGCCTGTACCGGGCTTAAGGATAGCCCATCGCTCCGTTTCGAAATCGAAGCTCGCCACGGCCGAAGTCGGCATTTTCTCTTTGAATTGCTCCCTCGCGCTGCTGCCCGGGGGAGAAAGTGCGATCGCGAGCTCTTGGAGCCCTGGATTATGGCCGGCGATCATGACGTGGGCAATGTCCTCGGGAAGCTCCCGCAGCGCCTTGAAAAGCGTTTGCGGGCTGGCCTCGTAGAGCCTCTCCTCGAAGCGTACCGGCGGAAGATCGTCCCAGGCTTCCGGAGCCGCCAGCTCTAGCGTCTGCCGCGTGCGCACCGAAGGCGAGCAGAGGATCAGATCCGGCCTGAGCTTATGGTCACGCATTGCCTTGCCCATCTTCGGCGCTGCCTTCAGGCCGCGTCCGGCGAGCGGCCGGTCGAAATCGTCGATGTTCGGGTTGTCCTTGTCGCCGGACTTAGCATGCCGGAAGAGCGTTACTGTCTTCATGGACAACCTCATAAGATTGCGCGCGCTTACTGGCCCCGCCCGGCCTGCCCTGCGAAACGCACCGCTTCCTCCGCGGCCCGGAACAAGGCGCGGGCCTTATTCTCGCACTCCGCCTGCTCGGACGCTGGAACGGAATCGGCGACGATGCCGGCACCGGCTTGCACATACATCGTACCGTCTTTGACGATTGCGGTGCGCAGCGCGATGCAGCTGTCCATCTCGCCATTGGCCGCGAAATACCCAATGCAGCCCGCGTAAATTCCGCGTTTCTCCGGCTCCAGCTCGTCGATGATCTCCATGGCGCGGACCTTCGGCGCGCCGGAAACGGTACCGGCCGGGAAGCCTGCCATGAGCGCATCGATGGCGTCGTGCCTAGCATCGAGGCGCCCAGAGACGTTCGAAACGATATGCATGACTTGGCTATAATATTCGAGGAAGAAGCTGCCGGTCACTGCCACGGAGCCGATTTCGGCAACGCGGCCCACATCGTTGCGGCCAAGGTCGAGAAGCATCAAGTGCTCCGCGCGTTCCTTCGAATCGGCGAGAAGCTCTGCGGCAAGCTGCTTGTCTTCGCTGGGCGTCGCGCCCCTAGGGCGCGTCCCGGCGATGGGCCGGATCGTGACTTCTCCGCCGCGGACGCGGACGAGGATTTCGGGGCTTGAGCCTGCCACCGCGAAATCTCCAAAGTTCAGGAAATAGAGGAAGGGCGAGGGATTGACGCGGCGGAGTGCACGGTAGAGCGCGAAGGCCGGAAGCTCGAACCGGGCCGAAAAGCGCTGCGAGAGCACGACCTGGAAGATATCGCCGGCGGCGATATACTCTTTCGCGCGATCGACCATCGCCATGTAATCCTGCGGCGTCATATTCGACGCCGTAGGCGCAAGCTCTGCGTCGAAGCCATTTGCCGGGGAGGCGTGCGCGCTGTCGGTGTCGAGTGCGTCCTGAACTTGCGACAGACGGTCGATGGCGCGCGAATAGGCCGTCTTGGCCGAAACGCGCTTCTGAGGCCGCACAGCGGTCACGAGGGTCATTTCGTCCTTAACTGCATCGAAAATCACGACGATCGTCGGCCGCATCAGCACGGCATCGGGCACCCCGACTGGATCGGGTTTTTGCGCCGGCAGTTTCTCAACGAGACGGACGGTGTCGTAGCTGAGGTAACCGAACACGCCTGCCGCCATGGGCGGTAAGTGAGCGGGTATATCGAGCCTCGAAGCGTCGAGCAGCTCGCGCAGTGCGTCGAGCGTGCCCGGCTTGCAGGTCCGGAACGCGCTCGCGTCCTTAAGGGGAGCCTCGTTGATCTCGGCGCGGTTTCCCTGCGCGCGCCATAAGATGTCGGGATCGAGACCGATGATCGAATAGCGGCCGCGCACAGCCCCGCCTTCCACCGATTCGAGGAGGAACGAAAAGGGGCGGTCCGCCGCGAGCTTAAGCATTGCAGCAACCGGCGTTTCGAGATCGGCGATCAGCCGCGTGAAAACGAGCTGCGGCTGGCCTTCGGCGTAGCGCGCAGAAAATTCTAAAAGCGAAGGTTCAACCTTCATAGGATTGGCAATCTCTTAGCGTTGGATCTCCCGGTTCACTCAAGAAAACGCCGCACGCCATCGAAACTCAGTCTTCGCCTTCATAATTGCCTCCAGCGACAGCGGCAAAGTTCTTGTTGTCGACGCTCACACCGGCCGCTTTCTCGATCCCCACCAGATACTCGTGGAAGTTATCCTCGGCAATCTGGCCCGAAAGGCGCTGCTCCAACGCTTTGGCTCCGGCCTCGTCCAGCGGGCCTGGTGCAATGGTCTTGGCGACCTGGAACACCGCTCTCGATGCTCCATCGCCAGAAACCGCGGAGGATGCGCCGCCTTCGGCGAGCGAAAAGGCCTGGGCAATCGCCGATGGCGGCAACGCAGGCTCGGACGCGTCGCGTTTCAAAGGCTCCGTGGTCTTCACCTCGGCGCCAACGCTCTTCGCCACATCGGCGATCGCTTCGCTGCGGTTCAAGCGCGCCACCAAGTCGCGAGCTTTCTCTGCGAGCCTTGCGCGGACTTGGTCCTTACGCCAATCGGCCTCGGCCTCCGCCTTCACCTCGTCGAAGGACTTCTGCCTGGCCTTCACCAGGTCTTGGACGTCGAACCACGCATAGCCGCCGCCTTGCAGACGCAGCGCTTCGTTCTCGACCCCAACGTCGGACTTGAAAGCGGCGGAGACTAGCGTTTGGGCGGGAACGGCTTCGACCTGCACGGGCTTGCCGTCCGGGCCGTTTCCGTTGTGGTCGATGGTCACCTCTTCAAGCGGCAAGCCCAGCTTCTTCGCGCTTTCCTGAAGCTGCACGCCCGAAGCGCGCTCATCCTCGAAGGCTTTGATAAGCTTGGCGCTTTCCGCGGCGCTGCGCGCTTTCACGAGGTCTGCGCGGATCTGATCCTTCACTTCGTCGAAGCTTTTTTCCTTGCCGGGGATTATGTCCGGGACGCGTAGAATGACCCAGGAAAGCGGGCCGTCGATAGGTTGACTCGTTTCACCCTTTTTGAGCCCGAAAGCCGCATTTAGGATCGCGTCGTTTGTCGCAAATTTCTCGGACAGTTCCTTTTTCGAGACGGTGCCGAGGGAAATGTCGGACTCGCTAAAGCCGGCACGCTTGGCAACGCCGGCGAAGTCATTCTTAGCCTTCAGCACCGCAGCAGCCGATTCCGCCGCCTCTTTTGTCTGGAAGGTGATGGCCTCGATCTTGCGGCGCTCCGGCACGGCATAATCGGCTGCCCTCGCATCGTACTCCGCCTTGATCTCTTCATCGGAAACAGCGATCCTGCCCGCGATGGTTTGAGGCGCTATGGCAAGCAACGCAACTTTCCGCAACTCCGGCGCCATGAATTGCCTTTTCCGCTCTTCATAGAAACTGCGCAGCGCGTCATCCGATGGCGCCTCGATAGTTCCGGCGGCGTTCGCATCGAGAGTGAAATAGGCGATGGTCCGCTGCTCGTTGGTGTAGCGGTTGAAAGCATCGAGCAGCGTGGCCGGAACGACGCCGCTCGCCGAGAAAAGGCTCTGGATCTGCCGGCGTATGAGATCGTTTCGATATTCGTACTCGAATCCCGGTGCGTTGTATCCGATCCGCTGCAAAAACTGTTGATATTTTTCGGGGCTGAACTTGCCCGCGGTGTCCTGAAAGATCTCGTTGCCGGTGATGCTTTGACGCAGCCCCGTTTCGGAGAGACCGAGCCCGAGCTTTTTCGCTTCGAGGTCGATGGCCGATTCCTGGATGAGCTCCTGCAGCACCCTTGCCGGCATGCCAAGCGCTTTTGCCTGGCTTGCCGTGATCCGCCGCCCGGCCCTCGCGCTTAAATTTTCAACAGCCCTTTCATAAGCGCGCTGGAATTGCTGCGGCGTGACCTCGATAGAGCCCACCTTGGCGACATTGGGGTGCCTGAAGCGGTCGAAAGAATAGTTGCCGCCCATGCTGATCGCAAACGCGCCGATGAGGATGGCGAACATAACGGCAACGGCCGCTTTCCGTAGCATGTGCATCATAGCAGGCGATAGTCCTTCGTAAGGCGAGACGGCCCTTGATTCAGGCGGGCAATTCAGCCAGGGTCCGCGGTGCGCTGTAATTTAGAGGATAAAAATTGGCGCGCAATATAAGATTGGCGGATAAAGTCCGCTTTTGAGGGGGATAACGATGAACGCACCGGAGCTTATCGTCGCGGGAAATTGGAAGATGAACGGCGTTCGTGCCGATCTTGCCCAAATCGAGGCCGTCAAGGCGGGTATCGGTTCCTCCTGCACGGCCGGTGTATGGATCTTCCCCCCGGCGACGCTTATTCATGCCGCTGCTTCGCTTGCCGCAGGCTCGCCTCTCACCATCGGAGCGCAGGATTGCCATACAGAGCCCTCCGGAGCGTTCACCGGCGACCTTTCGGCCCCGATCTTGAAGGATGCCGGAGCCACCGCTGTGATCGTGGGGCACAGCGAGCGGCGGAGCGGTCACGGCGAGACGAGCCGCACGGTTCGCGCCAAGGCGGCTGCTGCCCTGAAACATGGCCTGACCGCGGTCGTTTGCCTCGGCGAGACGAAAGGCGAGCGCCAAGCGGGGCTCGCTCCGGCGGTTTGCACGCGCCAGCTGACCGAAAGCCTGCCCGAAGGAAGCACGCCCGCAAATACGGTTATAGCCTACGAGCCCGTTTGGGCAATCGGCACCGGCCTGCAGGCGACCACAGACGACATTACCGCTATTCACGCGGTGCTGCGGGCGGAGCTCGGGAAGCGCCAGGCGGAGGGCGGGCAGCGGTGGCACATTCTGTATGGCGGGTCCGTAAATGCCGCCAATGCGGCAGGAATTTTTCAAAGCAATGAGGTCGACGGCGTCCTTGTTGGCGGTGCGAGCTTGAATGCTTCGTCATTCCTTGCAATTATCGCGGCGGCAACGCAGGCTCCGGAGCGCCGGAGGCCCTAATCCTTAGTGGAAAGGCAAATGAGAATTCTCGCTTTTCACCCGAGCTTCAATTCCGGCCGCCTCGCACGGGGAGCTGCAGCGGCTTGCGGCCTTCTCTTGCTCTTGCCCCTGCAGGCCCTTTCCGCGCCGCTGGATAAAAACTCCTGCGCAAAGCTCGCGCTGGACATGCAGAACATGAAAGCGCTCGAAATCGACAAGCTGATGGAAAATGGCCCGGGATGGGCAACTTCCCACCTGTCCGCCGCCGATTTGAGCCTCGTCAGGCAATATATCGATCTCGACGAGCAACTGAAGTTCCGCTGCTCGGCGCCAAGCTCCCTCGTTCATCTCAAGCATCTTGAAGAGGAGGATGAGGAAGGAGGCCAAAACAACGCAGCCCAAGCGGCAGAGAGCGATGCGAAAAAGGCGC
Source organism: Rhodomicrobium sp. (assembly GCA_052144215.1). Lineage (GTDB taxonomy): Bacteria > Pseudomonadota > Alphaproteobacteria > Rhizobiales > Rhodomicrobiaceae > Rhodomicrobium. Next base: position 35,616 of record JBKQQS010000039.1, read on the forward strand.
AGTCTGGGGATGGAGAGGAAGCCGCCCCCCCGGCTTCGGAGACGCGCAAGGCCGCGAAGGTGCCCGCAAAGCAAAGCCCTCCGCCGCGTGAGCGTTCCGGCGCCCAATAGATTGCCAGCCGCCGTTTAAGTCCCGCGCCTAAGCGGGATACCGCAAAGCCGGAAATACGTTACCAGTTGGAAGCAGTCTTCTTTTTGAGGCCGCCAGCATATTCTGCCCCCCGGTAGGTCAGCACTTTATGTTTTTTCTTTTCGCTAAGGTGATGAAATAAGCCCGTCATTGGCCGGGAAGGCCCAGGCCGGGCGTTATCGAACTCGTTTTCACGGCGAGAGACGAGGCCAGTCAAAGCGCGGAGAATCGCTCTCAGCATCTCACACCTGTTTCCTGCAAAAGGCGGGGCCTGTTTTGGGCGATACTAGCTCGAAACAATAATCGTTTACGATATACCAGAGAAGCATGTCGTTTGCGGGCTTGCACAGCCAGACTTCCCGTCTTCCCTGCGATTGTGCATACATAGATGCCATCTCAAGCGCAATCAGTAACACCAAACCTCTCAAGCTATGATTAGGCTTCGGGCTGCCCTCAACTGCTTCAATCCGGCAAGCGGTGTTGTTTAGCCTCACGAGCAGAAGCCCGCACAGCTCGCTCTGGCACCACATGGCCGCGCATAGCTGCGTCGGGTCTTTACTCCCGGCCAAGCGGCAGGAGGGCCAATCCCAACCGCCGTTAGGCGGTATCCGGTTTGAGATCGGTCGCCACTGGCTACGCCACGCGCCGTCCGATTTCTCCGAACCCGGTGTCAGAGACATGCTGGATGGCAAATACTCCTTCAACGAAATGGAAGCAGTCGCAGCGATCTCCTGGAAGTTTACGTGGTGTGAATTTGTGGCGACAGGTTTCATGTTTGCAACGCGCAAGGATTGACATGTGGCAACAGGCCGATGGTTTGCCGTTGCACCCATTATTTCATGGCGCTCCCCACGTGGCGCTTAGTTGTACCTGGTATCACCAATCGCGGCGATCTTCAATTATCAGTTTCACTGCCTCGATGGACGCAAACGTTTCAGTGATTTCCTGCAAAGCGCTTGGCTTCCGCGGCTAAAGGGTGAAGGAGGATATGACCGCTAAGAAGCCGGTGGCGAAGACGGGCAAGCTTGCTTAGCCGAAGCTTCCGGGTGACACTGGCAGCCGGTCAGGCATTTGCCGTCTTGATCTTCGGGCTAAAAACGGTCATGTAAGACGCTAGTTTTCCCGAAATTCAGAGCGGTTTAGGTTCTATGGCCACTGTCCTTCTCGTCGTTCATATCATGGTCGCGTTCTCGATGATCGTGCTTATCCTCCTTCAACGCTCCGAAGGTGGTGCGCTCGGCATGGGCGGCGGTGGGGGCGGCTTAGTGTCCGGCCGGAGCGCCGCTAACTTATTGACGCGGACGACGGCGGTTCTTGCAGCGATCTTTTTCACAACGAGTCTTGCGCTTGGCATTTTTAGCCATAAGCAGGCACCGGCATCCGCCGTTGGGGCCGGCGTTCCGGCGCAAAGCGTTCCCGCTTCGGCTCCCGCAGGCGAGCAGGCGCCGTCATCGCTTCCAGCGCTTAAGCTCCCGAAGCTGAAAGCGCAGACGCCGCCAGCTCAAAATTCTGCGCCCGCCGCCCCGGCTCAGCCGCAACTCCCGCAGTCTCAATAAGCGGACACGCCCGGCAGCCCGGCGGCATCATGCCGCCGTTGAAAACTGCGAGCTTTCACTTTCGCTTGGGCGAGCGAAGCATTACGTTTCGAGTCCATGGCGCGATATATCTTCATTACCGGCGGCGTGGTTTCCTCATTAGGTAAGGGTCTCGCATCGGCGGCGCTCGGCGCATTGCTGAAAGCGCGCGGTTATTCCGTCCGCCTGCGCAAGCTCGATCCCTATCTCAATGTCGATCCGGGCACGATGAGCCCCTATCAGCATGGGGAGGTCTTCGTAACAGACGACGGCGCAGAGACCGATCTCGATCTCGGCCATTACGAGCGGTTCACCGGTGTCTCGGCCCGCCGCGACGACAACATCACGACGGGACGCATCTATCAAAATGTGCTGTCGGCTGAACGGCGCGGCGACTATTTGGGCGGCACGGTGCAGGTGGTGCCGCACGTCACGAACGCCATCAAGGAGTTCATCCTCTCCGGCAACGAGGACGCGGACTTCGTTCTCACCGAAATCGGCGGCACCGTCGGCGACATCGAAGGCTTGCCCTTTTTCGAAGCGATCCGCCAGCTCGGTAACGAGCTTCCCCGCGGGCACGCCGTCTTTATTCATCTGACTTTGCTGCCTTATATTAAGGCGGCGGGCGAGCTAAAGACGAAGCCGACGCAGCATTCGGTGAAGGAGCTGCGCTCCATCGGCATCCAGCCGGACATTCTATTGTGCCGCTCGGAGAAGCCGGTTTCCAAGGGCGACCGCGCAAAGATCGCGCTTTTCTGCAACGTCCGCGAAAGCGCCGTGATCCAGGCCCTCGACGTGCCGAACATTTACGATGTGCCGCTCGCCTATCATGAGGAAGGGCTCGACACCGAGGTGCTGGCGGCGTTCGGCATTCACGATGCGCCGCCCCCAGCGCTCGATGTCTGGCGTGAAATCTCCCACAGGATCGCGCATCCCGACGGCGAGGTTTCGATCGCCATCGTCGGCAAATACACCATTCTTAAAGATGCTTATAAATCGCTCACCGAGGCCCTGGCGCATGGCGGCATTAGCCAGGGCGTGCGCGTGAATGTCCATTGGCTCGATTCGGAGCTTTTCGAGAAAGGCGACCCAAGCGCGCATCTCGAAAACATCCATGGCATCATCGTGCCGGGCGGCTTTGGCGAGCGCGGTGCCGAGGGCAAGATCGAGGCCGCTCGTTATGCCCGTGTGCGCAAAGTGCCCTATCTCGGTATATGCTTCGGCATGCAGCTTGCCGTGATCGAGGTGGCGCGTCATGTGGCCGGCATCAACGGAGCCAGCTCGACCGAGTTCGGCCCCGCCGCCGAGCCGGTCGTGGGCCTGATGACGGAGTGGATGAGCGGCGCGACGCCCGTGCACCGCGATGCCCAAAGCGAGAAGGGCGGCACGATGCGGCTCGGCGCTTATGAAGCCGTTTTGGCCGAAGGGAGCCAGGTCGCGAAGATCTATGGCCGTTTGCGCATCAGCGAGCGCCACCGCCATCGCTACGAGGTGAATATCAACTACGTTGAGCGCCTGGAGCAAGCGGGCTTGCGCTTCTCCGGCCTATCGCCGGACAAAAAACTGCCGGAAATCATCGAAATACCGGGCCATCCCTGGTTCATAGGCGTGCAATTCCATCCCGAACTGAAATCCAGGCCCTTCGATCCGCACCCGCTTTTTGCATCGTTTGTCGGTGCGGCGGTTCATCAGAGCCGGCTTGTTTGATGACGCGGCGGCCATGCGCATGGGCCGGCCTCGGCCCGTGTTTGAAACCGCCAAAATAATTTGTGCACATAGGGAAACATGCCCTACTGTGCAGATGTGCGGAGCGGCTCGTATCTTATGCTTCTGTAATTTCTCGCCAATATCGCCTCTAGGAGAAGGTTTCGATGCAAGTTCGTAAGGTCCTAGCGGTGCTGCTTGCCCTTGCTTTACAAGCCGTTTTTGCTCACGCCGATAGCGTTACGCGCGCGGTGGGTAGCGAGAGTTTCGATTTCGTGGTGCCCAAAGGCCAGTGTGTTTTGGAGGACAGCAATTCGCTGGACGGCAAGTTCATACACACCGTGAGCACATTGCTTAAGGGCGCAAAGAATACGCTCATCGTCGCAACGATGGAGTGCGGCCGCCGCGCGAGGTACCGCAACGGAGAAACCGGAAATGTCCTTAACTACACCGCATATTACACACCGGACTCCTACGTAAATTCCACGGTGGACGGTGAGACGCAGAGCTTACGTAGGGGCCTTTGCGACGATATGCGCAAGCAGAGCGACGCAACGCTGGAGAACGTACCGGACATCGTCGCCAGGAAGGCCAAGGAGCTGCGTGCCAAGATTGCGGTTACGAGCACAAGCTATATCGGCGTTCTCGACGAGGACGAGCATGGCTGCTACGCTGGTCTGCTTGTCGGCGTTAAGGGCGCCGGCAACAAAGTTATCCTGATGTCCAGCATCGTGACGAGCACGGTGTCTCACGGGAAGCCTTTGTTTCTGGCTATCTACCACGAATATGACGGTCCCGTGACAACCACTGCCGGCGTTCAGGCCGCAAAGGCGACGCTGGCCGAGTTCGACAAGAAAAATCCATGACCTCTCAGCATTCTCTATCTTCGTCTCCGAACTCAACGGTTGAAATTCGGGGGGTTCGCGTTTCCAACCGGATGCCGTTGGCGCTGTTTGCTGGGCCGTGTCAACTCGAAAGCCGCAGCCATGCCCTTGAGATGGCATCGGCTCTGAAGGAGATCGCGAGCAGGCTTCGCATCGGCCTCATCTATAAAACGTCGTTCGACAAAGCGAACCGAACCAGCGCAACGAGCGCGCGCGGGCTTGGACTGAAAGCGGCGCTGCCAATCTTTGCAGAAATCCGCGAAACGCTTGAGCTGCCCGTCGTGACGGACGTGCACGAGGCCTCCCAATGTGCGGCGGTGGCCGAGGCCGTGGACGTGTTGCAAATCCCCGCTTTCCTGTGCCGCCAGACCGATCTTCTTATCGCAGCGGCTGAGACGGGGCGCGTGGTGAAGATCAAAAAAGGCCAGTTCCTGGCGCCCTGGGACATGAAGAACGTCGTGGCGAAGGTGCTTGCGGCCGGGAATGGGAATGTGCTCGTCACCGAGCGCGGGGTCAGCTTCGGCTACAATACGCTCGTGACCGATATGCGCGCGCTACCCATTCTCGCGGAGACGGGCTGCCCTGTGGTCTTCGATGCAACCCACTCGGTCCAGCAGCCGGGCGGACGCGGAACGGAGAGTGGCGGCGAGCGGCGCTTCGTGCCGGTGCTTGCGCGAGCGGCCGTTGCGGTTGGCGTGGCCGCGCTGTTTATCGAAACGCACCAAGATCCGGACCGCGCGCCCTCCGACGGTCCGAACATGCTTCCTCTGTCTTCGCTAGAGGTGCTGTTGCGCGAGCTTCTGGAGTTCGACCGGCTCGCCAAGGCGAGAAATGGCGGCGGCTAAGCAGCCCGCCTCTGCCGCACCGGGGTCAAAGCGTTGTCCGCAATATCCGATGCGAAGGGATCATTTAAGAGCCTTGAGATAGGCAATGATATCGGCCCGCTCGGTCCGGTCGGGCACCGAAAATGGCATCACCGAGCCAGGCGCAGCAGCCGCCGGATTTTCGAGGAAACGGTCGAGATGCGAATCGTCCCACACCCAGCCGGTGGCCATGAGCGCAGGGGAATAGGCGAAGTCTGTAGAAGCAGCCTTCCGCCCGGCGACGCCGCGCAAATCCGGCCCTAATCCTCCCTCGCCTGTTTCCGTGTGGCAGAGCGTGCACTGCTCTCCGAAAAGAGCGCGCCCTCGCACAGGGTCGCCCTCCCCAGCCTGCGATGGGGCAGTAGCCGTAACCAGCGCCGCGGCGATAAGCAGCCAAGAGTTACTCTTGTGCATCACACACCTAAACAGCTTGAAGTTGATATGACGGAAGCCCCACAATGAGCGGTTCAGAACTGGACTAAACGGCGGCAATATTTTGTAAAGCGCCATTGAGCGCATCGGGAGGCCGCTGTCGGTAGTGTTCTGATAGTTCTGCAAAATGGTCTGAGGCGGCCAATGGTATGCAGGTGATGTTCGACGTCACCAACCCTTTGCAGAGGGAGCAGACCATGACCAAGGGAGAGGATAGAGCCAAGGTTGT
>JBKQQS010000040.1:0-6485 GCA_052144215.1 Rhodomicrobium sp.
CGTCTTCGCTCGGGAACATATCCATGAAATCGGCCATGTCCGCAGGATACTGCTTCATGCCTCAAACTACTATATCTAGAGGCACGGGAGTCAACTGCATAGCCCAGGAATCTTGCGCGGCTTAACCAAGAAATGTAACCGGAGGTGGCAAGACAGGCCCGGCGCTACTTGGCGCGCTTACTCTGCCGCTCCTGGCTTTTGCCACGCAATATCAAAGCCCTAACGCGCCCCGCTCCAGGACTTAAGCATTTGGCAAGGCGCTTTTCTCTACGATGGCGCCTTGAACGAAGCCGCGCAGGCGGGCCAAGCGCAGAGGCGGAGGCTAAAGGTTTTTTCCCAGGGCGAAGAGGGTACCGTGCGGAAGGACGGCGAGCAGGCGCAGGAGGTGTTCGCGCTTCAAGGCGATGCACCCGGCAGTCGGGGCGAAGCCGCGCCGCGCGACGTGCACGAAGATCGCGCTTCCGCGCCAGGCGATGCGCCGTCTCGCGTTGTAGCTGAGCACAACGATCGCGTCATAGAGGCGGTCGTTGCGCCAAAGCCGCTCTGCGCTGGCGCCATAGGGCAATGGTACGCGCCGGTTGTAGTTCCGGTCGCCGGGGGCGTCGCACCATCCGTAGCTTTCGCGCAGCGGCTCGATGGGCAACGCTGCGGCGGGGCGCCTCAGCCGGTCCGGCCGGTAATAGACCCGGATTGCCGGCCAAAATCCCCTCGGGGTTGCCCCGTCGCCCTCGCGTTTGAGGGCGCGGACGCCGCCTTTACCAAGCGCCGCCGGGAAATGTAAATTGTTATAGTGCAAAGCTCCGGCCGTACTCGCGTCCGATAGCGCGAAAATGCGAACGACGGCACGTTTTCGCGTTTTTTTCCGCCGGTTTTGCGTTAGATTCCGTCTGGGCTGCACGAAGATACCCGTTGCGCTGCTCCTAATCGTCTCCTAAATCGGAAAGATAAGCAATGGCGGCGGACCGGAGGCTATTATGAGCAATACGCGCAATATCCTGGTTGTCGACGACGATCAAGACCTTGCGCGGTCGCTGGCCGAGCAGCTTGCGTTGCACGAGGAGTTCGAAGCTACCGTGGCGCACAGCGCTGCCCAGGCGTTCGCCGCTGTCAAGAGCGGGCACACCGATCTTGTTCTCCTCGATGTTGGGCTGCCGGATATAGACGGGCGCGAGGCTTGCCGCCTGTTGCGCAAGAACAATTTCAAGCATCCCATTATCATGCTCACGGCCCAGGATAGCGACTCCGACACCATTCTGGGGCTCGAGTCCGGCGCAAACGATTACGTCACGAAGCCGTTCCGCTTTGCTGTTTTGCTTGCCCGCATCCGCGCGCAGCTTCGTCAGCACGAGCATAGCGAGGAGGCCGTCTTTTCCATCGGTGAATATTCCTTCCGTCCCGCCGCGAAGGTTCTAATAGATAAAAAGGGCAGCAAGGTCCGCCTGACCGAGAAAGAGACATCGATTCTGAAATATCTCTACCGGGCCGGAGAGAAAGTCATTTCCCGCGACGTGCTTTTACACGAGGTCTGGGGATATAATGCGGGCGTTACGACGCATACACTTGAAACGCATATTTACAGACTTCGTCAAAAAATTGAGCGCGACCCCTCGCGCGCCGAACTTCTCATCACCGAATCGGGCGGTTACAAGCTTATCCCCTGAGGCGGCTCCGAGCGCTTTGCGCAAACTTTAACGCTTTTTCCACAGAATAATGCGTCCTTGGCTTTCTGCACACGCCCGCAATGTTGAGTTGTATTTACGAATCGACCATTACGTGTGTCCGGTGCTGTAGGGTCAAAGGAGTTCAACCTTAAAAACATCAGGTTAGCCGGCCATGCTCGACCCTAAGATCGGGCTTCTTGAGAGTCTGCCGATATTTAGAGGCCTTTCTGGGAAGCAACTTGGTTTGATTGTCGATGTAACGACCAAAGCCTTTTTCGAGGCGGGCGAAAATCTGATCACCAGGGAGTGCCCGGGCGACACGGCTTTCCTGATTTTGACCGGCGCCGCCAAGTGTCTGCATTTCCCCGGAACTCCACCTTCTAGCGATCGAATTGGCCCGGGCTCGCTCGTTGGAGAGCTTGCCATGTTGGTTAACACGGTCCATGCCTTGACCGTCCAAGCCCGGGTACGCGTGCGGGCACTCGCGCTTCAACGGGAAGCTCTCAAGGGGGCGATGGAGTGCGATCCTGCCATTGCACAACAAATTTCCGATAATCTCCTTGTCCGGCTGCGGACTTTCGCGCGCGATCTTCGCAAGCTGGACGATTTTCTCGCGCAGGTCGAAAACCCCGCCCGTCTGGAGGCGGGCGGCACCGGGAGATGCGCCGCGGGCCAGGCTTCAGCTTTTTCCCGCCTCCCGCATTTTCCGCCGCCTATCGAACCAAAGCTCCGCAAGACGGGCTAGCCTGCCCCGCTCCTGTGGATACAATTTGCGGCCGCTTGCGGAACCTATGACGAATCATAGAAACTGCTTCAGGTTCCGTTCGAGTAAGAAGGAGTTTCCGTCACAAATCAGCGGGTGAAAGCTATGCTCGACCAAAAAATCGAGCTCTTGCAGAAACTTTCCTTATTTGCCGGTCTTCGGGAAGACCAGCTTAGGGCGGTCGCCGCCGTTGGCCAAAAAAGCTTTTTCGAGGCGGGCGAAAACCTTATCGCGCAAGGCGAAAAGGGAGATACGGCCTATCTTATTCTCACCGGCAAAGCTGGCTGCATCAAGAACGAGAAGGGGCAAGTCTTTGTCGAAGACTTGTGGCCGGGAACGATGGTCGGTGAGCTTGGGATGCTCGTTGAGACCGTACATGGCGTAACCGTGACCGCAAATGAGAGGCTCCGGGCGCTTGCCTTGCGGCGGGACGATTTCCGGGCCGTCATGGAAAAGCACCCTCTAGTGGCCAAACATATTGCCGAGAAGCTGCTGGTCCGCCTGCATGGGCTCGCCGCGCAATTGCGCGAGGTTGACAGCAAGCTGGCAGAAATCGAGAAGGCGGCTTGATTGCACTTAGCCGGGGTTAGGCCGGCCTTGTGCCATCTGCAGCCGGAAAAAGCAGCGTTGCCCGAACTCCGGGTCGATTATCTGCCAGCTCAAGACGTGCGCCATGCCATTCCGCAACAGCCGCGGCGAAGCTTAGGCCAAGGCCGAAACCCTGTTTTCCGGTCTCGGAATCCAGCCTGACAAAACGGTCCAGCATGGCCGTGCGTTTGCCCTCGGGAATTCCGGGCCCGTTGTCTGCGACGGCGAGGCTCGTGCCGCGAGCATTTTGCGCCGCTGTTATGATCACCTTGCCGCCCGGCGGCGAATATTTGATGGCGTTGTCGAGCAGGTTGGCCGCCGCTTGCGAGATCAAATGGGCGTCGCCCAAGACGAAAAGGCCGCGCGCTGGCTGGTTGCCGGCCAGAGGCAGGTGCGTTTCCACTGCAACGCCGCTTTCCTCGGCGAACGCCTGATAAAGATCCACAAGCTCCTCCACCACCTCGGCCAGATCGACAGGCGCATGCGGCAGTGAGAGGGCACCCGCCTTGATCCGGGCTATCTTCAATATGCCGTTGAACGTGCCGACAATCGTCTCCGATTCGGCGATGGCGCGCTTCAGCACACCTTGATACTCTTCGGGCGAGCGGGGAGACATCAGGGCGACCTCGAGCCTGCCGCGTAACCGGTTTAACGGTGTGCGCAAATCGTGGGCGATATTCTCGGTCACGCCGCGCACCGTGGCTACGAGCCGCTGAATGCGGTCGAGCATGGCGTTGATGTTCTGTGCGAGCTGGTCGTATTCGTCGCCGCCTTCGCCAACCGCTATGCGCCCCGAAAGATCGCCTTCAAGCACGACTTGAGCGGTTGCGTTGATCTGTCCTAAGCGGCGGCGCGCGTAAAGCGCCAGCATTGTGCCGGCCGCTGCGCCGAGCAGGAGGTTCGCCGCAAGCACGCTGAGAAGCGACTCCTCAACGATGGCCTGGAAATTGTTGCGCTCCGAAAGCGCCCGGCCCACAAGCAGACGGCTGCCATCCGCAAAGGCGAGCGAGCGCACCCGGGCAGTTTTGGCAGCGTGGAGCAGCCCGATATCGGCGGTTGCAGCAGGGTTTGGCGCGTCCGCAGGCCATTGCGCCAAGTTGCCGGTGTGCGCCCCGTCAGGGCCAATAAGCATATAGATGCGCGCCGTGTCCTGATGCGGGGAAGCGCGATCGGCAACGGTCTGGCGCAGGCGTTCGTAACCTCCCTTCTCATAGGCCGCCGTCATGTCGCTGTATTCGCGGGCAAGCGCACCGTCGATCTGGCCATCGATGACGGACAGCATGCTCCAATATAGAAAGCCAAGCACCGCGCCGCCCACCGCGATGAAGGCGAGGCTTGCAAACACCATGAGCCGGAAGCTTGTGGTATGGAAAAGGCTAATCCGCACGGATGCAGTATCCAGAGCCCCGCACCGTATGGATGAGGGGGACTTCGAACCCGCGATCGATTTTCTGGCGCAGGCGGCTCATTTGCACATCTATGATCTTGGTTTCCGGCTCGAAGCGGTATTTCCATACCCCTTCGAGCAGCATCGTGCGGGTGACGGTTTGCCCGGCATGCCGCATAAGAAACTCTAACAGGCGGAACTCGCGCGGCTGCAACGCGATCTCAGCGTTTGCGCGCTTGACGGTTCTCGATATCAAATTCATCTCAAGATCGCCAACCCGCAATATCGTGCCGGCCGTTGCCTCCTTGCGGCGTGTGATCGCTTCGAGCCGCGCCAATAGCTCAAGAAACGAAAACGGCTTTGCGATGTAATCGTCGCCGCCGGCGCGCAAGCCTGCAATCCGGTCGTCGACCTCATTAAGCGCGGTGAGGAAAACCGCCGGTGTTATGATACCTTGCGCCCGCAAAGCGGTCACAATGTCGAGGCCGTCGCCGCCGGGCAGCATCCGGTCGACGATCAGCGCATCGAAGCCCCCGTCTTGCGCAAGCGCTAGCCCCTCTGCGAAATCGGGCGCGCACACAGCCTCGTGCCCGCATTCGGCAAGGCCTTGGACGAGGACGGCGCGCCCGCCGGGATCGTCCTCAATGACAAGAAGTCTCATGTTGTAAGTTGCGCCAATTCCCGCGACCGAAGGTATCTTAATGGTAACTATGGCCGCGATAGCGCCCCCTGTATCATCGCCGCTGCCCCACGAAAGCGCGGCGGTGGCGGCCGGGTGAGCCGAACGCCACTGCCGCCGCGCTGAGCAGCCTCCGCGATGTTAGCGGTATAATAACACGGTTTCCAGATCGAGATTGGCATATGAGCAGCATCGGTGGACAAGCGTCCAGCGCCGCTTTTCAGGCGGCGGAGTCCAACATCATTTGGCTACCGCGCATAGAGCGGCAAAACGCCCCGGAACCGCATGAAGCCGGTAGCTCCAGCGCCCCCGAGGCTCGGCCCGGTACTTTTGGCTGGCCGCTTCGAGCCTTGGCCGCAACAGCTGCTGCGGCGGGACAGGCTGCGGCCCTGCCTCTGATCGCCACTGCCGATGGCAGGGGCGATCCTTGGATGATTGCCGCTGTGTTCGGCATGGCAGCCGCATTCTTTTCCTGGGCTGCCCCTCAGGCAGCCGGGAAATTTGCAAGCAGCCAAAGCTGCAGTCAGCGCGCTGCCCCGCAAGACCTCGCTTTGCACGATGCATTCACTTTGGCGTTAATCGTCGCAGCCTCCGCGGCCTTGGGCAGCATCGGCGCTGCTCTGCTGCTGCCTGCCGGCACTGCCCTGTCGCTCATGATACGCCGGATAGCAAGGAAGCAGGCCGCCGTTGAGCGGGAGCTTACGCTTCTGCTTATCGTGGCGATCGCTGTGGCGGGGCTGTGCGAGCCATTCGGCCTTCGGGCATGGGCTATCGCTGGCGTTGCGCTAACGGCGGCGGTCATCGTTAAGGCCGGGCAGAGCTGCCTGCGTGCGCCCCAGCGGCGGCAGATGTGGCACGTTTGGGGAATATCCGCGGCTTTGTGCGCGGCCGTTGCCTTTGCAGGACAGGAGCGGGCGGGCTTACCGGCTGCGCCCGCCGTTACGGTGCTTACGGCGCTCATTGCTGGGGCGACTTACGGTGCCGGTGCCGGGGCCGGCGCCCGGATTTTGAGCCGTGGTGCCGCGCAGGCCGTCTCAGCTGCGGTCCCCTTCCTGGGCGTAGCCATGGAAATCGCACTCGGCGGGAATGCGCGTCTTGCGCAAATCGCTGCGGCCGTGCTTTTCGCCGGTGTCCTCGCCGGTACGATCCGCCACGCCGCTCCCAGCCGCCAGGCCGCCGATGACGCGCCGGAGGCTTGGCCTATAGGTTGGCCGCGCCGGCTGTAACACCGGAAGGTGAAACGTCCCGCGCCGGTGCACCCGCGCAATCTTGGCCAGCGTGGTAGTGTTCTGATAGTTCTGCAAAATGGTCTGAGGCGGCCAATGGTATGCAGGTGATGTTCGACGTCACCAACCCTTTGCAGAGGGAGCAGACCATGACCAAGGGAGAGGATAGAGCCAAGGTTGT
>JBKQQS010000041.1:0-7144 GCA_052144215.1 Rhodomicrobium sp.
CGCGGTCTAGCCGTCCTGTGAAAACGCAACCGAGCTGACCTTTTCCGAATGCCCCTCGAGCTTGCGGATTTCGCGGCCCGCGGCCAGATCCCAGAGCCTTACGGTTTTGTCCCAACTCCCCAATAGCGCGGTCTTTCCGTCCGGCGAAAACGCAACCGAATCGACCTGACTCGAATGCCCCTCGAGCTTGTGTATCTTGCGGCCGGTGGCCAGATCCCAGAGCCTGACGGTTTTGTCCCAACTCCCCGACAGCGCGGTCTTGCCGTCCAGCGAAAACGCAACCGAGGTGACAAGGCCCGAATGCCCCTCGAGCTTGCGGATCTCGCGGCCCGTGGCCAGATCCCAGAGCCTTACGGTTTTGTCCCCACTCCCCGACAGCGCGGTCTTGCCGTCCGGCGAAAACGCAACCGAATTGACCCAGCCCGAATGCCCCTCGAGCTTGCGGATCTCGCGGCCCGTGGCCAGATCCCAGAGCCTTGCCGTGTTGTCCCCACTCCCTGACAGCGCGGTCTTGCCGTCCGGCGAAAACGCAACCGAGGTGACGAGGCTCGAATGCCCCCCGAGCTTGCGGATCTCGCGGCCCGTGGCCAGATCCCAAAGTCTTACCGTGTTGTCCTCACTCCCCGAGAACGCGGTCTTGCCGTCCGGCGAAATGGCAACCGACCAGACAACGTCCGAATTCCCCTCGAGCTTGCGGATCTCGCGGCCCGTGGCCAGATCCCAGAGCCTTACCGTCTTGTCCAAACTCCCCGACAGGGCGGTCTTGCCGTCCGGCGAAAACGCAACCGATCTGACCACGCTCGAATGCCCCAATTGCGGGACGATTTCGATCCTGGGCTTATCTTGCGCGCAGGCCCCGCCAATGGCCGCGCTGCCAAATGCAAGCGTCAAAATGCAAAGCGCCAATGGTAACCGCATGAGCCACAGAGGTGGCTCCACAAATTCGGACGGTACGATAAGTGGAATTTCTGCCTGACAACGGGCACGCTGGTGCCCGCGAATCAGGAGAGACAATGAGCAAGAGACCGCGCCGGAACCACACAGCAGCCTTCAAGGCGAAGGTGGCTTTGGCCGCCGTAAAGGGGGAGAAGACGCTCGCCGAACTGGCGCAACAGTTCGACGTCCACCCCAATCAGATCACCCAATGGAAAGCCCAGCTTTTTGAGGGCGCGGCCGGGGTGTTCGGCAAGGACAAAAGCGAAGCGGCGGCTTCGAGCGTTGACCTGAAGAGCTTGCACGCGAAGATCGGCGAACTGACACTGGAGAACGATTTTTTAGAGGGCGCGCTCACCAAGGCGGGATTGCTGAGCGCAAAGCGATGATCGACCGTGGTCATGCGTTAAGCGTCACGAAACAGGCCGAAGCCGCAGGCATCGCGCGCAGCACCGTGTACTACCTGCCGCGCCCAGTGTCCGCAGCCGATCTCGAACTCATGCGTCAGATCGACAGGCTGCATCTGGAGTTTCCCTTCGCGGGGGCGCGGATGTTGCGCGGTCTTTTGGCTGCCAATGGGAGCAAGACCGGACGGCGTCATGTAAAGACGCTGATGCTGCGGATGGGGATCGAGGCGCTGTACCGGCGTCCGCGCACGACCAAGCCGGAGCCGGGGCACAAGATCTACCCGTATCTGCTGCGCGGGCTGGAGGTCGTGCGGCCGAACCAGGTGTGGGCGATGGACATCACCTATATCCCCATGGCGAAGGGCTTCGTCTATCTCGCCGTGGTGCTCGACTGGTTCTCGCGGCGCGTGCTGTCGTGGCGGGTGTCGATCACGATGGAGGCGGCGTTCTGCATCGAGACGCTGGAGGACGCGCTGGCGGAGTACGGTAAGCCTGAGATTTTCAATACCGATCAGGGCAGCCAGTTCACGGGCGCGCCCTTCACCGGCGTGCTCATCGAGAACGGCATAGCCATCAGCATGGATGGCAAGGGTGCCTGGCGGGACAACGTGTTCGTCGAACGGCTCTGGCGCAGCGTGAAATACGAAGAGGTCTACCTGCACGCCTACGACAGCGTGCCGGACGCACGTGCCTCGATCGGACGGTATCTCGATCTTTATAATCGCCGCCGCCCCCATTCGAGCCTTGACGGCATGACGCCCGATCAAGCCTACTACGGAGCACACAGCCTGCCGCCGATCCGCTTGGCGGCCTAACCCCGGCAGAAGTTCCACTTATCGAAGCGGAAAATCTGTCCGAACAACCGGGGCCACCTCACAGGGCATGTACTTGCGGTAACCTTTCCTTAAGCTGCGACGGTTTGAGCTTTTAACCTGGCGCCGTTCCCGGCGATTTTTTCACACGCTCCTTCGCGGGAACGCTGCGGCGAGCGGCTAATGCTTCCGCCAGAAAGGCCACCAGCTGCTGCCCTTCTTGCCGGCATCCGCCGGCGCCTTGGCTTGCCGCGCCCCTCTCGGCTGCCCCCCGCTTTGCTCCATCAGCGCGGCAACGACAGCGCGCTTCGTCTCGAACGGCAAATTGCCGGGCTCGCCGCTCAGATTGAGCTGCCGCATGATGTCGCGAAGCTGGTCCTGGAGCCGCGCCTCGGCGAAGATGAACAGCACAAGGTCGTCGGAAACTTCCGGAAACTCCGGCCCGGCACCGCCGGCGGCTTTCGCTTCCTGCTGCTGCCACGCCATGAGGATGAAAGCCGCCACCGCTTTCCGCTGCGCTTCCCTGTCGAGCTGGCCGATGGTCTCGTCTATGTCAGCCTCTCTCAGCATCACGTTCAGCGCCTGCAAGGCTAGAGCATTTGCAAGGATTTGATCGAGAACGTCGTCCGGGATGACCGGCAGCTCGGGAGCGGCGGCTTCGGTAGGTACCGGTTTCGCCTCCTGCTGCTGCTGCGCCATGGCGACGAAAGCCGCTACCATTTTCCGCTGCGCTTCCTGTCGAGCTTGTCGATGGTCTGGTGTATGCCACTCTCTGCTAATATCGCGTTAAGCGTGCGCCGGGCTTGAGCGTTTGCGAGGGTTCGATCGAGGAGTTCGTCCAGGATGACACTCCCGGAGAGCTATCCAGCCGGGCTTGCTGTCAAACATGAATGCCCGGGAACAGGGTTGAGAAGGCGATCTGGTCCGGCGTGAGCTGGGTTTCGGGCGCGGCGCCATCGCCGTTTTTCGCCGGCGTCTCCGGGAAAACCTGGAACAGCAGGTTGTTCACGATCAGCCCCAGCCTTGGCGCGGTGGCCTGCACGACCTGCCCGAAAGAACCGAGTCCCGTGGCGAGGCGCGTTGGCCGGTTGACGATGGCCTCGGCGATCATGCCGGCCGCCTGCTCGGGCGTAAGCACCTGCGCCTGATCGTAGATTTTCGTGGGCGAGATCATGGGCGTGCGCACGAGCGGGAAGTTTATGACGGTGAAATGCACGCCCCGCTCGTAATATTCCGCGGCAGCGCAGCGCGTCCAGGCTTCGAGCGCCGCTTTCGAGGCGACATAGGCGGAGAAGCGGGGCGCGCTGGTGAGCACGCCGATGGACGAGATGTTGATGACATGGCCTTCGCCCTTCTCCGTCATCTTCGGAAGGAGCGCCAGGGTGAGCCGGACCGAAGCGAAATAGTTGAGCTGCATGGTGCGCTCGAAATCGTGCATGCGGTCTATGGAGTCGGCGATGCCCCGGCGGATGGAACGGCCCGCGTTGTTGATGAGAATGTCCGCGCCGCCATGCTCTTCCAGCACCCATTTCGCGAGCGCGGCGCATCGATCGGGGTCCGTGATGTCGGCGGCAAGAGCGATGAGGGTCAGGCCGCGCGCCGCGGCCTCCTGTTTGGCGGCTTCAAGCTTTTCAGGGTCGCGCGCCGCGATGAGGACCTTGGCGCCGGCCTCCGCAAGCTTGAACGCGACCGCCTTGCCGATGCCCGAGGAGCCGCCCGTGATGAGCACAACCTTGCCTTGGAGTTGCGCATGGAGCGTCTTGCCGGTGACGAGGGCGGGATCGAGGTGGCGTTCCCAATAGTCCCAGAGCTTCCAGGCGTAATCTTCGAGGCGCGGCACGCGGATGCCCGCCGGTTCGAGCAGGCTCGCGGCTTCGCGGTTGTCGAAGCGGGTGGGGTAGTTCACTAGAGTGAAGACGCTGTCCGGAAGCTTCAAGTCGCGCATGACAGCGGTGCGGAGCCGCTTCAGCACTGGGAGCGCCGATAGCCCCTTCACAAGCGGCGCCGGCAGCAGGCGCAGCAAACCGAGGTTCAAGCGCATGCCGATATCAGGCGCGTGGCCGGCCTTGGCGAACATGGCGAGTACATCGCCCACGCGGTAGGGATGCGGATCGGTGAGGTGGAAGCACTTCCCATCCTGGCCGGCAACGTGCGCGATGTGATTGACGGCAGCCACGACGAAATCGACGGGAACCAGATTGATGCGGCCGGCCTCGATCCCAACCACGGGCAGCCATGGCGGCAGGATGGATCGCATCCTCTTAATCAGGCCGAAGAAATAATACGGCCCATCGATTTTATCCATCTCGCCGGTTTCCGAGTCGCCGACAACGATGCCGGGCCGGTAAATCCGCCAGGGCACGCTGCATTCCTGGCGCACCACCTTTTCGGACTCGTGCTTGCTCGCGAAATAGGGGTGGTCGAGGTGGCGGGCCTGTTCGAACATATCCTCGCGGAAAGTGCCCTCGTAAAGCCCAGCCGCCGCGATCGAACTGAAATGGTGGAACCGGCGCGCGCCAATCGTTTCCGCAAGGCGGACGGCATTCCGCGTGCCCTCGATGTTCGTCGCCATCTCCTTTTCGGGATCGGCGTTCAGGTCGTAGATCGCAGCCAGATGGAAGAAATGATCGACCCTGTTCTTCAGGGTCTCGATGTCATCCTTGGAAAGCCCGAGCCCAGGTTGGTTTATATCGCCTTTCAGCGGAATGGCGCGCTTTGCGGTCGCATGCCAATATTTGCGCAAGACCTCGACGCGCGCCGGCGATGCATCGCGCATCAGGAAATAGACGGTAGCCTGGCTCCGCGCCAAAAGCGTGCGCACCAGACGCTTGCCGATAAAGCCGCTGGCGCCGGTGACGAAGTAAATCATGGCAAGCTCCCCTCTTTGGCCTGAAGGTATTCCTTAGGTTTCACTGGATGATTAGGCGCCAAACCCTAAAAGTTTTTGACGAAAGTCAATCGTCCCGTGCCCTCTTGGGAATATAAGTTCAATTATAAAGATAGCGCTCGCCAATGCGAGAGAGATGGGAGAACATCATGGTCAAGAAGCTGAATGAGCTTGCCGGTCAAGGCGGCGAAGGCAACCTTGCCGTAACAATCCGCGATTCCGCGACGAATATCTGGCTGGCCGGACTTGGCGCGTTTGCCAAAGCCCAAGAAGAGGGCGGGAAGCTGTTCGACGCCCTCGTGAAGGAAGGTGAGGCCGTGCAGAACCGCGCCTCGAAGTCCGCGCAAGAAGCGATTACGGACGCGCGCACGAAAGCGACGGGAACTTGGGACAAGCTTGAGCAGGTATTTGTAGACCGCGTTTCCCGTGCGCTGACCAGCCTGAACGTGCCAACCAAGCACGATATCGATGTGCTTACGAAGCGGGTGGAGGAGTTGACCAAGGCCACCACAAAGCTGTCACACGCCCTGGAGGAAGGCGGCACAAAGCACAAAGAGGTGCCGGTGGCGAAGAAAGCGCCGGCTCGCGCTCATACCTAAACCTGACAAAGGCTTAATCCGGCGATGCCTGAGACGAACACCCCCGCTGAAAGAAACCGCCTGCAAATCGGCATCGCCCTGGCAGGCGGCGGTCCCTTGGGCGGGATTTACGAAGTTGGTGCGCTGATGGCGCTCGACGAAGCGCTGCGCGGCTTCCGGCTGACCGATAGCGGCGTCTTCGTTGGCGTCAGCTCGGGAGCCTTTTTCGCCTCAGGCCTCGCCAATGGCCTTTCGCCGCGCGCGATGCACCGCATGTTCATCGAATCCGATAAGGACGACGACCCCTTCGAGCCCGAGGTTCTGCTAAAGCCCGCGTTCGGAGAATACGGACGGCGCATCGCCGCAATCCCGCGGCTGTTGACATCCGGCCTCGCGGATTATCTGCGTGGCGGCCACAACAGGAAGGCCGCCGCTTCGCTGCGGCGCCTCGTGCAAGCCCTGCCGGCGGGCCTCTTCGATAGCGCTCCGCTGCAAGCGTATTTGCGCCGCCTGGCCTCGTCGCGCGGCTTTCCGGACGACTTCCGCAAGCTCCGGCGCAAGCTCTACATAGTCGCGACCGATCTCGATAGTTCGGAGCTTGTCACCTTCGGCTCCCCGGGATGGGACGACGTGCCCATATCGAGCGCCGTGCAGGCGAGCGCCGCGCTGCCTGGGCTGTTTCCGCCGGTCAAGATCAATGGCCGCTATTACGTCGACGGCGCGCTGCAAAGGACGCTTAACGCTTCGGTGGCGCTCAAGGATGGGGTGAAGCTGCTTTTCGCCTTCAATCCCATCGTGCCTTATAAGGCCGATCCGCCGGCTGGACGGGACGGGACGGAGAGCCTCGCTAATGGCGGGCTGCTGGCGGTTCTGTCGCAAACGTTCCGCTCGCTCATTCACTCCCGCATGAAGGTTGGGATGGAGCGCTACCGGCATATCTATCCCGGCGCGGATATCGTCCTCATCGAACCGCGCCAGGACGACGGGGAAATGTTTTTCGTGAATGTATTCAGCTATGCGGACCGGCGCCGGCTGTGCGAGCACGCCTACCAGCAGACGCGCGCGGACCTGCTTCGCAGGGCAGGGGTTCTCAAGCCCATCCTGGCGCGGCATGGCTTGATCCTCGACGAGGCCGTGTTGAGAGACCCAAAGCGCACGCTCCTGCCACAGGCGGCGGAAAACGGTTCAAGCCTTCAATCGGCTTTGCAAACGCTTACCGAAACCTTGGGCCGGCTTGAGCCGCTGCTGCAGAAGCCCGAAGAGCAGGCATAACACCAATGGGGACGAGCTTGGCGAAGGATGGCGTAATGAAAGAGGCCATTACGCGATCACCCACGGGACTAGCATCAATTTTCGCATGAAAGGCGCGGGACTGACAGAGCACAAGCCGAAGCGGCAAACGGCCAGACTCATCGTCCAGGCGGCGCTTTTGCTCTTCAACCGCTTTGGCGAGCCGAGCATCACTGCCTCGGCAATCGCGGCGGATACCGGCATCAGCCCTGGCAACCTTCACTATCACTACGCCTC
>JBKQQS010000042.1:0-14930 GCA_052144215.1 Rhodomicrobium sp.
GCGAACCTGTGGACGGCATGGACAAGTCTGAAACTTGCCCACCCGCCCACAGCAGAACAAAAGCAGAAGCAGCGGACATTTGATGCGCTACCTAAACCGGCCAACTTAATTAGCTATCGACACCCGCGGAAGCGGCCAGTCGTTGTGGTGGACCCTCGCGCAGGGCAAGGACCCGGCATTGGAGGCTTCAAAAAGGAAAGCGAGATTGGCGATGCGCTCGCGGCCGGCCATCCCGTCTATTTCATCGGCTTCAATGCGGAGCCTGTTCCGGGTCAGCGCTTCCTCGACGTTGTGGAAGGTCAAGTCAAATTCTTCGAGGAGGTCGTAAGAAGGCATCCCGAGGCGCCAAAACCGATGGCGATTGGGAATTGCCAAGCCGGCTATCAGACGCTGATGGTCGCCATGCTGCGCCCTGATTTATTCGGCCCTTGCCTCGTGGTTGGTTCGCCGATGTCCTATTGGCAAGGCGTCCATGGTAAGAATCCCATGCGATATTCGGGCGGCCTGCTGGGAGGCAGCTGGCTGACCGCGCTCACAAGCGACCTAAGTGCTGGCCTTTTCGATGGCGCCTGGCTAGTCGAGAATTTCGACAATCTCAATCCCGCCAATTGGCTTTGGAGCAAGCAATATCAGCTTTACGAAAAGGCCGATACCGAGGGGGCCCGCTACCTCGAATTCGAAAAATGGTGGGGCTATTTCGTAATGACGAATGGCGAAGAAATGCAATACCTTGTGGACGAGCTGTTCGTCGGCGATAAGCTCACCCACAATCAGCTGCTTTCAAGCGATGGTCAGCTATTCGATCTTCGTAATATTGTCAGTCCCATAATTTGTTTTACGTCTTTTGCTGACGATATCAGTCCACCTCAGCAAACGCTCGGCTGGCTTCTCGACGTTTACCGCGATGTTGAGGACATTTACGCTCGCGGCAAGACAATCGTCTATTGCCTCGATCAAACGGCAGGTCATCTTGCGCTTTTCGTTTCGTCGCGAGTGGCCGTCGATGAGCACGAGCAATTCATTCAACTCATCGATATTATCGACTGTCTTCCGCCCGGCCTCTTCGAGATGATCATTACGCCGAGGGACCAAGGGGAGGCAAAACTAACGCCGGAAAGTAGCTCCGTTACCTTCGAGCCGCGCACTCTCGATGACATTCGCGCTCTCGGACGCAACAGCGCAGAGGATGACCGGGCGTTCCAGGCCGTAGAGCGGCTTTCCGAGCTCAATTACAATATTTACAGGACGTTTTTCCAGGCTGGCGTTCGCGCACTCGCCAATCCTCAAGCGGCTGCTCTGATGCGAACGTTTCACCCGCTTAGGTTAAGCTACAGCCTGTTCACAAGCATGAGTCCCTTTATGCAGGAGGTGGCGAAGCAAGCAGAGGCGGTTCGTAAGGGGAGGAAGCCTGTTTCTCCAAGCAACCCTTTTTGGCAGATGCAGGAGGCTGTGTCGAAGCATATTGAAACCACGCTACAGGCCTTCGGTGACACTCGGGACGCGATGGCTGAGCAGCTCTTCTACGCCATCTATGGATCGCCCACCATCCAAAGCCTCTTGCAAATGAGTGAAGCGGAGAAAGCCACAAGACGCACACCCGCATTGACCCACGATCAAATCGCCGCCTGGGAAAAACATAAATCAGCGCTGGCCGCTAAGCTCAATACCGGCACGTATGATGACGCCATTATCCGGGCGGGCCTCTTCATCATCGGTTCGATGGGCACCATGGACTCAAGGACTGCCCTTACACTCAATGAAGCGAGGCAGTCGATGACAAATCTCTCGCTGTCAGAATTTAAGGCTCTGGTGAGAACTCAGGCCTCTGTCTTGCGGATATACAGGGATGAGGCGCTCGAAGCGTTGCCTAACCTTGTCCCTTCGGAAGCGAAGCGAAAAGAGCTTCTGCGGACCGTCCGGGCTGGTGCGCTTGCCATCGGCCCTATTCTGCCGGCCGAGGAGGACTCTCTGTCCCGGCTTGCGGAGTTCCTTGGATTGGGCAGCGCCGCCGCGGCCAAGGAAGCCCTTCACGCCGCAGAATGAGTTGAACTTTCTCCTTGCGCGGAGTAAATGCTAGAATGGAACTTTCGTGGAACGCATCATAAAAATCAAGACGATTCATTCCGGCCTATTCTGCAAGAAAGAAAGGGACTTCCATGCGGAAGCCAGGGTTAACCCGCAAATGCCAATTCGTGCCTTTGACTGCCTCTACAATAGTGCTGGCTGCTTTTCTCACCTTCGGCATTTTTGCCGGTCCGGGCCTGAACCGCGGCGTTCTTGTTCCGGCCGCCCACGCTCAGCCCAAGCCTGAGGATATTCAGAAGTTTAAAGAAGACGTCCAAAAGAAGGTTCAATCTTTGATTGAACAGCTGCGCCACGGCGACATGCCGGAGGGAATTGTAAAAACGAACGGGCGGATTGAGGCAACGGAGCTCGATGTGTCAGCCAAGTATGCCGGGCGGCTGGCAAGCGTGACCGTTAATGAAGGCGATGAGGTCAAAGCTGGACAGGTGGTGGCCGTCGTATCGGGTCCCGAATACGAAGCTCAGCTTCACACGGCGCAGGCGAACGTGCTGGTGGCCAAGAGTTCGCTAGCCCAAGCTGTGGCGAAGATCGCGCAGGCCAAAGCCGATCAGGTCTTTGCCAAGACGGACCTGGAACGCGGAAAAGAGCTTGTTGGCAAGGGATGGCTGACCAAGCAAGTGTTCGATTCCCGCGTGGATAAAGCCGAGGCGGCCGATGCAGCTCTGGACGCCGCAGAAAAGCAGCGTGAGGCGGCGGCTTCCCTAGTAAATTCAACTGAGGCCGAGGTGGAGCGGATCAACTCGATCCTGACGGATCTCACGCTCCTGTCGCCGCGCGACGGCCGGGTTCAATATCTGATCCGGCACGCCGGAGAGGTTGTTAACGCCGGAACTCGAATTCTTACGATCCTCGATCTGAATGACGTCTACATGACGATCTATTTGCCAGCCGCGCAAGCCGGGCTGCTTGCACTTGGGGACGAAGCGCGCGTGATCCTCGATCCGTATCCGGACTTGGTACTCCCGGCATATGTGAGCTTTGTCGCGACGGAAGCGCAGTTCACGCCCAAAACCGTCGAGACGGCTGCGGAGCGGGAGAAGCTAATCTTTCGCATCAAGCTTCAGGGCGATCCTAAGGTGCTCCTTAAATATCATACTCACGTGAAGACCGGAATTCGCGGAATGGGGTTCGTCCGCACCAATCCCGCCGTTGCCTGGCCGGAAAAACTTGCCGTGAAGCTTCCCGATGCCGGATAACATCGTGGCCAAGATCGGGGGCGTTACCCATCGTTACCGCAAGACGGTCGCGCTGGATAACGTTACCATCGATATTCCCGCCGGCCGGATGATCGGACTGATCGGGCCGGACGGCGCCGGCAAGTCGACGTTGCTCGGGCTCATCGCAGGCGTCCGAATCATTCAGCAAGGCCAAGTCCATGTGTTTGGCGGCAATATGGCCGGCCAAGCATACCGGAACTCCCAAATTGGCCGGATTGCCTACATGCCCCAGGGCCTTGGCAGCAATCTTTATCCAACACTCAGCGTCTTCGAAAATATTGACTTCCATGGGCGGCTGTTCGGCCAATCGCACGAGGAGCGCAAACGCCATATGGATGAGCTGCTCAAGGCGACAAGCCTCGATCCGTTCTTAAGCCGCCCCGCTGGCAAGCTTTCGGGCGGCATGAAGCAAAAGCTCAGCCTGTGCTGCGCGCTAATTCACGATCCCGATCTCCTCATCCTTGACGAGCCCACTACCGGTGTCGATCCGCTTTCCCGCAGGCAATTCTGGGAACTGATCGGTACCATGCGGGCCCGGCGTCCCGGCATGAGTGTAATCGTCTCGACGGCTTACATGGATGAGGCACAGCAATTCGACTGGCTCTGCGCCATGTATAGCGGCAAGGTCATTGCGAGCGGGAAAACATCCGAAATTTTGCAAAAAACCGGAGAGAAAAATCTTGAGGCGGCCTTTATCGCGCTGCTGCCGGAAGAAAAGCGCGCAGAGCACAAGAAGGTCATAGTGCGGCCGCGGACCTCTGAGGATGCCGGGGTACCTGCCATTGAGGCGGAAGGGCTTACGCGCCGCTTCGGGGATTTCACGGCAGTAGACCATGTGAGCTTCCGTATCCCGCGCGGTGAGATTTTCGGCTTTCTAGGCTCGAACGGCTGCGGCAAGTCGACCACAATGAAAATGCTGACGGGCCTCCTGCCCGCAACGGAAGGGACCGCGAAGCTGTTCGGGAAGCCTATGGGCGCGAACGATATGGAGGCGCGCCTCAATGTCGGCTACATGTCGCAGGCGTTTTCGCTCTATAACGAACTGACGGTACGTCAGAATCTCGAACTCCATGCGCATCTTTATCATCTCCCCGAGGAGGAGATTGACGGCCGTGTCAAAGAACTGCTCGAGCACTATAACCTGGAGGAAGTCGCGGACGAACGTCCTCAGAGCTTGCCGCTTGGCATAAAACAGCGGCTCCAGCTTGCCGTCGCTGTTTTGCATCGCCCACTCATGCTCATTCTCGACGAGCCAACCTCCGGCGTGGATCCGGTAGAGCGGGACGCCTTCTGGCGCACCCTCATCGATCTGTCGCGCGATGAGGGCGTCACGATCTTCATCTCCACCCATTTCATGAATGAGGCCGAGCGCTGCGACCGCATCTCATTGATGCATGCCGGAAAGGTTTTGGCAGCCGGGGCGCCAGCCGAGCTGGTGCGCGAGCGCGGTAGCGCTTCTCTCGAAGACGCCTTCATCTCCTATCTGGAGGAAGCGGCCGGCATCAAGCTCGGCGAAAAGGCTCCTGCACTTGCGCAACAAGTCGCCATCGAGTCAGAGGAGAAGCCGCAGCAAGGCGCGCGGGGTTTCGATCTAGGCCGCCTCTGGGCTTATGCGAGGCGCGAGACCATGGAGCTTCTTCGCGATCCGATCCGCATGACCTTTGCGGCGCTGGCGCCTTTGATTGTCATGCTCGCTTGCGGCTACGGCATCTCGCTCGATGTGGAACATTTGCGTTTTGGCGCTTTCGACCAAGATCGAACGTCACAGAGCCGGGATGTGATCGAGGCGTTTTCATCGAACCCGCGATATTTCAAGGAAATACCGCCGCCAATCAGCTCCAGCGATGACCTCGATCAGAGATTCCGCAGCGGCGATCTCCAGGTCGCCGTAGAGATTCCACCCAATTACGGGCGTGACCTTTTGGCGGGCCGTTCGCCAGAGATCGGGGTGTGGATCGATGGCAGCATGCCTTTCCACGGTGAAACGATGAGGAGCTATGTTCAGGCTCTCGCCGCCCAATATGCAGGCTCGCTGCAGGCAGCGGACAAAATTCTTGACACGCAGCAGGCGGCGCAAACAGGCGGCGTTGCGAACCCTGTGAATTTCGAGTTGCGCTTCCGGTACAACCAGTCGTTCGAGAGCATCAACGCGGAAGTGCCAAACGTCGTCATGCTGGTGCTGATGTTGATCCCGGCCGTCCTGGCGACTATCGGAGTGGTCCGCGAAAAAGAGACCGGCTCGATCGCCAATTTCTATTCGACGCCGATCACAAAGTTCGAGTTCCTGCTCGGTAAGCAATTGCCCTACATCGGCATGTCGATGATCAGTTTCGTGCTTCTCCTATTGCTTTCGGTGTTCTTGTTCCATGTGCCGGTCAAGGGCTCCTTGGCCGCGCTGACGCTCGGCACCCTGCTTTATGTGGGGGCAGCGACAGGCTTTGGGCAACTTGTTTCGACCGTTACGAAGACGCAAGTCTCTGCGGTGTTTGCCACGACCGTGCTCGCAATGATACCGGCTGCTAACTTCTCGGGCGTGTTGGTTCCCGTAGACTCACTTACTGGCAGCGCGCGCTTGGTGGGCTCGGCCTTTCCATCGTCTTGGTATGAGGTACTTAGCGTCGGCGCCTTCACGAAGGGGCTGGGCTTCGAGGACCTTTGGCCCAATCTGGCCGTGCTCGCCGCCTTTTTCGTGGGCTTCGGCATCGCAGCGATCCTAATCCTGCGAAAGCAGGAGGTCTGACATGCCAGTCAAACCGTCCAGCTCCGAGGCAGCGCAGAAGCAGGCCAGCAAAAAGGGGCTGCTCACTCACCTTAGGAATATTTTGTATTTGACTATTAAGGAGCTAAGAAGTATCCGCGCCGACTACATGGTGCTGATATTAGTAGCCTATACATTTACGGTTGCCGTCTATACCGTTGCCACGGGCGTCTCGACGGAACCAAAAGACTTGACGGTTGGCGTTGTTGATGAGGACCAATCTGACCTTTCCCGCCAGTTTCTGGACGTGTTGAACCGCCCGCCGCTTTTCAAGCGCTCCGTTCTCATCAAGGCGAACGAGATCGATCCTATTATGAACGCCGGGCGCATGATTTTCGTCCTCGAAATCCCGCCCCGTTTCGAACAGGACCTGCTGACCGGCCGGCAGGCCTCGCTGCAATTGAACATCGACGCGACCGCCATGGCCCCGGCCGGAAACGGCGCCAACTATATCCAAACCATTATCATGCAGGAAATCGCCAATTTCCTGGCGGGCCGTGAAATGGCGCTGCCCGCCCCAGTCAACATGGTGATTCGCGCTAAGTTCAATCCGAACCTTTATTCGTCCTGGTTCGGCTCGGTCATGATGGTCGTCAACAACATCTCAATGCTGGCGATAATCCTGACCGGATCGGCACTCATCCGCGAGCGCGAGCATGGTACGGTCGAGCATCTCCTGGTAATGCCGGTTGTGCCGCCGGAGATCATGGTTTCAAAGATCATTGCCAATGGCCTCATAATCCTGATAGCAGCGGCCTTGTCGCTCGCATTAGTCGTCCAATGGTTGCTTGGAGTTCCTATTGCAGGCTCGATTACCCTCTTTTTCTTAGGAGCCACGCTTTACATCGTCTCGGTTGCGACACTTGGAATTCTGCTGGCTACTGTCACGAGCACTATGGGCCAGTTCGCCCTGCTCTCGACCCCTGTTCTTGTCATCTTGCAGCTTCTGTCGGGTGGTCAGACCCCAATGGAAAGCGAGCCGGTCTGGATGCAGCATCTGATGCGGATCACCACCCCGACGCCCCATTTCGTTGCCTTCTCTAAGGCCGTCCTGTATCGCGGCGCGGATTTGCCCATTGTCTGGCCTGAGCTTGTTGCCATGGCGGCGATTGGCAGCGTTTACTTCGCGTTTTCACTGAGGCGTTTCCGCCGCGTCATCTTCGGAGACTGAACGCATCAGCCGGATAAACGGGATCGGTTCTGAAAATAGCTCAAATCTACTCGGAAACAGAGAGACACGAAATGGGCGATCACGACGAAGAATTAGCAATTGCCAGGATCGGCATTATCGGTGCCGGTCAAATGGGAGGGGGTATCGCCCAAGTCTGCGCGCTCGCGGGCTACGAGGTCTTCCTTCAAGACGTTACCATGGAAAGGGTGCAACAGGCCCTAAAGGGAATCACGGCGCGTCTCGACCGGCTCGCCGAGAAGCAGAAGCTTACTTCTGTAGCCGGCGCCGAAGGGATCCAGAGAATTAGAACAGGCACTGAGCTGCAGCTCTTCCGTGGCTGCGACCTCGTGATCGAGGCTGCCGTCGAGAATGAGCAGATCAAGCGCGAGATTTTTAAGAACCTCTGCCCTGTCCTGCAAGACAAGGCACTCATATGCACGAATACCTCTTCAATCTCCGTAACGGCGCTGGCGGCTCACACTGACCGGCCGGAACGCTTCATGGGCATGCATTTTATGAACCCCGTCCCAGTGATGAGGCTTGTGGAGCTTATCCGAGCACTCACGACCAGCGACGCTACCTACTCGGCAATAAAGAGTGTCGTCGCGAAGCTCGGGAAGACGGCAGTGACCTCCCAAGACTATCCGGCTTTCATTGTGAACCGCGTTCTGCTGCCAATGATTAATGAGGCAATTTTTGCCTTGCATGAAGGCACTGGTGATATCGCCTCCATTGATACCGCAATGAAACTCGGCGCCAACATGCCCATGGGCCCCCTAGAACTCGGCGATTTCATCGGCCTCGACATATGCTTGAGTATCATGCGCGTACTCTACGAAGGCACCGCCGACTCCAAATACCGTCCGTGCCCTTTGCTCGTAAAATACGTCGAGGCAGGCTGGCTTGGCCGCAAGTCCGGCTGCGGGTTTTACAATTATAAGGAGCAACCGCCTACGCCGAATTCTCGTGTATTGAGAGTTGCCTAAACAACGCGGTCTCGGCCGTTTAGGGCCGGTGTTCAATGCGAGCGCCGGCCGAAATGGCGCCGGCACCGAAGGCGGCGACCTGAAGGAGGCCGCCATGATAGCGATATTCTTCAAGAAGTGGATCATTTGGCCAGCGAAGTAAACCAGTGCTGGGCTGCGGATAAAATCCTGCAAAATCTCCCGGAACAGCCGTATCTTGAACAGCGATCCGAAGCCGGCCACAATAAAGACGGGGCCCCAAAGCCGGCTGCGCAGCCATTATCAGCTACCTTGCAATGGGCAAGCAAAGGGGGGAACTGCGAGGCTAGATTGCGGCAGACGCATTGGCTGGCTTTGAATCCGTACCAGCCGTCACAACGCTCGCGTCAAACCCAATCAATTCGGCAATCATTGTGCCAGTTTCAAATTGCGCCTCCAGCACAAACGGACCTTTGACGGCCGCGAGCCTGGTGATAACACGTAATGGCTCTGCCGCATTTCGCGCCACGACCTTGGTCTCGACCAAGATTTCTCCACTGGTAACTTCCAAAGCCTTGGGACATTTCAACTGAACCGGAACAGGGTGCCGATTTGCGTAAGGTGCTAGGGGATCGCGCAAGTGCTCGAATAGACCCACCGCCGGTGGATCGATGTAATCGCCCCACCGAAGCCCAGGCGCAGCGCGGTACGGTAATACCGGAAGGCCAAGCGACAAGAGCCGGAGAAGTTTGCCACCTTCGCGATAATCGTACACGCGCAGCGCGTCAAAGTCCGCGTGCAGTAGCAGCCTGCCGCCAAGGCTATCGCAAATGACATGATTGCCGGCCGGATCGAGCGCAGTCACGAGCCGCTCCGTTCGCGGGATAGTTGCATAGCGTGGCGGCAGCCTGCCTGTAATTCCAATGCGCCAGAGACCGCTGCCGGGAGCCAAGCTAGTCGCGGCATGAAAGGTTAAGGGGTTCGGCAAAGCCGCGCTAACAAACGTTCGCTCTTCCGGCACTCCGGAACTCACCCAAAGCTCGCCGCTGTCCGTATGCATCACGTAGTTCGCTAGCCTGAAAGGCATGGTCGGCGTGCCTGGCCAGGGGCCTGTCTGCACATGCATATGGAGGTGCGGCACTGGGCTCCGCCCAGAGCTCCCAACTGCAGCGACGGCGTCGCCGATGCGCACGCGTTGGCCCGCAACAACGGAGACAGAATACTGCGCCAAGTGGGCGAGCATAAGCCATCCGCCCTGGTCCATGCGCAGAATAATGTGGTTGCCCCAGTTCTGGCTATAGTTGGCCGTACCTAGCGGATTGTCGGCGATATCCCAGCACACGGTCTCGACCACCCCGGCGGCAGGGCAATAGACCGGCGCGCCGAAAATGGTGCTTGCTGCAGAGCCCGGCTGGGGCGGGTACTCGAAATCAAGCCCGTGCTGCCAGAGCCCGCGATGGCTGAGGCTCCCGCCGAACCCCTGAGTGATAGCGGCGGCACCGGCAAGCGGCACAAAAATCAGGGGTTGCCGCTCGCCGAAACGGGCATCTGCCAGCCGCCGGACCCGCCAAGCCTGCTGAGGCGGCAGCTCGGTTTGCGTATTGGAGATCAGCGGATGCCTTACGCTCCGGCCCGACAACGCGAGAAGAGCAACCCAAACGGTGACGAGCGCGGGCAGCGGTTGGAAGGCCCATGCGGTACCACTGAAGCCTGTCTGAATGAAAAGCGCCAGAATGGCTGCGGCAAGCCCGGCAAGTGCGGAGGCGGCGAGGCTCGCGCGCCCCGGCAAATGGAACACAGCACCGAGCAGCATCGCCGCGACGAATCCGTTATGGGCCGAGAGAAGCCAGAGCCATTGGAAACCAAAATTGGCAAGCACGATAGAGATAGCAATGCCCGCGACCCAACCAGCAAGCCCATGCAGCAAAAGCGTGCTAGACCATAGCATGAGCGCGCACACAACGAGGATGCCAGTCTCGGGCCGGGGCGAGAACACGATCATGCCCATGGAGCGCAGGAAGGAATCCGTCCAGCCCAGGAAACCCGCCGGGTAGGGCCAAATCTGTTCGGAGAGGACAGCGGCGCGTGCCCAGTGGGGCAAGAGAGTGAGCAGCACGGCGAAGACCAGCGCGAAGGCAGCGGATAGCGGCGGCGGCGTTCCCGCCATCGCCCGGCTCAACGCCGCTGCTAGCATCGAAGCCGCACCGGCAGAAAGAACGATCAGAGCAACAGCCACGTACACCGGCACAAATACCGGGGCCGCAAGCCACGCTGCCGCTATCCCGGCAAGGATAGCGTTCGCCCGTACGTTCGCGGCCCGGTAAGCATCGGAAATCTCCAGCATGCGCAGGAAGCCAAAAGCGGTTAGCAAACCGATCATGGCGCCCGCGAGATGCTGCGGCTCCACGCCTATGGCAGCGGCAAGCAAAAGGCCGCTTCGCGGAGAGCCAAGCAACAATAGGCCGCCGATGGTTCGGCCGAGATAGTCGAGAGCTTTAACGCCGGTCTGCTGGCCGGATTTGGCCTGTGCCGCCCGAATGCTACTCGGAAAGCGATTGTGCAATCGGCCCCAAAGCGTCAGGACAACAGCATTCACACCAGCACCAGCCGCTCAGGCAGTATTTCGCAGCGATCGACATCGGTGAGATCTTCGCGCTTTCGTATGATGTCAACATTACGGTCAAGCCCGATCAGCACGGCAGCCGGGCGGTAGGCGATGAATTGCATCCATTGCGTCACGTTGTAAGCGCCTACGGGGTGAAGCACGAGCTTTTCGCCGATCTCGAGCGGTGGTAGCTCGATAGATTCGCGAATGACGTCGATGTTCATGCACAGGCAGCCGTAGAGACGTACGGTGTTGGGGACCATATTCGAGGCCCGGGCCGGCGTCACGCCAATGGCATACCATGTAGACGTATAGAGCAGATTGACACCGGCGTCGACGATATAGCCGCCGCGTGCGTGCTGGCCGAGTATAAGGCTAGCTTTCGCATCGACCGCCGAGAGATCGTTGCGAGTCTTATGATCGCCGCCCTTCACTGCAACGACCGAGGTTATTAGATAGCCCGACTCATCGACCATGTGCCGGCCGGATTCCAGGCGCAATTCCGGGCGCTGATGGCGCGGCACGCTGTTAAGAAGCCGCGCGATCGAAGTCGCATACTCCTCGATTGGAGGCACAACGGACTCCGCAGGACCACACATCCCGTGCAGCAGGCTATTAGAGGGGAAGCCTCCTCCAAGGTTGATGCATGGAACGAGGTGCCCGGTTTCGCCGCATATCAGCTCCCTCAGCGCCATCAGCCGCCCTGCAGCAACGGCATAGGCATCGGGCCGGAGGATGTAGGTACCGATGTGACAGTGCAGCGTATGTAAAACGAGATTTGGATTGGCGATGATCCGCAAAGCCGCCCGCGCCGCTTCGCCATTCGCCAGGGCAAAGCCGAACTTCGACCACACCGGGGCCAGTCCCGTATCCATCCAAATGCGGATTCCGACATTGACCGGCTGTTTCAATTCAACCGCGACGTCTTCTATGATGCCAAGCTCGTCCCAGTTGTCGATTTGGACCAGGGAGCCGCGCGACAGCGCGTGCTGGAGGCTGGAGCGGGATTTGTGCGGCCCGTTGAAAATGATTTCGGGACCGGCGATCCCCATCTTCTCCGCCTTCTGATACTCAAACTCGGACACGACTTCTGCGATCCATCCCTCTTCATGCAAAATGTTGCAGATCGCGCCCAGATAGTTGGTTTTGTACGACCACGCAAAGGTCGTCTTGGGGTAAACGGCCTGGAAAGCGCGCGCCGCCCTCCGCGCAGTCTCGCGCAGCGTCCGCTCCGAGAAGACGAACAACGGAGACCCAAAGCGCTCAACGAGCTCGTCGACGCTCACGCCGTCGATCCGGTCGCAGACGGCGTTGTTCAATCCTCGGGAAAGCGAGTTACGATTGGCGGCGCCATCGGCAGAAGCTCCCAATTCGCTTGTAATTACCGGGGGCGTGTAATGAAGGGTCATTTAGGCGATCTCCGCTTCCAACGTCGCGGAATTCCGCGTTAGGGTTCCGGCCACGGACAACTCGGCAAGCTCGGAAATGTCCCCGACGAGATCGACACAATGGCGCACGAAAAGCCGGCCAAGCTCGCAGGCGGCAATGGGAGCGCACGAGCGGGAGATGGCTCGTTCCAGCAAAGCAGCAGGCAGGTTGCAGCCAATCTGAGAGGGGAAATCGCACCAGGCAGGGAAGCGCGGGTTCACCTCGATTAGGGCATACCCTCTTTTGCCTTTGATAAATTCAAGCTCAAAAGGGCCGTTCCATTTCAGGCATGAAATGATGCGCTCTGCTTGAGCTTGAAGCTGGGGATCGGAGATTACGATGCCGGAGAAGGCCTTGCCCGCCTTTGTCAGCAATAGCTTGCGGATGGAACAGGAGCCAAGAATGCCTCCCTGTCCGTCGCCGAGACCGATCACGTCGTACTCATCGCCCGCAACCAGCTCTTGCACAAGCGCGGGCCCGCCCTACACCGATGTCATTTGATAAAATACTTCCGGCAACTCAGCAGCCGAATGCACCTTCCGGGCCTCATAGAGGCGCCCTTTCAGGAAAAACGGATAGCCGATCTGGTTAGCCGCGTGAAATGCCGATGCCAAATCCGGAGCGGCAATCGTGCTGGGAACGAGCACACGGGCTTCAGCGCCAAGCTGATTGAGACGATCCTTGCTGCGCTGCTCAAAAGCCCGCCGGGAGGGCAGCATCACCTTAATTTTGCGGCTGGCAATCTCCTTCGCAGCCGTAAGGTAGTTTGGGATCTCTGCATCGAGACACGGTATGATGACCTCGACCGGCTGACGCTGGCAAATTTCGTCGAGCCGCTGCAACAGGGCCGCCGGGCCCGTTCCGGGGAAGGGCATAGAATAGGCCGTTTCCACCTCGTCGAGTCCGACAGTAAAAATGCCGCTTTCAAGAGGATCGTAGGAAAGGCCTACAATCCGGGCGGAAGGAAACCGCCGCCGGATGCTACGTATGACAGCTGAACCTGGTTGGGGGTTGTCACCGCGATGAAGGCCGCTGACGGCAATGATAGGAAGCTGCTGCACGACGGGATTGCCTTTCAATTTCCGATTCGTATTATGAGATCCCGGCCAATTGAGTTCTAAACCGCTTGCTCGGACGGCGAGTGGCGCCCGTTCGATCCCGGGTGCCAAACATGCCCTGTAAAGCCGGGCGAACCCTCTGCGGACAGCCATGACGCTGACAGGTCGTTGAGCAGCAATTCGAGATCGCGCTCTGCCGTCGCCCGGGGTACCCCATAACGCTGAGCATAGATCTCGTTTAGCTCGCTATGCGACCGGCCGGACTTTAGCTCCGACATAATGAACGCCGCTGTCTCGCTGACGCGATGGAATGTGCCGCGGCGCTCATCGAACACAAACCGGCTCAGCAGAATACGCAGGCTAGACAGATCGTTTGACAAGTCTGGCGTGATTTGAGCTTTGCGGACGCGGTTGCGCCTATGTGCACGGCGCGGGAACGTTACTACGGATGCCATGTTTTCCCCCCAAAATTGATCTGCTGTAATCTCTCTCAATACACCCGGGCTGCGGACCTGATTGTCCGGGCTACCGGAACTTGATGACCGCGTCTTCAGGATGACCCTGTTTTTGCGCGGACAAGAAAAGCATCTTCACGCCGGGCCGCCAAGAATTAGCGATACCCAAGGCTCGCTTTTAGTTTGTAGACACGGCCAGAAATCTTATCGCCGGATGCTACCATTTTCTCGTTTCCTTTATAGACCCGGCCAACGATCTTTTTAGAAGAACTCCTGATAATCTTGGTCCAATACGCGTTGCCGTCGAAATACCATTGGCTGCAAGTCATATGCTCGACGGGTTTTGCGTTTTTCTGACCGTGCCAGAGCGCCGTCATGCAGAATTCATTAGAATTGACGCTCCATGTGCCATTGGCAAAACTCGTAGGATTCGCGCTGAACCCTACGAGGCTTCCGTCGCTGCTGAAGAAATATTGGGCCACGCCGTAATCAATGGTCTTCTCGCGATAGATATCGGCTGTCTCCTGCGCCGTGAGGGGCCGGGCGCCTTCGGGCAGCATAGTGCTACTGTTCGCTTGGGCCAAATTCGCCGATGCAATCAGCGCTACGAAGGTCAGAGCTGCTATCTCAGGTTTCATATCGACTCCTGCTCTACCTGTGGTTCATCTGGTACTCACGCAATTCGGAAATCCACAGACCTACAAGCAAATGCCGTAACAGGTTGTAGGCCATAGCTTCTCAAGTGTAGCGGTGCTGGCTAGTTTCATTTATATTTGAGGTGCAGAGCTTGTTGTGGCACGCGAGCTTAGCAGTGCTACTATGATATATACCAATTCTTTGCACCATCGGAGCAAAGCTTAGGCGGCGCTTAGTAAAAATGCCGCTTAAGAGGTGCGCATGTGTCAGGACCATCGAACGGGCGCCCATTCAAATCAAGATGCTGTGTGGCGCCGCCAAATAGCCGCTCCTGATGGCACGAGAGCGTGGTTAATATTGGAATGGTAAACGCGGGCGGAATTTAATGCCTTTTTGCTGCCAGCATCGCGATTTTTCGCGAATTCACCCGCAAAAGCGGATTTCAAAAAGTCCGTTAAATATAGATTGTTGCTGGGCTATGCAGTTGACTCCCGTGCCTCTAGATATAGTAGTTTGAGGCATGAAGCAGTATCCTGCGGACATGGCCGATTTCATGGATATGTTCCCGAGCGA
>JBKQQS010000043.1:0-3003 GCA_052144215.1 Rhodomicrobium sp.
CTGAAACCGCTCGACGTGTTTCTCATGAGCTGGATTTACGACAATGCGTCGGCGCTCACCGGCAAGCAGGGCACCGATGAAGTGGGGATTCAGACCAAGGTCAACCAGACCAATCTGGACGCCGTGCGCCACGGTCTCTCGGGTTTCAGGAACTTCCAGGACGCCAAGGGTGCCCACGTCCTGTTCAAGACCAAGAAGGCGATCATCAATGGCTCTGTCTGAGCAATGCGTAGGTTTCAGCCCAGGGCCGCCGCCAGGGCGCTTCGCGAGGATATAGCGTCCCCCCCGTTTTCCAGCCAGCGCCGCCAGCCCAGATAGCTTTGCAGATATTTGGTTGCGACGCCGTTGAAGCGGACGAGCCACTGCTTGAACCTGCCGCCATAGGCGTTGACGTTCTGGATGTGCAGAACGGTCTCGTGCACGTGTTCGCCCTTGCTGGCGATGATGAGTTCGTATTCGATTCCCTCAGCTTCCGCGAAGGCGATCAGCGCCTTGTCGCCGTCCATGCACAGTAGCGTATCCTTCTTCGACAGCTTGCCCTCAAGCACAGGCCGCACAGCGGCTTCGGAACGGTCCGGCAGCACGGCGTCGATATGGCTGCCGGTGCGGTTCCGGGCGATCAGGACCGGGATTTGCTCAGCGGACAGTCCCGGCTTCGCGGCAACGCCGCCGCGTTTGCGCGCCGCGCGCGGCAGCGTCCGCTGCCCTTTGAAACTCTCCAGCAGGAAAATCTCGTCAACCTCGGCGATCCCGGCAAGCGATTGATCCTTCGAGTAATTTAACGCTTCGAGAAAACGGTGGCGCCACTTGAAGGCGGTGTTCTTGTTGATTTTGCACGCCTTGGCGGCCTTGCGCACCGGCAGCGCCGCGTTGAGCGCCCCGGCATAACTCAGCCAGCACTCTTTCTTGCGCAGCTTGGCCAGCGGCGTACCGGTCAGCGGATTGAAGGTGCGCTTGCACTCAAGGCAGCGGCAGCGCTTCAGGCCGTTCCTTTCCCGGCCCCAGCCTTCGACGCGCTTGGAGCCGCAGTGCGGGCATTCCGCTGCGTCCTCAAGGCGCTGGTTCAGGAGACGTTGCACTTCATCGCCGTCGCCGCGCTCTTGGAGCGCCGCAATCAGCTTCTTGGCCTGCGCATGTGTGAGTTCCGCCACCAGTTCATCGAGCCGCTGCTGAAATTTGCGGTGCTTCATCGCATGGCCTCCCGTCGAATCGGAACGCCAGAATGCCAGCCAATTGCGGCTAAACCTACGCACTGCTCAGACAGAGCCTTCTCTGATGCCTCTCTCTTCTTAGGAGAGAGAAGATCTTTATGTTGTTTGTTTTTCTTGGCTTGAGCTGACAGTCGCTTAGAAATACCCATAAATAGCCCGAAATGGGTATCCCCTTCACACACGTTCGATCTAGCGGTAGTGTTATGGGATGGAAAGCCCAATGCATCCCGTTGCTGGCATCGATTATCCCCGGACGTTCCAGGAGTTCGATGCATGGTTTGGCGACGAGACGGCGTGCAGGGAATATATCCGGCGGCTTCGCTGGCCCGAAGGTTTTGTCTGTCCGCACTGTAGCGCTGCGGGAGAACCGTGGGAAATGTCGCGCAATCTGCTCCGTTGCCGGGCCTGCGGCCGGCAAGTATCGCTGACAGCTGGCACTCTATTGCAGGACACGCGTAAGCCGCTACGGATGTGGTTTCTTGCCATGTGGTTTGTCACCAGCCAGAAGAACGGCGTCAGTGCGCTTGGCTTGCAACGGGTGCTTGGCTTGGGCAGTTATGAGACGGCCTGGACATGGCTGCATAAGTTGCGGCGGGCGATGGTCCGCCCCGGCCGCGATTGCCTCTCTGGCGAGATTGAGGTTGATGAGACCTACGTTGGCGGATCGGAGGAAGGCAAGCGAGGCCGTCAGATCGAAGACAAAGCCATTGTTGTCATAGCTGCAGAGAAAAATGGCCGCGGCATTGGCCGCATTCGCTTGCGCCGCGTTGCCGATGTATCGGCGGACAGTCTCATCCCCTTCGTTCAGGCCGTTGCCGTACCCGGCTCAACCATTAATACCGATGGCTGGAGGGGCTACGCTCGCTTACCGGCTCTGGGCTACCAGCATAATCCCACTGTCATCAGCGCCGGTTCCGATCCGGCTCATGTGGTCATGCCCCGCGTTCATAATGTTGCCTCGCTGCTTAAACGATGGCTCATAGGAACCCATCAAGGTGGCGTCCAACTACAGCATCTCGATTATTACCTCGACGAATTTACCTTCCGTTTTAACCGCCGGCATTCCCGGTCCCGAGGACTGCTCTTCCATCGTCTAGCTCAGCACGCCGTTGCTGTAGGGCCGGCGCCTTATCAAATCATTGTGGCCAGCAGCCACCACCCCTAGTGCTACGTGTGTGAAGGGGATACCCATTAGGTTCAATTTAAAGCGCGCTGGAGACCTGCCTGCTCCGTTTCCGCAGACAGAGGTCTCTCTAATTGGTGTGGGAGGATATGATTGTCCTCTACTGCCAAAACCGGCGTCCTCCCCGGCGCGAAAAAAGGCCGCTATGAAGCGGCCCTTTCCTTCCTGCGGGGAATTTAGCCTCGCCTCACAGACCTTCGAACAGAACGGTGGACAGATAGCGCTCCGCGAAATCGGGGATGATGATGACGATGTTCTTGCCGGCGAACTCGGGCCGTTGGCCAACCTTGATGCCGGCTGCAACAGCGGCGCCCGACGAGATGCCAATCGGGATGCCCTCCAGCCGCGCCACCTGCCGCGCGGTCTTAAGCGCGGTCTCGCTGTTCACCGTCACAATCTCGTCGATGATGCTCCGGTCGAGCACGCCCGGCACGAAGCCTGCGCCAATACCCTGGATCTTATGCGGCCCAGGCTGACCGCCCGACAGCACGGGCGACTCCTCCGGCTCGACCGCGATCATCTTGAGGCCCGGCTTGCGCGGCTTCAGCACCTGCCCCACGCCGGTGATCGTGCCGCCCGTCCCGATGCCGGAGACGACCGCATCGACGG
>JBKQQS010000044.1:0-7815 GCA_052144215.1 Rhodomicrobium sp.
AAAATTTGATCATTCGCACACCCTGATGGGCTTCCGACCGGCGCATCCCAAACCTCGAAAGGCTCAGAACTTACCGGACAGATCGTGCGCTACCTAAACCGGACATATCATGTGCTACCGACAGTCCGCCGGGGCGGCCTTGCTGCTCTACAAAAATGGTGGTATAGGTTGCACTTATCCCTTGCACAGGGATTAAAGACCTGTTTGCCCAACAGGCAGGCCGCCCTAAATAGAGGCAATAGCAAGCCCCGGAGCGGCAGTGAACTTCTGCTAAAAGTCCGGCCTCCGAATTGGGAGGCCGGCGCCGTTTAGACCCTTCCTCCCGGCGATTCCCGATCGTGCCGCCGAGCGGCGCGCGTTAACTTTTAGACCACAATTTTGCTCTTCTTCGCTGCAACCTAGCAGCGATGACAACGACTTTGACACGCCGAGCCGTGCTTTCGTCGGCGCTTGCAGCGCTCGCAGCGGGCGCTCTGAGCAGCCGCGCGCCGGCCCGGTCAGCGCATATGGCTTTCGCCCAGTGGGTCGACGCGTTCCGCTCGCGCGCGCGCTCCCGTGGCATCTCGGACGCCACCTACAACCGCGTCATGGGCTCGATTAAGCCCGACACCTCGGTCTATGCGCTGGACCGTGCGCAGCCCGAATTCCAGGAGGAAGTCTGGCAATATCTCAATCGCCGGGTCTCCGATTGGCGGATTACGACGGGGAAACAGCGCGCCAAAGAATACGCGCCGCTTCTGGAACGCGTCGAACGCGAATACGGCGTCGACCGCTACACGATGCTGGGCCTTTGGGGCATGGAATCGGCTTTCGGCGATCTTGTCACCAATCCGAAGCATATGCGGCCGATTTTCCCGGCGCTCGCAGCGCTCGCTTGGGGAGAGCCCCGCCGCCGCTCTTATTGGGAGCAGGAATTGCTCAATGCGCTTGTCATTGTGGAGCGGGGCTGGGGCAAGCCGGAAGAAATGATCGGCTCCTGGGCCGGCGCGATGGGGCATACGCAATGGATGCCCGAGGTCTGGCTCAATATGGGCGTCGATTTCAATGGCGACGGGCGTATCTCGCCTTATGGGCCGCCAGACGACGCTCTTGCGGGAACGGCCCAATATCTTGCGAAGCGCGGCGGTTACCGGCGCGGAGAAGGATGGGGCTACGAGGTGCGGCTGCCTTCGGGAATGCGACCCAGGGGCGGTATGCGGACGATCGCAAGCTGGCACGCGTCAGGCGTGCGGCATGCAAACGGCAAACCCTTTCCGCGGCAGCAAGAGCATGCGCGCCTTTGGCAGCCCGTGCCCGGCGGCCCGGTCTTCCTCCTCACGCACAATTTCGATGCGGTGAAATCCTATAACCCCGCCAACACTTACACGCTTGCGGTTTGCCATCTCGGCGACCGCATTGCCGGCGAGGGAGCCTTCGTGCAAGAGTTCCCTGGCGGGGAGCGTCTGCCGACCCTTGCCGAAGTTCAGGAGATCCAACAGCGCCTCACGGCCCTGGGCTACGATAGCGGCGGGACCGACGGCCGGGTTGGCAACGACACGATGGCCGCCGTCCGTAATTTCCAACGCAAAGTTGGCATGAAGCCGGATGGCTATGCCGGCCTCAAGCTTCTGGCGCGGCTGCGCGAAGCGGCCTGAGCCTTGCCTTGACTGAGCGTCCGAACCCTTGCAGCGAAACGAGTGTCCGTGTTTGTTCTGGGTGCCAAAGTCCCCGCTGCCTTAACGGCGTTTGCCTTTGCCGTCCTGCTCTCTGCCGCCACTGCCGCGAGCACCGCGCGCGCGGCAGAGCTCGTCTTTTTTAGCAGCGCGCGTTGCCCTTATTGCCTGGCTTGGGAGCGCGAGATCGGGCACGCTTACCCGAAATCCGAGGAAGCGCACCAAGCGCCTCTGCGGCGCATCGCGATCCAAGCCCGCCGTCCGTCCGATCTGGCGCAAATTAAAGACGTTCACGTCACATCGGCCTTCGTTTTGGCCGGCAACGGCAGCGAGGTGGGCCGTATCGCCGGTTATTCTGGCAATGAGTTCTTCTGGCCGGAATTGGACAAGCTGCTTGCCCGCCTGCACCCCAAAGGATAACGCCGCGGAGCCGCGGGAGAAGCCCGGCAGTTGCGCATGCCTGCAGCCTATGCCATTGCTCGCCAGAGAAAGGGGCCGCTCATGACTATATCGAGGTGGACGATTGCAGCTGCGATCTGCGCGGCGATGCTCGCAAGCACTGCCGCCTTTGCCTTCGATCCGGCACTGGTTCCTCAGGCAAAGCGTACAAAAGCGAATCTTTACCTCGCCTCCGAAGAGGTCACAGCCTTTCTCGCTGCAAGAGGCGGACGGACATTGTTCGTCGATGTGCGAACGCCAACAGAGCTCCTGCTCATTGGCAGTACGCCGCTGATCAACGCGAACGTGCCCGTGAAACTTGGCCCTGTGCTCGTCCTTACGGACAAAAAGGCCGCGCTCAGCTTCGAAGCCAATGCCGGTTTCGCCGCCGGCGTCGAGCGCCGTTTGACCGCCAAATCGTTGACCAAGAGCGCCCCCGTGATCTTGATCTGCCGGTCCGGCGAAAGAAGTGCGGCTGCCGCCGATTTGCTGACCGGCGCCGGCTTCCTGCAGGTTTACTCGGTGATCGACGGATTCGAGGGGGACATCGCCAGGGACGGCCCCGGCGCCGGACATCGCACGGTCAATGTCTGGAAGAACAAGGGATTGCCATGGGGCTATGGCCTCGACAGCGAGAAGCTCACTGTGACCGGGTCCGGACGTTAGAGCCTGCCCTATACAAGCGGAAACCGCTTATATAAAACAGACGCTAGTGGAGTGAAGCCTTGGGCCATAGGCCGGAGCACGAACAAGAAAAGCGGAACCGCGATCTCCGGCCGTGCTCTTGTTTAAAAGCTTAGAACTTTTTGCCACACATCCGGTTGTATTTTTTCTCTATTTCATACCGGGCCCGATTTCCCGTTGCGGGAGCCCCCTCTCACCGCCTATGGTGCGCAGGCCTGCAGGGCTAAGGCACCGCATGTAGCCAAGACGCATGTGAAACGAGTTGGGGCACGATCAGTGGCACGCGAAGCGATCATTCAGGAAGATACTGTCATCAAGGGCAAAATCCGTAATTGCCGGCAATTGGAAATTCGCGGCTATTTCGAAGGCGATTTGACGGCTGAGGAAGTGCTCGTCCACCAAGGCGGAACCTTTTTCGGGACCCTGAAAAGCGACCGCGCCGACGTTGCGGGCTCCGTCCAAGGCGAGGTCTTCGTGAAGAACCTCATCAGCATCCGCAGCTCGGGCTCGGTGAATGGCCATGTGCGTTATGGGCAGCTCGCCATGGAAATGGGCGCCGATCTCGGCGCCGAATTGCGCAACGTGCCGCCAAGGCTCGAGGGCATTCTCGATCTCAATGTGAAGCGCGGCAAATCCGCTGTCATTACGACCGAATATATCACCGCCGTCGATCCCAACGATACGCCCGATCACCTCACCTATTCCGTCACGAACCCAAACAGCGGTTTTGTGGCGCTCGCTACCCAAGCGGGCACGGCGGTGTACAACTTCACGCAGGCCGATATCGAGGCAGGGCGCGTTCTGTTCGTCCATGACGGCAGCGCCGGCGCAACCGCGAGCTTCGACGTCGTCGTCGCCGACGATAGCGGGGGGACCTCCGGCCAAGCCCAGACCGTCCACGTCCACGTCAAAGACTAAGCAAGCTTGCGTGGCTTTGCCAATACTTGGCGCTTCTGTTTCCGGTTTATCGCGGCCTTGCCAGGCAAGGGTTGCGGCGGCTTTACGCCATGACGGCCGCAGCGGGAACGCGCGCTAGGTTAAAGGCGCGCGGCCCCAGCTGCAGACGGAAACAGGAACGGCGGTAAACTGGCGGATTGGGCCAGAGCCGAAGTGGCGGCCTAGCCGATTAGGCCGCTCGCTCAATGGCTGCTTACTGAATAACGAGGCGGAGACGCCTTTGACCACGGGCTCGCATGCTTCCCCTTACAGCAGTTGAAAGACGATCTTCCTCATTCCAACCACAATTTGCCTAAAGAGCGTAAGCGATGCCCGTGATTTATGCATTCAATCTTAATTAGCAATATTGCGGAGTACAATTGCGGGTTAAATCGCAAAGTGGAACTCAAAGATCTGCGGCTGACCTCGCTATTCTTCATGATCATACTCATATACGCGGATGACAAATCCCGATCGCGGCCGATATAATGCACTTGGCAGGCGCAACTCGCCATACGCGGAAATGACACGGCAAAAGGTCGCAACCACACCACGAAACATCGCAACGGAAACATCGGCGTAATCGGGTTACGGAAAGCGGCGAAGTGCCCGGCGCCGGTTAAATCGCATGAACCCTAGACGGCCTGGGTCACAAGCGCTGTGAACGAAATTGGAGATTAGCAATGGATATCGACACATTCCGGCAATGGCTTTCGGAGCGCGGGTGCCGTTTTGACACGCAGGTCCACCATCGCGGAGAGGGACACGGACATCTGACGATCCATCGCGAGGGCCGTGTCGCGGAGCTGCCGTTGACCGGATCGCATCATCACCTCGATGAGGATTTGGTTCGCGGCGTCTGCGAGAAGCTGGGGCTGAACGCGGCGGACCTCCCAAAAGGCCGCGACCGTCGCGAATCGTGATGATGAATTGCGGCTGCCTGCAAGGCGCATGCAATCGGGCGTAACGCCCCGGCTGCCTGTGTATCTTTCTGGCTGGCGAGTCCATGCTAGAACGCCTGGAGCGCCAAGCCGGCCGCCGGTTTTCGCGATAAGATCATGCACGGGCTGATGTTTAAAGCGCGCTTTCG
Organism: Rhodomicrobium sp.; assembly: GCA_052144215.1. GTDB lineage: Bacteria > Pseudomonadota > Alphaproteobacteria > Rhizobiales > Rhodomicrobiaceae > Rhodomicrobium. Next base: position 4,801 of record JBKQQS010000044.1, read on the forward strand.
CCGGAAGCGAAGGCGCGCTCCAAAAGCAAATTTTAAGCGGCCTTTTTAAAGGCCTCGAGCACCTTTTGGCTCGCCTTGTCGAAGGCGGTCCGGCTCTCATCAAGGGCCGTATGGAAGGCTGCCCAGGATTGCTCGCCTGCCTTCTGTTTCGTTTCCAGCTTAGATTTTGCAGTGTCTGCTTCTGCCTTCAAATGGCCGAGTGCCGCATCGAGGTCTTGCTTCTTGCCCGCGGCAAAGGCGGCGGCCTTTCCTCGCAGCGCATCGATCGTCTCCTGCCAGGCTTTGCGCTGGGCTTCAGCACGCGCCTTGAAAGTCGCCTGCTGCTGTTCGGTAGTCTGCCGGGCTTCGCTCATGTATTTTTGGACGGCGGTTTCGAAGGAGGTCCAATTGGCATCCAAAGCGGTCTTCGCTTTTGCCCAGGCGGCCTCACTCTCATGTTGCTGTTTGCGGACGGCCTCCTGAAATACGTCGCGCTGAGCACGAATCTCCGAAACCGCTTTCTCAGCGTGCTTCTTTGCGTCCGCCTGAAAAGCGCCGAGGCGGCCTTCGATCGACGTCAAAGTCGCGTCCATTTCATCGAGGCGTTCCTTCGCCCAGCTTGAGAAGTGATGCGTGTAAGTTTCGCTCGTCATATCATTCCCTTTTCGAATAATAAGCAGACAATGCGGAGATAGTGATGAATTAAAATAATTGCAATAGCATCACACCAAATATTGATTTTGACAAAAATCAAAAAGAAGTGCCGGTTTTGCTTCATAGAGTTTATATTCATATTCGTCAAATCGACGAGAGTTTTATTTTCGAGATAATACAAGAAGGACGGCATGACGAAATAGTTCCCTTACGCTTACGCTCGGCCTAGTTGGCGCCACGGATGACACGTTGCCACCCAAGCCTGCCTTTTGAGGCTTGAGGGCTGTCATACGAGATCCGGTTGATTGCTTGGCAGGCCGTTGTTGTCATCCCGTGCGCAGTGCAGCACGCAGTGCTGCTGTGCAGACACGGGATGACGGCGGGAAGCAATCAACCGGATCTCGTATTATTCGGATTCAATCCAGGCGGCGAAGGCGCAAGCGCCGGGAGCCCGCTCACGGCCATAAGGTGGCCCCTCTGCCGCACAAGGGGAGAGGCAAACGGCGCCGCGCCGGGGGCTGCTGCTGGGCTTCTTTCCCGCCAGCAATGCGCACGCCGTCATCGCTAGGCGGCCCGCTCCTGCTGCGGAAGGCAGCGCAGCCCCTTTTGTCCTGCCGGGGTCCGTGTCACCTGCCGAAAGCTTGACAAGGCCAGCATTGAAGAACGATACGTGGCGGACGTGTCACTGCATGTGAGCTAGTTAGCGCACAAAGTGACCGGTTTTGGCCCACTTTCCTGGATCGTCGCATTTCGAGCCATTCCGCAACTGAGGGGTAACCGGCCGAAATGGCAGCCGCCGCACACTGTCAAAGAGCTGCAATGCGGCTATTGTATTTAATCGATGTCTGATCGTCTCAGCGCATTATCGCAGGTCCGCATGACCTCCCACGAACTGAGCTACGCAACGGCAAGCACCCCGCCGGTCCGGCGCTGGCTTATCCGCACCATTGAGAACCTTTCCGGCCGCCGCAGGCTACTGAAAACCTATCATCGCTGGCGTGCCAAGAGTGCTGGGGGCCCGCGCATGTGGCGCGACGCGCTCGACATGATCGGGACGCGGCTTGAGATCAACGCACCGGCAGATTGGCACGCCCGCCTGCCGGATGGCCCGCTCATCATCATCGCCAATCATCCCTTTGGTATCGCCGACGGTATCGCCATCCTGTCCCTCGCTGAGCGTATTGGCAGACCGTACCGCTCGCTGCTCAACGCCGATTTCATGCGCTTGCCGGAGGTCCAGGCGCTTGGGCTGCCGGTCGACTTTAACGAGACGAAAGAGGCGCTGGCGACTAATCTCAAGACGCGTAACGAGGCCCGGCGGCTCCTCAAAGAGGGCACCACCCTCGTCATTTTTCCCGCTGGCGGCGTGGCAACGGCGGAAAAGCCGTTCGGCACAGCGCAAGAGCTGCCGTGGAAACTGTTTGCCGCCCGCCTCATTCAGCAGTCTGGCGCCACGGTCCTGCCGGTATATTTCGAGGGGCAGAACTCGGCCCTTTTCCATTTCGTCAGCCGGTACAGCCTGTCGCTCCGGCTCTCGCTGCTTGTCTTGGAGTTTCGTCACCACATTGGCGCCACCCTTCGGGTGAGGATCGGCCAGCCCGTTTCGTGGACCGAGATCGCGGCTGGCGCCAACGGCGGTTCGATCACTGATGAACTCTATGTGCGGGTTCATCGCCTGGCACCGGGTGCGGAAAACGCGGATCGTACCGCGCTGCTGCCGCAGCCAATGCATCAGCGCCGCCGTTATCCATGGGATCCGCCGCGCGAACCGGTCCGGCGAGCCTCGGGCCGCTCGGGCGGCGAACCAGAAGGAATGGAAACATCCCAGCAATGATCGTTGAGATCGGAGCTGTTGCGGCTGTCACAGGAGGCGTCACCGGTGCAGACGCTTATTGGACGAAGAGGCGGTACGCGTGGCCCCCATTCAAGCTCCGCGCGTGGCCTTAAAGGGTGAGCGAGGAATACCTCGCATCCGCTTTTTGTGCGAAATCATGGTGCAGAAATGCCGGCACCTGGCGCATCGCGTCGCGGTCCAACCTTCCGCTAGCGGAGCGCAGCGGCCGGGAAGCTTGGACCGATCCGGCCGCGAATCGGCGCGCCTTCGCTTCGTATATCCGCGCTCGATTTTCGTAGCGCCGGAGCATGGTTAAAACCGGAATGGTAAACGGGGATGAATTGTTTTTCTACCCGCCGCAAAAATCGCGATTTTTGCGCGTTTTCACCCGCAAATCGCGACTCCAAGAAATCCGTTAAACATAGATTGTTGCTGGGCTATGCAGTTGACTCCCGTGCCTCTAGATATAGTAGTTTGAGGCATGAAGCAGTATCCTGCGGACATGGCCGATTTCATGGATATGTTCCCGAGCGAAGACGCGTGTTTGG
>JBKQQS010000045.1:0-47456 GCA_052144215.1 Rhodomicrobium sp.
GTTGGCTTAGCCAACGGATGCCTGCTGAGGATCTTTTGTTTGCGCAGAGTTTTATCGCAAAACCGGGTAGGCCACTTTTGCGAACTCTGCTTAGGGGCGGTGCAAATGCAGATCGAAGAGATCATCGATAATTTCAGCCTGCTCGACGATTGGGAGGACCGGTATCGCTATCTGATCGAGCTGGGCCGCGAACTGGAGCCGTTGGAGGATGCCGAGCGCACGCCCGGAACGAAAGTTCGCGGCTGTGCAAGCCAAGTGTGGCTGATCTCGCATGCGGAAGGACACGGACCGGACACGATCCTGCGCTTCCGGGGCGATAGCGACGCTCATATCGTCCGGGGGCTTATCGCCGTTCTGTTCGCGTTTTACTCGGGGAAAAAGGCCCGCGAGGTTCTCGCCGCCGACGAGAAGGCCATATTCGCACAGCTTGGTTTGAATAGTCATTTAACGCCCCAGCGTTCGAACGGCCTTGCCTCCATGGTCGCACGCATCAAGGCCGACGCCTCTTCTGCAGCCGGCGCAGAGCCTGTGCCAGCAACCCGCTAGCTTCTTTACCCTTTCCTCCCGGCCAACGTTCGAGCAACGCCGTCTTGCAATGTCTGGCTCCGGGCTGCTGCACGGCACCCAACAACGAAGAGGCGACATCAGATGAGCCAGATCCTTTCGCGTCCCAAAGAGAAAATCAAAATCCTCCTCCTCGAGGGCATCTCCGACACAGCGGTGAACACGCTGATGAGTGCGGGCTACACCAACATCGAGCGCCGCGCCAAGGCCCTCGAAGCCGCCGAGCTGCGAGAGGCGCTCAAAGGCGTCAGCATGCTCGGCATACGCTCGCGCACGCGGCTGACCGCGCAGGTGTTCGACGGCATGCGTTCGCTCATCGCGGTCGGCTGCTTTTCGGTCGGCACCAACCAAGTCGACCTCAATTCGGCCCGCGACTTGGGTTTGCCCGTATTCAACGCCCCATTCTCCAACACCCGCAGCGTCGCGGAACTGACCATTGCCGAGATCGTCATGCTGTACCGGCGCATCTTTCCCAAGTCGGTTGGCGTGCATGGAGGCGGCTGGGACAAGACGGCGGAGGGCGCCCACGAGATTCGCGGAAAAACGCTCGGCATCGTCGGCTACGGCAATATCGGCAGCCAGCTGGCGGTACTGGCTGAGGCGATGGGAATGCGCGTTATTTTCTACGACCGCACCGACAAGCTGCGCCATGGCAACACGGAGCCTAGGGAGACTCTGGACGAGCTTCTGGCAGCCAGCGACGTGGTGAGCCTGCATGTGCCTGAAACCCCTGAAACCAAGGGCATGATCGGCGAGGCGCAGTTCCGCGCCATGAAGCCCGGAGCCTACTTCATCAACAACGCGCGCGGCACCGTGTACGATGTCGATGCGCTGGCCCGCGCACTTTCTGAGAAACATCTCGCCGGTGCGGCGGTGGACGTGTTCCCGGCCGAGCCGAAGTCCAACGCCGAGCGGTTCGTGTCGCCGCTGCAGGGCCTCGACAACGTCATCTTAACGCCGCATATCGGCGGCTCGACGCTGGAGGCGCAGGAACGCATCGGTTCGGAGGTGGCGCGCAAGCTCGTCGAGTACTCCGACGTGGGTTCGACGCAAGGGGCTGTGAACTTCCCCCAGGTGCAACTGCCGCCGCGCCCGGCTGGCACGCGCTTCATCCAGGTGCATAAGAACCTGCCCGGCGAGCTCGGACGCTTGAACGACGTGTTCTCCAAGCACCGCGTCAACATCGCGGCGCAGTACCTGCAAACGGATGGCGAGATCGGCTATGTCGTGCTCGATGCCGATGGCAGCGTCGAAGATGCGACCGCCGTGCTCGCCGATATCCGCGCGCTGCCCGGCACGATACGCGCGCGCATCCTCTACCATCGAACTTGAGAGAGTGCTTAGCGCCGCAGCGGCTTAAGCGAAGGCTTTGACCGGGGCCGCCAATCGGGCTAAAAAAGGGACGCTTGCCGCATGAGGGGCGGCAAAGCAACTTTCGGTCACACGCTGTCCTGGGTGCTTCGTGCCGATGCGGGCTATTTTAGATGCGATCCCGGATGCCGGCTATCCCGGCGAAAGGCTTGATGCGTATCAAGAATACCTTCCGCTGCCTGCGCACAGGAAACGCGCCGCAGTCGCAGCGCCTTCGGCCGGAGCGCTAACCGGTGCCTGCCATGGCCTTATCCTCGATATGGTCAACCGGGGGCATCGCGTGTTCGCTTTTGCGCCCGAACTTTCGAACAAGGACTTGCGGTTTCTTGCGCATATCGGTGCAGAAGCTTATTCGCTTCCGCCGCAGCTCGCGTTCTGGGACAAATACCGACGCATGCGCGAGCTCAGTACGATCTTGGCGGATGCCGATCCCGATGTCGTTCTGGTGCAGTCGGCGCGCAGCGGAGCCACAACCGTCGCAGCTGCCAAGATCGCGCGCATTCCACAGGTTGTCACCGTTGTGCCGGCGCTGGGGCCCGCCTTCATGGAAGGCGCAAGCGCGTCGGCCTGGGGCGAGCGCCAGGCCTTGAAGGCTATGTACCGGACCGTTTTCGCCTGGAGCGACGCTGTCATCTTTCACAGCTCGCACGACCGCAAATATGTGCAGGATCACCATCTGCTGTCGAAGTCGAAAATGCACCTCACGGTCGGAGGGTGGGGAGAAGATCTCACCCGCAATGTTCAGCGCGCCTTGCCTCCGCTCGACCGCGGCGTGCTTATCGTGATGGCGGCGCCTCTCGACCGGTATCAAGGCATCGCCGAATATTGCGAGGCGGCCCAAGCGATTAAGCAGAAATCGCGCCGCGCCCGTTTCTTTCTTGCCAGCACGCCGGGAGAGGCCGCGTCGCCGCTTGCAGTCTCCGAGCTCAGGCGCTACCGGGAGTCCGTTCAATATATCGGCCCCGTCGACGACGCTGCCCCGGTGATCGCGCGCTGTCATATCTTGGTTGCGCCCTCCTATGGCAATGGAGCGCCGCGCTCGCTCTATCAAGCGCTGGCTGCGGGCCGCCCTATCGTCACCACCGACACGCGAAGCTGCCGCGATTTCGTTCAGCAGGGCGTGAACGGATACCGGGTCGCGGTTCGCGATTCAGGCTCGCTCGCACGCGCCATAACGCAAATTCTGCAGCGGCCGGACCTCATCGCTTCGATGTCTCAGGAGAGCAGGCGCCTCGCCTTGCGCTTCTACGACGCAAACAGCGTGAACGCGCTACTCCTCGAAGCGCTCGGGCTATAGCGCACGGTCTGCCGATGCCGTGCCAAGCCTGCCCTGCGCGCGCTTCAAGAATCCGTTCTTCTGAGGCTGTGCAGCACGCCCGCTTCCGGATCCCTTAATGGACGGAAATTAGAAAGGTCCGAAACAGGCGGTGTGGGCCAATATGAGCCATGTGGGAAGATTTGCTCCTGCTTTTTTGCGCAAGGAAGCCTATTGGAATTGAATTCTTGATTTTGCACTATCGACATCGAAGCCTTTAAGGTCATCCCCAGCATAGTTCCTAAGACCCGCATCCTAAGGAGGCTAGTTGTAAAAGTGGGCGTATCAAATAGCGAAACCCTTCGTTCATATGAACGGCATGTAAACGCATACACCGATGGAACATTGCAAGTGGTGTTCGGAGCAGCGAAAGACTGGATCGATGGGGTTCTGGCAGACTTGCCGCGAGAGGCAAAACTCGTCGAACTCGGAAGCGCTTTCGGTCGAGACGCTGCATACATCGCGTCCAAAGGGTTCGAGATCGAATGTACAGATGCTGTTTCCGGCTTTGTGTCGAAACTTCAAGCTGGCGGATTCAACGCACGTTTGTTCAATGTACTCACCGACGATCTAAGTGAAAAGTATGATTTGATTTTTGCCAATGCAGTTCTTCTCCATTTTGATAGAAGAGAGTTCTCTTTTGTTCTGAAAAAGCTATTTCATTCATTGAAGGGCAACGGGCGCTTTGCTTTTAGCTTGAAGCAGGGGCAAGGGGAGTCTTGGTCCAATGAAAAAATCGACGCGCCACGTTATTTTTGTTATTGGGAGCGCGATAATTTAGAGCCCTTACTCAAAGAAGCTGGCTTCGCCAGATGGACGATCTATGAGGCGCTTACAAATCGCGCCCATGCTGAATGGTTGTTTATTACTGCCTACGCTCCATGTTGATGCGCGTTTCGTTTGCCCCAAGTGACATTTCTTTCACCCGCCACGTTTTTCCAGATCGGGTCAAGTGCACGCGTTGCTGCCATGCATCTGGTCCTTCCGCTTCGCCATCCGCAACCGGCCGTTCGAGGCGCGGCGGGCGGGAGCCATACCCGCCCCCGGCCGCATCAAAACATCGCGGCGTGCACGCGGTCGGGCGGGTTGTGGCCGTCGAGGAAGGTGCGGATGTTGATAATCACCTTCTCGCCCATGTCGAGGCGGCCTTCGATGGTCGCCGAGCCGAGATGCGGCAGGAGCACAACATTGGCGTTCTTGATGAGCTTGGGGTTGATAGCCGGCTCGTTCTCGAACACGTCGAGGCCCGCGCCCGCGAGCTCGCCCGCCTCGACCATGCGCGCGAGGGCGTTCTCGTCGATGATCTCGCCGCGCGCAGTGTTGACGATATAGGCCGTAGGCTTCATGAGCTTAAGCCGCCGCGATGAGAGCAGATGGAAGGTCGCGGGCGTGTGCGGGCAATTCACCGAGATAATGTCCATATGGGCCAGCATTTGGTCGAGGCTTTCCCAATAGGTCGCGCCCAACTCCTCCTCGACAGCGCCTGGCACGCGGCGCCGGTTGTGGTAATTGATGGAAAGCCCGAACGCCTTCGCCCGGCGCGCGACGGCGCGGCCGATGCGGCCCATGCCGATGATGCCGAGCTTTTTGCCCCAAATGCGATGGCCGAGCATCCATGTCGGCGACCAGCCGTGCCATTCGCGGCCCTCTTGCAGATAGCCGGCGCCCTCGACGAGCCTCCTCGGGACGGCGAGGATCAGCGCCATGGTCATATCGGCTGTGTCCTCTGTCAGAATTCCCGGCGTATTCGTGACAATAATACCGCGGTTGCGGGCGGTTTCGAGATCGATATTGTCGACGCCGGTTCCATAATTGGCGATAAGCTTCAATTGCGGCCCAGCGAGCGAAAGAAGCGCTTTGTCAATTCTATCGGTTACGGTAGGAACAAGCACGCTGGCGGTCCGCATCGCGGCCGCGAGCTCGTCTCGGGTCATGGCGGCATCCGCCTGGTTAAACGTCACGTCGAACAGCTCGCGCATGCGCGCTTCGACGAGTTCGGGAAGTTTGCGGGTGACGACGACTTTTACGTTTGGTGGTGTCATTGGGTGCCCGGAATGGCGGTTTCGGCCTGCATTGATCTAGGAAACGCAATCTCTCTCTAGTTCTCTACCAGATACGGCTCAGGATGACAAAGGCTCGCATAAAATGCGGCATTTTAGCCGCAATAGCACTGGTTCCGGTAATGGCGGCCTCGGCCGAGGAGGGCGCGGGCCGCAAGACCGGCACCGCCTCCGGTTTAGCGGTTCCGCGATTTGTTAGCCTAAAGGCTAGCGAGGTGAACTCCCGCGTCGGACCGGGCTCAGATTACCAGATCGCTTGGGTCTTTAAGCGGGCCGGCCTGCCCGTGGAGGTCCTTGCCGAGTTCGAGAGCTGGCGGCAGGTGCGCGACAGCGAAGGCGGCACGGGCTGGGTCGCGTCGACCCTGCTTAGCGCACGGCGCACCGCTGTCGTAGCCCCGTGGGTGAAGGAGCGTACAGTCTTTGCGCTTACCTCCTCACGCGGCGGCTCCACGGAGGTCGCCCGGATCGAGCCCGGGGCCATCGTCGACATTATGTCATGCGACGGAGAGGCCTGCGAAGTCTATGCCGGCCAGCAAAAGGGGTGGGTGCCGCAGAAAAACCTGTGGGGCGTGTATCCGGCCGAGACCGTTAAATAAGCCGCCTCCGGACCCGGCTGTATCTTAAGTCTCATTGCATTTCTCCGGGATCAAAACCAAAACTGAACCCCGTCTTAGAAGAAGCTAACTGCATACGCCCCGGAGGTGAAACTGTGCAGCAACCGACCTATCATTCCATATCGGAGAACCCGAAGTTCCATGAGCTGGTTCGCGGCCGCTCCGTCTTCGCCTGGACGCTGTCCATACTCATGCTCGCGGTTTACCAGGGCTTCATTCTCCTTGTCGCTTACGACAAGGAGTTCCTTGCGCAGCCGCTTTTCCCAGGCGCTACCACAACGGTTGGCATTCCGATCGGCCTCGGCGTCATCGTCTTCGCCTTTCTCGTTACGGGCATTTACGTTGCCCGGGCAAACAGCCGCTACGATGAGTTGACCCGCGAACTCGTGCAGGAGATCACGAAATGACTTTTAGAAGAGCCATTACCTCCTTGGCGCTTGCGCTTACCGCCAGCGCCGTTTCCATATCTCCGTCGTTTGCCGAGGCGGTTGGAGGCGCTGTCGAAAAGCAGTCTCTGAACATCGAAGCCATCGTGATGTTCCTGGGCTTCGTCGGCCTGACGCTCGTTATCACCTGGCAGGCAGCCCGGCGAACGAAGTCGGCATCCGACTTTTACGCGGCGGGCGGCGGCATCACCGGCTTGCAGAACGGTCTAGCCATCGCGGGCGACTATATGTCGGCCGCATCGTTTCTTGGAATTTCGGGCCTTGTGTTTGCAAGCGGCTTCGACGGGCTGATCTATTCCGTCGGCTGGCTCGTAGGCTGGCCCATCGTGCTGTTCCTGATCGCAGAGCGGCTGCGTAATCTCGGCAAGTACACCTTCGCCGACGTTGCCTCTTTCCGGCTCGATCAAACCTGGATCCGCATCCTCTCCTCGATCGGCACCTTCACCGTGGTTGCGCTGTATCTCATCGCGCAGATGGTGGGCGCGGGCAAGCTCATCCAGCTTCTCTTCGGGCTCGAATATCTCCATGCCGTCGTGATCGTCGGCACGCTGATGATCGTCTATGTCGCCTTCGGCGGCATGAAAGCCACGACCTGGGTGCAGATCATCAAAGCCTGCCTCCTCTTGTTCGGCGCAACGGTCATCGCGCTGCTTGTGCTCATCAAGTTTAACTTCAACCCGGAGGAGCTGTTCACCTCCGCGACCAAGATCCACCCGAAGGGCGTCTCGATCATGGGGCCGGGCAATCTCGTCAAAGACCCCATCTCCGCGATCTCGCTCGGCTTGGCGCTCATGTTCGGCACGGCCGGCCTGCCGCACATCCTGATGCGGTTCTTTACCGTTGCCGACGCGAAGGCGGCCCGCAAGTCGGTGTTCTACGCGACCGGCTTCATCGGCTACTTCTACATCCTGACCTTCATCATCGGATTCGGCGCTATCACGCTGCTGATGAACGATCCGACGTTCTTCAAAGAGGGGAAAGTTGCGGTAGCCAATCTGCTCGGCGGCACGAACATGGCGGCCATCAATCTGGCCAAAGCCACCGGCGGCTCGCTGCTCTATGGCTTCATCTCTGCCGTGGCCTTCGCAACGATCCTTGCGGTGGTGGCGGGCTTGACGCTTGCAGCCGCGTCGGCGGTCAGCCACGATCTCTACGCCTCGGTTATCGCGCATGGACGCGCTTCCGAGAAAAGCGAGGTGAGGATCTCGAAAATCTCGGCGGTTGCGATCGGCATCCTGGCCATCTATCTGGGCTACACGTTTGAGAAGATCAACGTCGCCTTCATGGTTGGCCTCGCCTTCGCCGTGGCGGCAAGCGTGAACTTCCCGGTACTCCTCATGACGGTCTTCTGGAAGGGGACGACAACCTTCGGCGCTTTCGTGGGCGGTATCTTGGGCCTCGTCACTTCGGTTGCCGGCGTCGTGTTCAGCGACGAGGTCTGGGTCAAAACGCTTGGCAACCCGGCCCCGTTGAAGTTCTTCGGCTACGGCATAATCGACAACCCAGCCCTGTACTCGATGGCGATCGCGTTCGGCGGCATCTGGCTGTTCTCGTTGATCGACCGGACATCGCGCGCAAACAAAGAGCGCGAAGCGTTCGAGGCGCAATTCGTGCGTTCCGAGACGGGCATCGGCGCATCCGCCGCGCACGTGCACTAAACGGCTTGGGGGCGGGCATTTTTTCCTGCCCCCTTTCTTATTTCAAAAAATGTGTAATAGTTTCCGTATTTCCTGACGAGGCGCCACAATGCAAGGTTTCGACGCGCTCAATCCGCCTTTCGATCGCCTAACGCATGCGGAAACCGAAGCGCTCAGAGCGGCAGTCGATATCGGCTATTTCGCGCCGGGCACCGTTATTGTCGAGCGCGGCGGGAGCTCGGAATTCCTCCACGTTATCATTAAAGGTTCGGTCGCCGAACGCGATGGCGAAGAAACCGAGGCCCTGCTTGGCGCCAAAGATACCTTCGATAGCGCGGCAGTCGTGCACGGTTCCGCGAGCGCGAGCTTCGTCGCTGTCGAGGAAACGCTCTGCTACCTGCTTCCGCGTCTCCTGATACTGGAGCTTGTCCAAAAAAACCAATCCTTCGCTGCCTTCTTTTATTCCGAGCTGTCCCGGCGGCTCGATGCGTTTGCGGTGCATCAGGACCGGAGCGGGCTCGAATCGGTGCTTCGCCAGAGAGTTCGGGAAGCCCGGTGCGCGGACGCGATTTTCATCGGCGGTGCGTCCAGCATCGAAGAGGCCGGCCACGCAATGGCCGAGCACAATAACGACACGCTCTTTGTCAGCGATGCGGGCCGCACCGGGATCGTCACCGGCATGAATTTAGCCAAGGCGGTGATCCTGCGGCGCCTGCCGCTCGATACGCCCGTACGCGACATCTGCCATTTCGATATCGCCGCGGTAGACCGCGACGACTTTCTTTTCGATGCGCTCATCGCCATGACGCGCCATAGGAAGCGCCGCATTGCGGTTCGCACCGAAGGGGCTTATTCGGGCGTGCTCGAGGACATCGCCATTCTTGAGCTTTTTGCAGGCAATTCGCAGCTGATTCCGGGGCGCATCGATCGGGCGAAAACGGTTGCGGATCTTATAACATGTGCGAACGATATTCAGGGGCAGGTGCTGCGCCTGCATGAGCAGGGCGTGAAGGTCGAGGTCATCGCGGAGATAACCTCGGATTTGAACCGTGAGCTCATGTCGAAAGTCTTCGCGCTGACCGCGCCGCCCTCGATCAAGGAGAACGGCTGTCTTTTTGTCATGGGATCGGAGGGGCGCAGCGAGCAAACCGTGCGCACCGATCAAGACAACGGCCTGCTTCTCGCCGCCGAGGTGCCCGAGAGCGACATCGTTCAGTTCAGACAGGCGTTTACGCAGTCGCTGGAAGCTTGCGGCTTTCCGCCCTGCCCTGGCAATGTGATGGTGCGCAACCCGGTTTGGTCCCAGCCTATCGACGGTTTCATCAAGCAGATAAAATCCTGGATCCTCATCGGCGGCGGCGATAGCGCGATGAACCTTGGCATTTTCTGCGACGCGGTGGCCATCGCCGGCCGCAGCGACCTATTGCTCCACGCCAAGACCGTGTTCATGGAAATGATGCGGGGAGAAAGCGCCCATCTTGCGCATTTTGCCAATCTCATCGATCTTTTCGCGAGTTCCGATATCGGCAGGTTCGGCAGTTTGATGGTTTCTGTCGGCGCGCGTTCGGATGCCGTCGACATCAAGAAAATAGGGACATTCCCCATCGTTCACGGCGGCCGGACGCTTGCCATCGAAAAGGGCCTGCTCGAAACCCGGACAGTGGACCGCATCCACGCGCTCGCTGCAACCCGGATTTTCGACGCCGATTTCGCCCGGAACCTCATCAGCGCCCTGCACTTCTTTATGGAGTTGCGGCTTCGGTCGCAGTTGAAGGCGAGGCGGCTCGGCAATCTTGACGAGGAGTCTATCGTGCGCATGAACGAGCTGACATCGGCCGATCGCGACATCCTGCGCAATGCGATCCGTGTCGTGCGCGAGTTCCGCGAAATCGTGCGTCACCGCTTCAATCTCGGATATTTCTAATGGTGACCCAAGCCCTTCGCAGGCTGTTTTATCAGGCATCGATAGGCGACCAGTCTTACCGGTTCCTATTCAAATCGCCGCCGCCCGGCGAAGTGGTCTCCATCGACTGCGAGACGACGGGTCTTAACATCGCAAAGGACGACATCATCACCATCGCCGCGGTTCGCATAAAAGGGGACCGCATTCTCACCAGCGAGGCGTTCGAGGTGCTGGTCCGGCCGGAGGCCAAAATCGCCCCGGATGCGATGAAGATACACCATTTGCGCGAAGCCGATGTCGAGCAGGAGAAGCCGATCCGCAAGGTCTTGCGGGACTTCCTCTATTTCATCGGCTCGCGGCCGCTCGCCGGCTACTATCTCGAATTCGATATCAAGATGCTCGACAAGCACATCCTGCCGTTCATTCAGATCGGTTTGCCGAACAAGCGCATCGAGGTTTCCGAGCTCTATTACGAGCGCAAATACGGCGATGCCCCGCCGGGTACCGTCATCGATCTGCGCTTCACCTCCATTCTGGCGGATCTCGGCCTGCCCAATCTCGGCCAGCACAATGCGCTGAACGACGCGCTCATGACCGCGATGATGTATGTGGTTTTGCGCGATATGCGTAAGCGCAATGTGCGGGTATCGCGTGAGCGCACGCGGCCCATCCTCGATAACGTCATGGGAGCCTAGCGTCTGTAAGCTCCCTCTCCCCTTTGGAGGCTAACCCGGCGGCTGCCACTTCTGCCGTAGCGTGACGAGTTCCTCCGCCGCCGTCGGATGCAGTGCGATCGTTGCGTCGAAATCCGCTTTGCGTGCGCCGAGCTTCATCGAAATCGCGAGCAGTTGCGCCATCTCCGCCGCATCCGGGCCCAAAATATGCGCGCCCACTACCTTATCGCTCCCGGCGTCTACGACGAGCTTCATGAGCATCCGCTCCGGACGCCCGGAAAGCGTGCTCTTCAGCGGCCGGAAGCTCGTCTTATAAATATCGACGCTGCGGAACATTTCGCGGGCGTGCTCCTCCGTATATCCAACGGTGCCGATTTCGGGCTGGGAGAACACGGCGGTCGGCAGAAAGGCAAGATCGACGGGTTTCGGGTTGTTCTTGTAGTTCGCCTCGACGAAGGCGATGCCGTCGCGAATAGCAACCGGCGTGAGGTTTACCCGGTCCGTCACGTCGCCCACGGCATAGATGCTTGGCACCGAGCTTCGATACCAGTCGTCGACCATGATGCGCCCATTCCACCCGCACTTTACGCCGAGCTTTTGCAGGCCAAGGCCTACCGTGTTGGGCCGGCGGCCGGTTGCGAACATCACCGCGCCGCAGCGGATGCGGCTGTCGCGGGTGGTGATGACGCAAAGCTCATCGCCGTCCCTCTCGATAGCGGCCGGTTCCGTATTGCAGGTGATTGCAACGCCCTGCGCTCTCATAATCTCTGTCAGCCCGTGCCGCAGATCGTGATCGAAGCCGCGCAGAATTTCGCCCCCCCGGTAAAGCAGCTCGACCTCTACGCCAAGCCCATGGAAGATGCCTGCGAACTCGATTGCGATGTAGCCCGCGCCCACAATCACGATCTTCTGCGGCAGCGCGCTAAGATGAAACGCCTCGTTGGAGGTGATCGCAAGGTCTCGTCCCGGAATCTCGGGGATGAAAGGGTGGCCGCCTGTCGCGATGAGAATGCGTTCGGCTGTGACCGTGCGGTTCTCCTGCGCGAGCTTCACACTGTTGGGGCCGGTAACCTCAGCGCGGCTGCGGATCACCGTGCCGCCTGCCGCCTCGACCCCGCCGGCGTAAAGTTTGCTGAGGCGCTCGATCTCGGCGTCTTTGCCGGCGATCAAGGTGTTCCAGTCGAAGCGCTTGCCGGTTACCGTCCACCCATAGCCTCTCGCGTCATCGATGGCGTGGCCTAGCTCGCTCGCATAGACGAAAAGTTTCTTCGGCACGCAACCGCGGATGACGCAAGTTCCGCCGAAGCGGTATTCCTCGGCGATCGCCGTGCGGACGCCAAGGCCGGCGGCCAGCCGGGCAGCACGCACACCACCCGAGCCGCCGCCAATAACGAACAGGTCGTAGTCGAATTTCATGATGACTTACCGTGGAAGTAACAGGAATAGCCCCCTCGTCCTGTGAGGGGGCCCGGCGATCAAATCGGCGAGCCTTCGTCTTGAAGGTCCTCCAACGACCGCTCGAGACCGGATCGCGTTTCAGGGGAGATGCGGTTCTTGAGGATGTTTTCCCACTTCTCGATCAACGCATCCCATTCCGCCTTCGTTTTATCCTGCTCCGCGGCGCTGCGCTCGCGCAATTTGGCCTTTTTCTCCAGTTCTTCAAGCGACTTTTGAGCTTCGACGATATCGTCCTTGGTGAAAGCCGTTGCCGATTTCACCGCATTCAGCGTGAGATCGGATAGCTTTGCGAAAGCTGGCGAGCGCACGAACCCGTGCAAAACGGCGAGCTGCTCGTCGCTGAGCGTGGCGGCCACGACGGACGGCGCTGCCGCGAGCACAACTGCCTTTTGCATGTTGTAGAGAAACTCAAATTGCTCGGTTTGCTCGCGCAGCTCCTCGCGGTCCGCCTCCGCCATCGGTGCCGTCTCGGTGTAAACATCGCGCACGAAGCGGTTCAAATCCGCCACGATTTCATCGGAATGCGAGATCGCGAAGAGATCGTTCACGAACGCTTGCGCTTTTGCGATCTTGTGCTTGGAGGGCACGTCGAGGCCGCTACCCGGCCGTCCAGGCAAAGCCTGCTGCACGTCGAGCTCCTGGCGTCCCGCCCAGGCGGAGAAGCCTGTGAATGTGCGGCTGTCCTCATAGGAGATACCTGTGACGAGCTTGCTGATCGCATAAAACGCATCGAGGCTTTTGCGGACGGCTGGAAGCTTAAGGAGGCCTTGAACGTCTTTGATTTCGACAGGCTTGACGGTCTTGGCGATCTGTTCGGCCACATCTGAGATCATAGCGTCGCGGTTCTCGGAAAGCGCCACATCGAGCTCATCGCCTGCCTTGCGGAGATAATCCATGAAGGTCAGGAGCTTAGCCATGGCTGCGGCGGTCTTGGCATCGGGGGCGGGAACGCCCGGCGTGGCACCCTGAACCAAGTCGCGGAATGCGGGAATGTAGACTTCGCGAAGGGTACGGCGCAGCTCGCTGAAAATTTCGGCTACGTGAGAGGCTTGCAGCAGGTCCTCGATCAGGCTGTGTGCGGCCTGCTTAACCTCTGGGTCCGCCTGAACCGCGGCGGGAGGCGCGTCTTGAGCGAGGCTTACAGGAACGAACGCTACCGCAAACGCCATGAAAAGCGCTGGCCCTATCGATCTCAAGCGCATGCCGTTTCTCCTCTCGTCGCAGATTTAGGATGAGCGGCAGAAAGACCGCCGCTTCGTTTAGATAGCGCTGTCTTCCGCTCGCAGCACCGAAAGGCCCGAGGGACCGGCAAGCACCACTTGATCGGCAATTCCGATGAAAAGGCCGTGCTCCATCACGCCAGGAACGATATCGAGCAAATCGGCCAGCAATTCTGCATCCGGAATGGAACCGAATGAGCAATCCACAATAAGATGTCCGCTATCGGTGTGGAACAGCTCGCCGTTAGGGTCGCGCCGGAGCACGATCTTGCCCGCGCATTCCGCGTCCGTTGCGGCGGTTTCTATCATGGCAAGCGTCGCAGCAAGGCCGAAATCGACGATTTCGACGGGGAGCGGGAAGGCGCCGAGCTGCTCCACGCGTTTGGAGCTGTCCGCGATGATGCAAACGCGGTCCGAAGCCATCGCGACGATCTTCTCTCTGAGCAGTGCGCCGCCGCCCCCCTTCAGGAGGTTCAGTTGCGGGTCGATCTCATCGGCGCCATCGACGGTAAGATCGACGTCGGCGATGGTATTGAAATCTGCAATCGCAATGCCCGCTTGCTCGGCCAGCCACCGCGTTTGCTCCGAGGTCGCGACGCACTTAAGGTCGAGGCGCTCTTGTTTCACCCGCTCTGCGAGAAGCCAGATAAATTCCGCGGCGGTCGAGCCCGTTCCAAGACCGAGCACCATGCCTGGTTCTACGAGCTGCAAGGCGTGAGCCGCAGCTTGCCTTTTGTAGTTTCGTGCATCTCCGGTCAATCCGAAAGCCCTCCAAGAAACATGTATTTCATCTCAAGAAACTCCTCGAGCCCGTGCCGGGAGCCCTCGCGGCCAAGCCCGGATTCCTTGACCCCGCCGAATGGCGCGACCTCGGTTGCAACGATCCCTTCATTGACGCCGACAATGCCAAATTCCAGCTTCTCAGTCACGCGCCAGACACGAGCCACATCGCGGGAATAGAAATAGGCGGCAAGACCGGAGGGCGTGCTGTTTGCAAAGGCGATCGCCTCGGTTTCCCCCTTGAAGCGGAAAAGCGGCGCCACCGGCCCGAATGTCTCTTCGGAAGCGAGCCGCATGCCGGCATTTGCGTCGATGAGGACCGTTGGCTCAAAGAACGTGCGGCCGAGCGCATGCCGCTTGCCGCCGGTGATGGCCTTCGCACCTTTTAAGAGTGCGTCGGCCACGTGCGCCTCGACCTTGCTGAGCCCGGCTTCGTTGATGAGCGGCCCCTGCACCACGCCTTCCTCGGTGCCGGGTCCGACCTTCATCTTGGACACCCTACCGCTAAGCTTTGCGGCAAAGGCTTCGTAGACGCCGTCTTGCACAAGAATGCGGTTTGCGCAGACGCAGGTTTGGCCCATATTGCGGAACTTGGATGCAATTGCACCCTCGACCGCCTTATCGAGATCGGCATCGTCGAAAACGATGAACGGAGCATTGCCGCCAAGCTCGAGCGAGACCTTCTTTACTGTGGCAGCGGACTGCTCCATCAAGATCTTGCCCACCCGCGTCGAGCCGGTGAACGTGATCGCGCGCACGGCCGGGTTCGACGTGAGCTCCTTGCCGATGGCTTCGGCGTCGCCTGTTACGATGTTCAGAACGCCATCTGGCATGCCCGCCTCCTGGGCAAGCGCTCCGAGCGCGAGAGCCGTCAGCGGCGTGTCCGGCGCCGGCTTGATAACCACGGTGCAGCCGGTGGCGAGCGCGGGCGAGACTTTGCGGGTGATCATCGCGAAGGGAAAATTCCAAGGCGTTATCGCTCCGACAACGCCGATAGGCTGCTTATGGACGATAATGCGTCCGCCCTTTTTGTGGGTGGGGATCGTCTCGCCATAAACGCGCTTGGCCTCCTCGGCGAAGAACTCCACAAAAGAGGCGCCATAAGCGACCTCGCCGCGCGCCTCCGCCAGCGGCTTTCCCTGCTCGGCCGTCATGATCTGCGCGAGTTCCTCTGCGTGGGCGAGTTGCAGCTCGAACCAGCGCCTGAGGATCGCCGACCGCTCTTTGGCAAGGCACCCGCTCCAGCCCGGAAACGCGCGCTGTGCAGCCTCGATGGCCTCTCGCGTCTCCGCCGCACCGAAGTGCGGAACGCGTGCAAGAGCGGTGCCGGTTGCGGGATTGTAAACGGTTGTCTGAGGTTCGCCGGTCCAGCGTCCGTTAATGAGGCACTGCTGGCGAATCAAAGCCTGGGAAATCTGGTCCATGAGGGCTCCTGCTAACCATCGCGGCATCATGCCGTGCCGCGGGCGAAACCACAAGCGCGGGCAGATTGTACTTTCCTGTTTCAAAAATATCACAAACGGTTTGCAAACCGAACTCAATTTAAGGATGCGTTTGCCATATGGTGCAACCAAAGGTTATTTTGATCGGGAAGCAAGCCTGAGAGTGCTCGAAAGCTCAAGAAAACAATGGAGCCCCCCATGACGAGCGTCCTAACACCAGTTTTGCCGGAAAATGCACCGCTCACTCAGCCCTCCGTCTCCGATATTAGCGGAAGCGAGGCTCTCCATAAACAGGATACGAAGGAGTATCTTGCCGACATGCTGAGAGAGCTGAGTGCCATTGCGGCGTGGGCCGATCTCAATCGCGCTCAAAAGTATATCGATGCAGCTCTTCAAGAGATCGATGCAGAAGAGGATAACCGCTAACGGGGCCTGCCGAGGCAAGCCCGGTTCACAAGCGGTTTTAGCGGTTTAACCGGTGCCGGCCGGATTGGGTTTTTCGGCGGGCCGGGGTTTCTGTCCTTGGCCTTGCTTAGGCTCGGCAGCGCGTTCGCCACGCTGCTGAGGCGTCGCCGATAGGCTGGCGTGAATCTTGGCTGCGACGATTTGCGCGGCGGATTCGATCTGAGCCTCGGCTGGTGCATTTGCAGCCGCGGGTTGCGCTGTCGGCTGCGTACTGGCTTGCGCGGCCGCCCCGCCTGGACTTGGCGCCGGAGCGGGAGCGGGAGCCGGAGCGGAAGCTTGCGCCTTTGCAGCGGTTGCCGCCGGTTGCGCAGGGCTCTTGCGGGCCGGCTGCTGCGCAGCCGGTGCTTTTTGCGCAGGCGGCGCCATTTGCTCCACCGGGGGGCGCAGAATCGCAAGAAGAGGACCGTGGCTTTCAGCCGTCCGCTCTATCGCGCGCCGGACCGGTTCCACCACAACCTCCATGTGATGGCCGCTCGCATGAACCATCCAGTCGGCAGATTGAGCGATGGCGACATGTCCCTTCCAAAAGAGCAGATCGCCTCTCTGAATCGCCTCGATATTGGCTGGATCCAGCGGCTCGCCGGCGCTCGCCATCTGCATATCGCTGTCTCGAAGGCAGGGCACGCCCGCCGCTTGCAGCGCAATCTGCACCAGCCCAGAGCAGTCGATGCCAAGCGAGGTCTTGCCGCCCCATAGATAAGGAACGCCGACAAACCGCTCCGCCACGCGCACGAAGTCCTTGGCCCGCTCGCGGATGCCGACGAGATGGTCCGCGAAAATGAAGCCGCC
Organism: Rhodomicrobium sp.; assembly: GCA_052144215.1. Taxonomy (GTDB): domain Bacteria; phylum Pseudomonadota; class Alphaproteobacteria; order Rhizobiales; family Rhodomicrobiaceae; genus Rhodomicrobium. Next base: position 16,739 of record JBKQQS010000045.1, read on the forward strand.
GCGCGACAGCTCGACGAAGCGGCCCTCCGGCCTTCCGATCGGAGCGACCCTGCAGGAGAAGCTCAGCTTCGTGACCGGGGGCCGTTTCATATCCGGCGCCGGATAAAGGTAGGTAAGCCTGGCGCTCACGCGATAGGTGTTCTCCTCGATCATGCTGGAGAGGCAATCGACGGGCGTGTAGCCGACATAACCGTCCTCGTGGAGCTGGACCCAAGCCCATCCCTCACGAAATTCATAGGCGCTGAGCAACTCTCCCGACAGAGCCTCCGTTGCGAGGGGAGCGTCGAACCGCGGGGCCACGCGAATAGGCGCTGCGGGCGCTGCTACTTGGCGGACCTCGGCTTCGGCGTAGCGCGGGGCGCGCACCCGGTCTTGCAAGGATGCCGCCGCTAAATCCTCGCGGAAGGGATTGAGGCGCGGATCGAGTTGCGTCATGGGACCTGCCTTCCGAATTCGTTGCGGATAATCTCGAATAAAGCGCGCGCAGTTTGCGGCTCGCCGCCCGCGGGCTTGCCGGCGACAGCGCGAGGCACCCAGCCGAACATATCGAGATGAACGAAGCGCTTTGCATTTTTCACAAAGCGCTTCAGGAACAGCGCCGCCGTGATCGAGCCCGCAAACGGGCCGTTAAAGATGTGATTGACGTCGGCGACCTTGCTTTTGAGATAGCTGTCGTAAGGCATCCAGAACGGCATGCGCCACACGGGGTCGGCCACATGCAGGCCTGCAGCATAGAGAGCGGACGCGAGGCTCTCGTCCTCGGTATAGAGGGCGGGGAGGTCTGGCCCGAGCGCGGCGCGGGCCGCGCCCGTCAAGGTCGCCAGGTCGATGAGTAGATCGGGCGATTCTTCGTCCGCCAGCGCGAGCGCATCGGCCAGTACGAGGCGGCCCTCGGCGTCGGTGTTGGCGATTTCGACGGTGATCCCCGCCCGGCTTTGGATAATATCGCCCGGCCGGAAGGCATTTGCGGAAATGTTGTTATCGGCCGCGGGGATGATGATGCGCAGGCGCACCGGCAGCTCCGCCGCCATGATCATGGCGCCGAGCGCCATCACGCTCGCCGCGCCGGCCATGTCCTTTTTCATGAGCGCCATGGCTTGTGCCGGCTTGATGTCGAGGCCGCCCGTATCGAAACAGATGCCCTTGCCAACGAGCGTGATTCTAGGATGGCTCTCATCGCCCCAGACGAGATCGGCGAGGCAGGGCTCGCGGTCGCTCGCCCGGCCCACGGCGTGAATAAGCGGAAAGTTCTTTTCGAGCAGACCCCGCCCCTGAATGACGCTGGCCTTGGCTCCATAGGCGCGTGCGAGATCGCGGAGGGCATCGGCAAGATCGGGCGGCCCGAGATCGTTGGCCGGCAGATTGATGAGCTCGCGGGCGAACCAAATGGCTTGCGCTTTCGCCACGATCGCGGCGCGGTTAGCCCCTTGCGGCAGAACGAGCTTGCGGAGCTTTTTGGGCTCGGCGGTCAGATAGCGCCGGAACGTGTAGGCGCCCATCAGCCAAGCTAGACCTGCGTCGTCCGGCGAGCCGGGAAAATCGTCGAGCGCGTAAGTGCCTTCGGGAAGAACCGGAGGTAGCGCACCGAGCTGCAAGGCCGCGGCAGGGGTTGGCTCATCGCCGTTGAGCGCAAGGATCACACCATCGACGCCGCCGGCGCCGGGCAAAAGCGCATGGCTGCCGGGCTTTGCGGTCCAGCCGGTCGCCGCGAGCCAAGCCGCCTGCGCTGGCGAGACGAAACCTTCGGCATTCTGCTGAAACCCGGCGCTGCTGACCGCCCGGACCCCGATGGCTTTTTCGCCGGGCCCAGCGAGAAGCCCGGAAATGTCGTCTGCAATATCCTGGAAGGAAAAGATCATTGGCATGGCCTATGCAGGATCGCGATGCGATCCTCTCTTATCGCGTGTGAGGGCTCTTACCTGCGATCTAAGCTCGAAAAATGGCAAAGGGAAGAGACTAGGGCGGCTTGAAATGCTTAATTTGCGGCAAAAATTATGCGGCGTACGGCTCTCAAACCCCGCTGTGCATCGGTTTCGCGCTAATGCTAGCCGTGTTAGTCATGATGCGAACCCAACCTGGAGGTACGCATTGACCGGTGTTGCCAAGGCCATCGCAATTTACATCGACGCTGACGCCTGCCCTGTAAAGGCGGAAATCTATCGCGTGGCCGAACGCTATGCGATCAAAGTCTACGTCGTCTGCAATAGCCCCATGGCGGTTCCAAGATCGCCCCTGATCGAGCGCGTTGCCGTTGCCGGAACTCCCGATGCCGCAGACGATTGGATCGCGGAAAGGGTCTCGCGCGGCGCCATCGTCGTCACCGCCGACGTCCCGCTCGCGCATCGCTGCATAAAGGCCGGGGCGGACGTCGTCGCGCCCAGCGGGCGCGCCTTCACCGAAGCGTCCATCGGCATGGCGCTCGCGACGCGGGACCTCATGGCCGATCTGCGGTCGGCAGGGCAAATCACCGGCGGCCCGAAACCTTTCCAGCCGCGTGACCGGGGCAATTTCCTCTCCGCCCTCGATCTGGCCGTGGTCCGGCTTAAGCGCGATAGCTTTGGCGCCTAGAGAAGGCGGCGATCGGGATCAGGACGTCAAATCCTTGAGCAATTCTGGGTGCTTGTCCAAGAGCTTGAACAAATTCGTCACCGCAGGCAGCGGAGCCGCCTCGCCGCGCTCGTATCGCGAGAACGCGTTGTGTCCGCCACCGGTCAGCCGGGCGGCCGCGGTCTGGCTCAGGCCAAGCTTGCGCCGGATGCGTCCGATTTCCTGGGCTTGGCGTTTGCGTCCGGCCAACACCAGCTCGTCGCCAGCCGCCGCGTAGCGCTGCGCGCTTTCATTATCGAATTCCACTTCGCCGCAAGCGGCGCACCGCCAGCCCGAAAGCCCCTCAAGGAAGGTTGTTGTGCCGGCGTGTTCGATTGTGAACGCCTCGTTTTCGAAACGGCGCATAGCCTGTGGCCGCCAGTCATTCCCCCTGGCGGTCCTTCTGCTGGTGCTCGACATATTCGCGCAGCACGGCGTTGATCCGGGTTTGGTAGCCAGCACCCTGGCGCTGAAACCAATCGACGATGTCAGCGTCCAGCCGCAAGGAGAGCGGCTTCTTAATGGGCCGGTAGAATGCCCCCCGGATCGCGCCGGACCAGTCCGTCACGGGCGGAATATCGCTGGTATCGATCTCGCTGTCCGGCATCGCCGCCAGAGCCTCAAGCTCCGCCTTCTGCCCGGCGCTCAGCGGCGCCGGATTACCCTTCTTCATATTGCTTTCTTTCGTGTGCTTCGGCTTTGCGGGCGCTGACGATGCGTCCAACCTGTTCCTCTTCGTCATCGTCAGGCCAGGTGTGAACGACAAACAGCAGCACCGGGGGGAAATCCGGGCAGCCCATCCGTGTTAGTGCGTCAGATCCTTGAGCAATTCCGGGTGCTTGTCTAAAAGCTTGAACAAATTCACCACCGCGGGCAGGGGTGCCGCCTCGCCGCGCTCATAGCGTGAGAAGGCGTTGTGCCCGCCGCCGGTCAGCCGCGCGGCCGCGGCTTGGCTCAGGCCCAGCTTGCGCCGGATGCGCCGGATTTCCTGGGCTTGGCGCAGCCTCGCGGCCAGCACCAGCTCATCGCCAGCCGCCGCGTAGCGCTGCGCGCTGTCATGATCGAACTCCACTTCGCCGCAAGCGCCGCACCGCCAGCCCGAAAGCCCCTCGATTGCCGCTGTCCTACCGGCGTGCTCGATGGTGAACGCTTCGTTCTCGAAACGGACGAGCCCTTCCTTGGCGTCACAGCCTGTGCACACGCGGGTCATGGTCATTTCTCCTTGAACTGAATTACCGGAGCGGAACCGCGCATCGTGATCTTGATGTAAGCGTCCTTCCGGACGGGCGTGGTGGCGTGATAGACATCTTGCCAAACGCTGTGATCCGCAAAGCTCGTCATCGATTTATAGAAGTTGCGCCTGGACAGCGATGCGATCACAGCCAGCATCTCAGCAGTTGTTAGCCCCATGCTCCGGCCGCCATCAAGCGCCGTCTTGGTGAAGGCCGCAGCCCCCAGCCGTGCCACATCGGCCTGGATGCGGGCAAGATCGTAATGGGGCGTCCGCTTTTCCACCGCGGGATGTTACCCTGTAAGGGTAGTTCATGCAAGCGCTACCATATGGTTCGGGTGCATCGGGTTCATCACAGCAAAAGCCGGCGGCATCGCGGAAGCCTGCAGGCGGATTTGCCGCCAGCGAAGATGTACTTGCGAGTGCCAAAGAATCTTGACATCAAGAGGTACACCGCTGTGATGTGTGTGTGCTCAAACGAGGTGCAAAGCTCTTGCTTACCGTTTGACAAACGCTGCGTTTTGTACTCTATTTTCTCATTCTCGGGGCGTGTGCCTATATCAAGCATCAAGCTCGGAGGAGTAGTGTGGACCGGCCTGCGCGCCGGTTTTTTTGTGCCCATAGCATCGTGACGTGTGAAAAATAAGCAACAAAAAGCCCGCCCTCCAGGCGGGCTTTTTGTTGGCAAGAGATAGCCCTGCATGTTGGACAACATGACCGGGTTGCTCCAGGCTCTTACACCGATGGTGTATGCGCTTGCGGCCTTGATCGGGGCTATTGCAGCCCTCACCAAAGCGGTCACAGGCCTCATCAAATCGCTCGACGGGAAAATGGAATCCAAAGCACGCCCTCGTAACAAAGGGGCAGATGCACAGGAAATTCCGCTGTCGAAGCAAGGCAGTAAGATCAAAGCCAGTAGCAACAAGGTCAAACGCCGCGACTAAGAACGGTCACGGCGTTTTCCCTGAATGGACGGCGCGTCGATTCAGAGTGCGCGAGCGGCTGCCCGCGACTCCAGCTCAAGCGTAGCAGTAGATCGCTAACGCCGCTCGAACAGCCGCTCCAAATCCGCGCGCGAAAGCTCAACATAGGTCGGCCGGCCGTGATTGCACTGCGCGGCGTTGGGCGTCGCCTCCATCTCGCGCAGCAGCGCGTTCATCTCGTCGAGCCGCATCGGCCGGCCCGCACGCACGCTGCCATGGCAGGCCATGGTGGCGCAAATCGCATGGAGCCGCGCCTCGATGCTATTGCCCGCGCTTTCGCCGAGCTCGTGCGCGAGGTCGCGGATCAGCGACTGCAGATCGCCATTTCCAAGCAGCGCCGGCGTCTCGCGCACGATGACGGCGCCGGGGCCGAAGCCTTCCACGACAAGCCCGCTCTCCGAGAGCTTCTCGCGATATTCGAGAAGAAGCGCCGCGTCCCCTTCAGCCATCTCGACAATCTCCGGGATAAGCAGCAGCTGCCGGGCGATGCGCCCGCCGGCAAGGGCCGCTTTCAGCTTCTCATAGACGATGCGCTCATGGGCGGCGTGCTGGTCCACGAGAACGATCCCGCCCTCGGTCTCGGAAACGATATAGGTCTTGTGAAGCTGCGCGCGCGCGGTGCCGAGCGGCTCTCCGGCCGCTTCCTCTTGCTGGCATGCCGGGCCGCTATCGAAAGCGTGTTGCGGCTGCTCGGCGAACCCGTTTGCTGGCGCAACAAAGGATTGCTGCGCCGGGCGCAGCGGTGCCCGGTATTGCACGGGTGCTGGCCCGGCTTCAGAAAGCGGAGCGGGCCGGGCGGCCAGAGGCCCCGCTGTGACGGACGCGCCGCGCCGCAGCGTTTCCAGCAACGCCGAGACGACGAGGCTTCGGACAAGGCTCGCATCGCGGAAGCGCACCTCCGCCTTTGCCGGGTGGACGTTCACGTCCACGGCCTCCACCGGCACCCTCAGGAACAGCGCCGCCAGCGGATAGCGGCCGCGCGGCACGAGATCCTGATAAGCGCCGCGTAACGCGGATAAGAGCAGCCGGTCTTTTACCGGCCTGCCATTCACGAACAGGAATTGCAGCGAAGCGTCGGGGCGGTTGAGCGTGGGCCGGCCGGCGAAGCCCGAGATCGAAAAGCCTTCGCGCTCCAGCCGGACGGGCCCGGCCTCCTCGGCGAACTCGCGGCCCATGATGCGCGAGAGCCGCTGCCGGATCGCATTCTCGTCGTCTGCGTCCGCGCGGGCGAGCGAGAGAGAGGCGCGCTCGCCGACGGTGAGCGAAAAGCCGATATCGGAGCACGCAAGCGCGAGGCGCTTGACCACGTCCGTTATGGCGGCATTCTCGGCCCGCTCCGATTTCATGAATTTGAGGCGCGCGGGCGTCGCCGAAAACAGGCCGTGCACCTCGACAACCGTCCCGCTACGGGCAGCGGCGGGGCGGACCTCGGACTTTTTGCCAGCCTCGACGGTGATTTCAGCCCCTCGCGAAGCTCCTGCCCGTTTGGTCGCGATCCGGAGCCGGCCCACCGATCCGAGCGATGGCAGGGCTTCGCCGCGGAAGCCGAGCGTGCGAATGTCCTGCAGATTTCCCGCCGCCAGCTTCGAGGTGGCATGGCGCTCGACGCAAAGGCCGAGGTCGGCCTCGTCCATGCCGCAGCCGTCGTCTGTGACGCGCAAGTAGGACAGGCCGCCATTCTGTGCGATCACCTCGATGGACGAGGCGCCGGCGTCGATGGCGTTCTCGACCAGCTCTTTCACCGCGCTCGCGGGCCGCTCGATCACCTCGCCGGCGGCGATGCGGTTGATCTCGACCTGGCTCAGCTGGCGGATCGGCACCTTTTATCCTGCGAGATATTGGCGGGTGAGCTTTTTGCCGAGCTCGACGGCCGGCTGATCGAACGGATCGACGTGCAAGAGGCTGGCGGCAAGGATGGTCTCGATGAAGAAATGCATCATCAGCGCGCCGAGCGTGCGCTCATCGAGCCGGTCCATATCGAGCGTGCGCACGGGCCGCTTGGCTTCGCCAAGGGCATCCACGATGGCCTTTTGCTGGGCCTGAACGAGATCGCCGATGGTGCGTCCGGCGAGATAAGGCGCGCCGGCCTCAGCGCTAAGCGCCGGCGGAATGGCCAAGCCGCTATCGGCTCCAGGTGCAGCCGCAACGCGCATGATCGTCATGAAATGAACGCGGGGGCCGTCCATGAAAAGCTGGAGCTGGCTATGCTGATCGACCGGCCCCAGCGTCGCGATGGGGGTGGTCCCTTCGCCGCCCTTGCCGAGGCTTTCCGCCCAGAGTTGCACGTACCAGGCGCCGAATCGCTCCAGCCGGTCGCAGTATAGCATGATGACCGAATTTGTGACGCCTCGATCTTTCGCGAGCCCGATAGCCGTGGCCGCGCCAACAGCGGCTGGGTGCTCCTCCGGCGTGGCTGCGCTCATGAGCTCTTTCACCACATCGAGGCCGCCCGCGCGGAAGGCGGCCACGTCGAGCCCGCGTGCCAGCGCCGGCAAGAGGCCGACCGTGGTGAACGCCGAGAAACGGCCGCCGATTTCTGTACTGTGCGGCAGCATTGGAATGCCCCGGGCGGCGAACAGCGCGCGCAAGCCATTGGCAACGCCGGGCCTCTCAGGCTCGGTGACACCGAGGAACAGCTTGGGGATGAGGTTCGCATGGCCCGCATCGCCGATGAATTTGAAAGCTGTGAGCGTCTGCGCCAGCGTTTCGCCGGTCGTGCCCGATTTGGAGATCGCGATGAAGCGCGTTTTCGGAATATTGAGGCTGCTAAGGCCGCGCATGAACGAGCGCGCATCGAGATTGTCGTAGAAGCGAAGGCGCGGGCGTTTCGGGCCGGCGGGTCCGTCGTCGCCCGGTATGGACCAGCCGCCGAGCTGAGCGAGCGCCTGTCCGCCGAGGCTAGAACCGCCAGTTCCCAGAATGACAACCGTTTCCGCGCCTTCCGAAAGGGTGCGGTAAGCCGCGGCCGCCTCCTCGATATCGTCCGTCTCGGAAAGGATACGGAAATGCGCGAAGCTGCGCGCTTGGGCTTCCTCTTTGAGCGCCTTGAAGCGCGGGCTGACGAGCATGAGCCATTGCGCAAGCCGGTCCCCCGTCAAACCGGCCTCGCCGATCTTCCCGGAAAGACAGCCATCGATCGATTGCCGGTACGTCATGGTGCGAATCCTTTAGGCGCGGTGCTCAAATTCAGTGACGCTTGCTCCGCGTCCGGGCAAGCGGCCGGCTCGTTCTTTCAACAGATGAGTATCAGCAAACGCGCAAAAAGAAAAAGCCGCTGCGAAGCGGCTTTTCTGCGGCACTCATCGGGGGACTTGTCCTAAAGCCCGGCATCGCGGATGCCTTCGGGCTCGCCGGCCACGGTCACGATCAGGTTTTTCGGCTCCATGAGGCGTTTGGCGACACGCTTGATGTCCGCCACGGTAACGGCTTCGATCTCGCCGTTGCGCCTGTCGATGTAATCGATGCCGAGATTGTCGAGCTGAATGGCCAGAAGCTGAGCGGCGATTTTCGCGCTCGTATCGAAGCGAAGCGCAAATGAGCCGACGAGATAATCCTTGGCCTTGCGCAGCTCCCCCTCGGTGAGCCCGTCGCGAGCCGCAAGCTCAAGCTCTGCCTTGATCAGATCGAGCGATTGGCCCACCGATTTGTTCTCAGTCGCCACGCCGCCGGCAAAAATGCCCGCGTGATCGAGGGGATAGAGGTAGGTGTAAACGGAATAGGCAAGTCCGCGCTTCTCGCGCACCTCCTGCATGAGCTTGGAGGAAAATCCGCCGCCGCCCACGACGTAGTTCAGGATATAGGCCGGGATGAAATCCGGATCGTTCCGCTTGAGCCCTTGAAACCCGAACTGCACGACCGATTGCGGATTGGGCATTTGCACGATGCGCTGTTTCGGCGTGCCTTGCCAGGACACCTCAGCCACGGGCTTTCTGTCCGATTTTTCGGGCAAGTCCCCAAACACGCTGTCGAGCGCCTCGCCAAGCTGGCTTGCGTCGATATCGCCGACGGCCGCGATCTTGAGGTTGTCGCGTGCGAAGTTCTTCCGCACGTAATCGTGCAGGTCGTCAGGCGTAATGGCTGCAACGCTTGTCAGCGTCCCATTGCCCGGGCGGCCATAAGGATGCGAGCCGAAGGCGAGCTTGAACCATTCGTTCGCTGCGGTTTTGTTGGGATCTTTCTCTTCGACCCTGAGGCTCGCGATGAGCTGCTCGCGAATCCGTTCGGCGTCTTTCGCCTCAAAATGCGGAGAGGTGAGCGCCATTTGCAAAAGCTTTAGCGACTCCCCCCGGTTTTGCGTGAGCGTCTGAAACGAGACCGACATGTGGTCTTGCGAGGCGGTCACGTTCATCTTGGCGGCGAGGTCTTCGAGCCGGTTCTGAAACGCTTCAGAATCGAGATTTCCCGCGCCTTCGTCGAGCATTCCAGATACGAAGGTTGCAACGCCCGGCTTGCCTTCAGGGTCCTGGGAGGACCCGCTAGCAAAGGCGAATTGCATGCTGAGTATCGGCCTCGAATGATCCTCGACGAGCCAGGCCTCGATGCCCTTTTTGCTGATAACTTTTTGTATTTTCATGGCGTTTGCTGGAAGTGCTGCCAAAAGTAAGAGGGAGAGAGCGGCAAGCGGCGCCGCAACGGCGAGGCTGAGATGCTTCCGCCCAAGGATAGCGTGCGTCATGGTTTGTTACCCGGTCCTTAGTGGAAGGTTGCAGCGTCGCCGCCAGCGCGCGGTTGCACCTTGGCGAGCCCGGAAGGAACGGGGATGAGGTAGCCCGTCACAGAGCGTTTACGGTCGAGATATTTCGCCGCGACCGCTTGCACCTGTTCCCGCGTCACGGCGTTTAGACGCTCCTGCCGGGATTCGACGTCCTCTATGGTGCGCCCCGTTGCCAGGTTCCAGCCATAGGTGTGGGCCAGGCTTTGCTGGCTATCGGAAGCGTAGATCAAGTTTGCGATCTCGCCCGTCTTCGCCCGCTCCAGCTCCTCGGGCGTGACGCCATTGCGGATGACCTCATCGATGACCCGGTCCATCGAGGCCTCGATATCCTCGAGTTTTGCGTCGCCGGCAGCAATCGCATAGAAGCCGAACCGGCCTGTGTCGAGGGCCATGCCGCTATACCAGGCGCTTGCGCTCGATGCCGTCTTCTCGTCCCTAACAAGCGCGTTGTAGACTCGGCTCGTGGCGCTCGAACCGATGATGCGCGCCAGGATCTGCAGGGCCTCAGCTTCGCCGGGCGGCGCGGTTGTGGAGCTGGGCGTCAGATAATAACGCTCGAACGTTGCCTTGCCGACGCGGCCATCGCGCAAGATCACCCGGCGCTCGGCCAAGGGCTCCGGCTCGGTTGGGCGCACGCGAGGGCCGCCAACCTCGGGATTGGCCGGAATCTTGCCGTAGGTTGCCTTCGCGAGAGCCATGACCTCGTCCGGCTCCACGTCGCCCGTGACGACAAGCACCGCGTTGTTCGGCGCGTAGAACTTCTTGTAGAAGGCGAGCGCGTCGGCCCTGTTGAGCTTGCGGATCTCCGTTTCCCAGCCGATGACGGGGGTATGATAGGGATGGGCGACGTAAAGCGCCGCCATTATCTGCTCTTGCAGAAGCGAGCCCGGATCGTTGTCGACGCGGCTGCGGCGCTCCTCGAGGATCACCTTGCGCTCGGTCAAAACCTCTTTCTCGTCGAGGCGGAGGTTCGCCATGCGGTCGGACTCCATCTCCATAACCTGCGGAAGCTTCTCTTTGGCGACCCTTTGAAAATAGGAGGTGATATCCTGCGCGGTGAACGCGTTGTCCTGCCCGCCGAGGCCCGCGACGATTTTGGAGAATTCTCCCGGAGCGATTTTGTCCGTGCCCTTGAACATAAGATGCTCGAGGAAGTGCGCGATGCCCGATTTTCCCTGCGGTTCGTCGGCGCCGCCAACCCGGTACCACACCATGTGCGTTACGACGGGCGCGCGCCGGTCCGGCACGACCACCACTTCGAGACCGTTATCGAGCTTGCCGTGGTAGGCGAGCTGCGAAGGCGCGGGCGGCTGGGCGGCATCTGCCGGGGAGAGGGCAAGGGTCATGAGCAAGGCACCGAGAAGTTGAACTTTAAGAAGTGTGCCCGATCGCGGGGGATTTGAATAGGGCGGGGTTCGTAAAGACTTGAGCTGGAGCATCGGGGATTGGACCGTCCAAAGTGAAGCATAGCGCCTGATATAAGGTCTTGCGCCTTAGCCGCCACAATTCTTACGGCGATTTCATGGCGCGCCCGGTTGCGGCTGGCCTTCCTGGGCGTTGCTTTGGCGGTCTTATGATAAGACCAGCCTGAAAAATAGAACTTGACATTTACAATCTTAGGTAGCGGCCGCGCATAAATCTGCCTGCGGAATATCGGCTAACCCCGAGCTCAAATTGTTAGTGGTTGCATATTTGCCACGTTAATGCCGTCATCGTTTTGTGCACGCATACCGTGCATTGCTGCAAGCTGTTGCAACTGTTAAGTGTGGCGCGTAGGGGGATGTGCGCTGGTTAGTAGTTCGCAAAAACGCCCTCCAACATCCAAGCGTACTTTCAACTAGGATTAAAAAAATGAGAAAATTTGCCTCTCTGGCCGCGCTTGCCGCCGCGGCCCTCGCTCTCGGCTTGTCTTCTGCTCATGCTCAAACTGCTACCGGCAGCCTCAGCATAACTTTCAACTTGGGCGCAAGTTGCACCACCGCTCAGCTGACCCCCGTGACGTTCCCTGGGGCGGCCACGGGCACAATCGCCGCGGAGACCGCGACAGGCAGCATCTCAGTCAACTGCACCTCCGGCGCACTTTATAACGTGGGTTTGGATGCCGGTTTGCACCCCAGTACTGCTGGGAACACTTCGACGCGCCGGATGGCGGGTGCCGTGAATACCACCAAATACGTCACTTACGATCTTTGGCAAGACTCCGGCGACAGTACACACTGGGGCAACAACCCGCCGTCTGACACTGTTGGTGGAACGGGCAGCGGTTCGGCGCAAACTATCTCGGTGTACGGGAAGATCCCCGGCCAGACGCAAGCACAGGCAGATGCTTACGCGGACACGGTGACCATTACGGTCTATTTCTAAGGGCTGTTCGACATGCACCGAGTAAGAGCCGTGGCGCTTGGCGCGCTGCTGGCGTCTTCGGTCACCGGTCACGCGCATGCTCAATCGTTACGGGTTTCCCCCGTAACGATTGACCTGCCGCCGGCGGCCAAAAGCGCCGTTCTGAATGTTGGCAACGATTCGGATAAACCGATCGCCGTTCAAGCCCGTGTGTTCCGCTGGACCCAAGCCGGCGGCGAGGACAAGCTCGAAAGAACTGACGTTGTGGCCGTCAGTCCGCCTCTTTTGAGCGTGGGCGGCAAGTCTAGCGGCATCGTCCGGGTGGTGCGCGTCGGCCAAACGCCAGTGACCGGCGAGGAAAGCTACCGCGTCTTGCTGGACGAGGTTCCGGACCGCAGCCGGATGCAAGCGGGCACGGTCGTGCTCGCCCTGCGCGATTCCGTGCCCGTTTTCTTCCACGGGATGGATGCGCTTCGCGGTGACGTGAGATGGTCGGTCTCCAGCAGCGGCAGCAAGCTCTTCTTGCAGGCGGCCAACCCTGGCCAGAAGCGCGTTAAGCTTTCCGGATTGCACGTAACCGACGGCGCCGTCCGTAAGCTGATCTCCATCGACGGTCTCGCCGGCTATGTGCTTGGGGGGCAAACGAAAATCTGGGAGCTTCCCGTCCCAAAAAGCGGGCTGAACGCGGGAACCACTCTTAGTATCGAAGCCACAAGCGAGGCGGGGCCGATAAATGCATCTGCGACCGTCGGAAAGAGCGGCTAATGCCCCCTGCAAAGCCGCGCTTTTTCTGGCTTGTCTCGCGTGGAGTGGGGGAGATTCTGCGTTTGCTAGCCCAGGAAACGGCGGGGCCGGCCAGGAGGCCGGCTCCTACCTTCCCGCCTTTATGCAGCCGAGGGAAGAGCTGTATCTTGACGTCGTCATCAACGATTACCGCACGGGCTTCCTGTCCGCCTTCCGCCGCTATGCGGATGGCTGCCTCACGATCGGCGCTGACGACCTGAAGCAGTACAACCTCAAGGCGCCGGAAAGCGCGGTCCATAGCGGCGGGGGCCTCTGCCTCGAAAAAATGCCGGGCGTGAGCTACCGTTACGATGCACCCACTCAAACCATCTATCTCACGGTGACGGACGATGCGCGCATCCCCCTTGCGTTCAGCGTCAGAGGTCCGAAACCCGGGAGCGTAGTTCCGAATCAGGAACACAACCTCAGCGCAATCTTCAACTATGCTTTAACCGCCAATTTTGGCGGCGACAATTTAGGGACGCTTCCAAACTACCAAGGCGTTGGCGCGTCGGTGGATGGGCACCTCTTTTCCGATTATGGCAATTTCGACCAGTCGCTTGCACTCCGCTCGGCGGTGGTGGATTCTGGGCCAAATTTTCTGCGGCTGGACTCGCTATGGTCCTATAACGATGCCGGCCAGCTGACGACCTATGCCGCTGGGGATATCGTCTCCGGCTCGCTCGGCTGGACGCGCGCCATGCGCATGGGCGGCGTGCAGATACGCCGCGATTTCACCTTGCAGCCCGATCTCGTCACTCAGCCAATCCCGCAATTGGCTGGCAGCGCCGCGGTCCCCTCGACCGTGGAAGTTTACGCAAATCAGAGCCGCGCCTTTTCCCAGGAGGTGACCGGCGGCCCATTCACCATCAGCAATCTTCCCGTCATGTCTGGGCCCACCACCATGCAGCTCGTGATTCGCGATGCAGCGGGCAGGGAAACGGCGACGGAATATAGCTATTACAGTTCTCCTCTGCTCGTAGCGCCCGGCTTGTTCGACTATTCGATAGAAAGCGGCTTCGCCCGCACGTTTTATGGCCTCTTATCGGATTCCTATGACGAGCGTCCCATCGCCTCGGGCAGCTTTCGCTACGGAGTGACGCCGCATATTACGCTTGAAGGCCATGCTGAAGGCGGCGCGGGGCTCATTAACGGCGGCGCGGGGTTGAATTTCAGCCTTTGGCGCTATGGAGTCGCCTCGCTCGCCGCTTCGGGGAGCGACAAGGGGGGAGGAGCCGGCGCGCAAGTTTCGGGCTCCATCGAAACCTCATTGTGGGGCGTCAAGCTATCCGCCCTATCGATGCGCAGCCTCGGGGACTATCAAGACCTTGTGTCCGTCACGGCGCCAAAGCTGTTGCTGACGCCAACCTCCGGCCCCATAACCGCTGCGCAAAGCGGCGCACCTTACAAGCGGCAAGATCAGTTTTCCGCATCCTTTCCGCTGCCGTTCGATAAGGGCTCGATCAGCCTCAGCTACACGGATTCCGAGGATTTCTCCGGGGACGCCTACAAGATCGGCAGCGCCAGCTATACCCGTCCGTTCTTCTGGAGCAATAGCACCTTCTCATTGACCGCTTTCGACAATTTCGAGAGCAAGAGCAGCTACGGCGTCTATGCCGGTGTGACCTTCAGTTGGGATCGCATATCGGCCGGCGCGTTGACCCAGGGAAGCGCGAATAGCGTTGCGGCCGGCGGTTTCGTTTCCCAGGCGATGGGGCTGGACCCTGGCAGTTACGGCTATATGGTTCGCGCCCAAGAGGGGCAGGTTTCTACGAACTCCGCGGCTGTATCCTACCGCGCCTCCGCCATGACGCTGCAAGCGGGCGTGCAACAGAGCGGGAATACGTCGCAGGTTGGCGCGCAAGCCGATGGGTCGGTGGCGATCCTGAACGGCATCTATTTCGCCAACCGCATCGACAATTCTTTCGCCGTTGTCGATACCGGCGTGCCGGGAATGCAGGTCCTGTACGAAAACCATCCCGCCGGAGAGACGGACTCGGACGGAAAGCTGCTCATCCCGAACATGCGCGCAAGGGAGTCGAACGCCATTTCGATCGACCCCGCCTCCATCCCGGTGCAGGCCGATATCGATGGCCTGGAGCAAAAGGTCGTGCCGGCGCAGCGCGGCGGTATGAGCGTCCATTTCAAAGGCAATGCACAGCCTGCCTCCGCCATCGCCGTCTTCAAGGACGAGAAGGGCGCCGTAATCCCAACCAGCTCCGAGGTCTGGGTGAATGGTGCGCCAACCTCCTCCGTGATCGGTTACGACGGCGAGGCTTATCTCACCAACCTCGCGCCCTCGAATACCGCGCTCGTCAAGCGGCCCGACGGCACCTCCTGCAACGCCTCCTTCGCCTTCAGTCCGCAGCAGGGGGCGCAGGCCCGCATCGACGATGTGGTCTGCGAGCCATCGGAAACCGCCGCAAAGTCAGCGGATGCAGCCAACGCGGAGACAATCAAGGTCAAACGATGAAGAAATATCTCCTCATACTCTTGGCCGTCTTCGGCCTGACTTGCCAGGCGCGGGCGCAGACCTGCACGGCAAGCATTACCACTCCTATTGTGTTTTCGTCTGTCAATCCGCTCGTTTCCAACACCTACGACACGACGGGCACTCTCACCATTACTTGCACCGGTATCACGCTATACGTCGGGGCGTGTCAGGATCTGGGAGCTGGAACGGGGGGGCTCAACGGTTCGAATCAACGGCTTCTCTCGAATGGGAGCGGAGGCACTATTGCATTTCAAATGTTCCAGGATGCAGGCTACTCGACCGTCTGGGGCTCGCGGCACACCGCCCCGAACGGCACCGTTCCCTTCCTTAGCCGGTTGGGTAACGGCACCATCACAGCCACGATTTATTTGCAGCTTTACGCTACTAGCCCTCCATATGTGCCCGGCACCTATTCGTCGACATTTAGCGGGGCGGACGCCAGACTGTACTACGGCGGCCTTTTGTCTTTGTTGCTTGGCTGCAACGCCAGCGGTCTTTCTGCAACGACTCAAGATACCTTCACAGTCACGACGACTCTTGGCTCCCTCTGCCTTCTCAATGTGACTCAGAACGTCAATTTTGGAACGGCGACGCACCTCACTTCGAACATCGATACAACGGGCACGCTGTCGGTCCAATGCACCAGCGGCACAGCCTACCAAATCTCGCTCGGGCCGGGAAATGGCTCCGGGGCCACGACATCGTCGCGCAAAATGACAGGCCCCAGCGCGACCATCGGCTACGCTCTCTACCGGGACTCAGGCCGGTCGCAGAATTGGGGCAATAACGCGGGCGTCGATACCGTAGGCGGCACGGGCACCGGCTCCGCCGTCAACGCCACCGTGTATGCCCGGATCCCGCCCCAAAGCTTGCCCGGCGTTGGGACTTACAACGATACCGTCATCGTCACGGTCACATACTGAATCGTAAGCAGCGCAACGGCGGGAAGGTTAATCGGCCATGACGGCCGGGGAAGCATTCAACCGGAAGCGGCGTCACACATCGTTGAGCCAGGTGAGGACGGGCGGGATCGGCGACAGCACATCGATCATCTGGTCCATCGCGGCGATATGATAATGGTTGCTGTCCTTATCGAGGGCATCGGCCGCCTGGGAGTAAAACCACCTGGCGTAACGCGAGTTGCGCACGATGAAGATCGGCCAGGGGTAGATGGCATGGTCCTCGTAAATCCGGCGCAGCAGGTAGGGCTCCTGAGTGCCGCGGTAGCAAAGGGGCGCGTCGAAACGGATGCGTAGCGCCTTGGAATTAGCCTCCGGCGACTTTAAGATGAGCCGGAAGCCTTCGCGGTCGTCGTGCATGGCTTCGAGAAACATTTTCGGCGCCAAGCCCTCGATCGCTTCCCAGCGCTCGAATTTTTCTTCGTCTGCCATCGTGAGGAGAGTGCCCCTTCGCCTTACGATTTAGTGAATTTCCGTGCTCTAGGGGCATGATACCAAACTTTAAGCCGCGCAAGAACTTTGTGAGAAGACCGTAAGCGGGATGTTAAGCAGCAGCCCCTAAGCAAAACCGGGAACGCCACCTCCGGGTCAAGCCCGAAGGCATGCTTTTGCGAACTCTGCTTAGAGCCAATCCTGCACAATCGGAATGAGCGGCCCATCGGCCGGCGGCATGGCATAAGTGGAAAGCTTATCCTTGCGCACCCAGGCGAGCGTTTGCCCTTCGAGCGGCTCGGGCTCGCCCTGCCAGTTGCGGCAGGCGTAAAGCGGCATCAGCAGGTGATAGGTCCCGTAAGAGTGGCTGGCGAACGTCAGCGGTGCCAGGCAGCGGGCGGCAACGCCGATGCCAAGCTCTTCTTTCAGCTCGCGGATGAGCGCGGCCTCCGGCGTTTCGCCGGCGTGGATTTTGCCGCCGGGAAATTCCCAAAGGCCGCCATGTTCCTTGTGCGCGGGCCGCTGCGCGAGCAAAACGCGCCCGTCCCCATCGATCAGGGCCACCGCGACGACGGTGACGATGGGCGGCGAGCCTGCGCCGCTCTCAGCTGCGGTAATCGGCATTGATTGCGATATACTCATGAGTGAGATCGGAAGCCCAAACCGTCGCCCGGCCCGGCCCGCCCGTTCCGGCATCGACGCGGATTTCGATCTCGCGGCGCTTGACGTATTCCGAGCCGGCAGCTTCCTTGTAATCGGGGTGCCGGAGCCCGTCGCGCGCGACCTGAATATCGCCGAACCAGATCGCGAGGCGGTCGCGGTCGGCCGCTTCGCCCGATTTGCCGACGGCCGCAACGATCCGGCCCCAATTGGCGTCCTCGCCCGCAATAGCGGTCTTGACGAGCGGCGAATTTCCGATGGCCAGCCCAATCTTGCGCGCGGCGGCATCGCATTCGGCGCCCTCGACGTGGATCGTCATCAGCTTCGATATGCCTTCGCCGTCTTTGACGACCTGCATGGAAAGGTCGTGCATCAGATGAAGCAGCGCGGCGGAGAAGGCGGCGGCCTCCGGATCGTCCGCGCGTGCGATGCGGGGCGCGCCGCGGTGTGCCGCTTCTCCGGTTGCGAAGATCAGCAGCGTATCGCTTGTGGACGTATCGCTATCTACGGTGATGGAATTGAAGGTCGGTCCTGCGTGCCGCTGGCAAAGCACGGTCAGCGCGTGCGCTTCGATGGGCGCATCGGTCACAATGAAAGCGAGCATCGTCGCCATGTCCGGAGCGATCATGCCCGAGCCTTTGGCGATGCCGTTGAGTGTCACGGGGACGCCGCCGATAAGCGCGCGCCTGGTCGCGAGCTTGGGGAATGTATCGGTGGTCATGATCGCGCGCGCGGCTTCCGTCCACAGATCCTCGCGGGCGTGCGCGGCCATTTTTGTGAGCACGCCCGAGAATTTGGACGCGTCGAGCGGCTCGCCGATAACCCCGGTCGAGGCGATGAAGACTTGCTCTGGGGTACAGCCCGCAGCTTCAGCGGCGAACTCCGCCGTGGCCTTCACGGCATCGCGTCCGCGCCAGCCCGTAAAGGCATTCGCGTTGCCCGAATTCACCACAAGCGCCCTGGCCTCGCCATGCTGAAGCTGCGTGCGGCACCAGTCCACCGGCGCCGACGAGGTCTTCGAACGCGTCAAAACCCCGCCTGCCTGCGTCCCTTCGGGAAAGATGGCAAGCAGGACATCGGTGCGGCCCGCATATTTGATTCCCGCCCCGGCAACGGCCAGCCGAACCCCGGAAAGCGGCGGCAATTTTGCCGGCCCGGCCGGCGCGAAGGGCGAAACCTTATGTATTTTCGCCATGATGAGAGCTGCGCTCCTTCGATTACTGCGGCTTTTGCTCGGCAGGCGCCTCGATGGAGGCAGCCCGCGCGTCCTCTTCGATCGCCCGCTTAAGCTCGGGATCGACGATCTCGACCTTGGCCGTTCCGCGCAGGCCTTGCACAACGGTCTTGAGCTGATTTTGAACGAGCGATGCCATGAGCTGATCCTTCACCTCGTCGAAGCTGGGGACCGGCCTGTTGCGCCTATCCTCGACCTTGATGACATGCCAGCCGAATTCGGTTTGGACAGGCGCAGAGATCTCGCCGGGCTTAAGAGCGAAGGCCGCATCCTCGAAGGGCTTCACCATTTGCCCGCGCGAGAAATAGCCAAGATCGCCGCCAGTTTGAGCGCTTGGGCCATCCGAGCTTTTTTTCGCGAGCTCGGTGAAATCGGCGCCGGCCTTGAGCTGCTTCACCAAATCCTTGGCCTCTTGCTCCGATTTCACGAGGATGTGCCGGGCGCGCACCTCGGGCTCCGGTGCGATCTTGGCGATCTGCTCGTCATAGGCGGCCTTGGCTTGCGCTTCGGTCACGGCGTCCCGGACTTTTTTGTCATAGAACGTGTCCCGCAGCGCGCGCAGCTTGTAGTAGGCGAGGCGCTCCTCGAAGTCCTTGCCGGCGCCGAGCTGATTCTTTACCGCGGCTTCGGCGAAAAGATGCGCCTCCACGAGATACTCGACCAGAACGCGGCGGCGCGCCTCGAGAGGAAGCCCTGCGATTTCCGCACCGACCTCAGCTTCAGCGAAAGAGAGCTCGGCCTCCGTGATATCGGCACCGTTCACGCGCGCGACCGGTCCGGCGGCATGGGCGTAAGATGCGCTAAAGGCCAGAAAAAGCGCAGCCGCGCCAGTGCATAAGGTCTTTAAAGTCACGGTTCGGAACTCCTCGCCTCTTCGAAAAATCGCCGTACTAGGTTGCGCCAAGAGAGCTCGCGCAAACCTTTGAAATCCGCTTTTAGGACGGACGCTCCCCCTTGGGAAGCAGGATCTTGGGGATATTATGGCCTTTGCAAGCGCCCGCCGCCCGCGTATCAGAAATTTGGCATTTGGTATAAAACTAGCACCACATTTCCACAAACCCAGCTAAAAAGGTAAGCGGGAGCGGGATGCAGCGGGCGTTAGGAGGGGTGTCGATGCGGATGCGGTGTTTTCTTCTCCTCCCGGTTTTTTTGCAGGCATTCGGATTGGCCTGGTCATGCCTTGCTGAGCCCTTGGTTTTGAATTTCAGCCATATCGGCGCGCCAGGCTCTCTTTATTCGTTATCGGCAGAAGAATTCGCCCGGCGCGTTTCGAAAGAGACGAACGGTGCGGTTCAAATTGCGCTCTATCCGGACAGCGGGCTCGGATCGGACACTGCCGTTGTGACGAAGCTCCTGACAGGGGAAGTCGATTTCTCCATCCTTTCAACGCCCATGTCCTCGGTCGCGGACGAGTTCGGCGTCTTCGAGATGCCCTTCCTCGTCCATGATCGCGATCACGTCAAACGGTTCCGGGACAGGCTCGTTTACGGCTATCTCAGCCCAGCCGCAAAAGCGAAAGGCTACTTCGTTCTTGGGATGTGGGAGCTTGGCTTTAGGCACATCATCAACAATCAACGCCCCATCGAAGGACCCGAAAGCCTAGCGGGCCTCAAGCTTCGCGTTCCCAATGGGAATTGGCGCATCAAGATGTTCAAGGCTTTCGGCGTGGACCCCATTCCTATGGAATTCAAGGATGTCTACGCCGGGATCGTGTCGGGTAAGATCCACGGCCTGGAAACGCCGCTCGATCTGATTTACGGCGCACACCTCGAAAAAGTTCAGAAGTATCTAACTCTTTCCTATCACATTTACTCGCCGGGCTTTTTCGTTGCCGGGCGAGCCAAATATGCGCAACTACCCGAAAACGTTAGGCTCGTCATCGAGCGTGTCGCGTTGGAGATGCAGGATTGGGCGCTTGCAAAGGGTGCAGAGCTTGACGCAGCGCTCGTTGACCGGTTCCGCCCGCTGATCGCCGTAAACGAATGCGACCGGCTCGCCTTTACTATTCAAAGCCTTCCGATCTATAAGGAATATGCCTCCCGAAGTCCCGCGACGAAAGCGGTTCTCAAGCTTGTCTTCGAATCTGATTTCAGCGTGCATTCCGCCCAGCATTGAAGTGCTCCCTCCGGTACGCGCGAGTTCAAGTCGAACGGCACAGGCTGCAGAGCCGCCATACTCGCTCCCTCTCCACACGCTCGAGATCAAGCTCGATATTGGCGGTATCAATGTGTAAGCGGCGTTTTATTCTCTGGTGCTGTTTGCAGCTGCTCGCGTTGGCCGGCACTGCCCGCGCCGATCCGCTCGTTTTGAAATTTAGCCACATTGGCGGGCCTGGCTCGCTTTACTGGCTGTCGGCTGAGGAATTCGCCCGCCGCGTGTCGAAGGAGACAAACGGCGCGGTGCAGATCGAGCTTTACCCAAATAGCGGGCTTGGTTCGGATACGGCCGTCCTCAAGAAGCTCCTGACCGGAGAAGTGGATTTTAGCGTCGTTGCGACGCCGATGTCCTCGGTCTCAGACGAGTTCGGCGTGTTCGAGATGCCTTTCCTCATCCGCGACCGCGAGCACGTGAAAAAGTTCCGGGACCGCATTGTTTTCGGCTATCTCAGCCCTGCCGCGAAAACGAAAGGTTATTTGCTTCTTGGCATGTGGGAGCTCGGCTTCCGGCATATCACCAACAATCAGCGCCCGGTCACAGGCCCCGAAAGCTTGAAAGGCTTGAAGTTGCGCGTGCCGAACGGAAATTGGCGCGTGAAAATGTTTAAAGCGTACGGTGTCGACCCGGTTCCGATGGAATTCAAGGATGTCTATGCCGGTATCGAGGCCGGCACGATTCATGGGCTTGAGACGCCGCTCGATCTGATTTACGGCGCTCACATCGAAAGAGTGCAAAAATATCTATCGCTGTCCTACCACCTCTACTCGCCGGCATTTTTTGTGGCGGGCCGGGCAAAATTCGCTTCGCTGCCTCCCGGCGCAGCAGCCGTCATCGAGCGGGTTGCGCGCGAGATGCAGGACTGGGTACTGGCAAAAGGAGCGGAACTCGACGCGGAGCTTGTGGAACGCTTCCGCGCGGCAGGACTTGCCGTCAACGAATGCGACCCGCTTGCCTTCACAATACAAAGCCTCCCCATCTATAAGGAATATGCCTCGTCCAGCCCCGCAGCCAAAGCCATGGTCAAGCTCGTTTTCGAGTCGGACCTCGCAATACGAGCCAGCAAAAGCGGCGCGCCTGCGGAAAAAAAGTGACGCGTGTGTGGGGAACAATACTCCTAGCCGCCTGGGTTAAGCCGTTAAGGGCAGTTCGTCTAAGTTGATGCGCGTAGTCAGCCTCGCGTTGACAGCGCAGACGCGTCTCATTATTTCTGCTTGGCATGAGGAGAAGGGCGCTTCCCTTCAGGTCATTTCGAAAAAGTCCCGCAAGAAATGCCACCGCCGATAAAAAGGGGGCTGGCATGCGGCACCATTGTTTACGGGCCGCTCTTTCACAGCGCGGCAGTGAGGCTAGGCTACCATGGTTTCTCTTGGCGCTCTCGCAACCAAGATTTTCGGCAGTTCCAATGACAGGCGCTTGAAAAGCTTCAATGCGAGGGTCGCTCCGATCAACGCCCTTGAGCCCAAGTTCGAGGCGCTCTCGGACGATGAGCTGCGCGCAAAGACGATTGAGTTCCGCCAGCGCCTCGCCAACGGCGAGACCGTCGACGATCTTTTGCCCGAAGCCTTCGCCACTGTGCGCGAGGCGGCCAAGCGCACGCTCGGCCAGCGGCACTTCGATGTGCAGCTTGTCGGCGGCATGGTTTTGCATGCGGGCAAGATTTCGGAAATGAAGACGGGCGAGGGCAAAACGCTCGTCTCGACGCTGCCAGCCTATCTGAATGCGCTTTCAGGCCGCGGCGTGCACATCGTCACGGTGAACGACTATCTCGCCAAGCGCGACTCCGAATGGATGGGGCAGATTTATAGGTTCTTAGGCCTCAGCGTGGGTTGCATCCTTCACGACATCGAGGACGATCAGCGCCGTCAAGCCTACGGCTGCGATATCACCTACGGGACGAATAACGAGTTCGGCTTCGACTATCTTCGCGACAATATGAAATACACCATCGAGGAGATGGTGCAGTTCGGCGGCCGTCCGGACGATCTGCAGGGGCATCATTATGCGATCGTCGACGAGGTGGACTCGATTCTGATCGACGAGGCCCGCACGCCTCTCATCATCTCGGGCGCCATCGAGGACAAGTCGGACCTCTACAACACCATCGACAAGTTCATTCCAAGGCTCGGCAAGGAGCATTTCGAGCTCGACGAGAAGATGCGCACGGTCGTCTTCAACGAGGAAGGCAATCAGCGCATGGAGGAGATGCTTGAGGAAGCGGGCTTCCTGAAAGAAGGCACCACGCTTTACGACGTGGAGAATGTGACGCTCGTCCACCACGTGAACCAGGCGCTGCGGGCGCATAAGCTCTTCATGCGGGACCGCGATTACATCGTGAAGAAGGGCCAGGTCATCATCATCGACGAGTTCACCGGCCGCATGATGGAAGGGCGCCGCTATTCGGAAGGCCTGCATCAGGCGCTCGAGGCCAAAGAGGGCGTCGAGGTTCAGCCCGAAAACCAAACGCTGGCCTCGATCACCTTCCAGAACTATTTCCGCCTTTACGACAAACTTTCGGGCATGACCGGCACGGCGCTGACGGAGGCCTCCGAGTTCCAGGACATTTACAAGCTCGAGGTCATCGAGGTTCCAACGAACCGTCCCATGGCGCGCATCGACAGCGACGATGAGGTCTACCGGACGGCAAAGGAAAAGTATAAGGCGATCATCGCCCTGATCGAAGAATGCCATAAACGGAACCAGCCCATCCTCGTCGGCACGACCTCGATCGAGAAATCGGAGACGCTCTCCGAACTCTTGAAGCCGAAGAAAATCCCGCATCAAGTGCTGAACGCCCGCTATCACGAGCAGGAAGCGCACATTGTTGCGCAAGCGGGCGTTCCAGGTGCCGTGACCATCGCAACCAATATGGCGGGCCGCGGCACGGACATTCAGCTTGGCGGCAATGCGGGCATGCTGCTCGCGGATTGGATCGAGGCTCGTAAGGCAGCCGGCGAAGAGCCCACGGCGGCGGAGATCGAGGCCGAGCGCGCCAAGATCAATGCGGAGGTTGAGGAGAAGAAGGCCATCGCGCTCGCAGCCGGCGGCCTTTATGTGCTCGGCACGGAGCGGCACGAGAGCCGGCGCATCGACAACCAGCTCCGCGGCCGCTCGGGCCGGCAAGGCGACCCCGGCGCATCCAAATTCTATCTATCGCTCGAAGACGACCTCATGCGCATCTTCGGGTCCGAACGCATGGACTATATGCTGCGCAAGCTCGGCATCGAAGAGGATGAGGCCATCGCCCATCCGTGGATCAACCGGGCGCTGGAGAAGGCGCAGCAAAAGGTCGAGGCACGCAACTTCGACACGCGCAAAAACCTGCTCAAATACGATGACGTGATGAACGATCAGCGTAAAGTGATCTTCGAGCAGCGCATCGATCTCATGCATGACGAGTCGGTCGAGGAAACCGTCGCCGATATGCGCCGCGAGATCGTCGAAGACCTCGTCGCCACGCACATTCCGGAAAAAGCTTTCGCCGAGCAGTGGGACGCCGCGGGCCTGCACAGGGAATTCCAGGAAATCTTCGACATGGACGTGCCGGTGGCCGAGTGGGCTGCGGAGGAAGGCATCGCCGAGCAGGAAATCCGCGAGCGGCTGCAAGACAGGGCCGATGCAGCGGCGGCGCGCAAAGCCGCGGAGCTTACCCCTGACATCATGCGGCGCATTGAAAAGGCCGTGCTGCTGCAGACGCTCGATTACCTTTGGCGCGAGCACCTTGTGACCCTCGATCACCTGCGCCAGGCCGTCAGCTTGCGCGGCTATGCCCAGCGCGATCCGCTCCACGAATATAAGAGCGAGGCGTTCCAGCTGTTTGCGCACATGCTTTCGCGCTTGCGCCGCGACGTGACCGGCCACCTCATGCATGTTCAATTGGCACCAAACGCGCCCAGCGAGTTCGAGGATTACGGCGAGCTTCCCGAGATGCAAGTGCATCATTTGGATCCCTCCACCGGCGAGGACGAATTCGAAATGGAAGAGGAGGCTGCTCCAATGTCGCGGCAAGAACGCCGGGCTGCAGCCAAGCAGGGCGGCGCACCTGGCCCCGCTCGCAAGGCAGCCCCCGGCGCTCCTGCAAAAAATCAGCCGCAGCGCGGGCGCGGAGCCGTCAATCCGAACGACCCTTCGAGCTGGGGCAAAGTCGCGCGCAATGCCCCGTGCCCTTGCGGTTCGGGCAAAAAGTTCAAGCACTGCCACGGGGCGATCGCCTCCGCCGCCGCGGAGTAACGGAGGCGAACGCTTCGCCCCACACATCCCTCTCCCGTGGCGGGTGACCCGCGCCGGCAGTCCGGGTAACGCCTGCGATGTCCTCTGCTTCATCGCGGCGTACCCGTCTGTTACCGCGTTTGCAGCGATGCAGCCGCTTCAGCTCCTCTTCGCCGGTCCGCCTTATAGCAAAGGGCTCGGCGGGTTGGCACTGAATGCAGCGGTAGAGGGAGGCTGGCTCGCGAGCGGCGGCAATCTCCGTGCTGGAGGAGCGGGCCGATGCGTCTCCCCGCTGCCTTTATGAAGCCGGATATGCGCATTTATGGCGGTACAGCGCTTCAGATTTTGCGCTAGCCATAACCGCAGCCTCAATCGGCCTTCAGCATGGCACCGGCGCCAGCATAAGCCTCGCCGGCTGTGTACTGAGCCAGAGCCGGGTCCGGTCTACTTACGAGTGGGGGAGCCAAACGCGCGAGCACGAAGCGCGGCGCCGTGACAATGGGGATGAGTCCGCTCACTGCTGGCATGGCAAACGGCCGCGGTCCCACGAAAACGATGAAATCGTACTGGGCAAGCGCTGCGCGCCCGGCCGTATCGAATGGTGCCGTCCCATCAACCAGCGCGGCCCAAAGCTGTTGCGGCGCAAGCTGACCGGCGAGAGTGCGATAGTGCTCGCGCAAAGCGACGGGTTGCTGAGCTGGATGGGCGAACAGGGTTGGCACAAAGGCATCGCGCCGCAGCACCGCCAGCACCGGAAAGTGGAGGAGCGGCGTTGCTGTCCACTTAGCTGCCCCGGGCGGAACGGCGACGGCGAGGCGGCTGCCAAGGGGGATCTTATCGAATGCAGGCAGGAGCTCCGCATAGACGCGATCGCTCTGACGCCACTCTGCCATGACCACCCCAACGCGGACTACAAACAGAAGGAGCACCGCGCCCATGAAGGCGCGCGCGAGGCGCGGCCTGGGTGCGGTCCAGCGGCTCCCCGCCACAAGCAAGAGGCCGAGAAATACCGGGACACGGTAGTCTGCGCCACTTGAGGACGCGCCCGCGGCCGGCATCGCCAGATAGGCAAGAAAGACGAGAGCCAACGGCGCCACGATCGCCGGGTGAAGCCTTACCCACCGCTTCCAAAAGGCGATGGCACCCGCAAGCAAGACGAGCGCGAAGCAGATAACATCGAAAGCCGTGTGATAGTTGTCGAAGACGCTGAAGAGGAAGTCGATTTTGCGCGCAATATGGCTGAAGGCGATAGGACCGCCTCCTCCTCCCGGCGTCAGCAGCAGCAATACAGCGAGTGCGGGCAGAAAGGTTGCGCCGGCAAGGAAAAGCGTGCGCAGAGCGCGCGCGGCAGAAGGCCGCTCGCGCAAAACGATACCTCCCTCGTAGCCCATCACCATGATGCCGTAGAACCCGAAGGCCATGAGATGCACGAAAAACAAGCCGAGCGCTATGGCCGTGCCGAGCGTGAGACGGAGCCAAGTCCGCTCACGCAACGCGATCCATACCGCAAAGGCGATGAGGCAGGCCCCGATGCCGGAGAGATAATTGAGCAATCCCCAAAGCAGAGTGCGGCTGAAGAGCAGCAAAAACGCGAGGCAGGGCCAGGCCGACCAGCTCTCAAAAAGTACGCGATGCAGCACCGCGGCTCCTCCGGCGAGGAGACAAAACGTCAACACCACGAAAACCTTGCCCGCCCAAGCGAGCGGCATCGACTGGGCGAGCGCCGGTATGGCGAGGTCCATGGCTAAATTGGGCAGCGCGCTCCAATTGATCTCGTAATAGCGTTGCAATGGTTCCGAAAGCGGTAGCGCCGAGAGGATGTACATGCGCGCAAGATGATTGGGGTAATCGAACAGCGGCAAAGTGCCGGTAAGCAGAACCGGCAGGGAGGCGAGAAGGGCGAGCGTAACGAAGAGCGCCGCGAACGGTGCATTTCCTAGCCGCAAGGGACCGCCCGCCATGCCTCCTGGCTGCTGTGAAATCGTCCGCCTTCCCCCTTCCGTCACTGAAATCGCCGGAAAACGTTCGTACCTCAAACACCACCTCACGCCCCTTCGCTCTGATACATTTGGGTACAGCTGCTTACAGTTAGCTTACAACCAAGCAAATGGTTGGCGGCAGTGTGAATATAGCAACGCTGACGCGCGGACAGGCATCACGCCCGCAATTTTAGCCGCGTTGGGCAAGGAACTTTGGCGCCGCGATGCAACGAAGCCCGGCCCGGCTGCGCCCATGTAACCGTTTCAGATGCTTTTCGCTGTTAATCGGCGCGGGGTTTCGATGCCGGCCGGCACGATAAGCTGTCGATCCGCCTGGCGTTAGAGGGGTTCGCTTGCACACTTATTCACACCGGCCACGAACATGAGCGCTGCCGTGCTCGCAATCACGGGCAAATGACGGAGGTGGCCCAGGCAATGCTCAATGGGGCGCGTAAGCCGACTCATTGAAATCACTAATGAACTCTCCGGCCATGACCCGTTCCCGACGAGCACCGCCGATGCTTCGCTATGATAATCTGCATAGGATACGGGCGCGCGGTTACATAGCGATCAGTTCGGGGAACATAACCGGCGAAATGATACAAAAGTGCGATTTCAAATCAACTCAAGCTTAGAACCCTCGCCTTGAAGGGGAGGGGTATTCAGTTTGTCGAAAATACGGCCACCGCCGCCACAGTTTTTTCCGATTCCCCCCTCAGCGTGCTCCCGGCCGGGTAGGGATTAATGGAATAGGAGAGTAATTTTATGAAGACCATTTTTGCGGCGTTGCTCGGGCTTTCCGTCGCTTTCGCTGTGAGCGCAACCCCTGTGAAAGCGCAAGAAACTGGGGAGCAAAAGTTGGAGCGTTTGAAACGCGAGGGTAAGGAATACCTCGAGAACAAGGCAAAGCAAGCTGCCGAAGCTAAAGAACAGCTGAAAGCTGCGATTGCCGAAGTGAAGAGCAAGTACGATACCAAAGAAAAACGGCAGGCAGCGATTGCCGAAGCCAAGCAGAAATACGCCGAAACGAAAGAGCGCCTTGAAAAGGCTCACGCGGAAAAATGCACGGCGGTTCGTGGAGATTGCACCGCCTTGTATCCTGATGCCAAGCTGAAATACCGGGGCTGCCTCGTTTGGCACGGATGCTTTCGCTAATTTGCAAACGAGGCGGGCTAACCCGCCTTGTTTTTTCCGCTTCAATCAATCGACGCCCCTTTGGTGCTCTAAGATATACCCTGTTCACGCCGGAACCCGCGCCGCGGCCAGCAAGAAGTGGCCCCTCGGCGGCAAAAGTTGAAAGCGACCGGTCTGGAGCGCGCGGGAGCTTCCGTTGAGATTTTGCAACTGGCTACCAACGTCGGAGGCCGCTAACGGACCTGAAAGCGGGCGCATAGATATTTGTAGATATCTATATTTGCTGCAGCGGCACGGGGACTATTCCGGACGGAAATGAGACCGGCGCTGGCAGAAGAGAAACTTCCGGAAGTGGCCCTCTTTCCCAAAGCGCCACATTTGAGCGCTCTCTGTTCCTATGCTCAGCCCGCATTAACCGGAAGCGATGGGGAAAAATACCCGCAGGCCATAGCCAATCGCAAATGCGATAGCGGCAGCGCCCATTCCAATGAGGAGCGTTTCAAGCCCGGACTGCCACCAAACCGCCGGCGACCAGCGGCTCTTGATCGCTCCTACGCCGAAGAAGGTCGCCCCGGTTGCAACCACGCACGCACCGAGACCGCCAACGGCAAGGAATGTGACGAGGGGGATGATCCCGCAGAGGATGAAAGCGGCAAACGTATTGAGCGCAGCCAGCGCCGGCGATCTGGGCGCCGGGGACAGGCCATATTCTTCAACAGCCATCGTCTTTGCCCAAAGCTCGGGATCCTGCGAGATCAAATGGACGATGCGTTCAAGGTCTTTTCCTGCAAAGCCTTTGGCGGCGAATATTTGGCGGATTTCTTCGCGTTCGCCTTCCGGCACCAAAGCGATATGCCGTTGCTCGATGTCCAATACGCGCTTGTATTCGTCCCGCTCCACCTTTGTTCCGCTGTAGTTGCTCGCGGCCATGGCAAATCCGTCGGCAACAAGATTTGCAAAGCCGAGCAGCAGCACGACGGACGAGGGGAGGTTCGCTCCGACCACGCCGGCCACGATTGCAAAGGTCGTGACCCCGCCATCGATTGCGCCATAGATCCAATCGCGCAAATAGTTGATACGGGCCCCTCGCTCCAGACGCTGCCGGACCGCTTCGGGCGTGTGACCATGTTCAAGCGTACTTGCCATTGTGATGAAAATTGGCAGGGACCGATCGGCTCATCTTTAGGTTAGGCTAGCTTTATTGTCTTTGACTCGCATCAACGGTTTATCTATGCGCGGCCTGGTGCAATCTGGCCATCGGAAAGCCTAGAAGGCAGCCAAGCCGGTGAGTCCGGTTCTGGCCCCTTTGACCGGTTCGGTTTCGATACGAAATGGACCGCTATCTGACGTTAAGCAATTATTCCGGCTAAAGTTTGCCTATAGCGTCAGGGAGCGTAGGCCGGTCTCGCGCAAAAGCAAATCCGTCGTTGCATATTGAGTTGCAATTTGGGACGGCGGCTAGCCAGCGACTAGGAAGCTTCCCACGAGAGATAAGCCCAAGGCGCAACACCTTAACGGTTTGGCGGCGATTTGAATCGCTCTGAACCCTGCTGCCGCGAAATTCCAAGATGGACCTAAGAGGGCCGCAAACTTTGCCTGAGCGATTCAAGCCGTGGTATGGTCATAAGGTTCCTGGCATGTAGGCACAGGCATGAAAAAGGCGGGGTTCGCGGATGTATTGCCGATTGACTGCTGGCGCAATGCTCGCATGTTTCGCTTTTTTCAGCGCGGCGCTAGCTCAAGAGTGTCCCGGAAATCCTGGCGCGCTTGGCACAAGCAGGATTATCGCGATCGATCCGATGGAGCACCGGCGGCTAGGGCTCCAGCAATATCGTGAGACTTTGCCTCTCCAGGATCATGAGGTGGTCCTAACGTTCGACGATGGGCCGCTTGCGCCTTATACGTCTAAGGTGCTCGATGCGCTTGCTGCCGAGTGCGTGAAGGCGAACTTCTTTGTCGTCGGAGAGATGGCGAGAGCCTATCCCGCTCTTGTTCAGCGGGAATATCGCGAAGGGCACACCATCGGAACCCATACCGAGCACCATCGCTATCTCACCCATCTTTCCGAGGAGGCCGCCACAAAAGAGATTACGGACGGGATCGCATCGGTGAGCGCGATCCTCGGAGACGCCAACGCCGTGGCGCCCTTCTTTCGCTTTCCCTATCTCGATCCGCCTGCCTCGAAGGAAGCCTTGGCGCTAAAGCTCGGCCTTGCGATCTGGAGCGTCGACCTCGATGCCAGCGATTGGTACCCCATCACATCCCAGCAAGTCTTGGCATTTGCCATACAGCGTTTGGAACGCAGGAAAAAGGGCATGCTGCTCCTGCACGATATCCATGAAAGGACCGCGCTTGCGCTGCCTGAGCTCTTGCGTCAGCTAAAGAGCCATGGATTCCGCATCGTCCACGTGGTACCCGCCGATAACGCTCATCCCAAGACAGCAACGGCGGACCATGAATGGGCTTCGGCCGGCGGTGTGCCTGAGGGTCCCCCTCCCGAAATGTAGTCTGAGCGCTGTTCAACGTTACGGTACGCCTGAGGTTGGACCGGATCGGCCCGGACCGCCAAAGCGGCCCAAAATTCGTTGCGCCGGGGATGATTAAATTCGCAATGGTAAATGGGGGCAGATTTTTATTTCTTCCCGCCGTAAAAATCGCGATTTTTACGCGTTTTCACCCCCAAATGCGCGTTTCAGAAAGTCCGTTAAATATAGATTGTTGCTGGGCTATGCAGTTGACTCCCGTGCCTCTAGATATAGTAGTTTGAGGCATGAAGCAGTATCCTGCGGACATGGCCGATTTCATGGATATGTTCCCGAGCGA
>JBKQQS010000046.1:0-12201 GCA_052144215.1 Rhodomicrobium sp.
TACTCCATGGTCATCCCTCGCTATGCTTGGAGCTGCCAGCGCAGACTCCGTTTGACACCATCAGTCTGAGGGATGACCGCCAAGATGCCTATGGCCTTGGGCGCGCCCCGTTACACCATCTACGAAAATGCCAGGCTGATGGCTGCTTGACGCGTGAGCTTCGCATACGCCGCTCACGATTCAAGGAACGCTCACCGATTGCAAAGGACAGACGCGGCCGATAGTCTGGATCGCACACTCACGCTTCGCCTTTTGGACTCCTCCCATGATCTTCGGCCTGCCATGGAGCGAAATCGCAACGCTCGCTCTCGCGCTCCTGGCAGGCGGCCTGCTTACAGGCTTTTTGGCAGGCCTCCTCGGTATCGGCGGTGGCGGCATCGTCGTGCCCGTGCTCTACGAGCTGTTTCGCATCATGGGCGTGAGCGACAGCATCCGCATGCAGGTTTGCGTGGCGACCTCGCTCGCGATCATCATTCCGACCTCCATCCGCTCGGTGCGCTCGCATTGGCTGCGCGGGGCGGTCGATTTTTCCGTGATCCGGCGCCTCGGGCCTTGGGTCGTCGCAGGAGCCCTTCTCGGTGTGCTGATCGCCTCGCACGCGCAGGCGAGCTTTCTAAAGGGCGCATTCGTAGCCTCCACGCTGTTCATGGCCTGGCGCATCGCCTTCGGCTCCGGGGAGGCCGCCGCGGCGGAGAAGCTGCCGGGGCATCCGTGGGATGCGCTCGCCGGCGCAGGCATAGGGCTAATCTCGACCTTGATCGGCATTGGCGGCGGGGCCTATATCACCGCCTACATGAGGCACTACGGCTGGTCCATCCATAAATCCGTGGCAACGGCAGCGGGTTTCGGGCCGATCATCGCCATCCCAGCCGTCATCGGCTATATGGCCGAAGGGTGGGACATTCACGTGGGTGTGCCGCTTTCGCTTGGCTATGTGAGCCTGGCGGGGCTTATCGTCATCGCTCCGGTAACGGTGCTCGCCGCCCCGCTCGGAGTGAAGGTCGCTCATAGCCTATCGCGCCGCACTCTGGAATACGCATTTATCGCGTTTCTCCTCACGGTCGCGGTCCGGTTTCTCGCAAGTCTGATTTTTCATGTCTGAGCGCGCAAGCGAATGTGATGGCGGTCACAGTGAATGTGATCCGTTCCCGCCTTCCACTGAGTAACGGATTGCGTACATTCGGCGAAGTCTAGCTTAAAGCCGGAGCGCGCCCATGACCCGCGGCCTAAAACCGATCGCTTCCTCGGAGATCACTCCGCGGGAGATCTATTTACGGCGCCGGGAGTTTCTGGGCGGGGCACTGGCCGCGGCTGCCTTTGCGGGCTTGCCTGGCCTTGCCCGCGCTACGCCGCTGACCTTCTCGAAGAGCGCTTATTCCACGGACGAGCCGCCAACCCCGAAGGAAGACGTTACGAGCTACAACAATTTCTACGAGTTCGGCACAAGCAAAAGCTCGCCATCGCGCTACGCGGGGCTCATGAAGACGAACCCGTGGTCCGTCAAAATCGACGGGTTGGTGTCGAAGCCGGCCACCTACGCGCTGGAAGATATTGTGAAGTCCATCGCGCTCGAGGAGCGCATCTACCGCCTGCGCTGCGTCGAGGGCTGGTCGATGGTCATTCCCTGGATCGGATTTCCGCTGTCCCAACTGCTCAAGCGCGCCGAGCCGCTCGGCTCCGCGAAATTCGTGGCGTTCGAAACGCTTGTGCGGCCCTCAGAAATGCCCGGCCAATCCGGTTGGTTCCAGACCCTCGATTGGCCCTATACCGAGGGCCTGCGCCTCGATGAGGCGATGCACCCGCTCACCATTTTGGCCGTGGGGTTATACGGCGAAACGCTGCCCAATCAGGATGGCGCGCCCATCCGGCTTGTGGTTCCTTGGAAATATGGGTTCAAGAGCATCAAATCGATTGTACGGATCAGCCTTGTCGAGACGCAGCCCGCGACCGCGTGGAACAAGCAGGCCCCCAACGAATATGGCTTCTACTCCAATGTGAATCCCGAGGTCGACCACCCGCGCTGGAGCCAAAGCACCGAGCGGCGCATCGGCGAAGGCAGCGGCCTTTTTGCGGCGCGGCGGCCGACATTGCCCTTCAATGGCTATGCCGATCAAGTGGCAAGCCTTTACACCGGTATGGACCTCAAGGCTTACTTTTAGAACCTAGAAAGATTATCCCCCATGGCGGTGTTTGCATCTTTATCGAGCCGGTCCTTGCAGCGCGCGCTGAACGCCGCGCCGCGATGGCCGCTTTACGCGGCTGGCGCAGCTCCCGGCGTTTGGATTTTCTGGCTTGCGCTGAATAACCGGCTCGGCGCCGATCCCGTCAAGGAGCTTGAGCATGCGCTCGGCCTCTGGGCGCTGCGGTTCATCGTGGCGGGCCTCGCGGTTACGCCGCTGCGCCGGCTTGGGGGCCTGAGCCTTGTGCGCTTCCGCCGCGCGCTGGGTCTTCTCGCTTTCTTCTATGCCTGCGCGCATCTTTTGTCATATTTGCTCTTCGATCAGGGCCTCGATGCGCATGCGATTGCAGCGGATATCTTGAAACGGCCCTATATCACCATTGGGATGTTCGCCTTCGCGATCCTCCTTCCTCTCGCGGTTACTTCCAACACTGCCATGATCCGGCGGATGGGCGCTGCCGCCTGGCAGAAGCTCCATCGCTGGGTTTACGTTGCAGCCGCTGCGGCGGCCATTCATTTCATCATGGTGGTGAAGTCTTGGCCCGCAGAGCCGCTCATCTATGCCGCGTTCGTGGCTTTGCTTCTTCTCGCCCGCGCCGAATTTTCGTTGCGAAGGCGGTTCGAGCGCTTTTCGCGCGCACCGGGCGGGCGTCGCCGCGAGGAGCGCGGTGCGGCACCGGAAGCAATCCAGGCGAAGTGAGAGCGCGGAGCGCCGGTTAATTCAGCAATTGCGGAAGCTCAGCGGCGGCCGGCGGGTTATTCAAATAAGAGAGCAAGTCCCATACCGAACCTGCGGGTCCAGCAATCGCGCCGTCCGGCGTTTCAAGCCAACCTGTGCCATCCTCGTTCCATTTGACGCGAAGGCCGCATCTTGCGGCACCTTCCACGATCAGCCACTTGCGTTCTTCATGAGCCGCTTTGCGTTTTCCGAGATTCTCGGGAAGTCCGAGCATGAAGTCGCCATTGGCCGGCTCGTAGGGCGTAAGGATGACCTCGCCGCTTTCTATCAGCTCAGTGAGAACCGCGATCAATGAGTTGCCCTCAACTTCCGCCACAAGCTGGCGGGTGGAGCAGTCGCATTCAATCGCATAACCGATGATGCTTTGCGGTTGAAAGCCGTCGTCATATTCGTAGCTTGGATGCGGCTGCAGGAACTCTACGATCTTGTATCGCAGATAGGCGGTCGAGAGCGCGCTGCGCGGCTCGTGCAGCCGTTCATCGCTTCGCCGCCCGGCACAGGAGCAAGCAATGCCGCTGTCTTCATTCCTTTCCACCAGCTCGCACGGCCGGGCTACCGCGGTTTCCTTGAGCTTTGTATTGTCCGCAACCAAGTCCTTGCCCGTTCGCCTCGCGTTGACGAGCTTCTGATAGTCGAGCCACAACCGGCGGATAGTCGCCAAGGCGCGCGGACAGGCACGCTTCTCGGTTAGGAGATTGTGGATATCAGGCCAGGTGGCTGCATCCGGAAAACCGCCACCCTCGCTGAAGCCGCGAAGTACATCGCAGGCAGAATCATCGGACATCTGCCTCGACTTAAGAAAGACTTTGAAACTGAGCATATGGACCCTGCTCGCCGTGCGCGCGCCGCCGACGCGGCGCCCCCTTTTTTTTAGGTACAAGTATCTTAGCCAATACAGCTTTTTTTAGGCTTTTGCAGGATGCTAATGCATCCCTATCGAAGAATCGAGCCATTTGGCTCCTCGCGTCTAAAGAATAGCTAGAACTTTTCATAGCCGCCCGTACGGTGCAGCTGGAGGCTGTTGTTGTGTGCGCGCTGAAAAACGTGCAATATTGTTTGGGGATGCTCAATATATGTAGGTGTGGAAGCTCGCTTAGATGGCCGAGGTATTTGACTATCTTATCGATTCCATTTGCGCCGCCGAAGTAACGGAAAATCTCGGAATTAGCCGCGCTACGTCCCGCAACAGGCTGGGCCGGATCATGGCGAAAACGGATACGCACCGGCTGCGCGAGTTCCTGCAGCTCATCTTGCGGAGCCGCATCCCAGCGCGATGATCGCGCCCGCTGCGGAGCGGCTGTGCATCGCCGCTTACCAGTTGGAATAGCCGAAATTGATAACCTGCGTCTTGTCGGACGCGGCCTTGCTAATGACCCCGGCAAAGTCGACCCGCAAATCGCCCACGGGCGAATCCCAGACGAGGCTGCCGCCAGCCGATGAGCGCAACGCAGACGTATCCTGCACCGCCAGCGTGTTTGGAACACCGTGCGCCGCCGCATACGCCGCGGCAAACTTCTGGGCATCGGTGCCGAACAGCGTGCCGGCGGAGGTGAAAGCAGCTCCGCTCAGCCCGAGATCCGGAGGGAGGAACGGCAAGGGGAAGCGCAGCTCGGCCGTCGCGGAATAGAACGTTGTGCCGCCGAGCGCGTCGCCGGTCGCGGCATCGCGCGGGCCGATACCTGCGGGCGCAAAGCCCGGAATCGTCTCGCCGCCCTTATAGAACGCGTCCACCACGCGGACGCTCTGCCCGCCCCAACCGGAGATCGTGCCGCCCATGGTGCGTCCGGCGAGCACGATATCCTGCGTGACGGGGTAATATCCCCGAAGCTCCGCGGTCGAGCGGATATAGTCGACGTCGCCGCCGGCACCGGCAAGATCCTGCGTGCCCTTGAAGTAGAAGCCGCGGGTTGGCTTCTTCTTGTTGTCGCGGGTGTCGTAGATCAACGAATAGCCGACAGACGAGATAAGAGCCGTGCCCTGGATTTGCTTGACTGCAAGCGAGGCGTTCGGATCGACATTATAAACATTTTCCCACATCAGCGTGTAATTGGTGCTGAGCGTCAGGCCATCGGCGAGCAACGCGCTGAGGCGGAGGCTGCCGCCAGCCCTGAAATCCTCATAACCGGCGACGATATAGCCGGAACTCTGCGTGTAGTCGGCGTTCTTCACGAAAACATCCACGCCGAAGGCCAAGTTCGTGTCGAGGAAGCGCGGCTCCGTCCAGCTCACCATAAAGGCACCGTCGCCGGAGAAGCTGCCAGACAGCTTTACCTCCAGATACTGCCCCGTCCCCATCAGGTTCCGCTCGGTGTAGGAAACTTCGCCGATCACGCCTTGGGTGGTCGAGTAGCCGCCCGAAAAGGCAAGCTCGCCCGTCTGCTGCTCCACCACGGCCACCGTCAGGTTCACGCGGTCTGGCGCCGGCCCGGCCTCCTTGGCGATTTTCACATCGTTGAAGTAACCGAGCTTCAGCAGGCGCTGCCTGGCCGCCTCGACCAAGACCTTGCTATAGGCATCGCCCTCGGCAATCCGGAACTCTCGCCGGATGACGGCGTCGAGCGTGCGCGAATTTCCCACGATGTCGATCCGGCCGACGAAGATGCGCGGCCCTTGCTCGACAACGTAAGTAACCGAAATCGTCCGGGTTACAGGATCGCGTTCGATCCTGGAACGGACTTGCGCGAAAGGCTGCCCCATCTGCGCCGCGGCCAAGGTGAGGGCCTCGGCGGTCTTATCGGCTAGCTCCGCGTTGTAGATGCTGCCCGGCTTAACGGCGATACGGTCCTTTAATTGGTCTGCGTTCAGAGGTTGAAGCGCGACCTCCAGCTCGACAGCGCCGAAGGTGTAGCGCGCGCCCTCCTCGATGCTAAATGTGAGGAAGAAGCCCTTCCCGTCCCTATCGGCGTCGGCGGCGGCGGAGACGATGCGCATATCGGCAAAGCCGTTCTTCAAATAGAAGCGCCGCAGAAGCTCGCGATCCATATTCACGCGGTCTGGATCGTAAACGGTGCCGGACTTCAGAAAATCGAGGAAGCCCGACTCCGACGACGATATCGCCCTGCGCAGCTCGGCATCGCTAAACGAGCGGTTGCCGATGAAATTGATGCCGGCAACTTTCGTCTGCGGCCCCTCGCGGATTTCGAAAACGAGATCGGCGCGATTGTGATCGAGTTCGATGATTTTCGGGTCCACCTGGGCCGCAAAGTAGCCCTCGCTGCGGTAACGGTCGAGAATGCGCTGAACCTCGGCTGGCATGCGGGTGCGCGCCAAGGGGCTGCGCGGCTTGATCTGAACCGCCTTCGAAAGCTCTTCCGATTTGATCTCTTTGTTGCCCTCGAACGCAACCCGGTTGACGAGGGGGTTCTCGGAAACCGAAACGATTGCACTGTCGCCTTCAAGCGCAATGTGAACGTTGCTGAAAAGCCCGGTCGCGAACAGCGCTTTCACGCTTTCGTCGGCTTTTTTTCCGTCGTAGGCCTCGCCTGTGGCAAACTTTAGGTGGCTCTTGACCGTCTCAGCATCGATCAAGCTGTTTCCCGTCACCTTGACGGTGCGGATAACCGTTCCGCTTCCGGCGAACGCCGCAGCAGGCTTAAGCGCTGAAGCTGCAATCGTCACCGCCGTCACGGCCGCGGCGATATGAAGGGCTAAACGCGCCCAACGGCTTATGCTCTTTCGCAGTTTCGGCCTCGTCGCATCTGTTTGCGCCGGTCCCCGCAACCCAGCATCAGCGTCACTTGAAACCACCCCATTATGACGCCAGCGTGGCCTTGGTCCTCTTGAGAGCGGTCATTGCAGATACCGGTCTAACCCGAGTGTGCTTTCTTCAGCCCCGTTTCGCGCAAGATTTGTCCGCCGCCGGCCGGACTTGCCGGCGCGCTCAACCGATTACCGAGGCCGGAGGGCTTCGTTCGGTTCTGAGCGTTGCTTAGTCTTTCGTTTTATAGACAGCCTTCCCTTTACAGCCGTGGTGGACTGCGCCACAGCTCTCTCCTTATGATGCGCACGAAGCAAAGCCGGGGGAGGCGTTCATGCAGATTTCAAGGCGTGCCGTTTTGGCTGGAGCGGGCGCATTTGCAGCCGCGAGCGCGTTTTCAATCAAGCGCGCGCGGTCTGCAGAATTCACCTATAAATATGCGAACAATTTGCCAGCCAGCCATCCGATGAATATCCGCGCAAACGAAGCTGCGGAAAAAATCAAAGCGGAAACGGACGGGCGCTTCGAGCTGCAGGTCTTCCCGGACAATCAGCTCGGCTCCGATACCGATGTCCTGTCGCAGCTCCGCTCGGGGGCGGTCGAGTTTTTCACCATGTCGGGCTTGATCCTGGCAACCCTCGTTCCGGCCGCTTCAATCAACGGCCTCGGCTTTATTTTTCCCGATTACGAAACCGTTTGGAAGGCGATGGACGGCGAGCTTGGCGCCTTCATCCGCGCACAGATCGCCAAGGCCAATATCGTGGCGATGGAGAAGATCTGGGACAACGGCTTCCGGCAAATAACCTCCTCGACGAAACCGATCCAGACACCCGCCGATTTGAAGGGCTTCAAGATCCGCGTTCCCGTTAGCCCGCTCTGGACCTCGATGTTCAAGGCGTTCGGCGCCGCCCCTGCGAGCATCAATATTTCGGAGACCTATTCCGCGCTGCAAACCGGTGTCGTGGAAGGCCAGGAGAACCCTCTCGCGGTGATCGCCACCAAGAACTTCCAGGAAGTTCAAAAATATTGCTCGCTGACAAATCATATGTGGGACGGATATTGGTTTCTCGCGAACAAACGCGCCTTGGACGCGATTCCCGAAGATCTCCGCATCATTGTGACGAAGCACATCGACGGCGCAGGCATGGCCGAGCGCGCCGACGTCTTCAAGCTCAACGCAAACCTCCAAAGCGATCTCACAGCCAAGGGCATGATCTTCAACAAACCGGATCCTGCTCCCTTCCGCGAGGCGCTGCAAAAAGCGGGCTTCTACACCGAGTGGCGGAGCAAATACGGTGAGGAAGCGTTCGCGATTTTGGAGACGGCCGTAGGAAAGCTTCCCTAGCGCATGATCCGCAAAAGCATGTCCTCGGGCTTGACCCGGGGATGGACACCGGTTTTGCGATAAGATCATGCGTCTACAAAGACTTAGAGCGCGCCTTCGATGGGATCGAAGGCGATAACGCTCGAAAGCTGCGCGAGGAATTCACCGCCCTATGCAACATCCCAATCTCGCCGCGATGGCCAAGGAGGCTGGGGTTCAAGGCGCTCAGCGCCCGGAGCGCCGGTCCCGTCTCGATGCTTGGTTCGCCATCGCGGTCGAAGGGGTGGCAGCGGCACTCGTTCTGGCCGAGATCGTCATACTGTTCGCGGGCGTCGTGGCTCGCTATGGGTTCCGGGCCCCGCTGATCTGGACGGACGAGCTGGCCTCGATCCTCTTTTTGTGGCTTGCCATGCTTGGCGCGGTGGTGGCGTTCCGGCGGGCAGAGCATATGCGCATGACCGCGCTCGTCTCGCGCGCAGGACCTAGAACGCGTGCTTTCCTGGAAGGGCTCGCGCTTGCCGCGCCCCTTGCCTTTCTCGCGGTGCTGATGGGGCCGGCCTATGAGCATGCGGCCGGCGAAGTCTTCATCACAACCCCGGCTCTGGAGATCTCGAATGTCTGGCGCGCCGCGGCCTTGCCGGCGGGGCTCGGCTTGATGATCGTAACGGGCCTCGTCAGGCTCGCGCGAAGCGCCCCGCTCTGGCCTTCGCTCTTCGCATTGGCGGCTGTTGTGGCTGTTATTGGCATTTTCGCCGCGATCGGCCCGGCCTTTCGGCCCTTGGGCAATCTCAACCTCTTGATCTTCTTTGTAGGCGTGGCCGGGGCTTGCGTGTTTCTCGGTGTGCCCATCGCCTTCGCCTTCGGGCTCGCGGCCTTCGGCTATATAAGCTTCGCCACACGCGTTCCCTCCACGGTCGTGACCGGCCGCATGGATGAGGGCATGTCGCATCTCATTTTGCTGGCCGTGCCGCTCTTCGTTTTCTTAGGCCTCCTGATCGAAGCCACCGGCATGGCGCGCGCCATGGTGCGCTTTCTCGCGAGCCTGCTCGGCCATGTGCGAGGCGGTCTTTCCTACGTGTTGATCGGCGCGATGTATCTTGTCTCCGGCATCTCCGGCTCGAAAGCGGCGGACATGGCTGCCGTTGCGCCCGTTCTTTTTCCCGGGATGAATGAGCGCGGCGCCAAGCCCGGCGATCTCGTCGCTCTCCTCGCCGCAACAGGTGCGCAAACCGAGACCATTCCGCCAAGCCTCGTCCTCATCACCATCGGCTCGGTAACGGGCGTTTCCATCGGAGCGCTGTTCACTGGCGGCTTGCTGCCGGGCCTTGTGCTGGCGGCAACGCTTTGCTTCGTCGTGTGGTATCGCAATCGAGCCGAGGATTTGAGCCATGTCAAGCACGCCGGCCCATCCGAAATTGCCGTGGCTTTCGCTGCCGCTTTACCGGCCCTTGCGTTGCCGGTCCTGATCCGCGCGGCTGTTGTGGAGGGCGTGGCGACCGCTACAGAGGTCTCCACAATCGGGATCGTTTATGCGGCGCTCGCCGGGATATTCATCTACCGGCAGTTCCCGCTCAGCCGCATGATCCCCATGCTGACCGATACCGCGGCACTCTCGGGCGCAATCCTTCTCATCATCGGCACGGCAACGGCCATGGCCTGGGCGCTCACCCAATCGGGCTTCTCGCGCCAGCTCGCCGCTTTCATGGCGGCACTGCCCGGTGGCTACTATTCGTTCCTGGCCGTTTCGATTTTGGCGTTCATCGTGCTCGGCAGCGTGCTCGAAGGCATTCCGGCCATCGTTCTTTTCGGGCCGTTACTCTTCCCAATCGCCAAACAGGCGGGCGTGCATGAGGTGCATTACGCTATGGTCGTGATCCTGGCCATGGGCATGGGCCTGTTCGCACCACCCTTCGGCGTCGGCTATTACGCGGCTTGCGCCATCGGACGGGTGAACCCGGAGGACGGTATCCGCCCGATCTGGGGATATATGCTCGCGCTCTTGGCAGGGCTGACGGTTGTTGCCGCCTTCCCTTGGATTTCAATCGGCTTTTTGTAGCATTTACCGGATGCGGCCGAAAGGTTTCCGATATTTTACTATCCGAATCTTGCTCCCCTCTGTAGTTTGCCGGCATCTCTTTTGCGAAGAGCGCGGGCAAGCGGCCGCAGCGCCGCCGGCCCCGCCGCTCCGCAAAATTTACACCCAAAAGCAGCCGGCGGCATGCGGGCGGCGATGCGATTCGCTGCCTGGCGGAATCGCGCGCGCGTTGCTCTGAAGGTCGAGGCAAAGGCGGCATGCAGCTCGTCAATGTTCGAAAAACGGCTCGGTGGGCGGGGCGCATGCTGCCCTTTGCCTCCTGGCTGCCTATGGTCGATCACAGGACCATTCCC
Source organism: Rhodomicrobium sp. (assembly GCA_052144215.1). Classification (GTDB taxonomy): domain Bacteria; phylum Pseudomonadota; class Alphaproteobacteria; order Rhizobiales; family Rhodomicrobiaceae; genus Rhodomicrobium. Next base: position 10,328 of record JBKQQS010000046.1, read on the forward strand.
GCCGATCTCCTCGCGGGATTGACGGGCGCAATCGTCGTGCTGCCGCAGGGCGTCGCATTTGCGACAATCGCGGGTATGCCGCCGGAATACGGGCTCTACGCGGCTATCGTCCCGACCATTATCGCCGCGCTGTTCGGCTCGTCCTGGCATCTCGTCGCTGGGCCGAGCACCACCGCGTCTCTTGTGCTTGCGACAGCACTCTCCGCTTTTGCCGAGCCCGGAACCGCCCATTACGTAAAGCTCGCCATTACGCTTGCCTTCATGGTGGGGGTAATGGAACTGGCGCTTGGTATTTTCAGGCTCGGGGCGCTCGTCAATTTCATTTCCCATTCGGTCATCGTGGGCTTCACTGCCGGCGTCGGCATCATCATCATCGTCACCCAGATACGCAATTTTGTGGGCTTGACCGTCCCGCAGGGCCTGCCGGTTCACGCCCTCATCGTCTATATCGCGACGCATACCGGCGGATTCGACGCGGCCGCCATGGCGACCGGCGCGATCACGCTCGCCACGGGCATCGCCGTGAGGCAGTTTTTGCCGCGTATCCCCTTCATGATCGTGGCCATCGTTGCAGGCAGCCTTGCCGGTGCGGCATTCAATGCGGCCGGCGCCCATATCGCAACCGTAGGAACGCTGCCCTCGCACCTGCCATATCTGTCCGCGCCGAGCTTCGACCCGGCGGACTGGCGAATGCTAATGCCGGCGGCGCTTGCGATCGCCATCTCGGCGCTCAATGAGTCGGTGTCGATTTCGCGGGCGCTCGCCATCCGCAGCGGCCAGCATATCGACGCCAACCAGGAATTCGTCGGGCAGGGCATGGCGAATACGATCGGGAGCTTCTTCTCGGGCTACGTGGTGTCCTCCTCCTTTAACCGCAGCGCCTTGAATTATGCCGCAGGCGCCCAAACGCCGATGTCGGCGCTCACCGCCGGGATATCGCTCATTGCCATCATCGCGGTGGCTGCGCCGCTCGCTGTTTATTTGCCTTACCCGGCGATGGCGGCTTCGCTTTTCTTAATCGGATGGGGCCTCATCGATCGCAATAACATTGCCCAAATCGCCCGCACGAGCCGCACCGAAACGTCAATTCTCATCGCAACGCTGCTTGCCGCGCTGTTCATCCAGGTGCAGGTGGCCATCCTCGCAGGCGTGGTGCTATCGCTTGTGGTCTATCTCTACCGCACGTCCAATCCGCGGATCGTGCGCCGCGTGCCCGACCCGGCAAGCTCAAGCCGGAAAATGACCGAGCCGCGGCCCGATCTACCGGAATGCCCGCAGTTTCATATCATCCGGTTCAACGGCTCGCTGTTCTTCGGAGCTGTGAACGCCTTCAAGGAAGAGCTACTGCGCTGCGAGCAGCTGAACTCCAATTGCCGCCACCTGGCTATCATTATGGCCGGGGTGAATTTTGCCGACATAGCAGGCGCCGAAGCGCTCGCGCAAATGGCACGGCGTTACCGCGACAGGGGAGGGTGCCTCTATTTGCTGGGCGCGAACAGCGTTGTGCTCGATTTGCTGGAAAAGGGCCGGTACCTGGACGTCATCGGCCGGCAGAACGTCTTTGCATCGAAGACGGCCGCGTTCCGTCACATTTACACGAGGCTCGATTACGATCTGTGCCGGAGCTGCAACTTACGCGTTTTTGTCGAATGCGCGCGCAAGGGCAAGCAGGAGCCGACCCTGCAAGAAGAGGCTGTTTCGTGAGGGCTCGCGCCTGTCCTCGTATATCGGAATCGCCGGGACTTGAGCTGTTTCCGCCTATGTAGGACGGACGCTGGCAGTTGCGTGCGTCAAGTTCTGCAAAAAGGCGGAGTCACAGCCGCAGGGATGTTTCTCTGTTCGGCTGAACGGCGTTTCTCCGTCCCGGCCTAACT
>JBKQQS010000047.1:0-10781 GCA_052144215.1 Rhodomicrobium sp.
CTCGCCAAGGCGAGCTTGCTGGGAGAGAGACAGAGTGAGGGGGGACTTCCCAGCGATTCCATAAAAGCGGGGGAGGCTCTAGCGGCTCAAAGCCTCAGCGCGGATCTCGCTTAGGCTTTCGCGCGGCGTGATCGCTTGCGCGTCGAGGCGTAGCTCAAGGATCGACGGCAGGCCCGAGGCCAGGGCGGCCTCGAAGGCGCCTGCGAACTCCTCCGTCTTTTCGACGATCGCGCCGAAGCCGCCGAAAGCGCGGGCGTAGGCCGGAAAATCGGGGTTCACAAGGTCCGTCCCATACACCCGGCCCGGAAAATGCCGCTCCTGGTGCATGCGGATGGTGCCGTACATGCCGTTGTTGACCACAATGAAAACAACCGGCGCGCGGTATTGCACCGCAGTTGCAAATTCCTGGCCGGTCATGAGAAAGCAGCCGTCGCCGGCAAACGCGACGACAGTGCGGCCGGGATGAAGCAGTTTCGCCGCGATCCCTGCCGGTACGCCATAGCCCATCGATCCGGAGGTGGGCGCAAGCTGCGTATGCAGGCGGCGGTAGCGGAAATAGCGATGGATCCAGGCCGTGTAGTTGCCTGCGCCATTTGCAATAATGGCATCGTCCGGCAAGGCTTTGCGCAGCCAGAGCATAATTTCCGCCAATTGCAAGGAACCCGGATTGGCGAGCGGCTCCTGCCACGCCTCATAGGCATCACGGGCGTCCTTCGCCCATGCGCTCCAGACAGAGCCATCGGCAGGCGGAACCTTGGCAAGCGCCGCCGCAAAGGCGCGCGGGGCCGCGGCAACCGCCAAATCCGGTTGATAGATGCGTCCAAGCTCGCTTGGATCGGCGTGAACGTGAATGAGCTTCTGCTTCGGCCTTGGAATATCGAGGAGCGTGTAGCCGGCCGCCGGCATTTCGCCCAGCCGCGCCCCTAGCACTGCGAGCAAATCGGCATCCTTCACGCGGCTGGCGAGGGCCGGATTGATACCGACGCCGGCATCGCCGGCATAGCAAGGATGATCGTTGCCGAAGAGGTCCTGACGGCGGAACGATGCCGCGACGGGCAGACCGCTTGCTGCGGCGAAAGCCTGAACCTGCGCCACGGCCTCCTCGCTCCATCCGCTGCCGCCGAGAATCGCAAGCGGGCGTTTTGCGGCAGCCAAGAGCGTGCAAAATGCCCTCATATCCTCCGGGGCGGGATGGGCTTCGATGCGCCGGTAGGGCTCGGGGTTTAGAACCTGGGCCTCCTCGGAAAGCATATCCTCGGGCAGCGCCAAGACTACCGGACCCGGCCTTCCGGAAACGGCGAGGTAAAAGGCGCGGCTCACATATTCCGGGATACGCGCTGCCTCATCGATTTGCGCAACCCATTTGGCGAGCTGGCCGAACATCTGGCGGAAATCGACCTCCTGAAACGCCTCGCGATCCCTAAAATCCCGCCCCACTTGGCCGATGAACAAGATCATCGGCGTAGAGTCCTGGCGTGCCACATGCACGCCGGAACTCGCATTCGTGGCACCGGGGCCGCGGGTTACCATGCAAATGCCGGGGCGGCCGGTGAGTTTTCCGTAGGCCTCCGCCATCATCGCGGCGCCGCCCTCTTGGCGGCAGGCGATGAACGGCATCGTGCCGCGGTAATCGTAAAGGGCGTCGAGCACCGGAAGATAGCTCTCGCCCGGTACGCCGAAAACGAGCCCGGCCCCGTGCAGGGCAAGCTGATCGGCTAGAAGCCTTCCCCCGGTTCTTTTTTCAGCGCCTAACATCAGTTCTCCTTATGTAGACCTTTGGGACTGTATATTGGATTTGACGCGCAGAAGGGTAGAAAATTGGGAGTTCAACGCCGCCAACGCTCTCTTGGCAATTGCCGTAAGTGCTCCGGGCGTATCTATTCGAGTTTTGGGTGCGTCCCGCAATTTTGAGAAAAACCATGCTACTGACAGCGCGCGTATTATCGGTCGAAGAGTTTTTCCGGCTGGGGACGTTCACAGCCGCGAGTGTCCAGCGCGACTATATCTGGGATTCCCAACAGAGCGAGGACCTGCTTGCCGATGTCGAGCGCGCCGCCACGGCACATTCAGCCGAGCCCGAGCAAGAGGGAGGCGTGAGAATCTCCGTCGCCGCGGGAGCTGTTGAGGATGACGAAGGCGCGGACGAGGCGGCGGCCCCGCAGACCGGACAAGACGATGCGCCCAGCTATCACCTGGGTTCGGTGGTCCTGCGGCGCGACGGCGACGAGTCCTTTGAGATTTTCGATGGGTTGCAGCGTGCGACCACGCTCACAATCCTTCTTTGCATCATTCGAGACCTAACGGCCTCGGAAGCTTTGCGCGAACGGATTGCCGCTGTCATCTTTCAGGGCGCAGTTACCAGGCTCGTTTTTCCCGGAAGCGACGGAACGCTATTTGCCGAGATCCAAGCCGCCGCTCAAGCCATTCGAAGCTTCAGGCGCCCCGTGAGCGCACGGGGCCTGCGTATCAGGCGCTCACGCTCGGTCTTCCACGGCTATCTAAAAATGTGGGATCAGGACCGTCTGGCGCGGTTCGGCGATTTTCTGCTTAGCCGCACGCTTCTCGTTGTGGCCACGACCGAATGCCAGACGTTGGCGCGCCAGGTGTTCATCACTGCGAACAATCGCGGCCTGCAGCTGAGGCCAGTCGATATCTTCAAGGGCCAGCTGTTAGAGCTCGCAGAGAACGGCGAAGCCCTTGAGAAAGCTGCCCTGCGCTGGAACGGCATAATGCATGTTGCAGGCGAAGGCATCGAGGATTTCATGCGCGCCTACGACTTCGTGAAACGATGCGAGCCGCAGGGGCCCGATCACCTCGCAAAGCTCGCCGGCATTATCGAAAAGAATTACGGCGCAAACGGCCTCGACGAAGTGCTGGATGACATCTTGCGTCACGCCTCTACTTGGGCGTGGCTGATGGAAAGACTGAAAACCGCTCCAGGCACGCCCGCGGACTTGGACATCTGGCGTTTGCGCTTTTTCAAATGGTTCGAGTGGAAGCCCATAGCACTTGCCTGGTACCACGATTACGGCGAGAAGCGGGGCGTCAAGACAGGCGGTGCGGCGGCGAAAGCGGAGAATGCTTTCAAGCAGCGCTTCGGCGCTTTGCATCGCATTTGCATGATGATGACGCTGGCGAAGTTTTCGGCGAACGACCGTGCCAGGATATTCGGCAAGGCTCTGTCGCAGAGCCGCAATCCGTTCTCGACGAGCACAATCCGGCCGGGCGCCTTGACCTTCCGTCCTCAGCAAATTGCGCGCATTCTGGAAAGCTTGGCGACGCCCCTTCAAGACGATGAAACGCGCTTATCTCTCATGCGGTGGCTCGAATCGATGTCGGATGAACCGGCCTTTGCCGCCGATGCCGCCTTCGCTTCGGTCGAGCATGTGCTGCCGCAAAGGCCGGCACCGGATTCGCAATGGCTTAAAGACTTTCCCGACGAGGACGAACGCTTCTTCGCGTGCCATTCCATCGGCAACCTTGCGCTGATGGACTATTCGGAGAATCTAAAAATAACGAATTTGGATTTTCATCTGAAACTTCCAACCATCAAAGAGCAGTCGCAAAAATATAAGACTTTGGCTGGGATTGCTGAGAAGACGAGCTGGAAAGCGGCCGAGATCCGCGAGCGCGCCGGAAAGATGATCGATTTGGCCTGCAAGCAACTGAATATTCCACGCCCCGGCCGCCCGTAGTTCCAGGCGGCTTTCGCTGTTGGCAAGCGGGTTAACACATCCTAAACCAAACGCAGCTACTTTGCGCACTTCCCGAAGTGCGCCTCACGAGAGGAAGGCACCTATGAAATTCTTCGCCGATACGGCTGAAATAGACGAAATCCGCGAGCTCGCCGCAACCGGTTTGCTCGACGGCGCGACCACGAACCCTTCGCTGATTGCGAAGGCGGGGCGGAACTTCATCGAGACGGTGCGGGAGATTTGCGCCATCGTGGAAGGGCCGGTCAGTGCCGAGGTCTCTGCGACGGACACGGAGACGATGCTCGCCGAGGCCCGAAAGCTCGCTGCGATCGCAGAGAACGTGGCTGTGAAGGTGCCGCTGACCTGGGAGGGTCTTAAAGCCTGCCGCACGCTCGCACAGGACGGCATCATGGTGAACGTCACGCTGTGCTTCTCGGCAAACCAGGCGCTGCTTGCCGCAAAGGCCGGGGCGGCCTTCGTGTCGCCGTTCGTCGGCCGCCTCGACGACGTTGGCGAGGACGGCATGAGCCTCATCCGCGACATCCGCGCCATCTACGACAACTATCCCGATCTTGGCACCGAGATCCTCGCCGCTTCGATCCGGCATCCGCGCCACGTCACCGAGGCCGCCCTTGCGGGCGCCGATGTGGCAACCGTGCCGCCCGCCGTCTTGAAGCAAATCGTCAACCACCCGCTCACCGAGAAGGGCCTCGCGCAATTTATGGCCGATTGGAAGAAGACGGGGCAGAGCATCCTTTGATATGTCATGAGCAATCCAGCGGCGCTTGATGGAATTGAAAACGGCGAGGTTTCGCAAGACCTCGCTCAAGCTGTCGCGGGCTGGCTCGCCTATCTCGGCTCGGAGCGCCGCTATGCGGACAACACGCTCGATGCCTATGAGCGCGATGTGCGCCAATTTATGAGCTTCCTGGGGTCATCCTGGCGGGAGCAAGTTTCGCTTGGCCGCCTCAACGCGCTCGGCACAGGCGATTTCCGCGCCTTCATGGCGGCAAGGCGCGACGGCGGCACGGGCAGCCGCTCGCTCGCGCGCACGCTGTCGGCGCTTCGCTCGCTGTTCCGCTATCTCGAACGCGTGGGGGCCTTGCACAACCGCGCTGTGCTTGCCGTCGCGCTGCCCAAACTTCCGCCGCGCCTGCCTAAGCCCCTTACCGAGATGAAGGCAAGAGATGTCGTCGATGAGGCCGCGCTCGATGGCGAGCTGAGCGATCATCCTTGGACGGGCCCGCGCAATCAGGCCGTTCTCCTCCTGCTCTATGGCTCCGGCTTGCGCATCTCCGAGGCGCTCGGACTCAACCGCAAGGATGCGCCCCTGCCGCCGCGCGATGTGCTTCGCATCAAGGGCAAAGGCGGCCGGGAGCGGCTGGCACCCATCTTGCCCGTCGCGCAATCGGCGGTCTCGGCCTATTTGGAGAAGTGTCCGCACCGGCTCGATCCGCACAGCCCGCTTTTTGTCGGCGTCAAAGGCGGCAGGCTCAATCCGCGCATCGTGCAGCTCTTGATTGCGAGGCTTCGCAACGGCCTGGGCTTGCCGCAAACGGCAACGCCGCACGCGCTCCGGCACTCCTTTGCGACGCATCTTTTGAGCCGCGGCGCGGATTTGCGCGTCATTCAAGAGCTGCTCGGCCATGCCAGCCTATCAACAACGCAAGGCTATACCGCGGTTGACCGCGACCGCCTGTTTCAGGCTTACTCTAAGGCTCACCCGAGGGCTTGAACATTGATAGCCCCCATGTGCAGTCTTAAATGGCACATTGAGCGAGGGATTCGCATAGTCCCCTGCGGAGTGTTCCTGGAGGTAAGGCGGGATGGGCATTCTTCTGGCAGTCGCTAACCGCAAGGGCGGTGTCGGTAAATCGACGGTAACGACCATGCTTGCGCATGGCTTCGCCGCCATGGGCGAGCAGCGCGTGCTTGTCGTGGACCTCGACACGCAATGCAATTCCTCCATGATCCTGACCGGCGGGGAAAAGTGGGATTGGGCGCGGCGCAACCGCAAGACCATCGCGGAGTATTTCGACGAGAAGTACGACAGGCCGAAGCTCAGGCCCGACGACTTCATTTTGCACAATGTTGGGGATATCGATGCCCCCGCCGGCATGCTTTCCGTTCTCTCGGGCTCGCTCGATCTGGAGGACATCGAGAACGCGTTCCTGCACAACCGCGCGCGGGCCGGCCAAGACCTCGAAACCGCCGAGCAGGGGCTGATCCAGCGCCTGAGCGGCATGCTGAACGATTTTGGCGATGCGTTCGATGTGGTGATTTTCGACTGCCCGCCAGGCCTCACCTTCTCGACCAAGGCCGCGCTGCGGCTCGCCCATAAGGTCATCGTGCCGTTCCGCCCCGATTTCGTGTCGAGCTACGCCGTAGACCGGATCTCGACCGTGATCGAGGAGGCGAGCCGGCTCGAGGACGTGCTGGCGATCCCTATGGAGAAGCGGCGCTACATCGCGCTCGTGAACTTCTGGCGCGACGGCACCTTCCAGCGCCTCAATCTCAGCAATGTGGCCGCGGCTCACCCCGTCATGCGTACCACCATCCCGCAGGACGACGGCATCGCCGAGGCGTTCGAATATCGCGGCGAGATGCTGTCGATCGAAGAAAAATATGGATCGGGCGCGGAGGTCGTACGTGCCCTTTGCAAGGAAGCGGTCGACTCAATCATACTGCGCTACCAACAGGAGGCGGCCGCATGAGCGAAAGCCGGGAAGCGAAGATTTTGACGAGCTTGGCAGCGCTGTTCGAAGCCGTCGCGGAGGAGGCGATCGCCAATCCCTCTTTCGCCGGCAAGGTTGAGGCTACGCTCGCAAAGGCCGCGGCCCCCTCGAAGCGAACGCGAAAGCCGGCCGCCCCCGCGGCGCCGAAGGACAGTGGAAAGATGCATACGCACACCCTTTTGGACAACGTTACCTTCGACCCTCTCGAATGCCATATCGAAGCCGCGCTGATCACCGGGCGCGAGCACGAGGCCCGAGCCTTCCTCGGCAAGCTCGACCAGGGGCAGCTCGAAGAGGTCGTGAAGGCGCAGCGGCTGCCGGGGGCCAAAAGCCTGCACAAGGCGATCCTGGAGGCCGATGCCGCTTCCGCCGTCGATGCCATTGTCGGCAGCGCCGCCGAGCGCGTGCGCAACCGGCTTTCCGCCGGGAGCTAGCAGGCGGGGTGCGACACGCGTTAAATCGCCGTTAACCTCAAGTCTTCGCATTTTCCGCTCACTGTTTGCGCGCCGGCGCCCTTCCCTTTACGCCGCCACTATAGAGAAAAGCGCCTTGCTAAAATTTTAATCACGCTAATGCATTGATATTCATGCGGAAATTGCAAGGCCGACGGTGCGTCTCGGCAAGCCGCATCGCCTTCATAGGGTTAATTCAAAACTGGAACTATATTTAACGGACTTTTTGGAGTCGCGATTTGCGCGTGAAAACGCGCAAAAATCGCGATTTTTGCGGCAGGTGGAAATAAAAACCCGCCCCCGTTCACCATCCCGGCATTAACCATGGCACGGTGCGGCGCGGCGAAGCTCTGCTGTCATGGCCCGAATTGATCGGGCCGTCCAGGATGATGGACAATGGGCTCGATATGGTCGTGGATGGCCGGGTCAAGCCCGGCCATGACATCGGGGGGCTCGTCGTATTCTTCGCTGCGGCTTGATAAGATGCATAGATCGGCGGCTGCGCCTGCGCTATGATGGGTGGCAATGCCGCCTCGTTGTCACCCCGGAAAGCGCCTTCGCGCTTATCCGGGGTCTTTCCGCATTGCTCGCGAAGATCCCGGATACGGCGCGAGCGCCGTTCCGGGATGACACGAACCGGGGGCGGGTTCGGCCAGGGGGAAATGTCATGCGCATGTTGGCGGCGATGGTTGCGGTTGCGGCGGTGCTGGCGGGGGCGGCGCTGGCGCAGGATTTGCCCGATCAGCGGCCGATGCTGCGGATCGAGCCGGGGATGCATACGGCACCGATCAAGCGCATCGGTGTGGATTCGGCCTGCACGCTGATGGTGACGGGCTCGGACGACAAGACGGCGCGGCTGTGGGCGCTGCCGGAAGGCGGGCGCGGCGCGCCGGCGCTGCTGCGCACCTTGCGCGTGCCCATTGGCGAGGGTGATGAGGGCAAGGTCTATGCCGTGGCGCTGTCGCGGGACGGCAAATGGGTGGCGGCGGGCGGCTGGGATGTTGGCTTCATCGGCGTGGGGAATGGCACAGTCAGTGTCTACATCTTCGAAGCCGCCACGGGCCGGCTCGTCACCCGCCTCGGCCGCCTCGATAATGCGATCCTCCATCTCGCATTCTCGCCCGATGGGCGGCGGCTGGCCGCGACGCTTGGTCGCGGAGAAGGCCTGCGGCTGTGGGAGACCGGCACCTGGCGTCCGTTCGCCGAGGACAAGGAGTATGGCGGCAAAAACAGCAACGGCGCGGCGTTTGGCGCGAACGGGGCACTCTATACTGTGGCCTATGACGGGGCGATCCGCCGCTATGGCGCGGGCGGCGGGCTCGAAGCCAAGGCCAAAACGCAGGGCGGGACACGGCCTTCCAGCATCGCCGTGTATCCCGATGGGACGAAGGTTGCCGTGGGCTTCCAGGACACCACAGCGGTCGAGCTCTTCGATGCGCGCACGCTGAAGCGGCTTTACGCCGCCGATACCAGCCGGATTTCTGGGCGCGGCCTCTATGCCGTTGCGTGGTCCACCGATGGCACGCGGCTTTATGCAGGCGGCGACTGGGGCGCAAACATGCAAGAGATCGTGATCTGGCAAGATTCAGGCCGCGGCCGCCGCAGCGAAGTGCCGCTGTCGCAAGTCACCATCATGCAGCTTCTGCCCTGCGGCGGCGGCATCGCGGCGGGAGCAGCCGATCCCGCCTTCGGACTTGTCGCGGCGGATGGCAGCAAACGCGTCTGGCAGGAGGGCGTCACCGCCGATATGCGGAACAAGAAGAGCGACGCCTTCACCCTGTCCGCCGATGGCGCCCGCGTCCGCTTCGGGCTTGGCCTGCGGGATGCAACGCCCGTGCTGTTCGACCTCGCCGCGTTCGATTTCCGCGACGCGCCGCAGGCCGTCCCCGGCCTTGCCGCGCCGGAAACAAGCGGCATCGCCGTCAGCGATTGGGAGAACACTACCGCGCCGCAGCTGAACGGCAAGCCCATCGCGCTCCACAATTATGAGATGTCGCGCGCGCTGGCCATCGCCCCGGATGCGCAGCGCTTCGCACTCGGCGCGGACTGGTCTCTGCGCGCCTATCGCGCCGATGGCGGCCAGCTTTGGGAAGGGGCCATCCCCAGCGTCGCCTTTGGCGTGAACATCAGCGGCGACGGCAAGCTCGTGGTGGCCGCCTATGCCGACGGCACCATCCGCTGGCACCGCCTCTCCGACGGGCAGGAGCTGCTGGCGCTGTTCGTCCACGCCAAGGACCGGCGCTTCGTCGCCTGGACGCCCAAGGGCTATTACGCCGCATCGCCCGGCGGCGAAGACCTCATCGGCTGGCATGTGAACCGCGACTGGGACCACGCGCCGGATTTCTTTCCCGTCTCGCGCTTCCGCGACAAATTCAACCGTCCCGATATCGTCAAGCGCGTGCTCGGCGATCTCGACGAGGACACGGCCATCGCCGAGGCCAACCGCCTCGCCGGCGCAGCACCGGCTGGGGAGATCGCAAAGCGGCTGCCGCCGGTCATCACCATCCTGTCGCCTGGCGAAGGCGGCACGTTCTCCGGCGACAGCCTCACCGTCCGCTACACCTTGCGCTCGCCCTCGGGCCTCACCGTCTCGGAAGTGGGCGCGCTCGTGGATGGCCGCCCGCTCGGCGGGGGCACGGCGAAAGGGCTCCTCCCGGTCAGCGCCTCGAACGACACCGAAAGCAGCCTCACGCTCACCGGCCTGCCGCAGCGCGATGTGACGCTCTCGCTCGTCGCACGCGCCGGCGATGTCGAAAGCACGCCGTTCAGCATCCGCCTGAAGTTCCAGGGCACCGCGCGCGCCTCGGCTGCGCCCAAGGGCTCGCTCTACGCGCTCGCCGTGGGTACCGGCACATTCCAGGATAAGAAAGTCCCCGGCCTGCGCTGGGCCGAGAAAGACGCGCGCGACTTCAAAGCCGCGCTGGAGCGGCAGCAGGGCAGCCTCTACGCCAAGGTCGAGGTAAAGCTTCTCACCGGCGAGGCGGCGGATCGCGCCGCCATCGTCGACGGCCTCGATTGGCTGATCCGCCAGGTGGGTCAGGGCGGCGCGGGCGATGTGGGGGTGCTGTTCCTTTCGGGCCACGGCGTCACCAGCCCCATCGGCAAATATTATTACGTGCCCTATAATGCCAAGATGGAGAGCATAGAGGGCAGGCTCTTGCCGGCGCGCAGCAGCGCGGTGCCCGATACCGAGATCACCGATACATTGGCGGCGCTGAAGGGAAAGGCGCTGTTCTTTTTCGACACCTGCCATGCGGGGCTAGCCACGGCCAGCGGCGGGCTCGACTATAACAAGTTCGTCAACCAGATCGGCGACGCGGGCCGGGCGATTGTGCTGGCGAGCTCGGCCGGCTCCGAGGTGAGCGTCGAGCGCGACGACTGGCAGCATGGCGCGTTCACCAAGGCGCTGCTCGAAGGCTTGGCGGGTCAGGGGCACCATTACAAGACCGGCGTGGTGACGATTGGCGAGCTGAACCTTTATGTGGAGCGGCGCGTAGAGGAGCTGACGGGCGGCAAGCCGGTCGAGCTGAAGCCGCGCGCGACGCCGGATTTCGATTTCGCGATGGTGCCTTGAGGCCGGGCTGGAGCTGGCACCGCGAGGCGCTTGGGCTGGTGTGTGCAGCTCTATCTAGGCGGAAACGGTTTCAAGACCCCCTCACCCCAGCCCTCTCCCAGCAAGCTCGCCTTGGCGAGCTTGCAACTTAGAGTAACCGCATCCGCGAGCGGATGCGGATGCTCGCCTTGGCGAGCTTGCAACTTAGAGTAATACGAGATCCGGTCAATCGCTTCGCCCGCCCCCTGTTGTCAGCCCGGAACGGCGCCCTTCGCGCCGTATCCGGGATCTTGGTATGCTGCAAGATCCCGGATAGCCGCAAGCGGCTTCCGGGATGACAACAGGG
>JBKQQS010000048.1:0-56645 GCA_052144215.1 Rhodomicrobium sp.
TATGGAATCGCTGGGAAGTCCCCCCTCACTCTGTCTCTCTCCCAGCAAGCTCGCCTTGGCGAGCTTGCTGGGAGAGAGCCGGAAGGTTGGGCCTCAAGCAATCAGCTGATACGCAGGCAGCGTCAGAAACGGCTCGAGCTTATCGCTCAGAACAAGGCGCTTAAACAGCCCGACCGCCTCCTCGAAGCGGCCGCCCGTATAAGCATCGCCGAGCGCCGCTTTGAGCTTTGCCATCTCGTCCGCCAAGCACGCCTCGACAAGCTCCGCCGTGACGCGGCGGCCATCGTCGAGCGTGGCCCCATAGTGCAGCCATTGCCAATCCTGCGTGCGCGAGATTTCGGCGGTGGCCGCGTCCTCCATGAGATTATAGAGCGGGACCGCGCCGTTGCCGCGCAGCCATGCTTCGATATATTGCACGCCCACGCGAATATTCACGCGCAGCCCCTCTTCAGTGCGGGTGCCCTCATGCGGCTGCAGCAGGTCCTTCTGCCCCACTTTCACATCCTCGCGCAGCTTATCGAGCTGGTTCTTCTGCGGCATGTGCTCGTTGAACACCTCAAGCGCGGTGGGCACGAGATCGGGATGCGCGACCCAAGTGCCGTCATGACCGTATTGCACTTCGCGCAACTTGTCCTCGCGCACGGCAGCGAGAGCTTTCTCCGTGACCTGAGGATCGCGCCGGTTTGGGATGAACGCGGCCATGCCGCCCATGGCGAACGCGCCGTGCTTGTGGCAGGTCTGGATCAGAAGCTCGGCATAGGCTTTGAGGAACGCCTTGCTCATCACGACCTGGCTGCGGTCGGGCAGCACATATTCCGGCTTCGCCCTGAGCGTCTTGATGTAGGAGAAAATATAGTCCCACCGGCCGCAATTCAGCCCGGCCATGTGCTCGCGCAGCTCATAAAGAATTTCGTGCATCTCGAACACAGCCGGTAAGGTCTCGATCAGCGCTGTCGCCTTGATGGTCCCAGCGGGGATTTGCAGCCGCTCTTGTGCGAAGACGAAAACTTCGTTCCAGAGCCGCGCCTCGAGATGGCTTTCCATCTTTGGCAGATAGAAATAGGGGCCGGTGCCGCGAGCGAGCATACGGCGCGCATTGTGGAAGAAGTAGAGGCCGAAGTCTGCGAATGCGCCCGCAACCTTGGCGCCATCCACCGCGATGTGGTCCTCGGTGAGGTGCCAGCCGCGCGGCCGCACGAGCAAGACAGCGGGCTTCGGCCCAATGGCGTAGCGCTTGCCTGTGTCGTCCTCGGTGAAATCGATCTGGCCTTGCCAATAATCCATGAGGTTGATCTGGCCTTCGACGATATTCGCCCATGTCGGCGAAAGCGCATCTTCGAAATCGGCCATGAACACGCTGGCGCCGGAGTTCAGTGCGTTGATGATCATCTTGCGCGTCGTAGGGCCGGTGATCTCGACGCGGCGGTCGAGCAGGTCTTCCGGAATGGGCGCGACTTTCCAATCGCCCTCCCGGATGGCTCGCGTTCCAGGCAGGAAATCGGGCAGCGCGCCCGCATCCCAGGCGGCCTGGCGTTCCTCGCGCGCTGCCATGAGGCGGAGGCGCTGCGGCTCGAAGCGCCGGGCCATATCGGCGACGAATTGCAGAGCATCGGCCGTGAGTACACGCTCATAACCGGGCTTCAACGTGCCCGATATCTGCACGCCGGCTGGAAGATTGAGAGAAAGGGCTGGCTCTAACATCGTCGTCCTCATGTTCTCTGGGCTATTGTATACCAGCGCATGGAAGCTCACATAGGCCGGTTCTGTCTATACGCTCTCAGTCTTAACCCCGTAAATTTCTCGTGGTCACCGCGGATGACGGCTAGCACCGGTGTCAGGCCTTCTTCCCGCTTAAACGCGCGGCAGCCCTCTTATGGCCTATAAGCGGCAGCAAATCTTTTAGTTCCGGGCCGCGCTCAAGCCCTGTCAGCGCCAGGCGTAAGGGATGGTAAAGCGCGCGCCCCTTCGCGCCCGTAGCCTGCTTGACCGCTTCGGTCCATTTGGACCAGGTGGTTGTATCCCAAGGTTCGGGCGGCAGCAGGGTTAGCGCCTTGTCTGTGAAAGCGGCGTCCTCGATCGCGGGCTTTATCTTGCCATGAACGACAGCCCACCATTGGTCCACATCGGCGAAAACTTCCAAATTGGCGCGCACGGCAAGCCAGAAGGGCTCGCCGCCGCCGATGCCCCTTTCGCTGAGCCGGTCCGACACGCGTGCGTAGGGCGTGGCATGCAGCAGCTTCGCGTTCAAGCCCTTCAACTCCTCGGGGTCGAAGCGGGCGGGCGCGCGGGACACTTTCGCAAAATCGAAAAGCTTGGCGAGCGCTGCGAGGCTCTCCTGCGGCTGTAACGCCTCGGACGTGCCGATCAAAGAGGCGTGCGTCATCACCGCCAAAGGCTCGAGCCCCTCCTCGCGCAAGCCCTTAATCGAGAGCGAGCCGAGCCGCTTGGACAACGCTTCGCCGTGCGCCCCGGTCAGGAGATTGTGATGCGCAAAAGCGGGCACGGCAGCGCCAAGCGCCTCGAATATCTGGATCTGCACGGCGGTGTTGGTGACGTGGTCCTCGCCGCGAATGATATGCGTGATGCCCACATCAGCGTCATCCGCGACGCTTGTGAACGTATAGAGCGGCGTTCCATCCTCGCGGACAAGCACTGGATCGGAGATGGAGCCCGCGCCGATCTCCTGGGGCCCCCGGATCAAGTCGTTCCAAGCCGTGGGCCGGTGTTCGAGCAAAAAGCGCCAATGCGGTTTGCGGCCTTGGGCTTCGAGCTCTTTTTTCTCCTGTTTCGTGAGCTTGAGCGCCGCGCGGTCGTAAACGGGCGGCAGGCCGCGCGCCATCTGCCGCTTGCGGCGCCGCTCCAACTCCTCCGCCGTCTCGTAACAGGCGTAAAGCCGGCCCGCTTTCTTGAGCTTCTCCGCCGTCTCCTCATAGAAAGCGAAGCGCGCCGACTGCCGGAACTCCTCATCCCAGGTCAGGCCCAGCCAGCGCAAATCCTCGCGCACGCCCTCGATATACTCCTCCTTGGAGCGCTCCAAATCGGTGTCGTCGAAACGCAAGAGGAAGGTGCCGCCCTCGCGCCGCGCGAACAGCCAATTGAAAACAGCCGGGCGGATATTGCCAATGTGCAGCCGGCCGGTGGGGCTCGGCGCAAAACGGACTTTGACTTTGGTCACGAAAGCGTCTCGCGGAAGCGGTTGACGATGGGATAGCGGCGGTCGCGCCCGAAATTGCGCTCGGTGATTTTCACGCCCGGCGCCGATTGCCGGCGTTTATACTCCGACAAATAAAGTAAGCGCTCGACCTTTTTCACGGTTTCCGGCGCATGGCCGCGTTTGACGATCTCGGAAAGCGGCTCCTCGCGGTCGACGAGGCCTTCGAGGATATCGTCGAGCTCATCGTAGGGTGGCAGCGAGTCCTGATCGGTTTGGTTCTCACGCAGCTCGGCGGTCGGCGCTCTTGTCAGAATGTTCTCTGGGATTACCACGCCTTCGGGGCCGAGGCAGCCTTTCGGGCGGGCGCCATTGCGAAACTGCGACAGCGCATAGACCTGCGTTTTGTACAGGTCCTTGACCGGATTGAAGCCGCCGTTCATATCGCCATAGAGCGTGGCGTAGCCGGCCGAAACCTCGGACTTGTTGCCGGTGGTGACGACCATTCCACCGAACTTGTTGGAGATCGCCATCAGCGTCGTGCCGCGGATGCGCGATTGCAGGTTCTCCTCGGCGACCCCCGGTTCTAGCCCTTTGAAGAGCGGCTGCAGCATGGCGTTGAAGCCGTCCACCGCGCTATGGATCGGTATGATATCGTAGCGCACGCCAAGGGCTTTCGCGCAGGCCGCGGCATCTAAGAGCGAGGCCTTCGAGGTGAAGCGATAGGGCATCATCAGGCAATGCACGCGCTCCGGCCCCAGTGCGTCCACAGCGATTGCGGCGCAGAGCGCAGAATCGACACCGCCGGAAAGTCCAAGCACCACGCCCGGAAACCGGTTCTTCTCCACATAGTCCCTAAGGCCTATCACGCAGGCGAGATAGGCAGCGGCCGGGCCCTCCTCGACGCGCGCGAGCGGCCCCTCCACGCAAGTCCAGCCTTGCGTCTCGCGCCGCCATCCGGTTACCGCGATCGAGGTTTCCCACGCCGGTAACTGTGCCGCGAGCTTACCGTGCGCGTTAAGGACGAAGGACGCGCCGTCGAAAACGAGTTCGTCCTGGCCGCCAACCTGATTCACGTAAAGGAGCGGAAGACCCGTTTCGATAACACGGGCAACCGCAACATTCTCGCGCTGTGCCCGTTTTTTGAGCGTAAATGGCGAGCCGTTGGGCACGATAAGAAGCTCGGCACCGCTTTCGGCGAGGCATTCGGTGACAGCATCGGTCCAGATATCCTCGCAAATCGGGACGCCGAGCCGGACGCCATTGAAATTCACCGGCCCTGGCATCGCTCCGGGCGCGAAATTCCTTTTCTCGTCGAACACGCTGTAATTCGGCAGATCGACCTTATAGCGAACCGTCTCGATTTTCCCGCCTGCGAGCAGCGCTACGGCATTATAGACCTTGCCGCCCTCTCCCCATGGCGTGCCTACGATCAGGGCCGGGCCGCCATCCCCGGTGATCGTCGCGAGATCGCGCATTTGCTCCATGCAGGCCTGTACGAAAGCGGGCTTCAGGACGAGGTCTTCGGGCGGATATCCCGCGATGAAAAGCTCCGGGAAAACGGCAAGATCTGCGCCTTGCAGGCGCGCCTCGCCCCGCGCGGCACGTGCCAATGCCGTATTGCCGCTCAAGTCTCCGACCACTGGGTTGAGTTGAGCGCAAGCTATACGCAAGTTCGATGTCATGCGGGCATCGCCTCCGGTATTCGCTTCGGCAAGGTCTCCTCGAAAAAGCTATAGGCCTCAGCTGACGAGGAAACATGGAACATCAGCTTGTCTGTCTCTGCCAGGATTTCCGGCGTACAGGCAAGAAGCTCCTCGATTTTGCCCGGCGCACTCGCGTTCGGCATGAAAAGCACGTCCTCCAACGCACGGCTGACTTGACCGGCGCTCACGATTCCCTTTTTCGCCGCCGCCGCGATCATATTAACATAAGCGTACTGGACGAAACCGGAGCAAATAAACTTCGTTGGCACATAATTCCCGCCTCCCTTCAGGAATTCGCCCAGCGCCGGGGCGTTCCGCTTCAAGCTGTTGACGATGCGGAAGTAGAGATTGCGCGTTCGCCGCGAGGCGAGCGCGGCAAGAAGGGCTTCTCGCGGTTGCAGGGACCGGCATCGAACGCTCCAAACATAATCGGTAGCATGACGGCAACATTAGGCGCGGCGGCGGGCTCGCGCAAGGCAACGCGTGCGCATACGCCGCAGGACAGGAAAGGTTAAAGGCGCAATAAAGTTGGCCCGCTATTTGCTTCGACTTTAGCAGAGCTTGCGGTGGCCGCATTTTCACGCAAAGCGAAGGCTTATGCGCCGGATAGGGATCGCCGCTGGAGTGCAGGCAAACCGGGAACCGGCTAAGGAGAACGTATCGCTGCGATGAAGACACCTCTTTGCATAGCGTTGACTGTCGCGCTGTTTTCTGCCGCTGCGGCCCCGGCATCGGCCGGCACGCTCTTAGAGGTGAATGGCCATGTCTTGAAATGGCTCTCCCCATCCCCCGGCGCCACCACAATTGTCACTTATGCGGTTCTGAGGGGACCTTACACGCTCCCAGGCGGCAAGCGCATTCTTAGCCCGGACAATTGCTCCTCCATGCATGCTTTCGCCGGCATCGTATCGTCCTCGCCTGGCATTCCTGAGGACGTTGCGGAGCGGGAGCTGCGCGCCGCCTTCGCGGTATGGGAAGCTGCCGCCAACATAACATTCGTCGAGGTGAGCGCCCCTCTCCAAGCCAACATTGTGGTTGGCGCGCAGGAGTTTGCCGCCGGCAGGGCGTTCACAAATCTCAGTTATCTGAGCAGCCACGGCATTCAACCGGTCGAGAAGGCGCTGGGCGGCCCAGGGCCCTCGGCGGAAGCTTTCGATACCGAAGCAAACGGCACAGTTAGCGGGATCGAGCAATCCTACGTCTGCCTCAACCCAAATATGCGCTGGAAAACCGGATTCGATGGCGATCTCAGCGTCTACGATTTGCGTCACACCTTCACGCACGAGATCGGCCATGCCATCGGCCTCGACCATCCGGGCAGCACCGGCGCCATTATGGCTTACCGTTACGACGAGCATGTCCAAGAGCTGCAGCCGTCCGACATAGCCGCCGTGCAAAGGCTTTATGGACCGCCGAAGCAATAGGGGCAGAGCGCTCAGTGCCCGCATCGCCGCGTCCAGCGGCGGCTGCGGTCTCTTATGTTGCTTCGAGATCCCGGATTTGTTATCACTCATGCGAAGCACGCGCATCGCTGGAGCAAAGCGTCGCGCAGGATTTATTGCCGGCTTAGCACAGTGGTAGTGCAGCGGTTTTGTAAACCGAAGGTCGGGGGTTCAAATCCCTCAGCCGGCACCAAATCCTTCCTAACATTACGAATCCCGGCGCCTCTCATCCCATCTTGTCCTGCCGGAGCGCGTCGCTTGGCAAGAGGGAGAAAAACGCCGGATGCGTTTTGGACAAAGTCTCGTAGAGACATTGTCTGAGGCAGCCCGGGAGCAGGCGAAATACTTCTCTCTGAAAATCCCGATAGTGCCAACTTGGAACGCGATCTTGGCTCCCTTCTTTGGGAGCAGCGTCAAGTAATCGAAAGCCTCAAGGCGCGTAAAATATCGCGTAAAGTAAAAGGTATCTTCAGGCGAATGAGCAAGGCAATCAAACTTAACGGACACCTCTAAGAATCTTTTCTGAGAATCGACGCGGTCCGGGGTGAGCTGCGTTAAGTTTATCGCGCGTTGCTATGAGGAGGACTTCGCACCTTCCTTAGCCCTTGATCTTCACCTGAGCCGATTAGTCCCCTGATCGAGCTACCGGGTGCTGACGCCGACCCTAAAGAGACATGTTAGTCGACTATTAGCCAGTATTTCACTCAGAAAGTTCAATCTACCCCATGCGGTACTTAGCACGACTCTCCCTTGTTGCTGGTCAGTTTGCCCCCTGGCAGAACCGCGGGGTTCCCTATTGGGCCAAATAATTGGCAGTTCTCTGTAGCTCTAGCAGCAGAGCGGCGCGCGCCGACGCCGCTTTAGATTTATATTCCGGAAACTTCAAAAGTACATTAACGATACTCTCCGCGAATTCCTTGGCTGACGAAGCTGCCTCTCCGTTCCCGTATTCTAAGTAGTTAGACATGCCAATCCCCTTCGTATAAATGATTGGCTTCAAAGCCAAAACTCCATCAATAATAATTCCTGAGCCACGAAACTGATATGATTTAATATCGTATGGCAAAATCAAAACGTCGACGGAAAGAATTGTCCTAACAAACTCGGCATCGGACATAAATGGGCGGCTCTTTATGATTCTGATCTTGCCACGATTCCTCCGAAATATACCGGATACGCTATACTTTAGCTTAAGATCGTACGCGATATTCTTAAGCCTATACCAGGAGGTTCGGTTGCCTTGCATAATAAAGTCTACATTAATATCATGGCCGTTGTCCGCGATAAACCGAAACAGCTCTCTAATTATCGCTGGGATTTGAGCGGAGCCTTTTTCCTTCCTTAATCCTCCAAGGTAACCGACTCTAAAGGTGGCTCTGCCGTCATTTCCGATGGGTATGAGAACATCATCTTCCGGAAAAATCAAACATGGAAGCAAGAAGTTCGATTTAGACTCTAAATCGAACTGAACCTTCAGGCGTTTACTGAGAGACTCTGTCTCAGTCAGCAGAGAAATTGTCCCTGCAGAAACGTGTGTGCGAAGCGTGTGAAGCTCAATATCCGATAATTTGGTAATAACTATTTCGTTCAATAGCCGCATCTTGAATAGCGCTATGCCAGGATTATTTTGTATAAGTTTCAAAACAACCCTTAAATCATGTAGCTCAGCGCTCGGAATAATTACGGGCACTGCTTCGTTCAGTTGATACTCTTGAAAGAGTGATTGGATCAGAGTTGCATCATTCTCAATCGCCCAGGCAGTCTTTGTTTTTCGCTCGCGTTGAGTGGCTAAAACGGGCACGATTCGGGAGTGACCAAGCGATCTTGCCTGGCAACCGACTCGTGAAGTTATAACCGTTAGCGTCTGGCCAGGTGAAAGCCTTTCAATTGCTTCAATTTGAGTTCGGTTGTGCCCGCCCGCAGCCAGAAATTTCTCTATAATGATCGTCATTTTGTAACCTGAGGAGCCTCGCGAACCTTGTCGGTAACGCTATTGCGGCTGGCTTTTAGTCACGAAACCGCTGGCCCTTCTACTACAATCCCGATTCAAGTTTCAACGTCCCTCGCACAACGGGCATTGAGCCCTGAAGAAGTTAGCTTCAAGCCCTTCGTATGCATAGTGAATTCGCACGCAGAGGGCTGTTCGGGGTTCTAGCGATCTTGGACATGAATAAGGACGCAATGTGCGCCGTGGCGGGTTCTCTGCCAAGCTCACTCGGAGAGGGCATCAAATTTCCGCACCGGCGTACTGGAACGGGACTCCCTCGCTATATCAGTTTTCGTGTAATTACCCTAGGTAGTTGCACCGATTAATCTCGGCACGCCTCGGATACGGCCTATCACCATGAAATTCATTCTCGTGGTAGCCATGTGGTAGCCAGGCCATCGGAAGCCTGGCATTATGTTCAGCTAACTCATTGAAAAACATGGTGCCCAGGGCCGGAATCGAACCAGCATATGCATTAAAACAATGAGTTAAGGCCGTTGTGTTGCATCCATGTTGCAATCAGGCGAAAAGCCGCTTTTCGATTTGGGCCATTGCGTCGGCGTCGTCTTGCGGGGTTTTCCAAAGATGCCCATACAGATCGAATGTCATTTGAACCGAGCCGTGGCCCATTACAGTCTGCACCTTCTTTGCTTGCCAGCCGGCTTCAATAAGCATGGACGCGCATGCATGGCGTAAATCATGGAACCGGTAGCGGCCGTCGAGCCCGGCCGCCCTAAGCAGGGGGCGCCAGCATTGGCGATGCATATTCGAGTTCGAAATGATGGTTCCGGCGCGGGTAGGGAACACAAGGTTTTGCGCCGATGCCGGGCAAACGAGCCGCCATTGCCGAAGCGCATTTAGAACTATCGGAGCCAAAGGCACGTCGCGCGTTCCGGCCGCCGATTTCGGCGAACCCATCTTGTTTTTGAAATCGGCACGCTGCCGGATACGAAGAAGCTTTTCCTCGAAGCTGACATGATCCCAAGCCAAACTGCGGATTTCAGAAGCTCTGAGGCCGCAGAATAACCCAACGAGAATAAGCGCACGCCAGGGCAGCGTTAAAGGCCAGAGGCCGGCCGTCTCATTGATTATGGCTCTAATCTCTTCCCTTGAAGGGATCGCGACCTTCTCCTCGTGCCGCTTGGCTATCGTCACCTTTGTGCCCGTGGCCGCATTCTGAGCTACCAAACCGCGCCGCTGGGCCTCGGAAAGAAGGCTCTTCAAGGATACCAGCACTTTCTTGGTTAAGGCACGCGAGCGCGTTTCCAGGAGCCGGTCGCGGAATTCCTCAATTGCGGGTTTGCTCAACCGTGAAAGCCTCACAATGCCGATGAGCGGTAAAATATGGTGCTGTAAGTGCTGGCCATATTGCCGGATCGTAGAAGCCTCTAATCCGTCTAGCTGGCACCGCTGTAACCAAAGCTCACCCGCTTTTTCGATTGTGATGCTTGCCGCGTCCGCGACGTGCGTGCCGGCCCGGACTTCGCCGCCGGCCGTTATCTGAAAGTCAACGGCTTCTCTCTTGGTTTTGAATAGCCGCCCCCGGCGCACCCCGGCGCCGTCCATGTAGCCACAAAGCCAGCGGATTGCGCCGCTCGGCAATGTGCGTTTCCGAATTGACATTTACTTGTTTCCTTACTTCTTTGCGTTTAGTGCCAAGGCTTGCTCGAACCGCCGTACTAGGCGTGAGGCGTTCATTTTGAAAAAGACCATCGGCGCAAAGGGGTTTTTCTCGTTTTGCTCCCATGCTGCGAGCTTCCCGTAGCTGTTGATTTGGCAAACCGGGTTGTCCGCTTCCGCCGGCGGCGCGATTATCCAAATATCGCCTTCGATCTTCTCGATTTTGGGAACGGGGCGAAGCTGATCGGCGTAGGCTTCCGCGATTGCCGGACCCGCGATCACCGCAATCCGCGGCGTGTATCCGCCAAACTCAAGCGCAACCGTAAAAAGCATCGAGAAGGCTTGCTCATAGGTGAAGTCCACCCTTTTGCCGCTTCCAACCTTCGGCACCACGGGCACCCCCAGAGAGCGCATGTGCCGCGGGCAGCTCGAGCTAGCCAACGGCCTCGTCATCACGATTAACGCAGGCAACTTCCGCACCATCCGTGGACGGACAATTTGTGTTTTCCTCGGGGACGAAATTTGCTTTTGGCGCGACGTCGAAACTGCAGCCAACCCGGCAAGCGAAATCCTCGCCGCCGTCAGACCCGCTCAAGCGACCGTCAAGGGCGCCCTTCTCATTTGCGCTAGCTCGCCCTATTCGAAAAGCGGTCCCGCTTGGGAAACGGCGAGGCGCTACTTCGGCAAGGACAGCTCTATTCTCGTCTGGCAAAACGCCACGTCCAAGCTTATGAACCCGACTTTAAGTCAGTCATACATTGACAGCGAGTACGACCGGGACCCGGTTTCGGCGCGCTCAGAGCTCGGCGGCGAATGGCGCGACGATATCAGCGCCTTCGTCAGCCGTGACGTCGCCGAGGCCGCCATAGTGCCGCAACGCTGGGAATTCCCGCCCGCCTATGGCGCGGCCTACAGCGCGGGCTGCGATGGCGCCGGGGGCAGCGGGTCCGATAGTTTCGCCGTAGCCATAAGCTACCGTACGCAAGAAGGCGTTGGCGTCCTCGCCGCGCTTCGGGAATTCGTCCCGCCCTTCGAGCCGGACGCTACGGTCGCAGAAATTTCCAAACTGCTTAAGTCCTATAGAATTAGCCAAGTCCATGGCGATAAATATACCGGCGATTGGATAGCCAGCGCCTTCCGCAAAAATGGAATTGCTTACACCTTCTCGGAAAAAAGCAAGTCGCAATTCTACACGGAATTCCTTCCCCTTCTCAACGGCCGTAAGCTTGAGCTTCTCGACAATAAAAAGCTTCTCTCGCAGCTCTGCTCGCTTGAGAGGCGGCAAGTCCGCGGATCTGGGCGCGAGGTGATCGACCACCCCGTGGGCGCCGCGTGGCACGACGACGTGATAAACGCCGCGGCCATTTCACTCGTCATGGCTGAGGCCAAACCGCCGCTGCGGATAAGTCAAGCCGACATTGAAAAAGTGAAGGCGTACGGCCGCGCCCGCGCCATGGGTTTCGACGGCGAGCGCGCGGCAGCTCAAAGGGCTGCCGGTTCGACGGGCGGCGTTTATTGCGGAAACAAATGGTTTCCGGGCAAATGAGGAAACGTCGTGTCTAGCCGATACAAAAAACGCCACACACCCAAGCTCCCAGAGCTTCAACAGCGCGCCCTCGCCGCCGTGCGCCGCGGTAAGGATAACCGCCGAAACCGCCTTCAAAGGAAAATGGATAGATACAACGCAAAGAGCTGCCGCCGTCCATTTCTCCGGGCTTCTCGCCGCTGCGGATCGCGCTGAGCTGGAGCCCGCTGCCGCCGCACTGCCGCCGTTCGCCCGCGAGCCCTTTCTTGCGTGGGCGGCGAAGGGCGGCGCGATCCCCGAGCTAGGGGCCGCGGCCGGTGCGCTTGGTCATAAGGAGGCACAGAAAGGACTCGGCGTCTTCATTCTGGGAAGCGCGCTCGACGCGCTCGCGGAGCACTTCAAGTCGCGCGGGTAGTGATCTTTCGGACTAAGCAAACATTTCTTGGCAAGCCAACGGATGAGGTGGCTCAGAGAGCTGGTTTAGGCCGAGTGCGGACCTCGGGCCGATTCCGGAGAGTACCCGCTATTGAGGGATGAACCGCCGTTCCCGTCTGGCACCGGTCCATCACTCGGACCGCATCCCTCTTTTTTTCACAAACATTTTCTGCTCGGCCGCCTAGCCAACTGCGGACTTCTCCCCAGCCAAGAACTGCCGTTTGCTCGCGACAACCTGTTTGTAGGATTCGCATTATTTCAGCCCGGCTCTGTTATGCTATTTTTGTCAGAACAGGAGTTACGGGCTTAGAGCTCACGCCAGATGAAACAGCGGATACAATTCTGCACCGCGCATGACGGAACACGAATAGCCTTTGCCAAGGCCGGTGACGGCCCGCCGTTGGTTCGGACAGCAAATTGGTTTACCCATCTCGAACTGGACTGGGATAGCGCAATCTGGCGCCACTGGTTCGAGGTGCTTGCCGAGGGACGCACGCTCATTCGCTATGACCCGCGCGGGTCGGGCCTGTCTGACCGTAACGTGGATGATTTTAGCCTGGACGCATGGATCGGCGATCTCGAAGCGGTGGTCAACGCAGCGGGTCTTCGGCGCTTTCCGCTCATCGGACTTTGCCAGGGAGGCGTCGTCGCAGCCGCCTATGCCGCCCGCTACCCCGACCGCGTCAGCCGGCTTATCCTTTATGACAGCTATTTGTCGGGCGCTTTTGCCGCGGGCGTAGATGAAGGCTTGAAGAAGCAAGCGTATACACTGTCGCAGATGATCGAGCTCGGCTGGGGCCGCGACGCTGGGGCATTTCGAGAAGTCTTTGCTAATTTGCTGATGCCGGAAGCGACCAGGGAGCAGCTCCGCTGGATCGGCGAACTTCAGCGGCGCAGTGCTTCAGCAATGAACGCCCGGAAGCTGTGGGACGCTTTCAACAGCTTCGACATTCGCGCCGAGGCCGGCAAACTGAGAACTCCCACCCTTGTCTTCCACGTCAAAGGCGATGCGATGGTGCCGTTCGAGGCGGGGCGCCGGCTCGCCGCAGCCATTCCAAACGCGCTTTGTGCCGCTTGAAGGCTTGAAGGTAAGAACCATATCCTGCTGGCCAATGAGAAAGCCTGGCAAACCTTTCGAACCGAACTGAACAATTTTCTAAAGGCGGACGAACCCGCTGAAGTGCCTTCGCAAAGCAAATTGGTCGCGCTGAGCGCCCGCGAACGCGAGATTCTTGACTGCATCGCGCGCGGAATGATCAATGCCGACATCGCCAAAATGATGGGCATTTCCGAGAAAACGGTGCGCAATCATATCACGGCGATTTTTTCCAAACTTGCGGTTGAACACCGCTCCCAGGCAATCGTCCTCGCGCGCAAGGCGGGCCTCGGCCGGGACTGACCGGCTGCGCCTGCTGGGGCCAGCGCCCCGGAATTACGGGCTTCCGGAAGATAAAAATTGATCTCAATGGGACCGGCGCCTCAATACCGCGGCGGGCGTTAGCCCTATCCTTTCAGCATCAAATCTGAAAGGTCAGCGCCATGAACCACCCCCCCAAGGGCATTGTCAAGCAGCGGCAGGATCCGCTGCGCGAGCGATATCGCACCGCGCCGGATGAAGCGTGGATCATCGATGCCGCCGGAACCGTAGCGAATAGTGCGGAAGATCCTTTCCAGTGCACAGTCGCACCAGGACATGGATATGACGCGCTATTGCAAGCCGGTATTCATCGCGCCGTCGGCGGCTATCATGATCGCCCCAACCCCGGCGACATTTTGTGCGCGGCGCTCGCTTCCTGTCTCCACTCTACTTTGCGGATTATCGCGGACCGGCTTGAAATTCCGATTGCTCGTCTTGAAGTCAGCACGCGGGCCGAGGCCGACGCCCGCGGCACCTTGCTCGTGGACCGCAACGTTCCTGTCGGATTCCAAAAGATGCGGTGCGAGGTGCGCCTCGAGCCGGCCGCCAACGTGCCCCCGGAGAAAGTGAGGATGCTGCTGGCGGCGGCAGAGCACAGCTGCGTCGTCCTCCAGACGCTCCGCAACGGCGTGCAAGTGCAGATGCAGCCGGATCAGGCACGGTCAATCGCATGTGCATCAGCACAATAGTAGAAGCAACCGGAAGCCGAGGCTGTTCGGCTGCGCAGTGTGCCGGAGCAAGTAAGGAGCCAACGATGGGAACTCTCGAATCAGACAATATCGCAGTTGTGCGCCGCTATTTCGACGGATGCAACACTGGCAAGCTTGAGGATATATTGCCAACTCTTGCCACAGACAGTCGACGATGAGTCCGCTTCTGAAGGTTCAGCAGCCGAGAATTGCTCAACATGAGCATTTCCGGTTGCGACCCAACTCAGTCTAAGCCTCAGCAGCGTCAGTGGTCGTCGCCGGCCATTTCGACCCGCACCCCCGGCTGGGCCTCTGCTCGTAAGACCACGCCGGCCAAGCCCCCGGCCGCCGCCGAAGAGCGCCGCCCCGCGCCGCTAGTGGCGCCTACTTCAGCGACTCGATCAGGTCGACATAGGCCTGCATCGCCTCGTTGGCCGACTTGCCTTCGACCGCCTTCCAGGCGTCCCACTTCGCGCGGCTGACCAGATCGGTGAAGCCCGGGCGCGTGCCGGTCGCATCGCCCTCGTTCGCCTGCTTGTACAGCGCGTAGATCTGCAGCAGCGTCTGATTGTCGGGTCGCTTGGGCAGCTTTTTGCTGTCGGCGACCGCCTGCTCGAACTTTGACTTCAATGTGGGCATCGGCGTTTTTCCTGTCGGCGGTGCGGATGCGCCGAATATTACTCTGGCAACGGCGCGCCTCAAAGCGCAACGAGGCTACTGCAAGAGCGAAAGCGATCCAAGCCGCTGGAGCCATAGCCGCTGGAGCCATGGCACGCGAGCGCCATTTCGATCGGCAAGTGTATTTGGCGTCGTGAACGGGGTTTCCGGTTTTGGGGGTAGCGCGGCCAGCCGAACTTCTAAGGCCATTTTTGGATCCGACCCGCCTCCGCCATATCCGTAAAGCTCCAAGACTCGGGTCGTCAGCGAAGCCGCAGCCGCACGACCAATGCTCGAATTGCCGTCAGCGAGCCTTACCTGGCGCACGCAGATATCTGCGGCGCCAACGCCTCTATTTTTCCGCGAGCGTGGGGTAGTCGTTGTAGCCCTTGGCGCCGCCGCCGAAAAAGGTGGAGCGGTCGGGCGTGTTTAAAGGCGCGTCGCGGCGCAATCTTTCCACAAGGTCCGGGTTGCCGATGAAGAGCCTGCCGAACGAGATCAGATCGGCACGGCCGGCCGCCAGCGCCTCGACCGCCAGCGCACGGGTGTAACCGTTATTGGCCATATACGCTCCCGCGAATGCCTTGCACAGCGCTCCGTAATCGAAGGGAGCGAAGTCGCGTGCACCGCCGGTTTCGCCTTCCACCACATGGAGATAACCGATGCCGCGCCGGCCCAGCTCCTGCGCGATGTAACCGAATATTGCTGCAGGATTGCCATCGGAAATGTCGTTGGCCGGGCTCACGGGCGCCAGACGCACGCCGACCCGGCCCTTGTTCCATACGCTCAGCGTTGCGTCCGCAACTTCAAGCGTCAGCCGCGCCCTGTTCTCGATGCTGCCGCCATAGGTGTCGGTCCGCTTGTTGCTCCCATCGCGCTGAAACTGGTCGAGGAGATAGCCGTTCGCCGCGTGGATCTCCACACCGTCGAAGCCCGCGCGCTTGGCGTTTTCCGCCGCTTTGCGGTAATCGGCAACAATTGCCCGGATCTCGTCAAGGCTGAGGGCGCGCGGCTCCGAGACCTCGGCAAAGCCGCTGGCGAGATAGGTACGGGTTTTCGCCCGGATGGCGGACGGGGCGACGGGTGCTGCGCCATCCGGCTGCAACGACACATGGGATACGCGCCCGACATGCCAAAGCTGGATGAAAATTCGCCCTCCAGCAGCGTGCACGGTATCGGTGACCTTGCGCCATGCTTCCACCTGGACGTCCGAATAGATGCCCGGTGTCTGGATGTAGCCCTGCCCCTGGCGGGAAATCTGCGAGCCTTCCGTGATGATCAGCCCAGCGGTGGCGCGCTGCCGGTAATGTTCCGTAATCATCGGGCCCGGGGCATCAGTGTCCGGGTCGGCGCGATTGCGCGTGAGCGGCGCCATAACGATGCGATTGGGCAGTTCCAAATCGCCAAGCTTGAACGGTGTGAAAAGAGAGGACGCGTCTTCGCCAGCTGTTTGCATTTTTCAAACCGGGTTGTTGAATTGTACGAGGTAGCGCAGCATGTGGTCATGCCGCTGGTTGTATGCGGCCGGGACCAGGCATGCGTTGCATTGCTGAGATCAAGTTAACGCGGTTGCACCTATATTGGAAGACTCGCCTCCAGCATTCGGATTAGCGCGAAATGTGGCGAATCGAGAAAGCACGCACGGAGGATTCTTCAGATCTTTGAGTGACAGCTTTATGCGCGGCGGACTAAAATAAATTGTTAGGTCCTGGCGCCTGCTTTCGGATCCATTTGCAGGCAGTGCTACGAATAGCAGTGTACCGGCGGTCAGGGCCATGAGCGGTCCAGGGGGACTAAAAGAAAACTAAAGAGAAGAAACGTTGACGGGACCGCCTCTAAGGCAGTCAAATAAGGAAGCGGCATTTTAAACTTCTGATCAACGTTTCCGATACCTAGCCGAGGAGTCTTTCCGAGGCGTTATCAAGGTGGTTTCGCCATGCGGGACGTTCGAGTTTTCATTTCCTCGCCCGGCGACGCGGCGTTCGAGCGTCAGCGCACCGTCCGAATGCTGGAACGGCTCAATGGGGAATTCACGAGCGTTGCGCGCTTCATCCCCATCCGCTGGGAAGACGATCTTTACAAGGCGCATGCTACCTTCCAGGCGCAAATCCCTGAAGCCTCGAAGTGTGATATCGTCATCGCTATCTTCCGGCAGCGACTCGGAACTGCGCTTCCGGCGGACTTCATGGCCATGACGGATAACGAGCCCTATCCGAGCGGCACCGCTTACGAGGTCCTAACCGCGATTGCCGCAAGCCAAGCCTGCGGCTTGCCCGACGTTTATGTGTTCCGCCATCCGGACTCGCCCAGCATTAAGCTTGATGACCCGGGCCGAGCCGAGATCGAGGAGCAGTGGCGGCGGCTAAAGATTTTTTTTGACACTTGGTTTCGAACACCTGAAGGCCAGTTCAAAGCGGCATTTCAGTCTTTCTCCACCACTGATGATTTCGAGCGCCCGGCCGAAAAAGCACTGCGCAAATGGATTGCCGAGCATTTGGATCAGGGCCGCACCTGGTCGATCGTGCAGAAGGGTTCGCCATTTCGCGGCCTTGAGCCCTTCGGCGCGAAGCACACGTCCGTCTTTTTCGGCAGGGCGCGCGAAATGGCAAAGGCCATCGATGCGCTAAAGGACGCGGCAGGGCGCGGCACGCCTTTTCTGCTGCTGCTCGGCCCAAGCGGCGCAGGCAAATCTTCGCTGGCGCGAGCGGGTGCCGTTCCGCGGCTCACAGCGCCCGGCGCCGTCGCCGATGTGGATGTGTGGCGCGTGGCGGTTATGCGTCCGGGAGAAGGTGCCAACCCCGTCGCGGCGCTGGCCGCCCGTCTGTTTGACGGGCCAGGCGACATCAAGGACGAGGAGAGCGGCCGTCCGATTGCGCTGCCAGAGCTGGCCAGCGGCGACTTCCCGAGCGCGGACAAGCTTGCCGCTGCGTTCGCCCACGACCACGAAAGCGCGATGCAGCCGGTCTTGCGCGCATTGGACAAAGCGGGGGAAGCGGCGCGCCAGCGCGAGGGCTACGACGGGCCTGTGAATGCGCGGCTCCTGATCGTGGCGGATCAGCTCGACGACCTGTTCGCAGCGAACGTTTCCACCGAAGCTCGCGCGGCGTTCGCCCGCCTGCTGGCACGGCTCGCCGCGACAGGCCGCATCTGGATCATTGGCACACTTCGTGACGAACTCTACAGCGTATTCCAGAAGGAGACGGCTCTCCGGGAGCTTAGGGAAGCGGGCGCAAGCCTCGACGTGCGCGCCCCCGGCCCGGCCGAACTAGCGGAGCTTGTGCGCGGTCCAGCGGAAGCAGCAGGCCTCATCTTCGAGAAAGAGGAGAGGACGGGAGAAACTCTGGACGAAGTCCTTTTGCGCGACGCTGAACGCGGCGAGCTTTTGCCGCTCCTGGAATTCACGCTCAACCGGCTGTTCGAGGCTCGCGACAGCGCCCGGCTCACGTTTGCGGCCTACGCGGCGCTGGGCGGCATCGAGGGGGCTGTGGACAAGGAGGCCGAGCGTGCCTTAGCCGCTTTGCCTCAGAAGGCACAGGCCAGGCTCGGCGGCTTGCTGCGGAAGCTCGCGGCGCCGTCGCAAACGGCTACCGGAACGGTGAGCCTCGACATCCGGCCTGCGTCCCTTGCGGAGGCCGAAGCCGATGAGCCGTCGCGCCAGCTGGTGAAGGCACTGGTCGGAGCACGCATCCTTATCACCTCCGGCACTGGGCACGGCCACGTTCGCTTGGCTCATGCCCGGGTGCTGGAATGCTGGGGACGTGCCAAGGCTATCGCTGCCGACAGCGCAGAGTTCTTTCGCATCCGCGCTGAGGTGGAGGAGCAGTTCCGGCGCTGGAAGGCGGCGAAAGAGCGCCGCGACCTGCTTATCACGTCCGGCCTCCCACTGGCAGAGGCGGAAAGCATCGCAAAGCGTTTCCGAGACGAACTCACGGATGGCGTGCGCAAGTTTATCACGCTTTCCAGCCGCCGCGCCCGCGCCTTTCAGCGCCGCCTGGCGGTTGCCGCCCTCTTGTTCCTCGGCCTTGCCATCGCTGCGACGTTTTTCGGCATCGAAGCGCGCCGGACGCGCAATGAGGCTTGGCTTCGGGAATCGAAATATCTTGCCGATGCTTCGAAGCGGGAGACTTATGCAGGCGACGCGGTGACAGGGCTCTTGATCGCGCTCGAAGCCTTGCCGGATCGCCGTGGCGATAACGAAATGGCTTTAGCGCGCCCCTATTGGCCGTCTGCGGAGGTCAGCCTTGAGCGTGCACGGCATCGCGCGCGTCCCGAACTTGCGATCCTTAAGGGTCATGAGGATCAAGTATGGAGTGCTGCCTTTAGTCCCGATGGCAAGCTCATCGTCACGGCTTCCCACGACCGTACCGCCCGGCTATGGGATGCGCAAACCGGCAGACAGCTCGGCGAGCCGTTAGCAGGCCATACGGAGTGGGTAGTTTCAGCTGCATTTAGCCCCGACGGCAGACTCATCGTCACGGCGTCCAATGACCGCACCGCGCGGCTCTGGGACGCTCAAACAGGACGGCAGATCGGCGAGCCGCTTGCCGGCCATAGCGCTCCGCTCACCGGCGCAGCCTTTAGTCCCGATGGCAAACGGTTAGTTACAACATCGTGGGACTCAACGGCACGTTTTTGGGATGTGGAAACCCGCCAACCAAGCGGCACGCCTGTGCTTCGGCATAGCAATGGCGTAATGAAGGCGGCGTTCAGTCCGGATGGACGCCGGATCGTCACGGCGTCGTGGGATAAGACAGCGGCGATTTGGAATGCCCAGACCGCCGAACTTATTCGCGAACTCCCCCGGCAAAAGCTTGAGGTGATCACAGCTGTGTTCAGCCCGGATGGCAGCAAAATTCTTACCGGGTCCTTGGATCACATAGCGCGGCTTTGGGATGCCGGAACCGGGGAACTCATCGGAGAATTCACAGGCCATGAGGGCGGTTTATGGAGCGCGGTATACAGTAAAGATGGGCAGCGCATCCTTACCTCCTCGGGTGACGGAACCGCTCAGCTTTGGGATGCGCGAACCCGCAAGCCCATCGGCGAACCCTTCGCTGGGCACGATGACGCTTTGGCAAGCGCGGTCTTCAGCCCCGACGAGACTAAGATCCTCACAGCATCGCTGGATCGGACCGCACGGCTTTGGAACGCCGAACGCAAACCCGCCGGCGAGTTCATTAACGCGCACGCAGTTGTGCGCACTGCGGCGTATAGCCCGGATGGGAGCCGCATCCTCACAGCGTCGGACGATAATACCGCGCGGCTTTGGGACGCAAAGACCGGCGAGCAAATCGGCGAACCGCTGAAAGGCCATGACGGGCCGTTATGGAGCGCGGCATTTAGCCCCGATGGACACCGCATTGTTACAGCATCCGAGGACAACACCGCGCAGTTGTGGGACGCAGATACGCACAAGCCGATGGGTGCGCCGCTCGCGGGGCATAAGGGTCACGTGCGCTACGCCGTTTTCAGTCATGACGGACGGCGTATCGTTACCATATCCGGCGATGCAACTGTCCTGCGATGGGATGCGGAAACTCTCCAAACAATCGGCGATCCGCTCATGGGCCACACAGCAACTGTCTATCGAGCGGCGTTTGGTCCGGATGACAGTGAAATCGTTACAGCATCGTGGGACCGTACCGCACGGATATGGGATGCGAAAACCGGCAAGCCAGTTGGCCGGCCATTCGTCCACCGCGACGATTATGAGCACGCCTCTGTAGGCAGTGCGGTCTTCAGCCCCGATGGGCGGCGCATCCTGACGGCATCGGCAGACAAGAAGGCGCGGCTTTGGGATGCCGGGACCGGCAAGCCCCTTGGCGAACTTACAGGCCACGAAGGTGGAGTTTGGGGCGCTGCTTTTAGCCCCGATGGCCGCCACATCATCACCGCCTCCGACGACAAGACGGTGCGTCTTTGGGAGGTCTTTCCGCGCCGTCAAAACCTTATCGACGACGTGAAAACGTTTGTGCCCCGCTGCCTCACTCCCCGCCAGCGCGAGAATTTCTTCTTACCGCGAGAGCCGCCGTCGTGGTGCATAGAGATGGAGAAATGGCCGTACCGATCTGCAAAATGAAATAGTCTGTTCAGGGTCATGGCCGGGAGTTTCGTGACCATTTTGGAAGAGGCCGCTCATCCTCCAGCTTCGGAATGGTCTGAAATTGTGTACCAAATTTCGGCCATCTCATCGCCAACACCCCAACCGATCTTCTGCCCTTCGGCACGGACGCGGTCCAGGCGTTCGAGAAAGGGTCCCTGCTGGGCTTCTGGGAGGGCCATCACCCACTTCAACGCTTGCTCGAACATGCGGAGGAGCGCCAAGAAGTATCCCTCGTCCTCCATCCAGCAAGAGCGCAGGAACACGAGCACCTCCTCGCAATAGAAGGAGGTGAGCTCGGCCATGCCTTCCGGATAGCCGATGGCTTTCTTATAGTCCGAGATCGCCTTTTTCGCTTTTGCCACAGAGACCGACTGGTTCTTAAACACGTCCGGGCAAACAAAGCGCGATATCATGGCCTTATAGGGCGCGAGCGGATCGCCGCCTAAATTCAGCCGGGCATGGAGGAACGCTTGGTTGTCCTTGCTGGCAGCGTAAAGGTCTTGCAGAAGTCCAAGCAGCGCGGTGCGGTCGAAATCGCGGAGCTTAGTCTTGACGCTACTCCAGCTCGCGGCTGTCTTGCTTTTTACGCCCATTCCGCCGGCATCCTTCCTTGGCGAACGCGCATGCAGCGGCGAATGCGCGCTTTTTCAGCTGCTGTTTGTTTCAGTCATCCTGGACTCTCCCCCAAATTAAACGGAGAGAAACCGTGGAAACAGTTCAGAATGCAGAGACGTCAACCGTTCTTCGCAAGCCTTGGAACAAGGGCAAGCTCGTTGGCCCAAAGCCACCGCTGCAGCCTAAGCACGTCTGGGCTATCCGGACCAGGCTGCAAATGCAGCGCAAGGTGCGCGACCTTGCGCTCTTCAATCTCGCCATCGACAGCAAGCTGCGCGGCTGCGATGTGGTAAGCCTGAAAGTCATGTCCCGGAGATTGCCCGCCGCCGCGCAATCGTCCACGCGCAGCACGATCAGGCGCTCCTTGAGGTTGAGCGGATCGCCGCTTAGAACGGCATTGTATTCCTTGCGGCAATAGGCCGAGCGCTGATAGGCCGCCGACAACAATGCAATGACACGGGCACCGCTTTCAAAGCCCTGTTCCATACGCGCCATGAAGCTGGCATGGCCGAAATCCTCGTCCTGAAGCCACGTCGTAAACCCCGCCTCGCGGATAATGGCGGCGATGGCCAAGGCAATCGATTTATCCGCATCGGTGCGTGAAATGAAATAGTCGCGCGCTGGAATCGCAAGCTCCGGCATGAACCAATCCTTCGTCATAATATTCTTGCCGGGTCATAGTATCAGCTACCGCTAACTTGTCTGCATGATTGCATGGTAAAGGCGGGCGAACGGACAACGCGTGGTCGCCAGTCAACAGCTGTGCCCGCAGCAACTTCGAGCGGAGTGGGTCAATTTTTGCCGAGTGCTACGGTGCGCGACATCGCCCGCGGTTCGGCAAGCCCACATCCTAGCGAAGAACAACCGCTGCTTCTGCGAAACCCTTGACGCCCTCGACGCCGCCCCGGCTCGCGCGCATCATCACTTTGGAAGGCGGACGGAGCCAAGGTGGCCGCCTGGATTAGGGGCCTGACTTGCAACGTTTGCGCATGGCGGGCGTTTCCATTATTCCGTGGAGAAGAAGTTATTTTTGAAGGGGTTCGCTCAATGGAAATCAAAAAAGAGCACGTCGAATGGGCCGTGGTCCACCGCCTCTCCAAACTCCTTGGCGAGAAGCACGAAGAGTACAACGTCACCAGCGCCTACTCATCCTTCGCAACCATACTATGCTGGGTAATGCAGCGCATTCAGCCAAGCGGTCAATTGTTTAAAGATTTCGAGAAGGAAACCGCCGAAGACTGGGGGATACATACGGGCGCCAAGTCCCCGCCGCATTTACAAGGGGCTGCGCTAGGCATCGGCCCCTTTCCCGAATTCGCGGGAAGGAAGGCGAGCAAATTTCTTCGCGATCTTCGAAACGCCGTCGCGCATGGTGATGATAGGACAGTCGTGCCGTTTCATCGCCCGGTTAATAAGGGGCGCGTGCAAGCGGAGCTGGCCGGACTCACCTTCTGCTGCGAAGAGAAAGATAACAAGGGTCGCGTGGTCTGGAAGGGAAACATCACGCTACTTGAGTCCGATATGCGGCGCCTCGGGACCGAGCTCGCCGACCGATATTGCAAGGCGCTGGGAGGAGATGTCGCGAAGGATGCGTCCAAAGGCGTGTCCGAAAGAAACGCGGATGCTCCCTAGGGGCCGCCTAAAAATGACCAGCGTATATGTACATGGGTGGCCTTGTTGCATCGCAACAATTTCCGGTAAGGGTCAACCTCGGGAGTGTGGACAGCCGAAAAATTACAGCCGCTGAACACCTTATTGCGGACCCCGCCGGGAACGAAGTGAACTCGAAATCCGGGCCACAGCGCAACTGCAGAAGTCCCTCGGCCACATTTGATCTCGAGCCGGGGCCGAGGAACGGCGCTCGCGGCTGGCGTTTTCGGAGACGCGAATATCAAAAAGGCAGGCGGAACTACGGAACCAGAGGCCGCCTGCCTGCCAATACTGCTTGCGGGGATGCAGCATGCACGTAGAACGTGCAGGAGATGCGTTTCATCCAAACGCCGGTGACTTTTTTTAGCGAAGTTCGAGTTTCAAAATTTTCTCCAACCTGCGCGCGCTGGCTCCTTCCGGGCGGGCGGAGCTGCGAGTGTGACGGTCTGTTTCGGATCGTACTATCGGCACTCCTAGTTATACGCCTATGACGAAGCCAGCATTGGGTTTGGTCAGTGGAGCCCGAGAGGTCCCCCAAAGCCATCTATTCCGCCAGCCGGTTGAGAGGAAATGTTGAAACCAAAGCCGAGGCCTCCCGAGAACTTCTACGCCGCGCTCCGGGCTGCCGGGATGCCGGAGGTGCCGGGAGAATTCTCTGTGGTGCCGCAACACCAGGTCATCCCCAGCGCCATCCTCGCCGAAATATCCGATTTCATTCACCGCTTTGACCGCGTTACTGCCCGTGAGGCTTGGCAGGCGGCGGCCTTGCGCGAGGCGCCGGCGAACGTGCAGCTTAGACGGCCGGAGATTTGTTTTTTCAGCGCCTGGGATTTTCATCTTCCCCCCGGAAGCGGCTGGCAGCTGATCGAGTTCAACGACAACGGGTCGGGTTTCATATTTGCCGCGATCATCAATGCTCTGTACTACGAGGCAGCAGGCCTGGCGCAGGAGCATGGAATAGCGGCGCCTGCCTGTTTGCCCGCATTCAACCAGCACGTTGGCGATATGGTGGAGCAGGAGGCCAGGGCATTCTTTGGAGAACGCCCTGCGGGCATGTTTCTCGTCCTCGACGATGCCGAATCGCTAGAGCGCGGCAAATTCCGGAAAGAACTCCAGCTGCTCTGCGATCTATTACACCGGCGCGGCTGGCGGGCCGGGATCGGCTGTCCGGCAGAGCTTCGCTGGGAGGGCCAGCAACTGCTGCTCAAGGGGCAGGCCGTGAACTTCATCGCCAACCGCTCGACCGATTTCTTCTGGCAGTCCGAGGACTTCTCCGCGCTTAGGACGGCCTATCACGCGGGCCGGGTCTATGTCGCGCCAAATCCCTTCACCTATGCCACGCGCAGCGACAAACGGCTGCTGGAATGGCTATCGCTGCCGGATTGGGACAAAGAGCTGGGAATAGAGCCCGGCGAGCGTCAAATCCTGAGCGCCCATGTACCGCAGACGCATCTGATCCGCACCCAAAACGTGGAAGCGCTAGCGCAAAGAAAGCGGGAATTTGTGTTCAAGCCTCTGCATGGCTTCGCCGGGCGCGGGCTACTCGACAGCGCCGCAGTGGGGCGGGCGCGCCTGCGCCGCCTTATGACACATAGCGAAGGCTATGTAGCGCAGAAATGGGTTCCGAAGCCCTCCATGGAAGCCGATGGGGCACGCTTATGGACGGATCTCCGCGTCTGGGCCTACCGCGGGGAGATCTTTCACCTCTCCGGCCGCGCCTCGCGGCGGCCGGACCGGCTGAACTTGGCCCCGGCCGGCGGATGGCTGCCGACTTATGCGTCTCTTTAAGCCCTGCTTAATTGCAACCATCGTCCACACCTTGGCATGCTAGTCCGCCTCGCTCATTCCATACAGCCGGCTTCTTCGCTAAAGACGATCTCCACCGGAATGCCAATCGAAAGACCGAGTTAGCTGACGCATCCCTGATTGACGGCGATTTCGGCAAGCCCGTTGGCATTCTCATACCAGAAGGCCACGCCCGGTTCCGGCTGTCCCTTGAAACCGCTTGGACCGCTTACCCTTCACGAGCCGAAGTGGCGGAAATCTCTCGTAGTTTTCTTGTGGGCCAGCAACGGCTTTTCTCGGCCCTCCTCCAGTCCGGCCGCTTCGATCGAGAGCAGGCATTTTCCTGAGCCAGCCAGTCTCACATCCGCCACAGACCGCCGCCATAGCTTGAGCATTGCTTAGTTGATTGCGAGGGCAGGCGAATGCGTTTGATCGGACATGCATTCACGGTGCAGGAGGATACCTTGGCGGATGCGGCCGGCGGCTTGGCGCGCTCGCAATCGAATTACCATAAGCCGCTGAACGCCCAGCTGTTCTTGCGTATATGGCGAGCGGTGACGGTGCTCACGATCGCGATGCTGCTGGCCATTGCTGCCCATGGAAGCATCCATGCGCAAGGAGCGGATGACCTCGCCGCGCTCAACAGCAAAGTGGCCCAGCTTCAACAGCAGGGGAAGTACGCTGAGGCAACCCCCATCGCCCAGCAAGCACTGGCGCTCGCAGAACGCCTGCTAGGCAAGGACGATCCCAGCACGCTTCGTAGCGTCAACGATCTGGGGAAGCTTTATTACGCCCTGCGACGCTTTGACGAGGCTGAGCCGCTGTACAAGCGCGCTTTAGAGGGGCGCGAGCGCGTGTTTGGGCCGGAGCATTCCGATACGCTGATCAGCCTTAACAATCTGGCCGCGCTTTATCATGCCGAGGGGCGTTACGATGAGGCCGAGCCGCTTTACAAGCGCGCCTTAGGGGGACGCAAGCGCGTGCTCGGCCCTGAACATCCTGACACGCTAGTGAGCCTCAACAATCTCGCGTTACTTTATAGTAATCAGACCCGCTATGGCGAGGCCGCAGCGCTTTACAAGCGCGTGCTCGAGGTCAGAGAGCGCGTACTCGGCAAGGAGCATCCCGATACGCTTCAAAGCGTGAACAATCTGGTGGAGCTTTATCGGGCGCGGGTGCGCCATGACGAGGCGCTTGCTGAGATCGCCCCCCTCGGCTTGAAAGTTGCCGAGCTTATTGGGCAGCGGAAGTACGCGGAGGCGACCCCGATTGCCCAGCGCGTGCTCGCAGGCTTCGAGCGGGTCCTCGGCAAAGAGCACCCCGAGACACTCGAAACTTTGGACAATCTGTCGGAGCTTTATTTGGCCCAGGGCCGCGATGGCGAGGCTGAGCCGCTCCGCAAGCGCGCCTTCGAGGCCCGGGAGCACGTGCTTGGGCCCGAGCATCCCGACACGCTTATCAGCCTTAACAATTTGGCCGCACTTTATCACGCTCAGGGCCGTTACGACGAGGCCGAGCCGCTCTATAAGCGTACCTTGGAGACACGCGAACGCGTGCTGGGCCCTGAACATCCCGACACGCTAGTGAGCATCAACAATCTCGCGTTGCTTTATCGCAATCAGCGCCGCTACGACGAGGCCGAGGTGCTTTTCAAGCGCGTGCTCGGGGTTAGAGAGCGCGTGCTCGGCAAGGAGCATCCCGATACGCTTCACAGCTTGCACAATCTGGAGGCGCTGGACCGCAGCCAGTCAGAGGACGCAGAGCCCCTCGATCTGAGCAACTTGGACGGTGCAAAGCACGCTCTTGGCGGGAAACGTGCTCTGGTCACCAGCGAATCACCGCCATTGGAGGAGGCTGATGCCGATACTTTCGAAACCATCTTCAGAGCGATTCTTGCCGAGCAGAGTAAAGGGCTAGGAGAGGAGCGCAAAAAGGCGCTTGCACTGGCGGGCGAGCGCGTGCTCGCCTTGCAGCTCAACAACATGGCCGAGGTTTACAGGGAACGCGCTAAGCTGGAGGCGGCCGAGCCGATGTTCCTGCGCAGCCTGGAGATCGGCGAAAAGGTTCTGGGACCGGACGATCCGCTCACGGCCGCGACGCTCAATAACCTAGCCGAGCTTTACCAGGATAAGGGGCGCTATACAGAGGCCGAACCGCTCTTGAAGCGCGCCCTCGCCATCCGCGAGAAGGTGCTCGATCCTGGCGACCCCAAGGTCGGCGAGTCACTCCATAACCTAGCGTTGCTGTACAAGGATCAGGGCCGCCGCGCTGAAGCCTTACCGTTCTTAGAGCGCGCTCTCGCTGTAAGCGAGAAGGCACTCGGCCCGGACCACCCCGATGTGGCCAAGTCACTCAACGGCTTGGCTTCAATGTACCTCGACGAGGGCCGCTTCGCCGAAGCCGAACCGCTCTCCAAGCGTGCCCTGGCTATCGTAGAGAAAGCGCTCGGCCCCGACGACCCCGACGTCGCCGCCTCGCTCAACAACCTTGCTGAAGTGTACAACACATGGGGCCGCTACGCGGAAGCCGAGCCGCTGTACAAACGCGCCCTCGCTATCAACGAAAAAGCGCTCGCCCCCGACAATCCCGCTATCGCCCTCTCGCTCAACAACCTGGCCGCGCACTATTATGCCGAGGCCCGCTATGGCGAGGCCGAGCCGTTGTACAAGCGCGCCCTCGCAATCCGTGAGAAAGCGCTCGGCCCTGCACATCCCGATGTCGCCGTCTCGCTCAACAACTTGGCTGCGCTGTACCAAGGCCAAGGCCGCTATGGCGAGGCCGAGCCGCTTTACAAGCGCGCACTAGAGGTCCACGAGCGGGTGCTGGGCAAAGAGCACCTGGACACGCTTGGTAGCCTGAACAGTCTGGGCACGCTCTATCATGCCCAGGGCCGTTACGCGGAAGCCGAGCCGCTTTACAGGCGAGCGCTCGAGGCCCGCGAGCGGGTGCTGGGCAAAGAGCACCCGGACACGCTTAGCAGCCTGAACAATCTGGCGGAGCTATATCGGGCACGCGGCCATTACGCGGAAGCCGAGCCGCTTTACAGGCGAGCGCTCGAGGCCCGCGAGCGGGTGCTGGGCAAAGAGCACCCGGATACGCTTGTAAGCCTGAACAATCTAGCGGCGCTCTATCATGCTCAGGGCCGCTATGTGCAAGCCGAGCCCCTCTACGGGCGCGCGCTTGAGGCCAGTGAACGCGCGCTGGGCAAAGAACATCCTGATACCCTTGCGAGCGTACATTTTCTGGCTACGCTCCATCATACTCAGGGCCGCTTTGGCGAGGCTGAGCCGATTTACAAGCGCACACTTGCAACCAGCGAGCGAGTGCTCGGCAAGGAACATCCGGACACGCTTTCTATAATGCACAGTCTGGCAGCGCTGTACAAGGACGAGGGCCGCTATGGCGAAGCTGAGCCGCTTTACAAGCGCGCGCTCGAGGCCCGCGAGCGGGTGCTGGGCAAAGAACACCCCGATACGCTTGGAACTCTGAACAATCTGGCGGAGCTGTATCGGGCCCAGCGCCGCTACGCGGAAGCAGAGCCGCTTTACAGGCACGCGCTCGATACTCGCGAGCGAGTGCTGGGCAAGCAGCATCCCGATACGCTTGCAAGCTTGAATAATCTGGCGGAGCTGTATCGGGACCAGGGCCGCTATGTTGAGGCCGAGCCCCTTTACAGACGCACGCTCGAGACGAGCAGGAGCGTGTTCGGGCCCGAACATCCGCTAACGGTGGCAATCATTAACAATTTGGCGGTCCTCTATCGGGCCCAGAAGCGTTACGAGGAAGCGGAGCCGCTTTATAAGCTCGCGCTCGAGGCTCGCGAGCGGCTGCTAGGCAAAGAGCACCCAGATACGCTTTCTGTTGTGAACAATCTGGCCACCCTCTATGGCGCCCAGGGCCGCTATGGCGAGGCCGAGCCGCTTTATCGGCGAGCACTTGAGGCAAACGAGCGGGTACTGGGCCATGACCATCCGCAGACGATTAGCAGCCTGCACAATCTGGCGGCTTTTTACTTCGTGCAACGCGATTGGGCTCACGCCGCGCAATTCTGGCGGCGTAGCACCGCTGCAATCGCCATGCGCACGCAGCGCGGCGCACTGGACACTGGCCAGGCCATAACGGGAAAGAAAACAAGCGAAGCGCAGCAATTGAGCTGGCAATTCCGCGGACTTCTGCATGCGTTGTACCGTCTCGCGCCGAAAGGCCCCGCAACGGATGCGTTAGCCTCGCGGGAGATGTTTCAGTCCGCCCAATGGGCGCTCGGCTCAGAGGCGGCGCAATCGTTGGCGCAAATGTCGGCGCGCGGTGCGGCGGATAATCCGGCGCTGACGGCGCTGGCGCGCGAGCGGCAGGATTTGGTCGCGGAATGGCAGAAGCGCGATGGGCTGCGCGACACCTGGCTGGGCCAGACTTCGGACACGCGCGACGCTAAACCCGAATCGGAGAACCAGGCGCGGCTCGCCGCCATCGATGCGCGAATTGCCGAAATCGACAAAAAGCTGGCAGCGGAGTTTCCCGATTATGCGGCGCTGGCCAGCCCGGCACCGCTGGCTGTGGAGGACGTGCAGGCCCAGCTTGGCGTCGACGAGGCCCTCGTACTGTTTCTCGATACTTTTCAATGGGAGCCCACGCCGGAAGAAACCTTCATTTGGGTGGTGACCAAATCCGATCTGCGGTTGGTGCGAAGCGAGCTAGGCACGATTGCGCTCGCACGCGAGGTAGCGGCGCTCCGCTGCGGCCTCGATGCCGAAGCGTGGGCTAGCCACGCCGCTGGATGCGCCAACCTTTTGAGTATTTCGCTTAATAAGGCACCCAAAGAGGGCGATCTGCTACCC
This sequence comes from Rhodomicrobium sp., assembly GCA_052144215.1. Lineage (GTDB taxonomy): Bacteria > Pseudomonadota > Alphaproteobacteria > Rhizobiales > Rhodomicrobiaceae > Rhodomicrobium. The sequence continues at coordinate 29,618 of JBKQQS010000048.1, forward strand.
TTCGATCTCACGCGTGCCTATGGGCTCTACAAAGCGCTGTTCGGCAGGGCTGAAGACCTCATCCAGGGAAAGAGCCTTATCATTGTGCCGTCAGGCCCCTTGACGCAATTGCCGTTCCAAGTGCTCGTCACAAAGCCGGTATGGGCCGGCGACTACAAATCCGCTGCGTGGCTGGCGCGAGATCATGCATTGACGGTGTTGCCCGCCGTGTCATCGCTAAAGGCGCTGCGCCAAGTGGCACGTCCGAGCGCCGCCACTAACCCAATGATCGGTTTCGGCAATCCGCTGCTGGAGGGCGACTCCAAAGACCCAAGGGAACATAAAAATGCCCTGCGTGCGCGCGACTTCAAGGCTTGTCCGGAGGCGGCCGCACAGCGTATCGCGTTGAACGAAGGACCACCCCGGGGCGTAGCTCCGCTGGCAACGCGCGACGGTCTGGCAAGCGTCTCGCAAATCCGATTTCAAGCGCCATTGCCGGAGACCGCCGCGGAGTTATGCGCTGTGGCGCGAGATTTAAACGCTGCCCCAAGTGCGGTTTACCTCGGCGCTCGTGCCACCGAGCGTGAGGTGAAGCACCTGAGCGAAACCAGCCAGCTCGCTCGATACCGTATCGTCCATTTCGCCACCCATGGTGCGCTGGCGGGCCAGGTTAGCGGCAGCAGCGAGCCGGGCCTGATCCTTACACCGCCAGATAGCCCGAGCGAGGAGGATGACGGCTATCTCACAGCCTCGGAGATTGCGGCTTTGAAGCTCGATGCCGATTGGGTGATCCTTTCGGCCTGCAACACGGCGGCGGGCGGCGCACAAGGCGCGGAAGCACTTTCGGGCCTTGCGCGTGCATTTATCTATGCGCAGGCGCGGGCGCTACTCGTCTCGCATTGGGCGGTCAAGTCCGGCGCCACGGTGAAGCTCGTCACCGGCGCCATGCGCCGGCTCGCGGCCGATAAGAGCATGGGCCGCGCCGAGGCCATGCGCCAATCCATGCTCGCGTTGGTCGATCAAGGCACCCTGCGCGAGGCGCATCCGGCTTATTGGGCGCCGTTTGTGGTCGTGGGCGAGGGCGCGGCGGCGTCCGGACGGGCGCCGGTCGCGGCTGTCAGCGATGGCGGGCCTGTGAAGCAAGCCGCTGCCGAACCTGAGAAACTATCTTTAGCACTCGCGAAGCCTACCGCGGTACCGCCGCCGGGAACGGGCGAAGTCGCCGGACAAATATCTTGGATCGAGGATACGTCGACGCTCGTCGTTGAGGGAAAAACCGTAAAGCTTTTCGGTGTGAAAGGACGCGGCAAGCCTTACGTCCAAAAGCTTCAGAGATATTTGGCTACGTTCGAAGGCGGGGTGAAGTGCAGACCCATAAGAACCAAATATAGCTGCTTTATTGGGCCGAAGGGGTATGATGTTGGGATGGCAGCGATCGTCCTTGGTTACGCTTATGCTTCACCTGCGTCGCCAGCATCGTACCGTGATGCACAAAAGAAGGCACAATTTGGCAAAAGGGGGCTGTGGCAAAGCGAGCCGGTAACAATCCCACGATGATCGAAGGCGCGCGGCGGGCGGGCCACTGTGCCGCACAATGCTATAGCTCTGCGAAAGCGCGAAAGGGGCGGATGCCTCTTAATATTTGCGGTCGTGGAAATGTCCGCATTAGCCAGGCAAAACCGGAAGGAACGGGTTGATCCGCGCGACTTCAGCAATGGGTCATGTTCGGTAATTTCTTGAACGGAATCAGAGCGTCTGTTCATCCCCAGATAGCCGAAGGAATTTTTGCAGCTGCGAGAACCGGCGGTTGGGGCCAAAAGCAGAAAGGATGGCACCGCCGATCAAGGTGTTGGCCTATGGCCGCTTACATTATCCGGAAGCGGAAACTCTACGCTGGTGGTAGCTGCGTGTTTTTTTGCCATCGTCTTCTGGCTTCATCTTAGGCAGGAAGCGGAGCCTCAGCCATTATCTCGCCGCCGCAGGTATGACTGCCGCGTAAGGGTGCAATTGTGGACAAAACGCGAGGCGTTCGGTTCCCTGAAACCCAGTACGCGTACAAATTTGTGTTTTCGGCATCTTTCGGAGGGAGCCGTCTTAGTTGCCATAAGGCTGATGCGACTGGCGCGGCGTTCAGCCCCGATGGGGCGCGCATCGTCATTGCGTCCGATGACAGGACCGCGTCAAAAAGCCTCCGCGACTATGGTCGCGGAGGCTTCTTCGTCTTCGCCGCCTCTCTCCCGGCTCAGAGAGCGCTGAGGAAGTTGACGAGGTCCTGTTTATCCTGATCGGTCAGGCCGATACTAAAGCGCTGGTTGTAGAAATTCACGACATCCAACAGCGTCGCCGCCGACCCATCGCTAAAGTAAGGTGCGCGCGCTGCCAGCCCCCGCAACGGTGCCACCGTCAGCCGGCCAATATCGGCGCACTTGCCGCTGATCATCGCCATCCCAATTTCGTTGGTCACAACGGTACCGCCGTGGTAGGGGGTTGACAGGCCGTTTTTGCAGGTGACCTGGAAAATCGGCAGGTCCGGCGACGGAGCTGGACCACCGAAAGCTACCGAAGTGCCGCCGATTCCGATGTCATGCTGGGCTGCACGGAAGGTGTCGGATCCGCTGTTCGGCACGGAGTGGCAAGTGCTGCAAGACCCAGCCCCCGGCTGGCCAAGAATGACTTGAAGAGGAGGCGAACCGGGGAATGGAACGATGTTGTCTATCCCGGCGACATTAGTGATAGAAAAGGGCTTATTCTTCCCAAGGAAGATCTCCATTCCCCGATAGATCGATTGCTGCCGCGCCCCCGATGCCGAACTCCATGAGGTGTATAGAGCGAACGCCGGATCAGTAGTGTCGGGCACTTGCGACACCGCTGCCGCCAAGTTTACCGGGCCGCCCGTGGCGCCGTCGGCGGAGAGACTTCCGGCGACGAAATCATAGAGCTGCGCGCTAAATATGCCGTCTTCAAAGGCAACGATTTGCGTCATCTCCGGGGAAGGGGGCTGCGTAATCTGCCCCTGCGCATTCAGCACCCCAAGCTTATTAAGTTGCGCTTGATTGGCTTGCGCATGCCCCGCCGTGGCATGGAAGGCTTGAGTCTGCAGAGTCTGTTCGCGGCCGTCCCACATGATGTTGCCGCTTTCGACTAGGCCGGTGGATAGATCGGTGGGCAGCTGCAAGCCCGTGATCGGATCAACGGGCGGGGTGCCGAGGTCGGTGACGAATTTGAGATTCGTCGCGACCAGCGGCCGGCGGTAGACCGACACGATCTGGTCTGGCAGGCCGGTCGTGGGATCGACGCCCTTAGAATAGGTTGGATTGGTGTTACATCCGGTAGGATCGCTCACCACCGTCACTGTAAATTCGGCGTTGGCGGGGACCGGCAGGAAGATACGGAAAAGCCCCTTATTCAACAGGAGGCTATGATTGTGGGGCGTGTTCGGACAATTGGCGCCATCCACCGCCGCGAACACCGGATCGATATCGCCGCTAATCTTATATAGGTTTTGAAGAGTGGCCGTGCTGATACCCATGCCGGAGGACGGCTGGTGGCAGGAAAAGCATGTGCGGCCATTCGTGCCAAGGGACTGGAAAAAGGCGTTATTCAGTGTAACGGTCGGTTTGCCGGGCTGATAGCTGCCGAGCAGGCCCGTCGGATCTATATCCTTTTCGGATTGCGGGATGACGGGGGGCGGTAACGTTCCCCCAAGAACCGGTGTCCCCTTGGTCACAGTGATGCTAAGGGCCTGATTCAGCATGGGCGGGAACCATTTCGGCCACCCCCCTGCGGGCATGGAACTTAAAATCGAAAGCGCTTCGGTATTAACGGTTTGGGCAGCCGCCATCCCCGTTGGTAAGAAGGCCGTCCCGGCGAACGCCGCGGCGGCTACGATTGCTTTTTTGGACATGGGATAAGCCCCCGATTGTTAAAAGTGTTTCTGTTGGTGCCCCAACCCAATGCCCAAATGCGTTAAAGCAAGTGAATCTAACGCATGGAAGGGGGTAATGTGGTTCGCGGAAAGCCGCAAGTATTCACCCGTACGGCCAAGCTTTTTGTTGCAAGATGTATCTCATTTGCAGCACTGACTAAGCACAACTGAGGTAGCTGTTGGGTAGAAATGGCTTTTGCTAGGAATAATACTGCAACCACCGCCTCGAAGAGACCGTATATTGCCACCTTTTGATCCACCTAGGATGGGCGCCGTTGAAGGCCGGCGCGTGGGGCAACATTTCGGGCGGTATTGCCACGCGGGCAGTGATTAAGCCTCCTTACAACTGGACGAACGAAGGGCTGCCGTATTATCTGCCTCAAGGCAAGTTATCGACTCCTAGGATGAAAGACGAAGGCGAGCGCGACCGCTGATTTTTAACATAGGAGGGAGAATGACATCTAATTTCAGTATAAATTGGCGGTACGCGGCGTACGGCACCGTGACAGTTTTGGCAGCCGCCGCTTATCTTTGGCTTGGAGAGGCTTCCTATTCACCGCCAGAATCCGCAGGGAGGCCTTTGGCGGCGGATGAACTGCCCAGCTTAAGGCTTCTCGATGATCACGTCCAAGCAGAGGGGCACCGGGATCTTTTTGCGTTTGTAAAGCCCGATCACACGCCGGAACCCGCTCAACCAGCATCCCTAATAGCTTCGATGCCCCCGCCTCGCATCGGGATCGCTGCCCAAGAACCCGATCTTTTGTCAAATCTTAAGGTGATCGGGCTCGTGCGCCGGCCGGGCGAGGTCACGGTCCTTTTGCAGATCGGAACAACGCTGAGTACGGTCGGACTTGGTGAGCGATTCGGGGCAGGAGACGCTCTAAGCGTTACGGCTATTCAAGGCCGGAACGTGGTGGTCGTAGACAATAATGCAAAAACCTCGAAAATCTACGCATTGAGCGAAGAATGAGCGCTTTGTTGGCGGCGTGGCACTGCAATGCAAGTCTTCCTGTGCAATCGCCGCTTTTGTTTTCAGGGTTGCGGCGGATCGCCTGACGTGACAGAAGGGCAATGCTGAAATACAACGTGCAAGTAATACCGGTTGTTTAAGCGCGACCGCCCCGTCGAATAGATAACGCAGAAGTGCAACCTAGCTGGGTTATTAGTTGAATATTGACAACTCCGAGTTGTTTTTGCGCCACTACTGTATTCGATTTCACAGCGGCGAATTTGGGCGGCATTGCAAACATCGGTGGTTTGGTGCAATCAGACGTTGCGTACTTTATTGCAGAAGCACTTGTTGGCCGTTGGCTTCCGCATATCGGGAGAATCCAGATGCACATGAAATTGAAACTCGCCGAGGCTGCGCTCGCGGGCCTAGCTCTGTCTTGTGCCGCGATGCAGGCTTTTGCGCAAACGCAAGTGTTGTGCACGCAACTCAACGGCTCAGTGCAATGGCAATATAATATATCTACAGAGCCGCCGGCACGCCTCGCCAGCAACATCGTCTGCACGGCCCTTTGAGGCAAACCCGCATAAAGTGCGACTCAACCCCTGATCCTGCTTTTCTCCCGCAAGGGGAGAAGGAACGTTGTTGCAAGCGCGAGTTACTCCCCTCCCTTCCGCGGGAGAGGGTTAGTGGTGAAGGGGCTTAGCGATGCACTTTATGCGGTCTGGCATAAGACGTACGTGTTTTGAGCGGTTTGCATCGTTGAGCGCTGTAAGGCGCTGGCGCCGCTGAGTGGCGCCTCGACATTTGGGGGCTGGATGCATCTAAAGCGAGCGGCTATCGTTGCGATCTGTGCGGCCCTTTCCGGCTGTTCACCGGTGACGGGCAGTTTTTCAGATTCGACCCCATTGATCGGATCGGGCTCATCGGGGAAGCTTCTGCCAGAGCAGGCTCCAGCGCGGGCGGAAAACGACCAGCAATACATTCAGCACGTGATGGATTTACGCAAGCGCTATCATGGTTCCAGCGACACCGCTGGCTTGGACGAACTGCACCGCGCAGAATCGGAAGCCGCAAACCACTTTCTCGCCGCAGGCTCGGCGCTCGCGCGCGAGGAGCATTACGAGCAAGCCATCGAGAAATTCGAGGCAGGGCTCCTTGCACAGCCAGCGAACGCGGAGTTGCAGCAGGCTCGCCAAACGGCCCTTGGGCGAAAGGAAGTCGCGCGGCTTTACATGGAAGGGCTCCGTGCGAAATCGGTTGGAAACTACGATCTGGCCGAAACCTTGCTCCAAAATGCGGCGACTCTTGACGGAGAAAACCCCAAGCTACAGGAAGAGCTTGCCAGTCTCGACCGTGCCAAAAAAAGCGAGGAACAGCATTTCATTCTCGCAGCCTTCCGGTCGCCGAGCCCTGTTGCGGTCAACTTTCGCGATGCAAAACTCAGAGACGCGCTCAAGGTTTTATGCGATCCATACAATCTAAACTTTGTATTCGATAAGAATGTCGACAATCATGAGGTAAGCGTGAGTGCAAGAGGCGTTACTTTCGAACAAGCCTTCAACATGATCCTGCAGTCGAGCAACACTGCCTACAAAGTCATCGGACCAAACTCGCTTTTCATTTATGAAAATACGCCGGAAAAAAGAAAGCTGTACGCGGACCGCTATTTCAAGACCTTTCACCTATCGACCTTGAAGGCGGAACGCATGGTTGAAATCCTGAAAGCTTCGATGGATGTTAAGTCTCTCGTCGCGAACAACGACCTTGGCACGATCCAGGTTCGAGATACGCGAGAGACGCTCGATGTGGTTGAAAAGCTGATCGCCACCAACGATCGAAAGCCTGCCGAAATCATGCTGAATGTTGAGATCCTCGAGTTGGATCGCAACAAAGCCGATCAGCTCGGCATCGATTATGGAAGCCAGATCACGGCGCAATTGCCGCAGGTCTCGCTTCAGCAATTGGTCCATGGGGCGGCTTTGGCCAATCAAAGCGTGGTCACATTACCAGCGGTCACCCTGAATTATCTGAAGTCCAATACGGATGCCCGCACGCTGTCGAATCCCCGTGTCAGAACGGTCGACGGGCAGCCCGCAAAAATCCACGTCGGCGACCGGGTGCCCCTGCAGTCCGCCACAATCCAGCAAGCCACCGGTCAAAGCAGTGTGTTGTATGAGTATCACGACGTCGGTATCAAGCTGGATGTTCTGCCCAAATATCATCTCGATGGCTCGATCTTTGTCGACCTGAACATCGAGGTCAGCGCTCTCGGTCAGAACATAGGGACGCCGGTCGCACCCGCTTATGTAATTAACACCAGGAATGTGCATACGACCATGATTTTGCGTGAGGGGGAGACCGCGGTTCTCGGCGGGCTGATCTCAGAGAACGAGCAAGGCACCCTTAGCGGCATACCTGGTTTAAGCGAAAACAGTATTGTACGGCAGCTCTTCGCGACAACTTCTGACACCGGCAGCCGCACGGAGCTCATTCTTACCATCACGCCACATCTCGTCCGCTCGCAATCCTTGCCTCGCCGCGGAAATACGGACTTCTACAGCGGCACCGATGATGCCTACTCGACGCGGGCGGAGTTCGATTACTTAAAGAAGCCGGTGCCAGACGATCAACCGCCAAAGTACAATCTCAGTCTCGCCAACAGAAAAGACTCCGTACCTGTTAAACCCCAGGGCCAGCCCTCGTGGCAGTCCGTTAGCGCACCATAGTAAGCGGAGATCAGCTGCATGTCTTTGAGAGGCTGTGACTTCGAAAGCATGTGGGCAGCCGGACTTAAAGCGGCCTTCGGACAGCGCGCTAAAGAGCGAGAAGCTGCATTCTTTCGAGTAGCCATAATAGCCAAAAGGCTGGCGCAAGGAATACAGCAAAGGGCAGGGAATGCGTCAGCGCCACTGTCCCGGCGCGCCACACGGTGATTGCAACCGTGAGAACGAGTGCTGCGATTGAAGCGGCCGCGATGGCGTAAAAGCTTGAAAGGACCGGAAGCCAAATCCCCGCCGCCGCCAAAAGCTTTATGTCTCCCAGGCCAAGGCCATCCTTGCGACGGAACAGCCTGTAAAGCATAGCCACGGATAAAACGCATAGACCTGGAGCAGCGCTCCGCCAGGCGAGACGGGAGATAGTTTCTACAAGGCTCTCCCCTTCCGAATCAGCGATAAGAAAACCGTGGAGCGCGCCTGCTGCAAACATGATCAGCAGGAAGCGATCGGGAACAATCCTGAACGCTAAATCATCGCGAGCGATCACGATCACGCAATAGAGAAAAAGAGATCCGCAGACAAGGTCTAAGAACAACGGTTTCCTCGCGTCCAGTTGGGTGTGGACAGCTTCAATAGAGTCGTTGTGCATTACAACTTCTAATTGAATGGCGCCGGCGAAGCGCCTACTTTCACACCAAATTATGACCGGGGGAACTAAGATCATGAGCACCTTTCTGGAACCGGGCGACGGATTTCGCGAACCCTTCCGTTTCTTATTGCGCCCGCACCGCGCCGGGGGCGATGGAACGGCAGTGCGCAGGCGGGGCTCGCCCGGGTACAGCCTCATCGAGCTCCTAATCGTGCTTTCGATTATCGGTCTCATTGTGGGTCTTGTCGGTCCCAGAGTGCTTGGTTACCTTGAAACGAGCAAAGTGAAAAGCGCTCGTCTCCAGATCGACAATTTCGGCAAGGCACTCGACCTGTATTTCCTTGATGCCGGCCGCTATCCTACGACGGCCGACGGGCTCGACGCCCTCGTGCGCAAGCCCGCGGCTGCTGCGAACTGGGCCGGTCCTTACCTCAAGGGCGATAAGGTGCCGGCCGATCCTTGGGGCAACCGCTACAATTATCGATCTCCCGGCGAGCACGGCAAGTACGATCTCTACTCATATGGCGCCGATGGACGCGACGGCGGCACCGGCAACGACGCCGATATCACAAGCTGGGACACGGCGGTGGCAACAGCTTCAAATGAACAGCGGTAAGCCGTGCCGGTCTTTTCCTATAGCGCGCTGACTTTGACAGGTGAGACCGCACAAGGGTTGGAGACGGCCGCCTCTATCGAGCAGCTCCGTGAAATCCTCGCCTCGCGGGACCTCATTCTTAAAGCCGGACGCATAAGCCGCAGCTCTGCGTCCCTCGGCCGGCCGCCTCTCAAGCACATTGCCAATTTCAACCGTGAGCTGACCGTGCTTCTTCGCGCTGGAATATCGATTCCTGAGTCGCTCGCGCTCCTTTCCGTGCGGCCTGGGCAACCCAAGCTGGAAAAGGCCCTGCAACTCGTCGCAAGTGAGGTAAAACGCGGCGGCTCGCTCTCTGATGCCATGAGGAAAGCTCCGGCGGTGTTTGATGCTCCTTATCTCGCCTTGGTATCGACGGGCGAGGAGGCCGGCGCCTTGCCAGTCTGCTTGGAGCGCTATCAAGACTATGTGGATCTCAAACAACGGGTGCACGCGCAAGTTACGAAAGCGATGGTCTATCCCGCAGCCTTGCTAGCGGCCTTGTCGGCAGTTCTTACCTTTCTTTTCGTCGCCGTCATCCCGAATTTCGTGGAAATGTACCGGGAGCTCAGGAGCTCACTGCCAGCGCCGACCCAGGTGCTCATTTCCGTTGAACGCAATTTTCCTATCATAGCCGCCGCGCTCGCGGGGACCGCCTTTTCTCTTTGGCTTCTTGACAGGCTATGGACATCGACGGCTGAAGGGGCGATCGCCCGGGATAGAATACTTCTCAGCATTCCCGTTTTGGGGCATTTCCGCCGGGCTTCGGCCGCTTCGGCAACAGCGCGGATGCTCTCTATCCTGATCTCGTCTGGAGCCACGGTCACTAGAGCGTTAACCGTTGCCGCCTCAAGCGTCAGGGATCGCTATTTTGCACACGTTCTCTCCAACGCGAACCGCGCCGTTAAGGAGGGCAATGCGCTGTCGAAGGTTCTGGCGGAGGGCGGACTGTTCCGCCCCATGAGCCTGAAGATGATCGAGGCCGGTGAAGCCAGCGGCAGCCTTGATAAAATGCTCGCGGCTGTAGCGGCCCAGCAGGACGATGAGCTTGCCAATAGCCTCTCCCGGCTAACAAGCCTAATGGAGCCTGCGGTTCTCTTGGTCGCCGGCTTCCTGGTCGGCAGCGTTGTCGTTGCGATGTACCTGCCGATTTTCACACTTACGGAATTGATCAAGTGACCCCGCAAATCGCCGATAAATTCTTTCTGCCTTTCGACGATCTTGCCGGCGTGAAAGTGCAGCCAGAGGCGCTTGCGCGCCTGCCTGCCGCGGATGCCCGGCGCCTTGGCGTCGCTCCGCTCCGGGTCGAGGGGAACTTGCTTTATGTGGCGACGAGCCGCCCCGGCGACTTTGAGCTTGAGCAGAAACTCTCAGTGCTCTGCCGCAGTGAAATCGAATTCGTAGTCAGTCCCGCGGACGCGATAGAGGACCTCCTGAAGAAATGCGGCGACGATCAGAAGATTCTCAAGGACGTGAGCGCGGAGTTCGGTCTCGCGCTCGTACGCGAGACGGAGCGGGGCCCGAGCGAGACCATCGATCTCGAAGCTTTTGGAGGAGACGCCGCCCCAATCGTAAGGCTGGTGAACGAAACGATCCGCGCCGCTTTGCAAAAGCAGGCAAGCGACATTCACATTCATTCGGGCGCGGCTGGCGTGTCTGTGGATTTCCGTGTCGATGGTGTGCTGACGCGCGCGCTCGGGCCCTTCGACCCTGCTTATCAGCCCACGATCGTCTCCCGTATCAAGGTGATGGCGGATCTCGACATAGCCGAGCACCGGATCCCGCAGGATGGCCGCTTCCGGTTGAGAGGCCGGCAAGGTGACATCGACTTCCGCGTTTCCGTTTTGCCGGGCGTCCACGGCGAGGACATCGTCATTCGCGTGCTCGACAAGGCGCACCTTATAGAGAAACGCAAGGCGCTCTCCCTTGAAGCGCTCGGCTATGAGGTGAGCGATCGCGCAACGCTCGCGCGCGCCGCCCGTACGCCCGCAGGCTTGCTACTGGTCACAGGGCCGACGGGTTCGGGCAAAACCACCACCCTCTATGCCTGCCTGTCTGAGTTTAGTAACCGCGAGGAGAAGGTCATCACGATCGAGGATCCGGTTGAATATGAGCTGCCAGGCATCCTCCAAATTCCCGTCGCGGAAAAGAAGGGACTGACCTTCGCGCGGGGTTTGCGCTCCATACTGCGGCATGACCCCGACAAGATCATGGTCGGCGAAATCAGGGATCGGGAGACGGCCTCCATTGCGGTGCAAGCAGCGCTGACAGGTCACTTCGTCTTTACCACAGTGCATGCCAACAATGCCTTCGACGTCATCGCCCGCTTTACGCACATGGAAATCGACCTGCATGAGCTGGTCGCAGCCTTGCACTGTGTCGTCGCCCAGCGGCTTTTGCGCCGGCTTTGCCCTATATGCTCCCGCCGGCGCACATACACGGAGCCTGAGATTGCTGCCTTAGGCTTCGAAGACAATTCATTGGCCAGCGAGACTTGGCACGATGCACCTGGATGCGAGACCTGCTTCGACGCTGGATATTCGGGGAGGACGGTCGCCGCTGAAATTTTGACTCTCACGTCTGAGATTAAGCAGATGATTGTCGAGCGGCGCCCTGCGGAGGAAATGCGCACAGCAGCTTTACAAAACGGTTTGCGGGAAATGCGGGAGGCGGCGCTCGCGAAGGCGAGGCAGGGGCTGACATCGCTTCCCGAAGTCGCAAGAGTTACCTGAGAAGGAATGATGTACCGGTCAACCTGCCTCTTACAAATCGGCGCCGGAGAAGTCCACGGCCTATGGCAGCCTCCCCGCTGGGCCGGAGGGAGAAGGATCAAGGCTGCCGCCGATTTCAGCACTGTCGAGCCTCAAGAAAGCGCACCAACGCTTCGCGGAGCGATCAATGCCGTGTTGGGCGAAATCCTTCCTCGGCAGACGCTGACATCTCCGTTTGTTCGCGTGAGCCTCGCCGGTACACATGTCATGGCCGCTATTTTACCCTTCGTGAAGCTTCCGGCATCGGCCGCAGACCGTGGCCTCGTCATGAGTCAACGTTTCTGCCGCGAGCATCGCCTTGAGCCTGGTTCCATAGCCGTTATTGGATGCCCACAGAGAAACTCTAAGTATGGGAACGCGAATATCCTCTGCCTCGCGGCGGATCGAAGACTGCTTGGAGAAATAAAGAGCGCACTGACAGGAAGAGGGCTATATCCCGATGTCATCGGGCCGGATTACCTGATGAGATTGGCGGAAGCCAATAGCTCAGAGTTCGAAATGCCAGCTATTGCAGTCTTTGATCAGAGCGGCTGCAACACGATTCTCGTCTGGGACAAGCAAGGGACGATCATCCACATTGCAACGGTTGGAACGGCCGGCGGGAAGGATCTGGAGGCCAAGCGCAGGATAGCTGCGCGGATAAAGCGCTATGCACAAATCGTAGCCGCGCAAGGTGCTCCTCCCGCTGTCTATGTCGATAGCCCATTTGCCGTCGATTTAGCTCACCCAGCTCACGGGCTGAAGCTGCTGCGGTGGCCGGCTCAGATGCGGGATCAACGCAGCGATGGATCGAACCGATGAGCGGCCTGATCGATCCTCCCAGGGCAAACTTCTCGCGCGATCTGCGGCGCTCGTCGCTGCTCCTGGCCCTTGCCATTGGAGGGCTTTCTATCAGCGCCCTCGTTGCAACGGCGGTTCTGTTACATGAAAGCGCCACCTATCGCGACGGCACGGAACGCGCTTTGCAGCAAATTGCGGACACCGGTGCCCAGCTCGAAAGCCTCCGCTCCCAACATACGGACGAGCCGGACGCCGCCGCGATAAAGGCGCTGCGCCAACGCATCGCGTCGCTCAATGCTCTCGATGTTGGCGTAGCTCCGTCCGTTACGAGCGTGCTTGCCGTGCTTGAGCAGCTGACGCCGCCAGCGGTTGCGCTCCAGAATTTGGATTACGATCGCGTCCGGGGCAGCCTTGAACTCGTTGCCGTTTCCGAATCAAGCGAGGAGCTGACGGCCTTCTTTGACATGACGAGCCGGAGCAGCTTCTTTAAAACCGTCCGGCTCGTAGACAAGAAGCAAGCAGGGACTGCTGAGAACTCGACTCCGCTCTTCCAGGCCCGGCTTTCCATACGAATCTTCGATCAAGAGCCGCGTACATGACGGAAGGAAAAGCAGTATTTCTCCACATCGTCCGGCATCCAGCGGTGATCGCGGCGGCGTCGATCCTGATCCTTACACTGGCGGTCCTGGGGGCGGTTACGGCATTTGTTTGGCAACCGGCTCGTGCCGGGGCCGCGAATGCCGATGCCAGGCTTGAGCGCGCAACGGCTCAGCTTCGCGATTTAAGATATCGTGTGCGGCTCGCGCAGAACTACGTTTTGCGCCTTTCCCAGGCAGAAGCACTGGAAGGTAAGCTGCGTCAGGTGAAGCCGGAACCTGCTTTCGTCCGCGATATCGAAACCCTTGCAGTCAAGAGCGGTGCCACAGTGGAGCAAGTCTCATCCCGAAGCGAGGAGCGGGGGAGCGCTATCGGCACGGCCTTTTTCGAGCTCACTCTAAAGGGCCGCTACGGGAATATCCGCCAGTTTATCGCGGGCCTGCCAGAGTTGAATGAATTTGTCGCCATCGAGCGCGTCTCGATCGAACGCGACGGGGAGGCAGTCAGAGCGTTCCTCGTCATGAAAAGGCGGCATAGGGTTGAGTGATACCAGCCGCCAGATATCCCTACCGTTCCGGCGCGGTCCGCTGTCATCGCGAGGCGGCCTTGGCCGCCGCGGCGATCCAGAGTGCTGGCACAACGCTGGAGCTTGAGGCCCCTGGATTGCGCGGGGCTTCGCCCCACGCAATGACGGAAAAACGGCCGGAACTTATGGCGGTTGACCTTAGTGAGGGGCAACCCCGAACGCCTGCGGCATGACCGGCAGGGGCGCCTGGCTTGCCGATCCCTGCGAAGCCCCTGTCCCTTCAGGTCTCACGGTAAACTGCCAGTCTGCGTAAGTCTTCGCCTTATCGAAACCTTCCAGCTCTTTATCGAAATCCTCTTTGCGGAAGGGAGTGTCGGTGCTTGAGCTCACGACTCCGCTGACCGTTCCGTCAAGCGTTTGGATGGTCTTGAAATCGCCTCCTGTCATAGGATCCTTGTAGAGCTGACGAATGAACTTGCGCTTCGAAGATTGCGGGTCGCCGGCGAGTTCGTCCAATCTCCGCGGGTATCGCTGATTCTTCGCATAGAACGCCTTAATGGCCCGCGTATAAGCCTGCCCGCGAAAAAGCAGCTCCTCCTCCTTTTCGCGCCTCAACCGGTAGCTTTCGGCAAACTCAAGCCGGGAGGCGCCGAAGGCCATCGCCGACACGATGACGAGCATTAGAGGGAATGTGTAGCCAGGCGATCCGGCCGGTTTCGCGCTCATCATCACCAGCCGCTATAGGGAACGCCATTCGCCCCGCGTTCGTTCGAGAGTGAGTGCACGTCCGAAATGCCGCCGCCCTTATCGAACATAGTTTTCCATTCAGCCCTGTTGCCGTTCACTGGATCGCCTGGGATCGATCGCAGATAACCTTGATCGACAAGCTCTCGTAGTGATTGCGGGAACGCGCCCTTATCGCCGTAGTAGTCGTCGATCAGCTTTCGCATGATCTTGAGATCTTGCTGAAGTGTGGCCTCGCGCGCCCTTGTGAGGGCTGCGATAACCGACGGTGTGACGATGCCTGCCAAGATACCAATTATCGCCAAGACGATCACCATCTCGATAAGGGTGAAGCCAGGGCTGCCACGCTTGACGGAGTGCGCATCGAAGCCTGCACACCGCTTGCCCCTACCAATCGGCATAGCGCGTCCCATCAAGAGCGACTTCGGGGGTTACAGCGTGAAGGTCGTAGATGTCCTTCTTCGTCTTCTGAGTTTCCGCGAGCGTTGCACCGTAGGAGGATGAGGCAATGACGGGAGTTTCGCGCTGGTAGCTTACAAATGTCCATTGCGCTTCGAAGACTGTGCCGGCCGGCGCGAAAGGATTCACTGGTAAGGATCGCAGATAATGTTTGCGCTTCTTGTCCTCCGCTTTTTTTTGCACACCCTCGACGAGGATTTTCAGCGACAGCGGGTACCCATTTTCACTGGCCGTGGTGCTATCCTTCTGCCCAGTGCTGTTTCCTTCCATATCGGCATGAAAACGGTCGATCGCAGTTCTGACCGTGCGCAAAGTTTCGCGAAGCTGAATCTCTTTTTCCCGCCTGAAGCTCTTCCGCGCATAAGGCGCTGCCATTGCAGCAAGAAGCGAGAGAATAGTAAGGACAACAATCATCTCCATCAGCGAGGATCCCGCCGAGCCGCGCACCTCGGCCGGGCGGAGCGGTGCTGTGGGCGCATTAATCCGGAGTGCAGGTGCCTTCACGGTGATCGGGCTGCCATAAGCGGCGACCTCGTCCGGTTGGTTCCGGTTCACGGCGATATTCTCTACGTTGAGCATAATTTCCGCAGGCTTTCTGGCATTCGCAGTATTCCACTTTCTAGCCTATCGAGTGCGGCCCCAACCAAATACCCAAATACGTCAAAACATACGAATCTTATGCCTCTAAAGCGCTAATAGGCCACCTGCTGAATTGCAAATAAAAAGTACTCTATGGCTGGATGATTATTCGAAGGTGTGGCACGTTTGTAATCATTAGCAAGTTGTACGGAAGCCTGTGCGTTTAGCAAAATCGAGATTCATTGTGGCATTACCAAACAACGGCTTTGGTTGTAAAGCTAAGGCTGTGCTTTAAGAGAAACATTCGGAGCGTCTTCCTGCAATTTGCAATTTGTGATAAGTCTCTGAAGCTTAACGCAACGCTATTAATTGTTGCTGACGATAGTGCCTTGCCGTGCCGGGTCGTGCCTCTACGAGTTGAACCGTGTGCCGCGCTGTGGCAGGAAGAGGAGCGCTCGTGGCGTATTTCACCGAATGCACGGGCGAAAAACCGCGGAGGACGCCAGCGCCGCGCGCCCGCCTGACTTGGAGCATTGACCTAGCTGAGAAGATTAGGCTATTCGCAGAAAGGTGCTCGATGGGGAAATCCGTGCTGTACCAAATTGCCTCGGCTCCCTTAGAAGTCTATGTAATTCTTTCAGGGGCGCGAATGAGAACTGCATCGCTTTTTGCTCTAATAATATTGTCTGTTGTCCACATCGGCACGGCAAAAGCGGAGAGAATTAATTTAAGCTGTCAAGGACAAGCGGGTATCAAGCAAATCAATCTTGAGATTAACGATGGAAACGTTAAAATGGATGGAATACTCCAGTCGAACGTCGTCAATCTCACGGTCAACAGTTACTACATCTCTTTCTATGTAGATAATATCAGCAGCGGTGGATATTTGGAAAGCTATTCAATTGATCTGCACACAAATGTTTTGAATTGGACTTTTCGTAGGTTTAATTTTGAGGATTCTGGTATGGCGGTTTGTGAAAGGACGTGAGGTTGATTTACCTTGGGCGGCACGCTTGGAACAGCTTGCGAAGCTCGCCCGATGCTTGCAACGCCACTCATGCTGGCTGGGTTCATTGCGGCAAGCACCGCCGAAACCGGCGCGCCCTGTGGTGACCTCAAACTTTCCACGTATCGCAGGCTTGCATTTCACCGGCGCAGCGCTACGGTGCTAACTGCGGTGAGCGTCGCCGATATACCCTGCCAATTGTGTACCCGAATACCCCGGAGACGCGCCTGGACGGGCTCAACGTGACAGTTTCACAGAACAAGACTGGATGCTGGCCGTAACGGGGCCGGCGCACGGCGCCGTCTATTTCGAGTGAGACCATTCAAGCCAAAACACGAACCGCCGCGCTGGTCGCTAGGGGTGGCGAGAATTCGCATTCGAGCGTGTGGGCACTGTTCGTGCTCGTGGGCAATAGCGAGCAATAAGTAGACTGATGCGAAAGTTCCGCTGTCCATCCTTCCGTCCGATTAAGGCGGTTGCAGTATGTCCGCAGTCAGGAAATGCGGTCATGACAATGTGATTTTTATTGAGAGTCCGCGACAGCCGGATTGGGTCAAATTCGCCAATTTTGTGTGCGATTTCAGAGCGTCTGCTCATCCCCTGGCAGCCGAAGGAATTGCTGCAACCGCGAAGAGGGTGAGTTTGTGATATCGCCCTCTTCGAGCCTCGTATAGCGCTCAAGGTCGGCAGAAGCTCCGTCGCCCTTTTCATAACCGGCGCGATCGGGCTGCGCTGCCTTGGCCAATATACCATCTATGGCGGTATGCTTTGGGGCTTTGCGCTTCTGGCGCTCATGCCCCTTGGCCGCGCGCGAATGCGCCCGCAAATGCGGTGAAGCCTATGGATAGAGCAGACAAGCCTTTTGCGCCGAAGCCGGCCGGCGAGCACGAACCGGGCGGCGGCCCGAGCCCTCCGGCGGCGGACTTTGGCCTCGAGAGGCTCCTGCTTGTGCTCGCGGTGCTATCGGCCGGGCTGGTCTTTTGGCCGCAGACGGCGGACACGGCCTTGCTGCATTGGAACATCGTTGGCGCGGAGCATGAGTTCCCCGCGCTGCTGCGTAAGCTTGGGTTCTGGAGCTGCCTCGTTTGCATGGCAGCGTCCTGGCTTCTGGAAAAGCAGAAGGAAGAGGGCGGGCATCAGGCGATCATTTTCGGCATGCTCGCCGCCGTTCTCCTTTTCGCCGCCTGGGCCATCGAGGGGCTCGTACCCTTCCAGGGCTGGTGGCAGGCTCTGCGGCTCGCCCCGGCAGTGGTCTATAGCGGCCTCGCCTACGCTTTCCTGACCGATGGCTCCGGTGGGGATCACGGACCGCCACCAGACGATGAGGCAGCGTAATGGACGGGCGATTGCTCAGAGGCTGCGGCGCCGGTGGGGATGAGAATCTGCTGGAAGCGCAGTTCAGGCCGAAAGCGGCTGTATGGGGCATGAACCGTGAATGGCAGAAATTGTGCTCATTGCTGTCATGAAAGGTATTTGTATCGTTGGTCCCGCCAAGCTCAAAAAACTTGTCACAGGAAGATTTTATTGTGCAAATTTTTCTCCATCGAAGCGATCACTTTATAAGCCTCGTGCATAGCCTGTCGCAAATTATCGTATCCATGCATGATAAAGTCCTCTAAGTGAGGCTGAAGATCTTCATATACGCTGAACAACTGGGGCAAGCCAAAAGGTGAAGAGTACTCAACATGAAGTTCTAAGTGACCCATCCTTCCTTTGCCACGAAACTTCCCTCCAAGAACTCTCCCTTCAAACTCTGATTCCTGTATGCCGCGCAACATTGCATGAAACTCCCGCAAGCTTCCGCGCAAAGACCCGACTTTCGTGCTGAGCCCCATGACTTGTTTTGCTATATCGTTTATAATCTTTTCTATGTGCTCATACTCTTCTTGCAGCCCGAATATTTGTATATCTTCAAATATGAATGCTCGTACCGCCTGCACCTTTTGTTTGAACCGTTCAATAAAATCAGTCTCCGGAGCATATAATGCTTGATAAAGCTCATCTCTTATCCATGCAATTATCTTCAAAAATCTAATGCCGCGATCTCGAATGCTTTCTGGCAGGTTGTCATCGCTCGCTGTTGTAATGGTGGCGCATATTCTTTCAATTTCTTTCGCTTTAATATCTGCACCATACGAAATAGAGTGATCTAACCCCAGGAAATCAGATGGTATTTTAAAATCGTCCTTATCTGGTATCATTAATGTTGTTTTCTTTCTCCCCAATCGGCCGCTAAAAAGTCCATACTCAAATAGAACGTTGTCGCGCATCTGAAGCCATTGCTTGCCTCGAACAACCGAATTATCATCAGCGGTAGCAATAAGGAGAGCGCGATTGACAGATAGCGAAATCCGCTCGAGCTCATGTAGTGGTGGCCTGTCTGATTTAAATAGATCAAACCAGGGCAGAACTGAAGCTCCTCGTCTTTGAAAGTTTGCTGCAAACAGCTCCGCCATCCCCTTTCCCTCAAGAGATGAGCCAATAAATATTGCCAATCCAGAGGGTCCTTTAAATAATGTTTCAGGAGTATATGGTAAGAGCGCGGAATTGAGGTTTTTGTTTTTGTCTCGTCCGCGAAACAAAGCTACCCGCCATTTCATGGTTTTGCGTACTGCCTCCCCTAGTACAAGTGGTGTATTTTGTGATGTAAGATTAAGAGCAATCCTATGTTACTGAGTTGAATCCAGGCGCTTTAAACAGCGGCCTGCCTGCGGCGCCGTGTTCTGGGAGATATCTAGGAATAATAAAACCTTGCTTTTGGATTTGTGTCCTCAATGTAATTTCACCCAATCGCTATTGGGAGACGACGCCGACAGGAACGAGTACACAATTTATGACGCGTTACTGCCTATGGTAATGGCAGGAACTCCAAACATAAATATGGATGATCTAATTGTTAGCGTTCCTCCATCATGCCTTTCATTCAAGGGTGGGGCTGGATCTTATATTGTTCCTGGGGCGAAAGATTTGTTTCTGTTTCCAAGCCTGCTGTATACACAATTGAGCGCCGCCGCAAACCTTGGACCAAGAAGCCAAGATACAACAAGAAATATCCTTCAATCGGTTGAAAGCTTGGTTTCGAAGCTAAGCGCACATTTAAAATCAACCAAAGTTCTAATTGATACTAGCCCATTTTTTGGTGGGGCAACGCATCTCGGATGGGTTGGAGCGGATGCGCTCATCATCCCAGTGCGCGTTGATCAGCATTCTATGCAAGCTTTAAGGCTTACGCTCGATATGCTGAAGAAGCCATCTATGGATTTTCTCAGATTAAACGCGCAAGCGGGAATTAAAAAGGTTCCTAAGGTTCACGCTATCGTCATGACGCACTGCGGATGGAACAGACAAGCGGCCTTGACGCCTGACCGGTCAACACAGGCCTATCTTGCGCAGGTTTTGGATATCGCCTACGAAAACGTAGATGTCTTTTCATGTTCTGACCCCCTAGACGCCATTCATCTGCTAGATGACTTTCATTCGGCAGGAAGGATCAGCGGATCGAAGCGGATACCGCTCGCTAAACTTAGCGTCAGGGAATCCCATACGATCGAAGGTCAAAAATTAGAAGTGAACGAATCTCTGACACGTTATCAAAAGCAATTAAAATCCTTAGCAGCTACGATTTAGCTTTCATTTTTCCATCGCGCGAGATCCGCGAGGGTTGGACGGCATGGGGCGACGAGGCGGAACGTCCCGCGAACGAAAACCCGTCCCCGTGTTGCATTGCGTGTTGCACGGAATGAATGGTAACGCTTGGTAACGCACTGATAACAAACGGTATTGTCTTGTACACCGATGCAACACGTTTTTCCGGTGGATTTCGGCCTAACTCATTGATTTTAATGGTGCCCAGGGCCGGAATCGAACCAGCGACACGCGGATTTTCAGTCCGCTGCTCTACCGACTGAGCTACCTGGGCAACCGGGAAGCGCGCGTTCGCGCCGCCGGAGCGGGACTTATAAGGGTTTTAGCGCGCCGTGTCGAGCGTCGATCTGCGCGAAATTTGCCGGCCGGCGCTTGATCGGAGCGCCCATAACTGAGAAGAATAGCAAGGCGCGTGCCGCACCGCCTCCCGCCGCCAGCTCCGCGGAACAGCGCGGGCGCGCAACGCATTGAAAAACCAAGCGAAACCGGACCTTTCCATGCTCAAAGTGCGCATCATTCCCTGCCTCGACGTGAAGGACGGCCGCGTGGTCAAGGGCATCAACTTCGTGAACTTACGCGACGCGGGCGATCCCGTCGAAGCCGCCGCCGCCTACGACGAGGCCGGCGCCGACGAGCTTTGCTTCCTCGACATCACGGCGAGCCACGAGAAGCGCGGCATCATCCTCGACGTCGTGGCGCAGACCGCCGAACGCTGCTTCATGCCGCTGACCGTCGGCGGCGGCGTGCGCACGCTCGAGGACGTGCGCGTGCTCTTGCGCGCGGGCGCCGACAAGGTCTCGATCAACACCGCCGCCGTCGCGGACCGCGCCTTCGTCGCCCGCGCCGCCGAGAAATTCGGCAATCAATGCATCGTCGTCGCCATCGACGCGAAGCGCGTGAGCGCGCCGGACGCCGCGCCGGCCTACGAAATCTTCACCCATGGCGGCCGCAACCGCACCGGCATCGACGCCGTCGCCTATGCCCGCGAGGTCGTCTCGCTCGGCGCCGGCGAAATCCTCCTGACCTCGATGGACCGCGACGGCACGCGCGCCGGCTTCGACATCCCGCTGACCCGCGCCATCTCGGACGCCGTCTCCGTGCCCGTGATCGCCTCGGGCGGGGTGGGTACGCTCGAGCACCTCGTCGAAGGCATCCGCGACGGCGGCGCCAGCGCCGTGCTCGCCGCCTCCATCTTCCATTTCGGCGACCACACCATCGGCGAGGCGAAGCGCTACATGGCGGCGGCGGGGCTGCCGGTGCGGCTCGATTGAGGCCGCTTTCGTTGAGGCGCCATGATAGAGAATGCGCCTTGCGAAAGGCTTAAGGGGCAGGATGGCAGGCTAACGCATTGAGTTATTTGATGAATTGCCAGCAGCGGCTAGGCCCTGCGAGAGCGCCATGCGCCGCATTATGGTTAATTCCGTGCTGGATTTATATTTAACGGACTTTTTGAAATGCACTTTTGAGGGTGAAAACGCGAAAAAATTCGCGACTTTGCGGCGGGAAGAAATGAAAACCCGCCCCCGTTTACCATTCCGAAGTTAACCATGCCCCGGCGCTACGAAATGTAACGTACCGGTCGAGGCAATGTCATCGCGGAAAGCGCCTTGCGCTTATCCGCGATCTTCTCGTTGCAAGCCGCAAGATGCCGGATAAAGCCTTCGGCTTTTCCGGCATGACAAGAGGGTTCCGGTCAAGATCTCGCGCTAATCCTGCCGGGGAAGCGGCTCCAACGCGCGGCGGACAACCTCCGGCTCGCGGGCGATGACGCGAAGATAGGCGCGCGCCGCCGCATCCGGCTCGCTGCGGCCCTGCTCCCAATCGCGCAGCGTGCCGGCGGGGATGTGGAAGCGGGCGGCGAATTCCTCTTGGGAGAGTTTCAGCGCGCGGCGGATGGTGACGGTGCGCGGTACGAGCGTCGCGGCCTTCCATTCTTCTTCCGTCATGGGTCTGGCGTCGGGATCGGCCATGGCCGCCGTGTGGATCTCTTCGTCCGTGAGCGCGTCTATGGCGCTCCAGTCGTGCTTGGTTTTCATTATGATACTTCCGGGCAAACGAGTACCCGCGCGTTGAACTCACTTGACCGCCATTTTCTTCGCTTTGGCGGCTAACACCTTCCGCTCGCCGGCCGGCTTTCCGCCTTTGGCACCGGAGATTGCCGCCATCCATTGGCGCGTGGCAAACACGCAGGCGAGCAAGCCCGGCAGCGAGAAGCCGGCGTCGAGCTTGGGGAAATGCAGGCCATAACCGGCCGGGCTAATTTCGATGTCCGCGAGATCTTCGGGCTTCGCTCCCGATAGCCCTTGCATCTTATCGGCCGGAAATTTGACCTCGACACCGTTATTAAGGCTTACGGCGATCATTCGCCGTTGTTCGTCGAAGGAGGCGGCGATGGCAAAAGGTTCGGTCGCCCGGCGCTTGGCCATCCGGCGATTAGCGCGCTCGAATTCGGCTTCAGAAATCTCTTGCGCGTTGTCCTTCATTTTAGAGCACAGCTTCAATGCCTTTGCGGCGAACGATATGAAGTAGTGCAAGCGTTGTCCCCGTGGGCCGCTTGGCTCCCCGTTCCAGTTCCGATAGATAGCCGGTGGTGAGGTTAAGCAAAGCCGCAAACACCGCCTGACTAAGGCCGGCATTTTCGCGGATCGCTCTAACGTCTTCAGGATTCAACGGCTCCGGCTTGCGCGGCATCATTCTTCCGAGAACGCGCATGGTGACTTTATCGGCCGTTTCCTTGCGCAGAAGCGTGCCGCGCAAATCCCGCGCCGTTTCCAGAAGCTCGGCGTCGAGCCGTGCGTTGGGATCGGTCTTCTTCGCCATACTCCACCTCTTGCACTGTGCCTGCCGCGGCGGCCTCGTCCATTTCTGCGTCGCTGCACGCGAGAAAATCTGCGCCATATGTTTTCAGGTCTTCGAGGCGATCAGGTGTGATGTTATCCAGATCGCTTTTCGCAAACCCGAAGAGAAAAACTGCCCGGCTAGCCGCCTTATAAGCGACGATTGTGCGGTATCCGCCCCGTTTGCCGCTCCCTGGCCGCGCGATCCTCAATTTGATCAACCCGCCGCCAAGGTCAGCTGCGATGAGACCGCTTTCCGCCTGGTGAATGGCCCGCGCCAGCGTGGCATCCGGTATGGATTCCTGCCGCGCGAAACGCGCGAAGGCGCGCAGTTTGAATAGTCTCATGTTCTCCCATGCCATGCACTATAGTGCCTTGCGTTACAGAAAGCAAGGGCTGGGCTATCGACAAGTGTGGGCTATCGTACATAATGCCGTGAAACCGGGCAAACTTCGGCCTTGCTTTATAGATACCAAAGCGGTTCTGTCGATAGGCATTTCATACAGCGGGTTGAGGCGGGCGATGCGGTTGCGGGCATGGAAGTTGTTTTTGCTGTCGATAGCGTTCGTGCTCGCCGCGGCCCTGCCGCCCGCGCTCGCCCAATCGCCCAGCGACTCCGAGCTTAAAGCGCTTAAGGAGCGCGCAAACACACTTTTCCAGGCGGGCAAATATCGGCAAGCCTTGAGGGTTGCGGAAGAGGGTGCGATAGCCGTCGAAAAGGCCGAGTCTATTCAGGGTGCAGCGCGTCCTTTAACCGCTGACGCCTTGGGAAATGTTGCTTGGTATGCCTTGTTTGCCCAACAGCCCCAAAAGGCTCTCAAGGCATCGGAGCGTGCTTTGAGCCTCGCTCCCCATACCCTTTGGATGGAAACCAACCGCGCGCACGCGCTGCTATTTTCGGGGCGGACCTCACAGGCGGTCAAAGTCTATGTGGGCCACAAGGGCGAGACCGTACAAGGGCAAGGCAAATGGGAGGAGGTTGTCCTCAAGGACTTTGCTGAATTTCGAGTGCGGGGTCACGATCTACGCCAATTCAAGACAGTTGAATGGGCATTGGCCAAAGCGCCAAAAAGTCCGGGTGCGGAACTGGACGCTATCGGTGACCGCGCCGCCGCCCTCTGGAAGGAAGGCAAATATGACGACGCTCTTCACTTGGCAGAGCAAGTGGTGGCAGGCCAGAAAGCGCGCTATGGCGATAATTCCGATGAATACGCCACGGCTTTAGTGTGGCTGGTCGACTTTCTCATACCTGCAAACAGGCTTGCGGAGGCCGAGCCGGTGATGCGTCGCGCTCTCAAAATCGACGAGGCGGCCTTAGGCCCCAATCATCCTGACGTCGCCATAATCCTAAACAGGATGGCAAAGCTGCTTGAAGGTTTAGAGCAATATGCGGAGTCGGAGCAGCTCAGGCGGCGCGCACTCAAAATCGACGAGATCAGTTTCGGGCCTGATCATCCTAGGGTAGCGGTAGACCTCAACAACCTAGCAATCTTTCTCGAAGAATTTCTCGAAAACTACACGGAGTCGGAAAGGCTTAAGCGCCGCGCGCTCAAAATTCACGAGGCGGTCTTAGGTCCTGATGATCCGGCCGTTGCTATAGACCTTAACAATCTCGCACAGCTGTTGCAGACGGCCGGTCGGCTTGACGAAGCCGAACCGCTGATGCGCCGCGCGCTTAAGATCCACGAGGCAAGCCTCGGTCCCGATCATCCGAATGTAGCCATGGACCTGGGCAACTTGGCGGGCCTGCTTCGGGGCACGAATCGGCTGGCCGAAGCCGAGCCGCTTTTTCGACGGGCACTAAAGGTCTACGAGGCTGCCCTAGGGCCCGATCACCCAAATGTAGCGCTAGCTGTCAATAATTTGGCGATTGTGCTCAGAGACACAAACAGGCTTGCTGAGGCCGAGCCGCTCTTTCGGCGGGCGCTCTCCATCTTCGAAAAGAGGTTCGGGACGGAGGATGATCGTGTTGCTCTTACTGTTAGCAACCTGGCGGCCCTGCTCACAGATACGAACCGGCTTGCTGAGGCAGAACCCCTGATGCGCCGAGCGCTTAAGCACCAAGAGGCGAGATTCGGGCCCGATCATCCAAAGGTGGCAGAAGAGTTAAGCAACCTGGGTATGCTGCTCCAGAAAACGAATCGGCTAGCGGAGGCCGAGAGCTTACTCCGCCGCGCGGTTGCCATCGACGAAAAAAGCTTCGGACCCGGGGTTGAGATTGTTCACCTTACTAACCTGGCAATGTTTCTCGAAGACCAAGGCCACTGGTCAGAATCCGTTGCCCTGCTTGCACAGGCGAGACGGCAAAGTCGAAATGGCTTTCGGGTCCATACAAGGGCGCTTTATCGTGCCGATGCGAGCAACGCCACAAATCGTGCAGATGGTTTCCTCGTGGCGCAAGTGGCACTGAAAAATGAGGCTGCGGACGCGCTCACATCCATGTCTGTCCGGTTTGCGAAGGGCACCCAGCAACTGGCCAAGCTTGTGCGCGAACAGCAAGATCTCCTGGCAGCGCGCAAGACGGCTTATCGCAGACTTGACACGGCGGCTGGCGAAGCGGATGCGAAGGCTGCCGAAGCGGCGCGCAACGCAATTACTCAAATCGAGGCCAAGCTTGCAGAGAAGCAGGCTGCGCTGCACGAAGCCTTTCCCGGATACGCCGAGCTGGTTGAGCCGAAGCCGCTTTCGCTCGCGGATGCGCAAGCATTGCTTGGCGACGGAGATGCATTGGTGCTTTTTCTCGATCTCCGGCAATTCGGTAAGGTTCCGGAAGAGACGATTGTCTTCGCGCTCACAAAAGACGAGGCGCGTTGGATAAGCCTTCCTTTCGGCACGCGCGCCTTGGCCGAGCGTGTGACGGCTTTGCGTTGCGGACTCGATAGCAGCAATTGGCGAGCGGGAAGAACGAGCCGGGCCACATGCAAGACCCTGCTTGGTACTGAAGCCGCCAAGGATCAGCCGCCGCCTTTCGACGCCGCTGCTGCGCACGAGCTGTATCGCGATTTGTTTGGCGGGATCGAAGACCTTATCAAGGAAAGATCGCTGCTCATCGTGCCTTCGGGCGCGCTGACACAGCTGCCGTTCGAAGTACTCGTCACCAAAGAGCCCGATGCGAAGCTGCCGCGCTTCGAGGCCTACAAAAGAGCGGCTTGGCTTGGACAGCGCCAAGCCATCACGATCCTGCCCTCGGTTGGGAGCCTGAGGGCACTGCGCACCGCCAGAGCCAGCGAAGCGCCGGCGCCGTTCATCGGCTTCGGCAATCCGCTTCTGACCGGCTACGACGGAACCGATAAAAGCGCGTGGGCCAAACAGGATTGCGGCAAGGCTGCGCCGCCGGAACGAAGCCGCGTTGCGAGCCTGTTTGAAGGCTTTGTTTCGCTGTTCAGGGACGGGGCGGTGAATGTCGAAAGCCTGCGGCAGCAGATGCCGCTGCCAGAGACGGCGGATGAGCTTTGTGGCGTCGCGGGCGGGCTGGGCGTGAGCGGGCCGCAGCTTGACAAGGCGGTTTATCTTGGCGAGCGGGCGACGGTGAGCCAAGTCAAAGCGTTGTCGAAAAGCGGCGAGCTGGCGCGCGCCCGCGTGGTTCATTTCGCCACCCATGGCCTGCTTGCGGGCCAGACCGCGATGTTCGCCAAGAACAAGACCGAGCCCGCGCTGCTGCTCACCCCGCCCGCCGAGCCGGGCGAGGAGGATAACGGGCTTCTCACCGCGTCGGAGGTTGCGCAGCTGAACCTCAACGCCGATTGGGTGGTCATGTCGGCCTGCAACACGGCGGCGGGATCGAACGAGGGCGCCGAGGCGCTGTCGGGGCTCGCCCGCGCGTTTTTCTATGCCGGGGCGCGCTCGCTGCTCGTCTCGCATTGGGCGGTGGATTCGGAGGCCGCCGTCGCCATCACTACGGGCGCGGTGAATGCGATGAAGGCGGAGCCGAAGATCGGCCGCGCCGAGGCGCTGCGCCGGTCCATCGCGGCGCTGATCGCCAAGGGCGGGGATAACGCGCATCCGAGCGTGTGGGCGCCGTTTGTGCTCGTGGGAAATGGGGAGCAGTGATCGAGCGCAGCAGCTTTGACTCCCCCTCACCCCAGCCCTCTCCCGTCCCGCATCCGCTCGCGGATGCGGGCATTCTGAGTTGCAAGATCGCCAAGGCGAGCTTGCTGGGAGAGGGAGCAGGCTGCGGCCTCTGAAACAACGTTCCTTCTCCCCTTGCGGGAGAAGGACAGGATGAGGGGTA
>JBKQQS010000049.1:0-2825 GCA_052144215.1 Rhodomicrobium sp.
AGCTCGCCTTGGCGAGCTTGCATCTTTGCGTGGCTGCATCCGCAAGCGGATGCAGCTGGAGAGGGGACGTTGTTGCACGCTCCAAGCGCCATTCAGGGGTCCCTTCTCCCCCATCCGCATTCGCTTGCGAACGCGGACGCTATAAGTTGCAAGCTCGCCAAGGCGAGCTTGCCGAGAAGGACAGGATGAGGGGAGATTCCCTCTGTTCGTTATGCCATCCGTTAGGTTTGCGCCACTGGGGAGGCCCCGCCCAGCAAACCTGAACCGGCGGATCAGGGCGCCACGGCCTTGCCCCCCGCCGCTTTCACCAGTTCCTGGAGCTTCTCGGGCATCGGATAGGCCAGGTTGAGGTTTTTGGGCGGGATTGGGCTTTCGAACCATTTCGCATAAAGCTTGGCGTACTCGCCGGATTGCATCGCCCCGGCAAGCGCGCCGTCCACCAACTCCTTGAACTGGCTATCGTCCTTGCCGAGCATCAGCGCGTAGGATGTTCCGGGATAGGCGTCGCTCAGGAAGCCGAACCCATCGGGGTTCTTGGCGTTCGCCTTCAGCGAGACCAGAAGCATATCGTCCGCGAGGAAGGCCGAAGCCTTGCCGGTTTCGACAAGCTTGAAGGACTCAGCGTTGTCCTTTGCCTCCACGATCGATAGGCCAAGAGAGCGGTCGCTGCTTAAGGTGAGCACCATCGAGGTAACGCCAGCGCCTTGCGTCAATACGACCGGCTTGCCCTTCAAATCCTCGGCGGAAGCGGGCGAGATCGTTTCGTACCAGGTTCCCCGCCTTCCTTCCCGTTCCACGCGCAACCTGCGCGGAGCGATCCACCTAAGCTCGGATACGAACACCGGCTCCGAGAAGGCCGCCTGCTGTGCGAGTTCCGTGAGGGCTGGCGTTGCGGCGCAATCGATGGCCATCGCGCCGGTGGCAAGAAGCGCCGCGGCCTCGGCTTGCGTAACGGCCTGGTAATCGATCCTCAACTCAGCCAGCCCGAGCTTCTGCTTGACCGTGCTCACCGCGCCAGCGCAAAGGTCCAGCGCAAAACCCATCGGCTGATGAGCATCGGCATAGGACATCGGTATCGAATTCTCGCGGTATCCGAGCGTTATCGCGCCGGTGTCCTTGATCCTCTGCAAGGTGTCAGCGCTTGCGGCATGAAGGCCCGCAAGGATCGCCGGGAGGACAACCGCGGCTACTTTTCGCAAATTCGCCATAACTGCTTTCCCTTGAACCTGAATGCCGTGCGAACGCACCGCCGCCTTCGCGCTGGCATCATAGATAGAGGCCGGTTTCCAATGCTTCTAGGGGGCGTGAGCGCAGCCGCCAACATCCAATTTTCCAGAAGAACAGCTTTTATGGAATCGAAAAGCCTTACGTAGGGGGCGGTATCGCAACGCACCCCGCCGGCATCCGCCGCTAGCTTGCGCCGGCGAGGGCTTCGGCTTTCGCGGCATCGAAGGCTTTTGCATCGACCTTGAGGTAGGCGAGCTTTTCCTCCGCGATCACCACCGCCTCCGCGACGCCGGGCATTTGACGCAAGCTCGCGGCAAGTTTTTCCGCGCGGGCCGCCTGGGCATCCGAGATCGGCACAAGCCGCGTCGTGAGATAGCGCGGCCGCGCCATCGTCGCCGCGGCGGCCAGCCATAGCAGGGCAAGCACGGAGGTCATCGCGAATACGCCGGTATCGCCCGTGCGCTGATGCGCCCAGCCACCCACGACACCGCCCAAGAAGATGCCTAAGAATTGCGAGCTCGAATAGATGCCGGCGGCCGTGCCCTTGGCATCGAGCGGCGCGGTCTTGGTGATAAGCGAAGGCAGGATGGCGGCCATGAGATTGAAGGCCGCGAAGAAGATGGTCAGCGACGCAAGCAGCGCATAGAGGTTTTGCGCCGCGAAAACGAGCAGGATCTGGCTCGCGGCCAAGGCGGCGACAGAGCCCACGAACACGGTTTTCAGTCGATGGTATCGCTCGGCCGCGACAATCGCGGGTGCCATCACCAGGAGCGAGACCGCCAGCACGGGCAGATAGACCATCCACTGATCGTGGGTGGTCACATTCAGCGCGGTGTGCAGCAAGCCAGGCACGACGAGAAAGCTCGCCGTGAGCATTGCGTTCAGTGCCAAGGTGCCCAAATCGAGCCGCAGCAGTTCCTTATCCTTCAGCACCGATGCGAGCATGGCCGGCACCGCTTCCGCGTCCCGGTGCACATGAAGGCTGTGCGGCTCCGGCACCACGAATTGTACTATCGCGATGCCTGCGACCGCCAGCGGCACCATGAGCCAGAAGATGCCCTGCACGCCGGCGAAGCTAGCGACGATAGGGCCAGCGATCAAGGCGACGACAAATGAGAGTCCTATGGTGACGCCAACCAAAGCCATCGCCTTGGTGCGGTTTTGCTCGGTAGTGAGGTCCGCCACCAGCGCCAGAATCACCGAGCCGGCCGCGCCCGAGCCTTGCAGTAGGCGCCCAATAATCACGCCGTCTATCGATGTCGAAAGGGCGGCGACCACGCTGCCGAACCCGAAAATCGCCAGCCCCGTGGTAATCAGGATCTTGCGTCCGATCCGGTCGGACAGCATGCCGAAGGGGATCTGCAAAATCCCCTGGCTCAGGCCGTAAATGCCGAGAGCCAAACCGATCTTGTAGGGTGTCGCCCCGGAGAGTTCCTTCGCATAGACGGAGAACACCGGATAGATCATGAATAGCCCCAGTAGCCTTACCGAGAAGACGGCGGCAAGGGAGCTGACGGCGCGAAGTTCACGTTTATCCATTTAGTCTGTTCCAGGACGATTTGTTTGCGGCTCGAACCCGCGGGAAAGATAAGCGTTGG
>JBKQQS010000050.1:0-2984 GCA_052144215.1 Rhodomicrobium sp.
CCCATGACGCGGGCGATCAGATGGAAGCCGAGCGGCCTTAGCTCGCGCTCGAAGCGCAGATAGGTTTCCGCCGCTTCGCCCCGCAGCGTGGCGGGCCAATCCGGCTCCGGCACATTGATCGCGCGGCCGCCATCGCTGCAAAGCTTGGCCGGGAAGCTCAGCGCGAGCAGCTCGGTCTCGCCGTGCGCGGCCGCGATCCGCGCCTGATTCAGAAGACTCTGCCAATGCTCGTCCGAAATATGGTGTTCGGTGATTTCTTGCATCCGGTGACCTTGCTCGGCTCCGGATGCCCGCCGGGCAGCTTCCAGCTCCGCGGCTCTCTTGGAAGCGGCAGCCTCGACGAGCGAGCGGAAGTCCGATGCCGTGAAGGCTTTCTCCTTGGCGGAAGGCGCGGATTCTCCGGGCTGCGCATCCGCATCCGCTTGCGGCTTGGTGTGCGCCCGGTGAGCGGTCCAGCCAAACAAGCCGGCCTCATGCGCAGGCGGCGCGGGGGATTGCGTTACAAGCGCGCGGATAAGATCCGCGCGGCTCACGATGCCAACAATGCGGCCGTCCCTGAGAACGGGAACGCGCTTGATCCGGTAGGTGGCGAGGAGCTTTCCGATCTCCGAAACGTCGGTGTGCTCGGTTACTGTTACGACAGGCGCCGACATGATGTCCCGGGCTGTGCGTTTGTGGCCATTCATCGTGGCAAGAAACTGGGGGCTCAGGCTTTCGCCTTCCGCCAGGATGGCAAGCCACCAGTCCCGGCGCGCTTCGCGGTCCTCCTCACTGAACCTCAAGAGATCGCCCTCGCTTACCATGCCGGCGACCTCGCCATTATCGTCCACTACGGGGACGGCGCTAATGCCGTGTTCAAGCAGCAGCTCCGCGATCCTTTGCGTGGGCGTGTCCGGGCTGACCGCGATGACGGCGGTGGTCATAACGTCGAAAGCATCCATGTTTTGCCCCTTCCCAAATTTGTGTCCCGGCGAAGGTAGATGAAAAAGCTCGCGCGGAGCTAAACTCAGCCCACAGCTTATGGTAATACATGGAGCATGAAAAAGATCGTTACACGCCGCATCGCAATTTCGCCGCCGCCGTTCATATCGCCGATGCCTCCAATTCGCATCATAGATTAGGTCTGGTTCTTACGCCGTCCAACCGCCCATGCGCAGGCAATCATGGACATACTCCTTCCCGCTCTGATCCTCGTGGTTCTTTCCATCGTTGGACTGACCGCTTTGAAGGTACCGCCGAAGAAGCCCGAGCCGGTGCCCGCTCCTGTGAAATGCCCGAAGTGTGCGACTGGGAGCCACCTAAAGGACATCGCCTGTCCGAACTGTGGGAACAAAAAGCTAAAGATCAGCCGTGCTAATCCGGCAAGCCCTGTGGCGGAATGTCCCGAGTGCAAGATCAATGCCGGGAAGCTAGCTTGCCCCAAGTGCAGCACCGATCTTATTAAGTTGCTGATCGAAAAGACTCCCTGAAGCTTCGCCCCGCTAACACCGCTGAGGCGTGGCTGGCTGTTCGCTCGCTTTGACTCCGGGAGTGCTCGCACGCATATTGCGTGTTCAAGGAGGCGGGTTTGGAACAGGCTTTTTTCGACGTCATCGTGGTAGGGGGCGGGCACGCGGGCTGCGAGGCAGCGGCGGCGGCGGCGCGTATGGGCGCGCGAACGGCGCTCGTGACGCACAAGTTCGAGACCATCGGCGAGATGTCGTGCAACCCGGCCATAGGCGGGCTCGGCAAGGGGCACCTCGTGCGCGAAATCGATGCGCTCGACGGGCTGATGGGCCGCGTCATCGACCGGGCCGGCATCCAGTTCCGCATGCTGAACCGCTCCAAGGGGCCGGCCGTGCAGGGTCCGCGCGCGCAGGCCGACCGCAAGCTCTATCGCCAGCATATGCAGGCCGCGATCCGCGAACAGGC
This sequence comes from Rhodomicrobium sp., assembly GCA_052144215.1. Classification (GTDB taxonomy): domain Bacteria; phylum Pseudomonadota; class Alphaproteobacteria; order Rhizobiales; family Rhodomicrobiaceae; genus Rhodomicrobium. The sequence continues at coordinate 1,912 of JBKQQS010000050.1, forward strand.
CAATCTTGAGGTTATTGCGGAGCCAGTGGAGGATCTGCTGGTGGAGGCCGGCGCGGTGGCGGGCGTGGTCACGGGGAGCGGGCGGGAACTGCGCGCGGGAGCGGTGGTCATTACCACGGGCACGTTCCTCAACGGTCTTATTCACATGGGCGAGACACGCATTCCGGCGGGCCGCGTGGGCGAAGAGCCGGCGATTGCGCTCAGCAGGCGCCTGTACGGTTTGGGGCTTCGCATGGGCCGGCTCAAGACCGGCACCCCGGCGCGCCTGGATGGCCGCACCATCGATTACTCGGCGCTCGAAGCCCAGCCCGGCGACGAGCCGCCCGTGCCGTTCTCGTTCCTGAGCGAGCGGATTGAGACGCCGCAGATCGCGTGCCACATCACGGCCACCACCAAGGAGACGCACGCGATCATCGCGGCGAATATTCATCGCGCGCCGATGTATTCCGGCCAGATCGCCAGCGTTGGCCCGCGCTATTGCCCCTCCATCGAGGATAAGGTTGTCCGCTTCAAGGATCGCGGCAGCCACCAGATTTTCCTGGAGCCCGAAGGTCTTGACGATCGCACCGTCTATCCGAACGGCATCTCGACCTCGCTGCCGGAGGACGTTCAGCGCTCATTCCTAAAGACCATCCCCGGCCTGGAGAATACGGCAGTGATCCGGCCCGGCTATGCGATCGAGTACGATTATGTGGATCCGCGCGAGCTTCTACCCACACTCGAAGCGAAGCGGCTGCCGGGGCTGTTCCTCGCGGGGCAGATCAACGGCACAACGGGCTACGAGGAGGCTGCCGGGCAGGGCGTAGTTGCCGGCGTGAATGCGGCGCTGAAGGCCGGCGGCGGGCGCTCGGAATTCACGGTCTCCCGCACCGAGGCCTATATCGGCGTCATGATCGACGACCTGGTGACGCGCGGCGTATCCGAGCCCTATCGCATGTTTACGAGCCGCGCTGAGTACCGGCTCAGGCTTCGCGCGGACAATGCGGACGAGCGGCTGACGCCGCTTGGGCTGCGTGCCGGTTGCGTTAGCCCGGAGCGCGCCACGGCGTTTGCGCGCAAAGCGGACGCGCTGA
>JBKQQS010000051.1:0-21780 GCA_052144215.1 Rhodomicrobium sp.
CACGCAGCGCCGCCCGCGCGGCATCGACGTTCGGATTGTCGCGAAGCGCCCGCGCGACCAGCGCGTTGAGCTCGCTCGAATGGAACAGCGCCCACCAATCGGCCGGAAGAGAGTTGCCGATTTCGAGCCGCTGCGTCTTTCCGCCGGCCGGATTGCTCGCCGGCTGACGCTCCGGCGTGAATGCGGCGATTTCGGGAGCCTTCGGAAGCTGGAAATCCGGCCCAACGCAAGACTGCAGCCCAAGGCACCCGGCAAGGCTGATCGCCCAGCCAGTCTTGAACGCAGCCCTTCGAAATGGGGCTGCGAAGCAACTATGTGCAGTTATTGTCACCCTATGCCCCGTACCCTGTGTCGCGACTCCAGCGGAATTCGCCCATCTCGATGGATCGCCAGCCTTACAACAGCCTTACAACTGGCTGGATTTAAAGTCCAATAATGACGCCGTCTGTAGCGGAACGGTCGCTAGTGTCGCACTTGCCACAATTGGCGATACTTGGCACAATATGTGGGCACAAAGTCTAATCGCGCATCAATCGAGAAAAAAGGCGGGAATTTTCCCGTGCTTCTCTAGAGCTATTGTGCTCAAATATTATTCAAAATCGCTCTCACCGGCCTGGACAGCGGCAATCTCAGGACTTCTAACTGTCCCCAGTCCCGCAGCTTGAACTAGCGTGTTTGGCACGGAGTGGCTATAGGGCGTTACGGCAGAACGCCCGTGTTTCTTTGTGAGCTGCGGCTGGCAATGCCCATTCATTCTGAACTCGAAACGTGGTCTTCTATAGGTAACTGCCAAACGGTGTTTGGCAGTATGAGCAGTGAGAGCAGGGGAGAGACGGCATGCGTCATCAGGAAACGGCGCTACGCTTGCGCATTTTCTTAGGCGAGGACGATAAGTATAAGGGGCGCCCGCTCTACGAGGAGATCGTGGTTCAGGCGCAGCAATCGCGGCTCGCCGGCGCGACTGTCTTTCGCGGCTATATGGGCTACGGAGGCGCGACGGGTCTTAACCCAGGCAAAATTCTGCGCAGCGCCAAGGACCTTCCCATTGTTGTCGAAATCATCGATAGCGAGGGAAAGGTGAACGCCTTTTTGGAGATCCTGGACCAAATGCTTTCAGGCGGCGTTGCGACGGTCGAGAGGATTCAACTGTTCCGGTACACCCGCAAACCGAGGGCGAGCGGTGCGCCGAAGGGCGCTTGATCCGCGCCGGCTGAATGGTGAGCCTTCATGTAAGACTTTGCACCTTCCATTCACGCCCGGGATTACGGCTCTCTACTAAATGGACTCTGGCTAGCGCGAGAAAAAGGGTTATTCGCAGCCATATGTCTACGAGATGCAGGACGAATTCGACCGGATACTTTGGTTCACCTTTGAAAGAAAAATCCCCGCGAATGCGGGGAAACTTTCTCATACCGGTGCGGTGCCGGGCGTTGCGCGTTTCTCTGAAGGATATCCTGGCGCTGCGGGGGCCGCTGGTATCATTGCGGCGAGAGGGTTGGGCGGCTCTATTGCCGCCCTGTTCCGTTAGAAATGGATGATCACGTCTGACGCAAACTCGACCATCGTGTTTTTGTCGCCGGCGATGCCCATGACAGGGTTGCCATTGAAGGCTTTACCATCGAAGGACTCCCAAAATGAGATTTCAGGACGGAACTCGATTTGCGGAGACAGCCAGTGCTGCCAGCTGAGAGCTGTGTCGGCATATCTGGCGGCGGTGCCGGTGCGCCATCCTTGCGGGTCGTCGTACCACTCCAGGCGAAGCGTGAAGTTGTTCAAAGGATCAGGAGTGTAGTTGAGGTAGCCCAGCACACCGATCGCGTAAACGTCGCAGGTAAGGCCTGTGGCGCTGGCGCAGTAGGCGGTATTTGTCGAGTTGAACGGGATGTTCTGCGGAGAGAAAGGCGTCCCACCGTTATTTTGGATCGCCATAGCGACCGGGTTTCTGTTGTTGAGAACATCGTGCTCATCGAGGTAGTAGGCCTCGAAGTCGAGGTGCCACTGATCGCTGAACCTGTGATAGTAGGTGAATCCGTGCCACTGAATGTTATTGTAGCCCCAATTGCCTTTGTTGATGCCATCTATGCAGGGATAGAAGTTATCCCACCCGTCGTTCCATTTATACTGAACGCAGAAGGCAAGTGAGGGCTGATTGCCCGGGTCTACCCTGTAGGTCTTTCCAGAGAACAGGGGGTCGTTTGTAAGGTGCGCATAGGTAGTATTGTTAGCCAAATTAAAAGCGTCGATCGCGGCATTGGCGTTGTTCAAGTTAAACAGGTTCGGTTCTGACTTACCGGAATGCCATAACGGCGTTTCGGTGCCGTCGTCCAGGCCCACCTGTACCATGAGGTTCTTCGTGACCTGCAGCGAGGTAACGATGCCTGTGTTGGTGTAGTTGTCCCAGCCATAGGTGAGAGAATGCGTATAGGTTAGGTTGTTCGGCGCAAGCTGCGCTTCGATATCTGGGATCGAGATATAGCGCCCTATCCTGAATTCGAGCCCTTGCATGACAAATGGGATGTAGATATCGACATACTCCATCGGGAAGTCGTAGCCGTTTTCGTAGTTTTTCCCGTTAAATTGCCAGCTCGCTACGCCGTAAGAGTTTGTATAGCGATAGTCGGTGCCATAGAGGCCGGACAATCGAAAGCCCCAATCGATGTGATCCGTCTGCACCGTATCGGGGAGGCGTTCGAGATAGATGACTCCCTGGTCGAACTGAGCCGTATTTGAAATATAGGTATATGCAATCGGATCGTTGGCGCCCTTCCCTCTGGGATTGGTGCTGACGTTAAACCCGGGGTTCACCCAGCCATAGAGTTGGAGGTGATTGTCGTTCATCCATTTACCGACGTCGGTGTCGGCGATCGCCGTCATGAACGGACTATCGACTGAATTGGGGCGAGTCACGCCAATGCTGGTTTGAGCACCGGCCGGCCATTCAGTGTAGGCCATTGGCGGCACGGTCGCAGGAGTCCGGGGCCAGCCATCGACGCGTGCGGGGAGCGCGTTCGGATCGGCAGGCGCCGCGCCCTGGCCCCATTCGAGCCGGTAGTAATTGAAAAAGCGCTCCAAGACGCCCGTGCCGAGATAGGCATCGAGACAGGAGTAGTTCTTGTAGGGATCGCAGCCGTCGCCATCCTTCATCGACTGCGCCGAAGCGCCGTGCGAACTCATGGCGGTCACCCCGATGACTGCCGCTGCCGCAAACCATCCCTTACGCATCCCACCGCTTGCGTTTTCGTTGCACGCCGCCTCCCGGCGCAAATTGAACAGTCCCGAAATCTTCGCCATCGTCCCCGTGCCTCTGTCTAGGGGCCTCCGCCCCAATTCCATTCGAAGCCGATACCGTTTGCGACACGGCTTTCGACTGGCAGGAGACTACGATTCGTGACGATGCGCGTTACAGTAAAAAAATTTATATACGTCAGGTTCATGTAAGGTATGCGTCCCGATCGTCACCCTTGGGACACAGTTTGCGCAAATGACGCGCAATCTACGGATTGAGTTGCGCTATTATACGTCAAGGCTGCGAATGGGGCGGCATGATGAGCGCCAGCCATGAGGCAGTCGCTTGGCGACGGCATCAAAAGTGGATGGTCAAATCGGTCGAGAAGACCACAATGTGATTTTGAGACGGGGTGCCTGCAGCATCGCGGCCGAAAGCCTTCACGCCGTTGACGGTCTCGTACCACGCCACTTCGGGCCGGAGCAAAATGCTGGGCGAGAACCAATGCTGCCAGCCAAAGGCGAAGTTGTCGTAATCGGCCTTCACGCCGGTCCGCTGGCCGTTCATGTCGCTGAAATATTCGGCGCGCCAAGTGAGGTTGTCGAGATCCGACCAGCGGTAGTTCAGATAAGCCAGCGCCGACCACTCGCTTGCCGTACAGAACGCCTGACCGGGCTTGCAAACAGCCTGGCTTGGCTGCGCGGCGGGGTTGGCGATATAGGTGGGAAGCCCCGGCGTATTCCAAATGTCGGCTGTTCCCACCGCTGCGACACGGTCTTGATGCATATCCCAGGACTCGACGGCGATGTGCCATTGCTCATCGAATTTATGATAGTAGGTTGCACCATACCACTGGAGGTTGTTATACCCCCAAGTGCCGTCGTTTATGCCGTTGGCGCAGACCTGGGCGTTGTCGTTCGAGCTATCCGTGGTGTACCGCGCGCAAACCGTCAGCGTCGGCTGCGTTCCGGGGTCCTTCGTATTCCACGGAACGGTCTCCGTTCCAGCCGAGAGACCGGCCTGAAGCACCCAATTTTTCGTCGCCTGCAAGCTCGCGATAATGCCTGTATTCGTGTAATTGTCGTAGGCATAGGTCATCGAGTGCGAATACATGTAGTTGTTCGGGGCAAGCTGTGCCTCGATATCCGGCACCGAGATGTAGCGGCCGAAGCGGATGATCAAACCCTCGGCGACTTTCGGGATGTAAATCTCGCCATAGACCATCGGGAAATCGTAGCCGTTTTCGTTGTTTTCCTTCGTATACTGGTAGCTCGCGATGCCATAGGCCGTTGTATACCGGTAGTTCATCCCGTAAATGCCGGAAACACGGAACCCCCAGTCGATGTATTCCTGCTGCACCGTATCGGGGACGCGCTCGATGTAGAGCACGGCTTGATCGAGCGTTGCGGTATTCGGCTTGTACATATAGGCGGCGGGGAAGTTGCCCTGCTTCGGACCGTTGGCTGTGCTGAGATTGAAGCCGCCCTCTACCCAGCCATAGGCCTGGATGTGATTGTCGTACATCCACTTGCCCAATGTCGTTGGGCCAAGCGCGGTCATAAACGCGCTATCGGCGGCGTTCGGCGTGCTTGCGCCAATGGTTTGCGAGCCGCCATAGGGCCACTCTGTGAACGGGAAGGGGGGCGAGGTAACAGGCGCCGGCGGGAAAGGAAGCGGTCTGTGGCCGGGAGGTGCATTCGGGTCGGGAACCGGCGAGGATTTTCCCCATTCATCGGCGTAAGCTTTGTAGAGGCGCCCGAAAAAGCCAAGATCGTTCAATGCTTCCGCGGTTTGCGCGCTATCCTGCTGCGAGCTGTCCGCCCCAGCGGGGATGATGCCCATAGTGAGAAGCGAAGCTCCCGCAATCGCCAACGCTCCCGACCGCGAAGTCAAGAACCCGCGTACTGCCGTCATATCGAATGCCCCTAATCAATAGTGTGGCGCCCCGAATCGCCCGCCATTACCCACATAAAGGGGCGCTTGCAGGCTAGCAAGCGCCCCTTTAGCCTGCGATTAGATTAGAAGTGGATGATCAAGTCCGCTGAGAAGACCCAAAGCTTATCCTGCGTCGGATCCTGGTTCAGGTCGGTGGTGCGTCCGAACGCATCTTTGCCGGAGGTGTAGTACGCAATTTCCGGACGGAAGGTGATGGTTGGCGAGAACCAATGCTGCCAGCCAATCGCCGCGTTGTTGTAGACAGTCGCGACGCCGGTACGCTGGCCGTTCAGGTCGTGGAAGCTTTCCGCACGGAACGAGAGGTTATCCAGCGGCGAGAACTGGTAGTTGAGGTAGCCGAGGAACGAGAATTCCTGCGCTGTACATTCGATTTGCCCGACTTTGCAATGAGCATCCCATGGGCCGTTATGGTAGCCCAAGAGCTGCTGCATGAACGTGGGTTGGGTGACAAAGTAGGGGAAGGCCGGGTTGATCGATGCAGCGCTATTGGCAGGATCGGTCGGATCGTTGGGATTCCCGCCCACCAAGGCTGCAGCAACGTTGTTCTGATGCATCTGCCAGGCTTCCAACGACAGATGCCACTCGTCGTTGAACTTGTGGTAGTAGGTCGTGGTAAGTTGCTGGAGGTTGTTGTAACCCCACTGGCCATTATTCCAGGCGTTCGCGCAGCTATAAACTGCGTCCTTGGCGCTGTCGGTTTGGTAGCGAAGGCAACCCGTGAACGACGGCTGGAAGCCGGGGTCGTTCATATTGTTATTGAAGGGGATCGTATCCGTTCCGATAGTGACGCCGGCCTGGGCTGTCCAGTTCCTTGTCAGCTGCAAAGTGCCGAGTAAGCCGGTGTTGGTATAGTTATCGTACCCGTAGGTCATCGAATGCGAATACATATAGTTGTTCGGGGCGAGCTGCGCTTCGATGTCCGGGACCGAGATGTAGCGGCCTAAGCGGAAGAGCAAGCCTTCGGCGACGCCGGGAATGTAAAGCTCGCCATAGACCATCGGGAAGTCATAGCCTTCCTCGTTGTTCCGCTTTTGCAGCTGATAGCTCGAAAAACCTTGCGCCGTTGTGTAGCGGTAGGTCTCGCCGTAGATACCGGCAATACGGAAACCCCAATCGATGTGGTCTTGCTGGACCGTGTCGGGCAGGCGCTCGATGATAACCACGTCCTGGTCGTTCCAGAGTGTGTTTGGCTTATAGGCGTAAGCGGCTGGGTAGTTGCCGTATTTGCCGCCATCGGAGGTGCTGACGTTGCCGCCGGGATTGACCCAGCCGTAAATCTGGATGTTGTTGCCATTGAGCCACTGCCCAACCGCAGTCGGCTTGAGCGCAGTCATCAGCGGGCTATCGACGGAATTCGGAACGGTCGCGCCGATATAGTTCGCGCCGCCCATAGGCCATTCGGTGAAGGGGAACGGCGGCTGACTCTCCGGCGACGGCGGCCAAGGAGAAGGCCGGCGCGTCACGGCGTTCGGATCTGCCGGTGGCACGATGCCCCATTCATCGGCATAAGCCTTGTAGAAGCGCCCAAAGAAGCCACCCCAGACCGAACCGTAATTCGGGTCTGCCGATACATCGACCGGATCCGCCGCGAGTGCGCCCGTTGCAGAAGCGGCTACAAGTGCCGCCCCAGCGACGAGGCCTGCTCTCAAGCGGGCTTTCGTTAATCCCCCAAAAGTCACCATCGTTTTACGTCCCCATAACAGGCAGCGAGGAACCGCCCAACTTTCCTAACCGGCCAGGCGGAGATCGACCTACCGTCCGGCATCTGCTGCACTATCTTATATAAACGTTCTTTAACATAGCCGGCTTTTTGCGATTCGCCCATGCCGTGCCGGACTATGACTTGCGAGCCACAGTTGCATAAATGACAAGCAATCGGCGGCTAAATGGACAGCGTTTTGCACTTGCGCCGATAGCGCCCGGCCACAGTATTCGTTTTCGCCAGCGTCGCGGAAACGGCATTCTACCCTTGCCATGTTAAGGTGTATCGTGGGTTTTCTGGGGATATACCGCGACGTCTTCTTGAATAATGCAACATAACGCCGGGTTCGCTTGGCATAAAATGCATCGCATCAAACCGATGTCATATAATCGATCATCAATAAATCCAATGTATGCGTAGGTCACGACGTGTGAGTGAGATGTGTATTTTGGAATAGCTTGATCTACGGTCTTGCGCGTGTGATCTTACAGCGCACGGCGCCAGCCGCTAAGTCTCCCGAACAGCTCCCGTGCGCCGAAGCGCTTAGGGTGTAGCTCGGCTTACCATCCAGGATGAGCGACTATAATTATATATAGATATTCTTTAACATAAATATAGACATTCTTTAACATAGCGGGGTTTGAAAGCCTGCGCACGCACCGCGCGGTTGCAGCTTTTGAGCCGTAAATAACAAGCAATCGGCCGCTATATGGATGGAATCGTGCCCTTGCGCTGATCGCGCGCGGTCCCTTTACTCAGTTTCGCCGGTATCGCGGAAACGGTATCCAACCCCTTGCTCGGTCAAGATGTAGCGTGGGTTTTCAGGAGCTTCCCGCAATTTCTGCCTGAGTAATCGAATATAAATCCGGGTGTATTGGGCGTCCGCCTCACCGTTCCAGAGCTCGCTCAAAATATAAGAGTGGGTCAGAACTTTTCCGGCATTCCTCACGAGCAGGCTCAGAAGTGCATACTCTTTTGGCGATAGCCTTATCTCTTGCCCTGAAAGCGTTACAACGCGGCGTACCAGATCGACCGCCAGATCTCCGGACCTGAAAAGCGGCCGCTCCGCTTCTATTTGCTGGCGATGGCGCATTGCGGCACGGATGCGCGCGAACAGTTCCCGCGCACCGAAGGGTTTGGTGAGGTAATCGTCCGCACCAAGGTCCAAGGCTGCCACCTTGGCGTTCTCGTCGGTCCGGTTCGACAACACAATGATCGGCATCGCCGATCCCGTGGCGCGAAGCTCCCTTATAACTTTGAAACCGTCCAAGTCCGGCAGCGTCAGGTCGAGCAAAATTAGGTCGGCCGATGGCAGAATGCGAGCGGCTTGCAGCGCGCTATTCCCGCCATCCGCCTCCGTCACGGCGTAGCCTTGGGCCGCTAAGATGGTACGAAGCAACCGCCGCATTGCGGGCTCGTCGTCCACCACGAGAACTTGCTGGGATGTGTATGTCATGATCAACCTCAAGTCCGGATGAAGCCGGGAAACACTCAAGCGGCGGTCCGTGCAGCCTGGCTCCGGTGAGCTTTTGTTAGCCTTACCGGAAGTTTGATCGTAAAGACCGCGCCGCTCTTGCCCTGTCTGTTTGAAGCCGCGATTGCGCCGCCCATCGCCTCCAGGAAACCGCGCGAGATGGCGAGCCCTAGGCCCGTGCCCGCCGGCTTCCAGGCCGTTGTGGCGCCGCGATAAAACTTGTCGAAAAGGCGGGGAAGCTCCGTTGCCGGAATGCCGGGCCCCTCGTCGCAGATTTGAATGGCGATCGACTCACTGTCTTGCGAAACCGTCAAAGTTATTTGCGTTCCGGGCGGCGTGTAGTTGCCCGCATTCTCCAGGATGTTGATCAGGGCCTTCTCCATGAGAACCGGATCGATCTCGATACTGGGGATGTTATCGGGTACGTGCAGCACCGTTCGATGACCGGAGAGGGCCCGGCCGGTGTGCTGAAGAGCGCTGCCAATAATGTCGTTTAAATCCGCAAGCTGCCGCTTGGGCCTCACCGCCTCCGACTCGACACGGCTCATATCGAGAAGATTGGCAATGAACTGGTTGAGACGCTCTCCTTCTTCCAAAATAGAGTGCAGCAAGTCCTGTGCTGCACTCGAGTCGAGGCTGGCGCCGAGATCCTGAAGGCTACTCGCTGAACCTAATATGATGGCCAGCGGCGATTTTAGGTCGTGCGAGATAGAGGTGAGAAGCGAGGCGCGTAGCCTCTCTGCCTCGGCAGCGACCCTGGCTTCCTCCGCACGCTTCTGCAGCGCAGACCGCTTGAGTGCTGAGGAGGCCTGCCCCGCCAGCATCTCGATGATGCGCATGCGATGCGGTACCAGCCCGGGGCGCCTCGATGTTTCGCCCACAATCAACACAGCCTCGTTCCCAATGCTCGTGTCCATAGGCAGCAGGACGCAGGTTATCCCTTTGCTTTGTGTGACGGGTCCGCCGTTGGGCATGTTGCGTTCGTGCGCCTGCCGCGCCGCCTCAAGTTCTGCACGGTCCAAGGATGCGCCCGTTGGATGAGCCGCAGCGACAACAAGGCCTCCTTCCATGGGCAGAAGCAAGGCAGTTTTCGCGCCAACGGCAACACCTACGCTTGCCACAACCGTTTCAGCGATCATGGTGATATCGTCCGCTTCACCGAGACGCCGGCTAAGAGAATAAAGCCGCTTGGCTATGACTTCATCCCGCCGCGCAGCGCATGTTCTTCGATTGAGGGTTTCCGCGAGCAGGCTGGCCGAGGCCGCGATCAAAACGAAGATCAAGAGCGATAGCGCATTTCGCCAATGGTCGATGTCGAGACTGTAAAGGGGGGGGATGAAGAAAAAATCGTAAGCGAGCCCCGCAACGAAACTAACGATAATTCCTTGGCGAAAGCCCCAAAGGGAAGCGCTCACGAAGACGGCCATCAGAAAAATGACGCTGGCGCTCCACTGGCCGGTTTGTTGCGGCAGCGAAAGTGCGGCGCCCAGGAAAATCGCGACGGTTATGAAACTGCCAAGATATGGATTGATACGGCGAAGCTTGGCCGTGAGCCAAGATAACCTCCATTTGCCCAGCATATTTCTGTACATTTAAAAAGCCCTGCAATTCCCCGATTTCTATTGCGCTGAAGCCAGGTGTTGCGTTTGAACCCCTGTGAGTTCCTAAGCAATTTTTGTGCCAGCGGCAGTGACGTCATGCCGATCTTTTGTGCTGTCTGAAGATTCCGTCGCCCGCTGACACCACGCGTTCGAATGCCAGGCCTTCGAATTTCTAAAAACATTTTATAGCGATTCAAGACACGCGATTCGGGCGTAGAAGCGGTAACCGGCGGCCGGCGCCGGGCGCCGCTGCCGCTGTTGCGGCCACGCGTCAGTGGGCGCACCGAAATGCGATTTCCCCCATTATTACTAGAGTAGGGGTGGCGTTTGCCCGCGGCTTTATCTATATGTGCCCATTAAACAAAACTAAAGATACCATTAAGCTTCGATGCACGATACTGCGCCACCAAGCGAACCGGCGGGAAGCCTATGGTGGAGAGGGAAATGAAAACTACCGACGCATCCAGACCGGATTACTTCCATAAGGTCGTCGATTGCCAGTGGGCCTGTCCGGCACACACACCTGTCCCCGAGTATATCCGGTTAATTGCCGCTGGCCGGTACAGCGATGCCTATATGATTAATTGGGAATCCAATGTGTTCCCTGGCGTTTTAGGCCGCACGTGCGACAGGCCATGCGAGCCGGCCTGCCGCCGCTCGCGCGTCGAAGAGCAGGCTGTCGCGATTTGCAGGCTGAAGCGTGTCGCCGCGGACTATAAGGATGACATCAAAGATCGCCTGCCGAAGCGTGCACGCTCGAAAAACGGAAAGCGTATCGCGCTTGTGGGCGCCGGCCCCGCCTCGCTGACGGTTGCTCGCGATTTGGCCCCGCTCGGCTACGAGTTGGTCATGTTCGACGGCGACCCCAAGGCGGGCGGGATGATGCGCACTCAGATCCCTGCTTTCCGTTTGCCCGGCGCCGTGATCGACGAGGAAACAGGATATATTCTCGATCTTGGCATCGATTTCAGGGCCGGACAGCGGATCGGCAGCTTGAAAGCCCTCCTTGCGGAGGGGTATGACGCGATCTTCATCGGCTCCGGCGCGCCCCGCGGACGCGATCTGGACATCCCCGGCCGCAAGGAGGCCGCCGCTAACATTCATCTCGGTATCGACTGGCTGTCGAACGTTTCCTTCGGCCATATCTCAAAAATCGGCAGGCGCGTCGTTGTTCTTGGCGGCGGAAACACCGCCATGGACTGCTGCAGGTCAGCAAAGCGGCTCGGCGGCGAAGACGTAAGGGTCGTGGTCCGCTCAGGATTTGCGGAGATGAAAGCCTCGGCCTGGGAGAAAGCAGATGCCATGCACGAGGGCATCTCCATATACAATTTCATGGTGCCGAAGGCCTTCACACATGCGAAGGGAGCGCTCACGGGTATCGTCTTCGAAAAGGTGAAAGCGGTCCTCGACGACAAGGGCAAGCGCGCGCTGATTCCTACCGGCGAGCCGGACGAACACTTTGCCTGCGATGACGTTCTCGTGGCCGTCGGGCAAGAGAATGCATTCCCTTGGATCGAGCGCGATACCGGCATCGAGTTCGACAGCTGGGGCATGCCCCGCGTCGATAAAGCAACCATGCAATCTACCCGCCCGGACGTGTTTTTCGGTGGAGACGCCGCATTCGGCCCAAAGAATATTATTTGGGCCGTCGCCCACGGTCATGAAGCGGCGATTTCAATCGACCTGTTCTGCAACGGTAAAGACGTCTCCGTCCGTCCAGCCCCCGCCGTCCAGCTGACGAGCCAGAAAATGGGCATTCACGAGTGGAGCTACGACAATGACGTTACCGTTCATGAACGCTATCCAGTGCCATTGCGCGACAACGCCCTCGCTTTGAAGGATATCCGGGCCGAGGTTGAGCTTGGATTCAGTCCAACCCTCGCGCTCGCGGAGGCAAAGCGTTGTCTGAACTGCGATGTGCAAACCGTCTTCACTGGCTCTCTCTGCATCGAGTGCGATGCATGCACCGACATTTGCCCGATGGACTGCATCACTTTCACGGAAAACGGTGAAGAGGCAGACCTTCGCTCCCGATTGAAGGCACCAGCCGCGAACCTTACCCAAGACCTCTATATCGGCGGCAACCTCAAGACAGGCCGCATCATGGCCAAGGATGAGGATGTTTGCCTTCATTGCGGGCTCTGTGCCGAGCGTTGTCCGACCGGAGCCTGGGACATGCAGAAATTCCTTTTGACTATGACCCACGCAGGTTCAGCATGCCGCTCCCACGCATAAACGATTTCGTCGTCCGCTTCGCCAATATAAACGGATCTGGCTCGGCAAGCGCCAATGAGCTGTTTGCGCGCGCGATACTGCGAATGGGCGTGCCGATCGCCCCCCGCAACATTTTTCCCTCGAATATCCAGGGGCTACCGACTTGGTACGAGGTGCGGGTCTCGGAGAAGGGGCACCTCGGTGCGCGCGGCGGGGCCGACCTGATGGTGGCGATGAACCCTCAAACTTGGAATAAGGACGTGGCCTCCGTCGAGCATGGGGGCTATGTGTTCTACGATGCGTCCCGGACGCGGCCAACGGCAGAGCTCCGGGAGGATGTCACCTTCATCGGCATGCCGCTTACCGAAATCTGTAATCGGCAATATAGCGACGCCCGGCAAAGGCAGCTGCTCAAGAATATCGTCTATGTCGGCGCGCTAACCGCGCTTCTCGATATCGATGCCGAAGAGACGGAAAGACTAGTGCGCGAGCAGTTCAAGAACAAAGAAAAGCTCGTTGCGGCCAACATCGAGGCTCTGTATATCGGCCGGAATTATGCACTTGAGCATCTGTCCTGCCCGATCGGCTTGCAGGTCAAGCGCGCCAATGCCGTTGGCGATCGGATTTTAATCGATGGGAATTCCGCGGCTGGCCTCGGCGCAGTCTATGGCGGCGCCACAGTCTGTGCATGGTACCCGATTACTCCTTCGTCGTCGCTGCCGGAAGCCTTTACCCGGTACTGCACCCGCTACAGGGTAGACTCCGAAACTGGGAAAAACCTTTTCGCCATTATCCAGGCCGAGGATGAGCTTGCGTCGATTGGCATGGTGATTGGCGCCGCTTGGAATGGCGCGCGAGCTTTCACTGCCACATCGGGTCCTGGCCTCTCGTTGATGCAAGAGTTTCTTGGCCTAGCCTATTTCGCCGAGGTTCCGGCCGTTATTTTCGACGTGCAGCGAGGAGGCCCCTCGACGGGTATGCCGACACGCACGCAGCAATCCGATATACTGAGTGCCGCTTATGCCTCTCACGGCGACACGAAGCACGTCCTGTTGTTTCCAGATAATCCAACGGAGGCTTTCGAGTTCGGGGCATTGGCCTTCGACCTTGCAGACAGATTGCAAACGCCGGTGTTCGTAATGCTGGACCTCGATATCGGCATGAATCAATGGCTCTGCGGTCCCTTTGCATGGGATGATAGCCGTCTCTACGACCGCGGCAAGGTCATGACAGCGGCAGACCTCGATGCGGGCAAAGACTTCGGCCGCTATCTCGATGTCGACGGCGACGGAATCCCTTACCGCACATATCCCGGTACACACCCGACGCGCGGTTCATTCTTCACCCGCGGCTCGACTCGCGACCGCTACGCCCGGTATACCGAGAATGGCGGCGCGTATGTCGATAACATGCAGCGGCTCTTAAGAAAATTCGAAACGGCCAAGACTTTGGTACCGCAACCGCTGCGGCGGAACGCTCGCATGCCGGCCCGTTACGGCGTCATCTACTACGGTTCCACCCATCCGGCTATGACGGAGGCCATCGAGGGCTTAGCGGCAGCCGGTCATCATCTCGACACGCTGCGCGTGCGGGCATTTCCCTTCAGCGATGAAGTGGCTGAGTTCGTCACCGGTCACGACCTCGTTTTTGTCGTGGAGCAGAACCGCGATGGCCAGCTTCGTACACTGCTTGTCAACGAGTGCAATCTCGATCCGGCAAACCTCATCCCCATTCTGCATTACGACGGCACACCGATTACTGCGCGCGAGATTACCCGTTCGATTGCCGATCGCCTCGACGTCAGCAATGTGACTCCCTTACGCAAAGTTGGATCATAACCGCAAATCGCCCTTAACCGGCGGCCCGAGACATCCACATGACCTATATCGCTAAGCCCAAGTTTCATCACCATGCGTTGCCCACGAATGCGCTTGGCTTGACGCACCGCGATTACGAGGGTTCGGTTTCAACGCTTTGTGCCGGCTGCGGCCACGATTCCATCAGCGCAGCCATCGTCCAGGCCTGCTTCGAGCTCGACCTGCCGCCTCATCGCCTCGCCAAGCTTTCAGGCATTGGCTGCTCGTCGAAGACGCCCACCTATTTTCTCGGCAATTCCCATGGTTTTAACAGCGTGCATGGCCGGATGCCCTCGGTGCTGACCGGCGCCAATCTCGCAAACGGCAGCCTCATTTATCTTGGCGTATCTGGCGACGGCGACACCGCGTCTATCGGTCTCGGCCAATTTGCGCATGCGATTCGCCGTGGCGTAAACATGGTCTATATCGTCGAGAACAACGGCGTCTACGGTCTGACCAAGGGGCAATTCTCGGCGACCGCCGATCGCGGGTCCCAGAACAAGCGTGGCTCGATAAATAAAGACAATCCCATCGATCTGATAGCGATGGCGCTTCAGCTTGGTGCGACCTTTGTGGCGCGCAGCTTTTCCGGGGACAAAGCTCAGCTCGTTCCTTTGATAAAAGCTGCGATCGAGCACCGCGGCACTGCCTTTATCGATTGCATGTCACCTTGTATCGCCTTCAATAACCACAGCGGCTCTACAAGGAGCTTCGATTACGTTCGCGAGCACAACGAAGCCGTTAATAAGCTCGATTTCATGACGGGCCGGGCTCCGATTACCGTCGACTTCGAGCCTGGTACGGTTGAGCTTGTCGAGCAGCACGACGGGTCAACGCTTGTGTTGCGGAAGCTTGCGGCCGGCTACGATCCGCATAACCGCCTCGCGGCGATGAGCTACGTGCAGAATCACACCGCGGCAGGCGAAATCGTGACCGGGCTTCTGTTTATCGATAACGAAGCCGAAGACTTGCACCGCCATCTGGATATAACGGAGACTCCGCTCAACGCGCTGAGCGAGACCGAGCTCTGTCCGGGTGAGGCAACACTGGAGATGATCAACGCCAGTTTGCGTTAGAGTGCGCCCCGAAAAAGGGTGAAGCGGCCGCGACGGCGTTAGGACTACCGTCCGGTGCGAAGCGCAAATCGGACCACGAGATCGCAATTTTGCGGCTTCCGATGCCCAAAAACCCGCCGTAATCGACGCGGCCGTGCATCGGATAGCCCGCCGGCGGCGTTCGCCATAAAAACGGTTCCGCCGGCGAAAGAGGCCAGCAGAAGCGCATAAAGCCGCGTCTTTAAAGCCGTCATGTGCTTAGCCCGCTACGTTTCCATGGCAAACAGCGCAAAAGCAATCGCGTTCCGGCGAAAGGCCGGCGTGTTTAGCGCGGGCGCCTGCCATAAAGGCGGCGCAGCTCGTTTTTCGCTTTGTCGAGGATGCTCTTGCGGCGCTCTGGGAGATTTTTGCCGGCCCGGTTGATGTAGAAGGTCAGCATCGACATGGCCGAGCGGAAGGGGCCGGCTTTGCGCCTGTTGCTGGCCTCGGCGGACTCCTTCAGCGAGCGGGCGATGGCGGCCGGGTCGTCGCGCGTGAAGACCGCCGGTTCGAGCGAAAGCGCGTCGCTCGTTTCGGTGACGTGCTGGGACCAGCGGCTCTTTTTCGATGGTGCCATGGCGGCCCTCCCGCAAGCTGCGGCGCGCCGCAAGCGCGCCCGCTTGCTATAAACGCTTCGCTTTGAAAGAAGTTCACGTGCTTTCATGCTGCGAATAGCCTGTTGCCGTCCGATGGGCAGGCGTGAAATCCCGCTCACCGGCTGGCACAATGCGCCCTTTGCATTATGCGGCGCCGGCAGGCGCCTCCGAAGCCTCGGGAAAGACAGGGTAAACGCCTGCCACGCGTCCCATCTGCTGCGTCAGCGCGAGCACGATATCGATGGCCGGCGTGTTCACGCCTGTGAGGCGCCCCATCTCTTGCACAACGGTCAAGAGCGCGTCCAGCTCGATGGGCCGGCGCTTTTCGAGGTCCTGCAGCATCGAGGTGCGGTGTGCGCCAACCGAGGCGGCGCCATTGATGCGCCGCTCGATATCGACGCGGAAGCTCACGCCGAGGTGCCGCGCGATCGTCTCCGCTTCCTGCATCATGGCATGCGCAACTGCGCGCGTGCCTTTATCGGTGGCGACAACGTCGAGCGTTGCGTGCGTCAGCGCCGAGATCGGATTGAAACAGAGATTGCCCCAAAGTTTCAGCCAGATGTCGTTGCGGATGTCGGGGTAGATTTTTGCCTTCAGCCCGCCGGCCTCAAGCGCATGCGCGAGCCTCTGAACGCGCTCCGTCTCCTGGCCCGTTGGCTCGCCAAGCCCGAAACGGTCGCCGTATGTGTGCTTGATGACGCCCGGCGACACGATCTCGGTTGCGGGATATACGGTGCAGCCGATAGCGCGCTCGGGGCCGATGGTCTTCCATTGCCGGCCATTGGGATCGACGCTTTCGAGCTGCAGATCTTTATATTGCCCTTCAACGCCATAGAAGTACCACCAGGGAATTCCGTTCTGAGCGGTCACCACGGCCGTATCCGGTCCGAGCAGCGGCCGCATGAGCTCCGCGGCCTCCCAGGCCTGGTGCGATTTCAGCGCGACGATCACATAGTCCTGCGGCCCAAGCTCCTCGGCGTTCGCCGCGGCCGGCATGCGCGCCACGCGTTCCTTGCCGCCGATCAAGAGCTTGAGCCCGTTCGCGCGGATGGCCTCTAGCTGCGCGCCACGCGCGATCACCGATACGTCCGCGCCGCCTTCCTTCAGGCACACGGCCATGTAGCCGCCAATCGCGCCCGCGCCATAAATGCAAATCTTCACGTGAAATCCTCCCGGCCCGTTGCTGGAATAAGGCATACCACCAGCGTAGGTAAACAGATAGGCGCTGGCAAGCGCCGCTTTGGATGGATGGGCGGCGGAAGGCGGATCGCATCGCAGGCGGCCAATTCTGAATGCCGCGGAGCTTCGGCTTTTCGATGTGAAAGCGGAAGATCGTGCTATCTCGGGTCGGGGCCAAAAGCGGTCGCGACATCACGATGACGAAGTTTTGGCCGTCAAATCGATTGGCCACCGCTTTGGTCTTTGATTGGGCACTAACAGACACCCGGCTGAATGCCATGATCGGCTGTGAAGCGGCGTAGTAAACACCTCCTCTTCGATGTTCCACATTCATGACGCGTACCAGGGACGTCAGAATACTGCGCTGGCTAGCACGTAGCGTTTAGCGTAATTGAAGAGAACGATTTATGCGCGGTATTTTTTCCAGGAACCTTTTCAGGCCGCACAAAAAGTAAGACCCGCGTGCTGGCGCGGGTCTCGCAATTCAATCTCAAACAGCGACGGTAAGCTGCATCTTAAATTGGGATGATCTCTACAATTTCGCGCGTTTCGGGATCGATAACTAATATCTCGTCGTCGAGCACCACAATCTTGTACCCGCTGAACTCCGGGTCGATGTCGATGAATTGCACGGGCGCGTCGTAAAATATGACGTCGTCCGGGACCCTAGTTCCGACCTCAACGGTAAAGTGAATTTCGGAAGCGCGATAACGGCGGATCGCCGTGCTGCCACTGACGGCGTCATGGAGCTTGGTCTTTTGAACGCCACTGATGTGGATATTGGGCTTGCGGGCGACGGCGCTCACGGCGTTCGACTGCCGCTGATCTTTTTTCTTGTCTTGGGCCTTGCGTTCGCCTTCGCGGTGCTCCGCCGGTTGTTTCTCTTTTGTGGGGCTTGCGTGGGTTTCACCCTTGCCGCGCTCCTGAGCGGTTGGTGCGCGCTCCTTTGCACCGCCTTCCTTACCGCGCTCAGGCTGAGCGTGTTCAACCGCTTCCCCGCCTTTCTCGCCGCCGCCCTGGCGCTCGGTTTGCGCTTGGGCGAGAGACAATGTGGCCAAAAGGGCGACCACAGACGCCCCGTATTTTATGTAAACATGCATAGCTATCTCCAACATTTACTAGGGCGCTGCACGCCCAAAAAGGGCCGGATTTTCTCCGGCCCTATGCTGCAACTCCGCTACTGCCTCGGCGTCGTTGGCCCTTCGACCTTCTCCTTAGCCTCCTCGTAAGCCTTCGAGGTGCGAGCCTTGATATCGGTCCAGCTTGCTTGCGCCTTCTCGCGCCATTCCTTCATGCGCTCAGCGCGAGCCTGGGCGTTCAGCGTCCTGTAGACTGGGGCGGCCGTGAGCTGGTCTTTGGTCGCGTCCATAACGAAGACGTGTTTGCCGTTGGCCACATCGGATTTCACCGCATCGAAAGGCACAGCCACGTCTTTCTCGCCGATGCCGAGGAAGCCGCCAACGCCGATGACCGCAAGCTCGATTCGTCCGGTCTGGTCGAAAACGAGATTGGCGATTTTGCCGATTTGCTGGCCGCTCTTGTCATTGACAGGCGTGCCGATGAAATCGGTGCCGAGAACCTCCGTATTATTTTGCATGTCCATGAAGGTGGGCGTCTGCGCCGTGGCGGGGCTCACCGCGATCATCAAAGCGGCCACAGCCGCAAGAGTGGTTTTCATTGGAAAAACTCCCTGGTTTCGCCGTGTACTAAGAACACGGCCTGAAGATACGATGCTTGTCGAAATGTTCCCGTACGGGCGAATGGCGCAAGCGTGCTGGAATTTTGATTGTGCCGGTAATCGAGATGACCAAGATGGAGGACGTCACCCCGTGGGCGCCGCGACACAAAGTGACGCTGTGCAGACACGATATTGCGCATAAAGACCTCGCTCCAGGAGCAGAGTGCTATCTTAGGCGAGGGCGGAAGCGGCCCATAGACTCGGAATGTACTCAGAGGAAATTCGCATCAGTCAGCCAAGGCGCTGGCCTTGAAGCCCATTGCCTGTCAATCGGCGTGTTGCGGCGCCCCATGCCGATAAGCCCTTTCAAGATCTTAGCGCGCCGATCGGTGTCCAACCCCCGTGATTGTCCTGGTGATTTTCGGGGGGTCTTCGTTGCGGGCGGATCGCCGAGAGCACATCGGGCGACCGGTCAAACGCTTCCTTCAGCAACCCGTTACCGGCAGCAGCCGCCGCTCGCGCCTTCAGACACGCCCCGCGAATAACTACCACGCCGGCGCCTACACGCGAAGGCTCGGATCGTTTCTTATTTGGACGTTCTTGTCCCCGTAATAGTCCCACCACCCCAAAGACGGATGCGACCGCGCCGCCAAGGAACATCCATATTGCTCTATCGGTAGGCGAGCCGGGCGAGCCAGCCACGGCAGAAGGGGGTACCGCTAAGGGCAGCTTGGGGTCAAAAAGTTGAATATCGGGCGATTTCAAACAGGCCGTTTCCGTATCCCGGAGCGGTCTTCCGGCACGCCCTCAGTTTGTTCTAATTCATAGTATGGCATCGGACGGAGCCGGGTTCGATTTGACGCCGCCGCGCGAACGCGCCTATCTATAAGCCCAACACGCGCGCACTGAGACAGGAAAGACGGCCCCCTATGACACAAAGAACCTATCAACCCTCGAATTTGCGCCGCAAGCGCAAGCACGGTTTCCGGCAGCGCATGGCGACAAAGCAAGGCCGCGCGGTGCTTTCGCGCCGGCGCTCCCGCGGCCGCAAAAAGCTTTCCGCGTAACGCGTGGCGCACGCCCCCGGCCGATGCAGACATTCAAGACGCGCGCAGAGTTTCAGCGTGTGCAAAAGGGGAAGAAATGGGTAACGCCCGCCTTCATCTTGCAGGGCCTTGCCCGCGCGGGCGGTGAGGATGGCCCGCGCTTCGGTTTCACCGTTTCGAGCAAGGCCGTTGCCAAGCAAAGCGGCGGCGCCAAAAAGCGCGGCATGGCCGTCGATCGCAACCGTGCCCGCCGCCGTCTGAAAGAGGCCGTGCGGCTCACCTACGCCGCGCATGCCCAGCCCGGTTTCGACTACGCGATCATCGGCCGCTCAGAGGCCTTGAGCAGAAATTTCGCGCACCTACTTGCGGATATGCAGATTGCGTTCCATAAAGTGAGCCAGCCTGCGCGCACAGGTAGGGATCGTCAACCTATCCCGTAATTCCCGCGCGGGTTTCGCGCGGTTTATGTTCCCTCCCGGGTCTAAGCCGGCTACAAGCGGGTTGGCTGTCTCGCCCCGGCGGACGCTGCCTCGCGTTTTGACGTTTCTCCCTCGAGCGGGTTATGGAAAACAACAAGAACTTTATCATTGCCATTGCGCTGTCGCTTGCTGTGCTTCTAGGCTGGCAATATTTCTACATGAAGCCAATGGCTGAACGGGCGCGGCAGCAGCAGGCCATAGAGGCGATGCGGAACCCGCAACCGAAGCCCGAGACAGGCGAGGCAAACGCCCCGGGTGCGCCCGCCACATCGCCCGCGCTTTCGGAGCCGGCTGCGCCAGGGGCCATATATGCCTCGCGTGAGGCTGCGATCGCGGCAACGCCCCGCGTTAAGATCGACAGCCCCGCTTTGACGGGCTCCATCAATTTGAAGGGCGGCCGGATCGACGATGTGGTCCTGCGCGACTACACCGAGACCGTCAACCCCGATAGCCCGAAAGTCGTGCTGCTTTCTCCCTCAGGTAGCCCTCATCCCTATTTCGCGCTGACCGGCTGGCTGGCCCAGCCAGGCGTTGCGGTGCCTGACGCGAACACACTCTGGGAGCAGGAGAGCACGGGCCCGCTGACCGCAGCGCAACCCGTCGTTCTGCGCTACGATGACGGCCAGGGCCTCGTTTTCCGGCGCACGTTCTCCGTTGACGATCGCTACATGTTCACCATCGCCGACAGCGTCGAGAACAAATCCGGCCAGCCAATCACACTTACGCCCTGGGGCCAGGTTGCGCGTTTAACCGAACCGAAGACTTTGGGCTACTCGGTGCTCCACGAGGGGCTCATCGCCGGTCTTGGCAAAGACGGAACCAAGGATGTCACCTACAGCGCCGCGCTTAAAAATTATGAGGGTGGAAGGGCCAAGGAAACGTTCACGGATGCGGGAGGCTGGGCTGGTTTCACCGACCAATATTGGGCAACGGTCCTTATCCCAAATGATAAGACGCCGTACAATATCCAGATGTTCGGAAATACAGATAAGCAATATTACGCAAATGTGCAGGCAACGCAGCCGGTTACGATAGAGCCAGGCGCGAAAAGCCAGGTGGACACGCGGATTTTCGCGGGCGCCAAGGAAGTCTCAATACTTAAGCAGTATGAGAACACGCTCGGCATTAGCCGTTTCGACTACCTTATCGACTGGGGTTGGTTCCCATTCCTCACCGGGCCGATGCTCTGGCTTATGGATTCCTTGTACAAGCTCGTTGGGAATTTTGGCCTCGCCATTCTCCTGACAACCGTGATCGTGAAACTCGCCTTCTTCCCGCTCGCGAACAAGTCGTTCGAGTCGATGAGCAAGATGAAAAAGCTCCAGCCGGAGATGAAAAAGCTCCAGGAGCGCTACAAGGACGATAAGGCGCGCCAGCAGGAAGCGCTCATGGAGCTTTACCGGAAGGAGAAGGTGAACCCAATGGCCGGGTGCTTGCCGATCTTCATCCAGATCCCGGTCTTCTTCTCGCTCTATAAGGTCCTGCTTATTGCCATCGAGATGCGGCATGCGCCCTTCATTGGCTGGATCAAGGACCTTTCGGCGCCCGACCCAACCACAGTCTTCAATCTGTTCGGGCTGATCCCCTGGACGCCGCCGCAATTCCTGATGCTTGGAATTTTGCCGCTGCTTATGGGCATCTCCATGTGGGTGCAGATGCGCTTGAACCCCACGCCGCCC
>JBKQQS010000052.1:0-41810 GCA_052144215.1 Rhodomicrobium sp.
GATACTCCAAACACGCGTCTTCGCTCGGGAACATATCCATGAAATCGGCCATGTCCGCAGGATACTGCTTCATGCCTCAAACTACTATATCTAGAGGCACGGGAGTCAACTGCATAGCCCAGCAACAATCTAATATTAACGGACTTTTTGGAGTCGCGATTCGCAGGCGAAAACGCGAAGAATCGCGCACTTTATGCAAAAACGCGATTTAATGCCGCCCGCGTTTACCATTCCGGGATTAACCAAGCCCCCGCGCGAAAATAGCATAGCGGGCGGCAGAGGCGCGGGTAGGTGACTCAAGGCCGGTTGCGGACCATCGCGCCGATTATGGGGAGTGCCCGCTGTTGGGGGATGAACCGCCGTTCCTGCCCGGGACGGCCGGGACTAGCACCATTTTCACGAGAGAAGGGCTCTCCTTAGGGGTTGCAAAAAACTAATGATACACTTTATTTCGATTTGAAGGCAGTCTGATGATACGCCGATAGCAATACGGGGTGGCACGCAGTTGCTTTGGTGATTTAGAAAAGCGGGAAGGCACGATGGATTTTGGAGAATATGTTGACAGCAAAAAGCAAGTCTACGACGCCTTTGCAGGCACCGTAGCTTCCATCATCCGTGCTGCTCTGTCCGCTCAAGCCGATATAACCCCTCCTCTCCCAATCAAAAACCGTGCAAAAGCAGAAGATTCGTTGCGGCTTAAACTCGAAACTCGTGGATTGTTAAACTCAGACAGCATTGAAACTGAAATCAAGGATTTGGCAGGCTGCAGGCTGGTCTTCTACACTGACGGCGACAGGGATGGATTTCTCAGATCAGGATTATTATTCGACAATTTCACCGTAGACCGCGAAGAGACCAAGGTTCACCATCCTGTTCCGGGCGAACCCAGCGCAGACGCTCAATACCGCGCCAGGCATTATATTGTTTCACTTTCTGACGAGAAGCTGGCTCTGCCAGAATATGCGAAATTCGGCGGCCTCCGCTGTGAAATACAGATTCAAACCCTTCTTCATCACGCATGGTCCGAAACATCGCATAACATCACTTACAAAAGCAACTTACTGCCTGGCTTTGGCCAATGCCAACTTAAGGAAATTAAGCAGCGTCTAGACGCGATCATGACCCAGTATCTGGTGCCTGCCGGATACGAGATCCAAAAAGTGAAAAACGACGCTCTTCTACTCGAACGCGGCAACGAGATCCTTAGCCGTGATCCCATATCGCAGCTGCTGAACGCCACTGATAATAACGAGCGCGTCGAATTGCTGACTTCGCTAAAAGAGTTTGTGCTGCCATATTGCGATGATACCAAAATCATTTATACGCGACTATGGGAAGCGCTTCCAAAGGTTATCCAAGCCGCCCGCCAGACAGAAACAAAGCCGATTGAAACCGCTGTAGGCACCTTCGATGGAAGGACCGCGTATTACGTAACCGATGCCGCCGTCGATATTGTTGATTCTCTTCGGTATTGCAATGTTAGCGCATCTCTGGCTATCTACTGCCAAATATTCCCCGGCGCCCTCGACGCCCGCGAAAGAAAGCGTATTCTGGACGCCGTGGAACATCTCGCGGCCCACACGCGGGCAGTATGGCTAAAGGCCGGCCCCTACGCTCAATCGGTGCTGCTCAAAGAGCTTGCCAAGTTTGATGCGCCGCAGCGGCGCATGCTCCGCCCGATCCTCCTATGCATCTGCGCCAAAGCCCTGGAGCCAGATGTTTCGGGTACTTCCTCCCCCTCCTATGACACGGTTAAAATCCATCGCGGCAGCGTCAAGGTCAGCGACACCCTCCAGGAGATTCGATCCGACGCATTATCCTTGCTGGAAATGCTTTACCGCGAATCCAGTACTGAAGAGGAAAAGCGCCAGACGTTCGATAGGATGCTGAATGCGACGCGCCATCCGTCATCGGCGAACTACGAGGATAACTTCATTGAGCTTACGGTGGAGAGCGCTAGCCGCATCGTTGAGTTCTCGCTGCAACATCATCAGGGTATGTCCTTTGAGCTGCTTCAGCACGTTGAGCATAGCTTTCTTTGGCTATATCAGCATGTCCCGTCCTGGGTGGCCAAATGTAATGACGGCATTCAGCAGGCAGCCAATGCGCTTGTCACACTCATCGCGGCTTTCCGGGATGCCATCAATGCTGATGTAGAGTTTGTCCGTCACAAGACGTTTGTAGGCTTCGAGCCAGTATTTGTTCAGGATTGGGATGCTCACGGACCCGATTTTCAGCGCACCGAAGCTTACCGTTTTGCCAAGATTGATGAGTACATCGAGTCGGTAAATCCTGACACCGCAAAGGAATGGCTTCGAGTTATCAAACGATGCGCTGCGACCCGCTCCAATGACGGAGCAACGTTCAGTGTTTTCTTTGAATTCCTTACCCGATTTTCAGCCGCCCGCCCTGAGATTATGCTTGGCTATCTGGCTGATATTCCCGAAGACCTCGTGGGCTTTCTTCATGGCATCCTAAAGGGGCTCGAACTCAGTTCAAAAGCGAAGGAAGCAGAAGCCCTAATGCGGCGCTGGATCGCCGAGGGGCGCTACCTAGGACCAATCGGCAGGCATCTCCGCCTTGCCAAAGCTGCAAATTCCAATCTCATTGCTGCCCTGTCCCGCAGCGCCATTGAGGCGAAAGATCGTATTGCCGTCCGCGAAGTCGCTGCTAAGCACGGGGGTGGTGCGCGGTGAATTCGGGATGGTCGAAGCCTACAAGCAAAAACGCGACGAAGTTGCAAATTGGAGCAGCGATCCCCGGCCAAAAGTGAGAAGCTTCGCCGCCCGTTACGTTGGCGACCTCAATAGGTGCATCGCTGCCGAACAGAGCGCATCCGAAGAACAACTTGAACTCCGAAAACTTGACTGGGACAGCCGCGCTGCCGAATGAGAACGGTCGGCGCTTCCTGGACCTGCACCCGGCCACAAACGCCGGTCCGCTCGCGCTGGTCACACCCACGCATCATTCTATCGTCCCCTTTCCTGACGAGATATAAGGAAGCACGCTTCGGTGCGGAGATTCCGCTCCTTGGGGTACAGCGGTTGTGCTTTGAAACGGCGCTGGAGTCCGCTCCCGCCCCCTTGCCGCCGAAGCTGCCGGGTGCCTTGAGAGGCAGCTTTGGGCCGATATCGCCATCGGCCGTGCGCACCAGGGCCGCTAAACGCTGTGAACGGAAGAGCGAGCGTTGGGGGAGCGGCGCAATTGGCCTAAATGTAGCGGTCTACGATGCGCACGCCTGCCTTCTCCAGCCGCCCGATCGCGGATTGCCTTGCGCGCTCGCTGCCGTCGGCCGTTCCCGGAGCCACCAAAGAAGCTTTGAAACCGCGTTTAAGGGCGCCCTTGGCTGTCGCCGCCACACAGCCGGAGGTGTAAACGCCCGTCAAAACGATCTCGCCGATACCCTTCGCACGCAGCGCCCGTTCGAATTCCGGGTTGGTAAAGGCGTTGCCGCTCGATTTCGTGAAATTGCCCGCGTTCGCCTGCGGCGCGCGCTTATCCCATGCGGCACCTGGGGAACCGGCCACGGCGGCAAATCGGCGGAACAGATTGCCGGGATCGAGCCGCGCGAAGCGATTGGCCACCGCGATAATGGGGTCGCCCGCAGCGCTGGCCGAAGCGGCGGCCTTGCCGATTTCTGCAAGCGTCGGCTGAATTTGATCGGCAGCCACCGGCATCCGGCCGTTGGGGTCCACAAAATCGTACTGCAAATCGATCAGAACAAGCGCCCTCTTCACAAGCCTATCCCCAGCGGCTGAAGGGCGAGGTCCCACCGGACGAGGAAGCGGGCGTGTCCGGCTCGCCCGGGAAGGTGCCGCCGCTGAAAATGCTCCCGATGATCCCGATTGCAAAGCGCATGGCGATGCTGAAACCGACCAGCACGATCTGATTGGGCTGAAGGAAGATATCCACCCAAACCATGTAGCTATCGGGCAAGCCGAGAAGCGAGATTTGATCTCGGATATGCTGGGCACCGGCGAGAATGTCTCGCATCGTGGTGGGAAAATGAATGGCCGTATAGGTGAAGGCAACAAGCGCAAGGATCATCGTGAAGGCAAAACTCGATAGCGAGAGGAATAGTCTCATGGCCTGCCTCCTGGGTTTGCGGCGATGCGATACCGGCATCTCCGCCGGCTTCCCAAAACCAAATACCGCGCCTTCGCTTCTTTCGAATCTTTTTTTGCGAAAAGCCACGAATTTGTGAAGCGCAACGTCATCGCCGGCGGGGCACACCCGGACCGGAGCAGTAAAGCAGACAAACATCGGGCACCCTAAGCTTTACACTTACGAATGAGTTGGGCCGCGGGAACGCCCGTGCTATGCTGCAGTGCAGCAGCGTTCATTTGCATAAAAGGTTACCGGCCCAGCCATGCCTGACCAGCCCTGGATTTTCCGCACCTATGCGGGGCACTCGACCCCGAAAGCCTCGAACGAGCTTTACCTTAAGAACCTTGCCAAGGGGCAGACGGGGCTTTCCATCGCCTTCGACCTGCCGACGCAGACAGGCTACGACGCGGACCATCCGCTCGCGCGCGGCGAGGTTGGCAAGGTCGGCGTTCCGGTCGGGCATCTTGGCGACATGCGCGCCTTGCTCAAAGGCATCCCCCTCGCTCAGATGAATACGTCCATGACCATTAACGCGACGGCGGCGTGGCTGCTTTCGCTTTATGTCGCATTGGCGGACGAGCAGGGCGCGGACCGCAAGGCGCTGACGGGCACGGTTCAGAACGACATCATCAAGGAGTATCTGTCGCGCGGCACCTATGTGTTCCCGCCGGCGCCCTCGATGCGCCTGATCAAAGACATCGTGGTCTTCACCTTCCGCGAGGTTCCGAAATGGAACCCCACCAACGTTTGCTCCTACCATCTGCAGGAGGCCGGTGCCACGCCGGTGCAGGAGCTGGCCTATGCGCTCGCAATCGCCGAGGCCGTGCTCGACACCGTGAAAGACAGCGGCGAGGTCTCGCCCGCGGAGTTCTCGGACGCGGTTGGGCGCATCTCCTTCTTCGTAAACGCCGGCCTCCGGTTCGTCACCGAGATGTGCAAGATGCGCGCCTTCGTGGAGCTTTGGGACGAAATTTGCGAGAAGCGCTACGGCGTAACCGATCCGAAGCTCCGCCGCTTCCGCTATGGCGTGCAGGTCAACTCGCTCGGGCTGACGGAGCAGCAGCCGGAGAATAACGTTTATCGCATCCTGCTTGAAATGCTGGCGGTCGTGCTCTCGAAAAAGGCGCGCGCGCGCGCAGTGCAGCTGCCCGCCTGGAACGAAGCGCTGGGCCTGCCGCGCCCTTGGGATCAGCAATGGTCGCTGCGCATGCAGCAGATCGTCGCCTACGAGACCGATCTTCTCGAATATGCCGACATTTTCGACGGCTCGCGCGCCATCGACGCCAAGGTCGAGGAGCTGAAGCGCGAGGCTCGCGAGGAGCTTGCCCGCATCGAGGCCATGGGCGGCGCGATTGCGGCCGTCGACTCGAGCTACATGAAGCAGCGGCTGGTGGAAAGCAACGCCGCGCGGCTCAAGAAAATCGAAACCGGCGAGCAGACGGTCGTCGGCGTGAACAAGTTCCTCGAAACCGAGCCTTCACCGCTGGCAGCAGGCACCGATGGCGGCATTCAGACCATTCCAGAATGGGTCGAGCGCGAGCAAGTGGAGGCGCTCAAGGCTTGGCGCGCGGCACGCGATAATGGCGCCGTCGAAACCGCTCTGAATGAGCTTCGTGCCGCGGCCCAGGAAGGCCGGAACATCATGGAGCCTTCGATCGCCTGCGCCAAGGCCGGCGTCACCACCGGCGAATGGGCCGGCACGCTTAGGCAAGTATTCGGCGAATATCGCGCACCGACCGGCGTCTCCCGCGCGGCGGTTCAAAGCGGCGGGGAAGGTCTCGCGGAAGTGCGCGCCGATGTCGAGCGCGTCTCCGCAAAGCTCGGCCGCCGGCTTAAGTTCCTGGTTGGCAAGCCCGGCCTCGACGGCCATTCGAACGGCGCCGAGCAAATCGCCGTGCGCGCGCGCGACTGCGGCATGGAGGTAGTCTACGAGGGCATCCGCCTCACGCCCGCGCAAATCGTCAATGCGGCGCTGGAGGAGAGCGTGCATGTCGTTGGCCTTTCGATTCTTTCGGGCAGCCATGTGCCGCTCGTCCGCGACGTCATGGAGCGGATGCGCGCGGCCGGGCTTGGCAACATTCCCGTTGTCGTTGGCGGTATCATCCCGGCCGAGGACGAGCCGGTTTTAAAGGATTGCGGTGTGGCTGCGATCTATACGCCCAAGAATTTCCAATTGAACCGGATCATGGCCGGTATCGTGAAGCTTGCCGATCCGGGGACGAGGGCGCCGGCTTAATTGGAAGCCGGCGTTTCCGGCAATGCGCTTTGCCGGTTCGCGGCGGCGGAGCTAACGAAGGGCTGCTTCGAGCCGTTGATGCCCTAGTGACAGCGTCGGCTATTTGCGGGACGCTAGCCTCGAACCTATAGCGAGGTGATGGATATACGGTGCGGCGGACATTGAACCGGCCGGCCGCCCCGTTGCTGCATTGGCTCCGCGGGGAATAATACCGAATCCGCTCGATTGCTTCCCTTGCCGTCATTGCGAGGGGCATCGCCCCGAAGCAATCCAGAAGCTGCAAATGCAAGCGTAAACAGCACGTTGCACTGGATCGCCACGGCGGCGCTGCCGCCTCGCGGTTCTGGCATCGCCGTCCCGCGATGCAGGCCGTGAAGCATTCAACCGGATCAGGAATTACTTTACCGGCATAAGCTGGCCGCGGATCTCGCCGCCTTTGTGCTCCGCTGTGTGAACGTTGATATACAAGTTGCCTGCCTCTAGATCGGCCGCCTGATCGCTGGTGAGCGTTGTGGCCCCATCGATCGGACTCTTGGGATCGGCGAACTTTATCACCACAGGCCCGTTTTTGCCGGGCCCGGCGGGGCCGTGAATGTGCGCCATGGTGGCGGGCCCGGTTAGCCCGGAATAGGTGATTTTCCAATTTAAGCTCTTGCTCGCTGGATCGTAGGTCAACACAGCGGCGCCGGTCCCTTTACTGTCGGTGGGCGGAACCTCATCGGAGCCCTTAAGATCGGCTTTATACATAATTTCTGCGGCCAAAGCGCCGGCGGATAATACAGCTGCAAGCAGAGTTCCCGCAAAAATAGCTCTCATTCTCATGAACGCTCTCCCTGGATTCGATACACGCGCATTCTTTTGGATTTCGTGTGCCTTCAATCCTAACAGAGGGGATGGGGCGGCACGGCCCCGTCGAGCCTCAGATGCGGTTAAGTCCTTTGCGTCCGATTAGGTTCCTTCGTTCCGCTTTACATTTGCGCGAACCAGTGTCACCCTATAGTAGGAGCAACAACGGGAAGGAGGTGATCTGATGTCGAGTGGGATATCTGCGCTGAAGCTACAGCTTGTGCGTGCCACGGAAATGTTGGAGCAACCTCTGGCGCATGCCTGACACGCGGGATTGAGTCTGCGCAAGCAGAGCGAAATCGGCTGTTGCGAACAGCCAGTCTCACGGGCCGCGGATATTAGCCGCGGCCTTTTTTTATTTGCGCTCTTCCGGTCTCTTTCTTCTATTTGCCTTCGTAGTAGGGGCGCAGCTCAACCTCAGCGACCGCAACGGCTGCGTTGAGCCCGGTTTGACCTTGCACGCTGAGCGGCTGTAACGAGATCGTGTTGCCTGACCCGCCTACTAGCACGTTCGCACCTCCGCCTAAGCCAGCCGATGCGTCGGCTGCCACGCCATAATATTTGCCCGCGAGCGCACCCCCCGCCACGCCGCTGGTCGGAGCCAGCACCGTCCAGGTGAGAATGGCGTTGTCGGTCAAGCCTATATCGAGGCCGAGTTTCTTTATTTCCCCTTCGTAGCGCTCCCCCTCGTCCGCGGGATTAACCCGGAAAACGCACCGGAGCTCTTTCGTTGAACCGATTACGAAGCTGACACCACCCTTCACACCGCAGGTGAGCTGCCCTGCCGTAATTTTTTCTTGCGCGTTCGCCTGCGAAGCCAGGATAGCCAGGCTGCCGGCGGTCACGATTCCTAAAGTCTTGAGGAAGTTCGCGGACATGTACGTCTCCATTGTTCGCATTTACCCCAAGCTTCTCTGTAGCACTTTCTATGAAAGAATAAAGGCCCTGCTGCTAAAGATGAGCAGGCTGGGTAAAACAATAAAGAGCAGGCCCGTGCTCATTTACGTTGAGCCCGGATCCTTGGGCACCAAAAGCCAGCGTCGCCATGGCGCCGGCCCAACTTCTAGCGCCCGCCCGGCGCGATATAAATGCTTCGCGCATCGTTGCTTAACTTCGCTCGCGAGGCCGGCCGCAGGTACATCATATGGCCGCCCCTATAAACGCGAAGCTCGATTGGCACGGCTCCATCGAGGGGCCGGAGATGGTTCACCAAATAGCGCGACATGGAATAGGGCGTAACGAGATCGGTGTAGCCATGGACAATGAGGATCCGAAGCGAAGGATTGTGCACCCGGGCCTCCTCCAAACTGTCGAGCGAGCCCGCATGGCCCTGCTGGCCAGGCTTCAAACCGAAGTCCCAATGGCCGCTCACCTCTCTATTGAGAAGATGGTATTCGAGTCCCGTTTTAAAGCCGAGCTCGTTGCCGATATAGCTTGCCGCGGCCGGTGCGAGCACGGTTACCGCCCCATCGAGAATGGGGTCGAAATGAGAGTGCCGGGATGGCCGCGGAACGGGTATGCTTACGGCCGCATCGTAAAGGCTGAGCGAGCGGTCCGTCCGCCGGAGAAATTCGCGTTGGAATAGCGGCACGGATACGCGCCCGTAATGCTTTGCAATCGTTTCGGGGTCGAGCCCCGTATATTTTGCAAGAGCGGCGACGGCGGCATCGTCCCTCGTGAGACCGTCCGCAAGATGCAAGAGATAGGCGGTGCGGGCATAGTCCTCGGCCTCGTGAATGGTGTCGAGGGGGGCATTTTCGCCCTCGCGCAGCTCGATATTTGCCGCAGTAAGCGAAGGAAGCGCGAAAGTCAGCGGCAGGATGGAGTAGTTGTCGCCGTGCAGCATCGAGAATTCGAGCGCGGGCGAGATCATGATCGCGCCTTGGACGGAAAATCCCATTGACAGAAGCCGGTTCGAAAGCTCAGCCACGCGGAAGCCGCCGTAGCTCTCTCCCGCCAAATAGATTCGAGACAGCTCCCGGCCATTGCGCGAGAGCCAAAGCCGGACGGCTTCGGCCATGGAGTCGATGTCCTTGCCAACGCTCCAATAGGCCTTGTCGGCTTCCGCTCCGCCGGCAACCGCTCTGCTATATCCGGTCCCTATCGGATCGATGAACACAAGGTCCGTGAAGGCGAGCCAGCTATCGGGGTTATCGGCGAGCCGCACAGGCAGCAGGGGCGCAGCGCCGTTTCCGTTGAAAGGCACGATCCGCGGCCCGATCGCACCAAGGTGCAGAAAAGCGGCAGCCGCGCCGGGTCCGCCATTGAAGGCGAAGGTCACTGGCCGCTCGTTTCCCCCTTCAACAGTGTAGGAGACATAAAAAACCTTCGCCGCGGCCTCCCCTTTTGGGCCGGTCAGCGGCAAGGTTCCTGCTGTCGCTTTATAGGCAAGCTGCTTGCCTTCCAGCGCGATGGTATGTTGAGTCACGCTGTCTTGCGGCAGCTGAGAGGCCGGAGCGGCCGCCGCGGCAGTGGCTGCAGGTGCCTCCTGCTTCGCGTCCTCTCCAAGCGCCGGCGAAAGAGCAAGCACGAAAAGGAGCGCGGCCGGAATTATGGCCATGTTTGGGTTGTGCATAAACCAGTCCTTTCGCAATCGGTCCACGGAAATTCAAGAATGCGCCACGAAAATGCAGGAAATGCGATTTAGGAGCCAAAGCTCGAGCAACTTCCCGTTATGAAGGAGTTAAATTGCAATGCGCATATTCGCAGGGGTTATTGCAGTTTTGACGATCGTGTCGCTCAGCGGCTTCGCGGATGCCAGGGTTAAGCTTAAGCACGCTTGCGGGGCCGACCTGGAAAAATTCTGCAAAGATGTGAAGAAAGGCGAGGGCCGGAAAGCGTGCCTTAGAACCCATGCTTCCGAGCTGCAACCGGGCTGCGCCGATGCGCTCAAAGAACGCGACGCAGAGAAAGCAGCAAAGAAGAACGGCTGAGGCAAAGACTGCCTGGGAGGCGTAAGCCGCTCACTTAGGCTTTGCCCTTCCCAGCTTCACGCTCGATTTCGCGGTGCTTTTCGCCTCCGGGAGTCGTTGCGGTGCCGAAAAAAGCCTTCCCAGGGATCGCGTTGCAGCCCGGCAAGCCGCCGGCCTATATTCGCGACGTTGAACCGGGAGGACGTCAGCTCCGGCCCCAGCTCGTCCCAGCCAACGGGCGTCGAGATGGGTGCGCTTGGCCGTGCGCGTGTTGAATAAGCCGCGACCGCCGTCGCGCCGCGGACGTTCCGGAGATAATCGACGAAGATTTTGCCGCTACGCGCCTTCTTGGCTATGGTGGAGATGTATTTAGAAGGATCGTCGGCCTCCATGGCAAGGGCAATGCCGCGGGCGAAGGACTTCAGCGCATCCCAGCCGATTCGCGGCTCGAGCGGGGAGACGACGTGCAGCCCCTTTCCTCCAGTTGTTTTCACGTAGCTTTCGATGCCTGTGTCGAGAAGCCGCTGGCGCACTTCGCGCGCGCCTTCGATGACCGCGCTCCACTCGACGCCCTCGCCAGGGTCCAGATCGAAGATCATGATATCGGGATGCTCAACGTCCTCGATGCGCGCACCCCAGGGATGGATTTCCAGCACATCGGCCTGAACCAGATCGATAAGCCCGCTAAGATCGTGGATGACGATGGCTTCCGCCTCGCCATCCTTTTCGGGAAGTTTGGCAATCTCGACTGCATCGGTAAGCCCGGCGAAGGCGTGCTTCTGGAAAAAGCATTCCCCATCGCTTCCGTCGGGGCAGCGCACGAGCGCGAGCGGCCGCTTCACGATATGAGGAAGAATGAGGCCGGCGGCGCTGGCATAATACTCGGCGAGCCCAAGCTTGGTGAGCCCTTGCCCCTGCCACAGGACACGATCGGGGTGGGTCAGCTTGACGCCCGCGAATTCTAATGCCTCCCCTTTGGATCGGAGGCTCGCGGCGGGGTCATGTTTTGCCAACGCGGTCATCTCCGGCTGGAAAGGGCCCCTGGGATTTTCTTGGCGCGGCATTTCGAGTCGAACCTCCTCTGCCGGTTTATCTTCGCGTAAGCCCTTGAAAACGGCCTGCCGGAGCTGCCGGCCGGCGGTCCAACCGGCAAACTCGACCTCGGCAACTAGCTTTGGCTCGACAAAAATCAAGCCTCGCCGTTCTGCTGCGGTTAAAGCGTTCGAGAAAGGCGAATGGCTGACTTGCAGATTTGAAAGCATCTTGTAAAGCGACTGCGCCAACTTCTGCGTGAAGCCCGTTCCGGTGCGGCCAACATGCATGAGCTTGCCGTTATCGTAATAACCGAGCGAAAGCGAGCCTATGGCGTTGCGGGCGGCAGTTGAAGGCGCATAGCCTCCGATTACAAACTCCTCCCGGTTCGTGCACTTCGCTTTCGTCCATTCGCCATGGCGGCCGGGGCGGTACGGCGCGTTGCGGCGCTTGCTGACGATACCTTCGAGCCCCAAGCGGCAGGCGTGGGCGAGCATGGCCTGCCCGCTCCCGGCTGCGTGCTCTGAAAAGCGCAACGAGGGGTGCCGCATTTTGCCAAGCAGGTAGGAAAGAGCGGCCTTGCGGTGTTCGAGTGTGGCATTGCGAAGGTCATAGCCATCGAGATACATTAGGTCGAAAGCGTGCAAGATCGCATTCGCTGCGGGGCGGTGCTCTGAGAGAGCGTCCTGCAGCGCAGAGAAGCTCGACACGCCATGCTCGTCTTCGACAACCGCCTCGCCGTCGAGGATAGCGGAGCCGGCCGGAAACTCCCCTACTGCCTCCGCGATACCGGGAAAGCGATCCGTCCAGTCTAGCCCGCGGCGCGTCAAAAGCCTGACGCGGCCGTTCCTGATGGACGGGATCAGCCGGTAGCCATCGAACTTGATTTCGTGGAACCAGTTGTCGCCCTCTGGCGGCTTTTCCACCAAGAGCGCGAGGCATGGCTCTACGAACTCTGGAAATGCAGCCTTCCTCGCTCCCTCGATCATGGACGGAGTTGTGCTGCCGGAACTCCCGCTACCCTTTGGGTCGGGCTCCGGGTCAGGCTGGCCGTCGCTTGCTGGCGAAAGCTCGCCCTGGACAAGGCCGCCTTGGGAGGACCAAATTGCATCCTTCTCCTCTGCAATTTCCTGCATGGAGCGGTGGGTTGCAACTGAGCTGGGCGCTGCTTCGAGAATATCGCTTTGAGCGTCAGGACGGGCAAACTCATCGCCCGATTTGAACAGAAGCCACTGCTCCTTCTTGCCGCCAGGCTTTCCCTTCGTGCGGACTAAGTGCCAGCGGCCCTTCAGCTTCTCGCCATCGAGCGAAAACGCAAGTTTCCCCTTCGCATAGGCTTTTACGGGATCGCCTTCGGGACGCCAAAAGCCGCGATCCCAGATCATGACCGTGCCCCCGCCATATTCGCCCTTGGGAATGATCCCTTCGAAATCGCCATAATCGATCGGGTGATCCTCAACCTGAATGGCGAGGCGCTTCTGACTAGGATCGAGGCTCGGGCCTTTTGCGACTGCCCAGCTCTTATAGACGCCGCCGAGCTCCAGCCGGAAATCGTAATGAAGCTGCCTGGCAGCGTGCTTCTGGATGACGAAGCGCAGCCCCTCACCGGCCTCCGGCACAACGGTTCCGCTTGGCTCCGGCGTTTTCGAAAAATTCCGCTTTTCCCGGTAGCGGCTGAGCTTCTCCTCCCCCGGCGGTTCGCTGCGGCGATTAGCGCGCTTGGCGCTTGGAGGATCGGCGCGCGGCATTAGCGCCGGCTCGCCGCTTTGCGCCCAGCCTTTGCATGCGTGCTCGCTGCAGGCGCCCCCTCTTCCCCTCCGCCCCCACCACGTTCGACACGCTTGGGGTCTGTCCGGGACTGAGCAGCATGGCGAACAGGGCCGCTGACATGATCCGGTTTCTTAACCGCTCTTTTCGCTGGCTTCCGCGGCTCCGCCCTAGCGGCCTGCGGCTCGGGTTTTTTGAACCCGCCTTTTTCCGCGGCGACGGATCTGCGAAGCGCGTCCATC
The DNA here is from genome assembly GCA_052144215.1 of Rhodomicrobium sp. GTDB lineage: Bacteria > Pseudomonadota > Alphaproteobacteria > Rhizobiales > Rhodomicrobiaceae > Rhodomicrobium. The sequence goes on from JBKQQS010000052.1 coordinate 13,143, forward strand.
AAATTGATAACATTTGCGGGCTGCTGCGGCTTCGCGGCTTCAGCCGGTCGGCCGGCCTGTTTTGCGCGGATCAAATCCATCAGCGCGTTTTCGTAACGGTCCTCGAATTTCGAAATGTCGAAATGGCCCATTTTCGTGCGAATGATGTGCTTGGCTAGGTCCAGCATCTCGACCGGGATTTTGATATCGGGAATATCGTCAAAATAAGCCCGATCGTCGCGCACCTCGTAGTTGTAGTGGAGGACGGTCGCCAGAATGCCGCCGCCGCGCGGTTCCAACTCCAGGATTCGCTCGCGTCGGGCGAGGACCGCACGGCCGAGGCCTGCAACGCCTTCATTCGCCATCGCCTCGCGAATGACCGCGAACGCTTCTTCGGCGGCCTTGCTGTCCGGTACCAAGTAATATGAGCTTTCGCGGTAAATAGGATCGATTTCGTTGCGAGGGATGAAGCTTTCGATATCGATGGTGTGCGAGCTTTCGATCTCCAGCGCGTCGAGTTCGTTCTCCTCAATTTCGATGTATTCGTTTTTTCCGGCCTGAAAGCCGCGCACCCGGTTTTCGCGCTCGACGGGCTCGGCCGTATCCGAATCCACCATGACTTGGCGCAGCCGGTTGCCCGTTTCGCGATTAAGCCAGTGCAACGAGATCCGCTCGCTTTTCGGAGCCGCTGGATAAAGCGCTACAGCGCAGGAAACGAGCGAAAGCTTGAGATAGCCTTTCCAATAAGGACGGGACGCCATACGCGTAAACTCCTCCTCCGCACATTTTGCGCGGCGGTCTCGCACGCTCCCCCAAGCGGTAGCTCGTTATGTACAGTACATATTTATAAAGCGAGCTGAGCTGGACAAGTTCCGTCCAGCCCGGTTCAGGTAGAAATGGCTTGCAACGTTAACCCGCCTCTAAGCCTTTTAAGCTCAAACCGTTAGGCGCCCCGCCTTTTAAAAGCAAAGCGCTCCAGGCAAAAAGGCGCGCCTTAAGCCCGCCAGCTCGATTACGAACCGAGGCGGCCGCTTATATGAGCGAGTACAAAATAGATGCGCCCATCGTCGGAGCCGAGTCTGGACTGAACCGCGGACCCCCGCGGGTCGGACCGGCTTAGGTCCTGAAGCATTTTTTCGAAGTCGGCGAGGTAGCGTTCGACGACGGCCCTGAAGTTTTGATCCGTCTCATACCGGCGTTGGACACGATCCACGATGGGCTGGGCCGCGCGAGCGTATAAGCCGCGCTGCTGCAACACCTCAGTTTCGCCGCGCTTCAGTCTTGCCCACACGTCCAAGACACGGCGCTCATCGATGCAAGAGGCGATGTCGCTCATGGTGAAATCCATGCCGGCGGATTCGGGCTGCTGCACCGGTGCGCTGGCACCCCTCGAAGAGAAGGGTGGCATAAGCGGCGGAAGCCCGTATGAATCGTCCTTCTCCGGAAATTGAGAATCATCCTCAGACGCACGGGCGAGAAGATCGCCGAGCGACCATTGGTTGCGCCGCTCCACCGGCTGGTTTTCCTGGAAAGGCGGAGCCGGCGGCATGGGAGGAAGCTGAGCTTCGGGTTGGTACGGCCGTGGAGGCTGCTGCGGTTCACTCTGAAGCCAGCCCGGCTTTTCTACAGGCGGCTGGCCGTAGTCGAAGGCGGAGCGTTGTGGAGAGAATGCAGCATCGTGAGGAGGCTGGACGGGAGGCGCTTCGCGTTCGCGCCGCGGCGGCTCGCTTCTTTGTTCGGGCGCCGATACTGCGCTTGAGTAAGCGTGACGGTTGGAAAGATCGGACAACGCATCGAGCGCCGAAAGCTGGTCCTGTAGCGCCCGGCGCATAGCGGTGGCGCTTTGCTTTGCCGTTTCCGGCAGCACCTTCGCGTGACGCTGAAGCTCGCTTTGGGCCGATTCGAGATCGCTCGCGGCACGCCGCGTCGAATCGCGGACGACCCTTGTCGTATCGGAAAACTTCGACGAGAGGTTAGTAAGCTGGCTGGACACTTGATCGGAGAGCGAGGAGAAATTGGCCTGCAACTCCGTTACGGCCTTTTGGGTGTGAACCTGGGCGTCTTGACGCAAGCGCTCGATCTCGCGGATAGCGACCTGCGACTTCTCGGCAGAATCCTTAGCCAGGAGTTCGGTGACTTTGCGGGCTCGCAGCTCTGCCTGGCTGAGCGACTGCTCGAGCATATTGGAGTAGGAGTTCATCATGCGGTCGAGTTCGGCAGCCCGCGTGCCGATGTTTTCCATCAGCTTATTAAAGCCCGCCTGACGTTGCTCCATCATGGCATCGACCTTCGTATTCGACACCTCGAAGGTACGGGACGCGTTGATAAGTGCGGCGCCCTGCTCCTCGAAGCGCTTGGTCAAGCCCCCGAGCTGGCTCATCAGCGTCGCAGACACCTCCTTCAGCACGCGAGCCTGCCCAGATAGGGCATCCGAGCTGCTCGAAGAGCGGTTGGCAAGCTCTTCGACCGCCCGCTGCAGGTTAGCGGAGTTCGACGAAACCACGCGTTCTATCGCGGCCGCCTGGCGCGCGAGTGTGTGCTCCATCGATCCTGAATGCTTATCGAGAGTATCGCGGATCGTACCGGTGTGCTGAGAAACGGAAGCCTCTAGCGCCTGTGCGCGCTGGGCCAATGCGGTGTCGAGCTGCTTCGTGCGTTCGGTTAAGCTGACTTCGAAATTATGCGTGCGGCGGCTTAATATGGTCTCAAGGGCTTGGATGCGCTCCGCGAGCGAGGTGTCGATCTGCTGGGAATGCTCGCTTAGGACGGTGTGAAGAACCGACGTCCGGTCGCTGAGCGTAGCGCCGAGCGACTGTGTCTTTTCTGTCAGCGCTGTCTCAAGAGCCGACAAATTTCGTGTAGCGCCGTCAATAATCGAGCTAAGGCGCGTTTGCTCGGTGCCGAGTTTCTCAAGAAGCACCGGGATTTCACGCCCGACGCGCTCGCTCATGCCGATAACGGATGTAACGAGGCTATTTCCTTTTGCGGAGATTGCTGCAGCCGTGCGATCCGACGTCTCTTGAATCGCGCGCGTAACTTCAAGGCTGGACATCCGTAGGGCTTCCGCCGCTTGCGCGCCGTGCTTGACAAGCTGCTCGGTGATGCGCGATCCGCGTTCCGCCAATTTCTCGTCGATTGCCGTTCCCGCCGCAGTCACCGCAGCTGTGATCTTCTGACCCCGGTTCGCGAAAGCCTCGGTCATCGTTACAGAGGCATGGCCGAGCGACTGTGAGGCCTTCTCGCTGGCAGCGGTAATCTCCCGCGTCACTTGACTGCCAATGCCGCGCAAAGCCTCACTTACGCGTTCGCTGTTATTGGCGAGCGCTTCGCGCTCGCTTGCGAGCTCGTTGATGAGGTTCCTGATCCGGTTCTCGTTCTCGGTGTAAGAGCGCTCAAGCGCCGCCACCTCGTTATGGACGAGCGCTTCGAGCTCGCCCGCACGGCCAAGCGCACGCGAGATCGCATCGTTCATCGCGGCAACCTGCCGGCGCACGGTTTGCCCCAAAGAGGCGACAGACTGCTCCGCCATGCGATCCGGCTCGGCGAGGCGGACAGCAACCTCCGTCATCGCGGAGGACATGAGGCGCAGCTCCTGCGCGCGCCAAACAAGGATGGCAAGGAACCAAAAAAGTGCAATCGGAATGGCAACGGTCGCAATGACGGCGGCCATTGCGGGATTGGCAATCAAATCGGCAGTGCTGCCCGAAACGTCGATCGTCTTTTGAAAGACGGCCCAAGACAGGGCAAGACCGAGCACGAACCAAACCGCGGATGCGATAAGGGCGATCAAGAAAGGAGACCGGGACGGGCGCTGCTGCAGCGCGTAAATCAAGCCGCCGATGGATGGCATGTCGTCGTTAGCCGGGATATGCGGCCTGGCTGCTGCCGTAGGCCGCTTCTGCGGCGAAGTCCTTGCCGCGGACGTACCGGGAGACACTTGAACGCTGCCCTCACGCCCATCCTGAATGCGCCTAGGCGATGGCGATCGCCCTGCTTGCGCATCGTGTCCAGACTTTTGCTGACCGGCGTCGGCGCGCGTAGCGGCTCCGGCTTCCGCAGGAACCTTACCGCTATGCGGCTTTGCCTCATCCTCGGGTTTAAGATCGATGGGCGTCTGGGTAATTGCTTGTTTTTGACTCATCAGGCCGTCCTGACCTCATGTGATGTGACCGAGATACCGCCAGCGCCGCGTTCCGACCGGTTGCGAAACTTCGCCGCGACACTACGCACAAACTCTAGGCAGATCCTCATAGCCCCTCAAACGCACGCCCAGACAGCGCGCTGAAAAAACGCCAGCCAGCGCTCTCGCTAATGGATTTTTGAGGCCAAAAAAAGATTACCGAACGCCGCATACTCACATCGCCCTTGCGATGCCGCAATTTTTAAGACCCTGTTCGGGCAATTTTAAATATTGCGATTCGCCTTTTTCACACTAACTGTGTCTCCAGTTGCACACAAAAACCACAACTTTTTTTGCTTTTCCTCCAGCTTTGCACGGCTGCGTCGAGGGGAGCGGCGCGCTGGCGAAAATGGCGCTTTGAATTTTGCGCCGATCTCCCTTACAGATATGGGCAAAAGAGCGGATGTGGCGGGATTATGGTGAAGGTTACCTACATAGAACATAATGGAACGGTCCATACGGTTGAGGGTGAGGTGGGCCAAACCGTGATGGAAACGGCAATCAAACACGCAATACCGGGAATTGTCGCCGAATGCGGCGGCGCATGCTCTTGCGCAACCTGCCATGTTTACGTCGACGATACTTGGAAGGAAAAGACGGGCAGCCCATCGCCTATGGAAGAGGATATGCTCGATTTTGCGTTCGATGTGAGGCCCAACAGCCGCCTGAGCTGCCAAATCCGGCTTAAGCCCGAGTTCGATGGCCTTATTGTGCGCATTCCGGAGCATCAAAACTGAGCGGCTTAAGATAGCCGCTAAGCCGTCTGGCTCGAAGCGTAGAGGCCGGCAGGCGCGCATTCGCGAATGCTTCTTAAGATCGAGGAACGGCGCGGGCGATCCGCACCGGCAGAAAAGAGCGAAATGACATCTCCAATTCAAACCGACACGCTTATCGTTGGAGCTGGCCCCGTAGGGCTGTTTGCTGTCTTCGAGTTAGGGCTACTGGACGTGAAAGCGCATTTGGTCGACATTCTCGACCGCCCCGGCGGGCAATGCACCGAGCTTTATCCCGAGAAGCCCATTTATGACATTCCCGGGCTTCCGGTGGTGACCGGACAAGAGCTCACCGAGCGGCTTATGGAGCAAATCAAACCGTTCGCCCCGGTTTTCCACCTCGGCGAGCGCGTGGAAACGCTCCGGCGCACAGAGGGCGGTTTCGAAGCTGTGACGGACGCCGGTACAGCCTTCCTCGCCAAAGTCATAATCATCGCGGCCGGCGGCGGATCGTTTACGCCGAAGCGTCCTCCGATTCCTGGCATAGAAGATTTCGAGGGCAAATCGGTTTTTTATGCCGTGCGCAAGATGGACGCTTTCCGCGATAAGGCCGTCGTTATCGTTGGCGGCGGGGATTCGGCGCTCGACTGGACGCTGAATTTGCAGCCTGTCGCGAAATCGGTGACGCTCATCCATAGGCGGGACGAATTCCGCGCGGCACCGGACTCGGTAAACAAGATGCGTGCGCTCGCCGCGGAGGGACGCCTGACATTCATCCGCGGACAGGTCACGAAGCTCCATGGTGAGAATGGCGAGCTGCGGTCCTTGACAGTGCGCGGGCCGGCCGATGGCGGCGCCGAAGAGGACCGCGAAATCGAGGCGGAGCGCCTTCTGCCATTCTTCGGCCTGACCATGAAGCTCGGCCCGGTGGCGGATTGGGGATTAAACCTGCATGAGAATTTGATCCCAGTCGATACCGAAAAGTTCGAGACCTCGGAGCGCGGGATTTTCGCCATCGGCGATATCAATTGCTACCCGGGCAAGCTCAAGCTCATTCTATCGGGGTTCCATGAGGCCGCGCTCATGGCTCAGCAAGCGCACCGGTATGTTTACCCGGATAAGCGGATTATTTTCCAATACACAACGTCGTCCTCCAGCTTGCAGAAAAAGCTCGGCGTTTTGTAACCGGCCGCGCCGGAGGCGAGGCGCGCATACGAGCTGCTTCGGACTGGAGATAAAAATGAAATGGCCGCCCCGAAGGGCGGCCATTTTTCTTTCTACGAGCTTTCCGTGAGGCGAACGCGAGCTCAGTGCTCGATGTTTCTCCACAAGGTCTTCTTCGAAAGCAGGAGCAGGCCAGCCAGTACCATTAGATAGACGAACACCCAAAGGCCCATCTTCTTGCGCTCTGCGAGGTGCGGTTCGGCCGCCCACGCCAAGAATGCCGTGACGTCCCGCACCTCTTGATCGAGCGTATTCGGCGTCCCGTCCGCGTAATCGACCTGCCCCTCGGACAGCGGCTGCGGCATGGCCAGCTGATTGCCTGGAAACGCGCGGTTGTAGTTGAGGCCTTCTGCGATCTTCTTTCCGGCAGGCGGCTCGGTGTAGCCGGTGAGAAGGGCATAGATATAGTCCGCCCCCTGCTCCTGGTATTGTGTAGCCAAGTCCTTCGCCATAACGAGCGGGAATGCATACCAAGCGAACTCACGCTCCAGGCCGCGAGCCCGCGTCATGAGCGAAAGATCGGGGGGGACAGCGCCGCCGAACGCCGCGGCAGCTTCTTTCGCGTTCTTGAATTTCCATTGGAAATTATCCGAGGGTCTGGCGGGGCGCATAGCCACGTTGCCCTGCTCGTCGAACCCTTCGAAGACCTGAGCTTCGGCCGCAATCGCCTTGACTTCCTCCGCCGGCAAGCCGGGCCCCCCGGGTTCGCCCAAGTTGCGGTAGGACAGAAGCCCCAGATTGTGGCAGTTCGAGCAGACTTCTCTATAGACTTTATAGCCGCGGCGAAGCTGCTGCTGGTCGAAATATCCGGTGAGGCCGCCAAACGTCCACTTTTGCCGCTGGGCCTCGAAATGTTGCTCTGGCGAAGCCGTTTCAGGGGAATTAGTGCCGGCTGGCTCCGCCCGTCCAGGCGAGGCCGCAGCCAAAGACAGCATTAGCCCCGCCGCCACAGCCCCGAGAGCCCGTCCCATCACGGTCGTCTTAAACTTCGTCATAGTCCCGTCTCCTACTCGGCCGGCATGGGATGAACTTGCCCAGACTTATCGTGTGTCTTGTGCTTGAAATCATCGGCAATCGTTTCAGGCATCGGGCTTGGCGTCTCTATCAGGCCGACAATCGGCATGACCAGGAAGAAGTGCGCGAAGTAATACAGCGTGAAAAGCCGGCCCCAGATGAGCGCGTTGCCCTCCGCCGGCTGGGAGCCTATATAGCCCAGCGCCAGGCAATCGAAGAGGAACGCCCAGAAAAACCAGCGGTAAATCGGGCGGTAACGCGTGGAACGGACGCGCGAGGTATCGAGCCAGGGGATGAAGAAAAGCACGACGATCGCGCCGAACATGGCGATCACGCCGCCAAGCTTCGACGGGATGGCTCGCAAAATCGCGTAGAACGGCAGGAAATACCATTCCGGCACGATATGCGGCGGCGTTTGCAGCGGATTCGCTGGCACATAGTTCACCGGATCGCCGAGGTAATTCGGGACCCAAAAGACGACATACGCGAACAAAAGTGCCATCACGGCAACCGCGAACATGTCTTTGGTGGTGAAATACGGATGGAAGGGTAGCGTTTCCTTCTCCGTATCGCGGACTTCGATCCCAGTGGGGTTGTTGCTGCCTGGAACGTGCAAAGCCCAGATATGCAGCGCGACGATCCCGACGAGCACGAAGGGAACCATGTAATGCATGCTGAAGAGCCGGTTCAACGTCGGATTATCCACCGAGAAACCGCCCCACACCCACTGCACGATGGCTGTACCAAGACCTGGGTAGATCGAATCGAGCGATGAGAACAGGTTGGTGATAACGGTCACCGCCCAGAAGCTCATCTGCCCCCAAACGAGCGAATAGCCCATGAAGGCGGTCGCGATCATGGCGACCAAGATCGCAACGCCGATCATCCAGAGCACTTCGCGCGGTGCCTTATAGGACCCGTAGTAAAGGCCGCGAAACATGTGGATGTAGACCGCAAAGAAAAACAGCGAGGCGCCAACCATATGCGTGTAGCGCATCAGCCAGCCGTAGCTTGCATCCCGCATGAGCTTTTCGATCGACTCGAAAGCGATCGCCGAGTTCGGCGCATAATGCATCGCAAGGATGATGCCGGAATAGAGCTGCACCACGAGGAAGTAGAACAGGATCGCGCCGAAGGCCCAGAGATAGTTGATGTTGCGCGGGGTCGGGAATGCCATGAAACCCGCGGTGAAACGGATGATCGGCAGTCTGGTATCGAGCCAGCGCGTAAACGCCGTCTTCGGCTCATAGTTGGAGGCATGTGACATAGAAGGGCTCTCTCGAATAGCTTGGGCTCAACCGATCTTGATTTTGGTGTCGCCCGTGAACGCATAGGGCGGGATTTCCATGTTGCGCGGTGCCGGTCCCTGGCGGATGCGGCCGGACGTGTCGTACATGGAGCCATGGCAGGGGCAGAACCAGCCGCCATAAGGACCCTTCTCGTCGCCAGGCGACTGTCCTTTTGGAATGCAGCCCAGATGCGTGCAGATACCGACCATGATCAGCCAATTTTCCTTACCCGGCTTCGTCCGGTTCTCATCGGTCGCGGGCAAGCCGGAAGGGGCCCCCAAAACCTGGGCGTCGGGGTCCTTTAATTCCGAGAGCGGCGTCGATTTCGCCTTTTCGATTTCCTCGGCTGTCCGGTTCCTGACGAATATCGGCTTGCCGCGCCAGAGGACGGTAATGGCCTGGCCGGTTTGCACGGGCGCTAGGTCGACCTCGATCGATGCCTGAGACAGTGCGGAAGCGTCGGGATTCAACTGATCGATCAAGGGCCAGATAGCCGCCGCAGCTCCGAGTGCAGCGAACGCTCCCGTGGCGATGTAGATGAAGTCCCGGCGCGATACGTCGCCGCTCTTATCGTCGATTGTCGTGGCCATGAGGTTCTCAACCTTGTAGGAAAGAGTGCGGGTGCGAAATCGGGGTCTTATTGCAGCTCTGAATTCGCATGTCTATGGCGCAAATTGGCGCGACAACTTTTTTGAAGCTGCTTTATCGATGCGTGTGGCGCTTTATCAACCGGACATTCCTCAGAATGCGGGCACCATTTTAAGGCTCGCCGCCTGCTTGAATGTCCCGGTGGACGTCATCGAGCCCGCAGGATTCGACATGTCGTCCCGGGCTTTAAAAAGGGCAGCGCTCGATTATTTCGAGGCGGTGAACCTCACCCGCTGGAGTTCGTTCGAAGCCTTCGAAAGAGCGGTTCACGCGGCGGGATCGCGCATCGTCCTGCTGACGACACAGGCGCAAGTTTCTTATACAACCGTTGCGTTCGAGCCCACGGACGTCCTTCTCGCGGGGCGGGAGAGTGCCGGCGTGCCCGGCAGTGTGCATGCCGCCGCGGACTTAGCCGTCCGGGTTCCGATGCGCGAGGATTTGAGGTCATTGAATGTTGCCGTGGCGCTCGCAATGGTGTTAGGTGAGGGCCTTAGGCAAACAGGCGGTTTTTCTCGTCTCGCGTAACGCCAAGCGGCGGAGTGAATATGTCGCAAAAGGGCCCCGCGCGTGAAACTTCAAAGTCCGGAAGACAAGGAGCGTTCGATCTCGAGAGATCGAAAGTGCGTGTCTGGTTCTCCGCACTTAGGAACGATATCTGCGCGGAATTCGAGCGCATTGAGGACGAGCTGGAAAGCGGACCGATGGCCTCGCGCCCGGCCGGCCGGTTTCAGAAGAAGCCATGGAAGCGGACCGATCACACCGGTGCCGAGGGCGGCGGCGGCACAATGGCCATGATGAGCGGCCGTGTATTCGAGAAAGTTGGCGTGCACGTCTCGACCGTTCACGGGGAGTTCGCACCGGAATTTAGGAGCCAAATCCCAGGAGCGGAGGAAAATCCGGCCTTCTGGGCGTCGGGCATTTCGCTGATCGCGCACATGCACAATCCCAATGTGCCCGCCGTCCACATGAACACGCGGTTCATCGTGACTTCGAAATGGTGGTTCGGCGGCGGCGCCGACCTAACCCCTGTGCTCGATAAGAGGCGCACCCAGGAAGACCCGGACACCGTAGAGTTCCATGCGGGCATGAAAGCCGCTTGCGGCAAGCACGCGAGCGCAGATTACGCAAAATACAAAGAATGGTGCGACGCGTATTTTTGGCTCAAGCACCGGAACGAGCCGCGCGGCGTTGGCGGAATTTTCTTCGATTATCGCAATTCCGGCGACTGGGATGCCGATTTTGCCTTCGCGCAGGATGTCGGCCGCGCCTTTCTCGACATTTACCCGAAGCTCGTCCGGCGGAATATGAACACGCCATGGACCGAGGCGCAGCGCGAGGAGCAGCTCGTCCGCCGCGGCCGCTATGTCGAGTTCAACCTCCTTTACGACCGCGGGACCGTGTTCGGCCTGAAGACGGGCGGTAACGTCGAAGCGATTTTGTCATCCATGCCGCCCGTGGTGAAATGGCCTTGAGTTAGGCGTTGGCCGGAACGGCAGGGCGGATGCGCATCCTCATTACCGGCGTAAGCGGGTTCATCGGCGGGAGGGTCGCCGCCGGCCTATTGAACGCGGGACATGCGATCGTGCCTTGCGGCCGGGACCAGGAGCGGCTGCAGCGCCTCTATCCTTTCACACAAGCCGTGGCCTGCGATTTCGCGAAGGACACCGCGGGCGATTGGAGCGGGCGGCTCGCAGGTGCCGATGCTGTTATCAACGCCGCCGGAATTTTCAGCTCCGGAGGCACGAACAGCTTCGATGCTGTTCACGTTAAAGGCCCGCGCGCCTTGTTCGAGGCCTGCGCGGCGGCGGGGATCCCCAAGCTGATCCAGATTTCGGCGCTGGGCGCGGGCGAAGGCGCGCAGACGCCATTTCATCTCACGAAGCGCAAAGCGGACGATTGCTGCATGAAGCTGGCGGCAGAGCGCAATCTTGGCGGCTGGACCGTTATCCGCCCTTCGCTCGTCATTGGCCAAGGCGGACAAAGCACGGCGCTTTTTGCCGCGCTCGCGGCCCTGCCCTGGCCGCCGCGATTAGGCGCCGGGACCTGGGTTGTGCAGCCCATCCATGTTGCGGACCTTGCCCATGCGGTGCGGCTTCTCATCGAACGCGACGGCAGCGCGCCGCCCGTGCTAGACCTCGTGGGTCCTGCGCCCATGACGACGGATGAATTGACGCACGCGCTGCGGTGCTGGCTCGGTCTTGCGCCTGCACACGCGTTTCCTTTGCCGGAGTGGGCGCTTAGAGCTTCGATACCGCTCGCGCGGGCGCTTTCCTTCGATGCGCTGTCCAAGGACAGCCTTGCCATGCTTGTCCACGGCAACACCGCGCCTGTTGCGCCTCTGGCGGAAGCCCTGCACTGGACACCGCGCGGCATCGCCGCCGCGCTAGCTTCAGAGCCGGCGACCGAAGCCGCGCTCTGGCATGCGCGCCTCTTTTTCTTGCGCCCGGCGCTGCGCATCGGCCTTGCGCTGATCTGGATTGCGACAGCAATCGTTTCGGCCTTTGTCTTCCCGCTGGAAAAAAGCATGGCGATGGTGGCTGGCCTTGGCGTTTCGGGCTGGTAGGCCGCTGCCCTCGTTTATGCCGGCGCCACCGTGGACGGCATCCTCGGCCTCGCGCTCCTTCTCAATATCGGGCCCGCCACAATCGGCCTTCTGCAGCTCGCTACCGTTGCGGTTTTCACGATCCTCGCCTGCTTCACCGTGCCGCAGGCCTGGATCGATCCGCTCGGCCCGCTAACGAAGAACGTCGCGGTGGTACTCGCTACTCTGGCCATGATCGCGATGGAGGCGAAGCGGTGAGTGACACTATCTTGCGTACCGCCCCTCACCCTGTCCCTCTCCCTTTGGGAGAGGGAACGCTGTCGTCAGCGCCGTGCTTTGTTCAGGCGTCCCTTCTCCCAAAGGGAGAAGGACAGGATGAGGGGTGTTTCGCTCGATCATGGCCGGAGGCGGCATGACCTATCTTCTCCTCAAATACATCCACATCCTGAGCGCGACGCTTCTCTTCGGCACGGGGCTAGGCACGGCGTTTCACGGCTTTCTCGCCTTCCGCTCGCGCGATGCTCGCGTGATCGCCGCCGTGGGCCGCTCCGTGATCCTAGCGGATTGGCTTTTCACCACGCCCGCCGTGATCGTGCAGCCCGCGACCGGCATCGCGATGGCCATGATGCTGGGCTGGCCGCTAACAACCGGCTGGATCGCGCTCTCACTCGCGCTTTATGTTCTCGTTGGCGCCTGCTGGCTGCCGGTGGTGTGGCTGCAGATCGAGCTGCGCGCCATCGCGCGGGACAGCCTCGTCGCCGGAACGCCGCTGCCCGAGAAATATTTCCGCTACTTGCGCACCTGGTTCATCCTCGGCTGGCCCGCTTTTGCCGGCGTGCTCGCGATTTTATACCTGATGATCTTCAAGCCGGACATAGGCTTTCGTTAACGCATATTACCCGCATTGCTCCACAATTGGAGCGTCCTTTCAAATAGCCGGGGCACCGGGTGCGCCGGCACGCAGCCATTGAGCGGGTGGCATTTGCAAATAACTACAAGCGTTGTCTTGACTGTCTAATAAGCTCTTGAGAGCTTTGTAACGAGTTCGATAAGGCTTCTCTTGAGCCTCCGAAACAGCGTTTCTTAGTGTGCTCTTACTACAGTCTGCTCCGCTGCTCAGGGAGAGTCTGAGGTCGCGAAGTGCTCGGCCTGCTTCCTCCACGATATCCCGCTCCCGGGCCGTTGCAGGAATTCAAACTGACATAGCACCCGTCTCTCAGCCCACCCGCCGGAAGACATTGCGACGCATCGGCGCGATGAAGTACGCCCCATTGGCATCGCGGTGCGCGAGGGCTTCGTAGCGCCGCCTAAGCTCGCTCTCGGCCTTGGGCAAGCGCTCGCGCCGCGCGGGATCGGCAGCGATTACGGCCTCGATGAAGTGGCTCGCATCGCGCGGGCGGACGGCTGTGTCGTAGACAAGCTCGCTTTCTGGCATGAGCGCCGGCGGCGGGCTTTGCAAAGCCGTATAGGCGGCGGCGCGCACCTCCGTCTCATCCTCGATGGGGCGCATCGCCTCGAAATAGTTCCCCTCTGCCAGCGGCTCGATCACGATGAGCTGGCCGCCAGGCGCAAGCACGCGCGCCGCTTCGGCAAGAGCCAGCGGCATTGCAGCCAGGGGCAAATGATGGAAGCTCTTCATATAGAGGATGGCATCGGCCGCCGCATCGGCGAAAGGCAGCTTTTCGCCGCTTGCCACCCGGTAGGTTTCGCCCGCCCCCGCCTTTGCGCGGGCGCGTTCGAGCTGGCCCTCGCTCACCTCGACGCCGATGGCCGTGGCGCCCAGCCGGGCCAGATGGCGTACAATCGCGCCGTCTCCGCAGCCCACATCGAGGATCGTTTTGCCAGCCGGTTCCAGAACCTCTGCCAAGGCCTCGAAAAGCGTAAACTGCAGTCTTGTCATGCGGCCTCCAATTCTGCGGTCATAGCGACGAAGCCTTCATGATCGAGCGCCCGCAAACCGGCTCCGCCGGGCCTATGCACGCCGCAAACGCTGAAGCGATCGATGTCGAAAAGCGGGCGCCGTGCCCGGAAGCGGAACGCGCTCACGCCTGCGCCCGGGCGCTGACGCAGATAGAGGTCCATGAGCAGCGTGGCCGTCAGCGGCCCGTGCACAACGAGCCCCGGATAGCCCTCGGCAGATTCGCAATAGCTCCGGTCGTAATGGATGCGATGCCCATTGAAGGTGAGCGCGGAATAGCGGAACAGGAGAACGGGATCGGGCACGATCTCGCGGCTGAACTCTGCAGCGCGCTCCATCTTCTCCGGCGCGGGTGCGGCTTCGCCCGGCTTCGGCGCCTCCCGATAGACGATGGTGTGCGCTTCGCGGATCGCAGCGGCGCCGTTCACCTGGATTTCGTGCTCGACGCGAACGAAAACCATATCGCCGGAGCGGCCTGCCTTGTGCTCGACATTGGCGATGGTGGAGCGGCGCTCCATCGCGGCGCCGATCGGCACCGGCGCCAGAAATTCGAACTCGCCGCCGGCCCACATCCGGCGCGGCAGCTCGACGGGGGGCAGAAAGCCGCCCCGCTTGGCGTGCCCGTCCGGCCCGATCTCGTGCTGAGGCGTGCGCGGCAGGAAATAGAGCCAGTGCCCGAGCGGCGGCACCTCGCCGGCGCGCCATGGCGGATTGGAGTGGTCCAGCGTTGCGGCAAGGCCGTCAAGAGGCGCCTGCGCGGCCAAATCGGTGTGGGTCTCGGTGCGCCCAATCCAGTCCTTAAGGTGCTCGAAGCTCATGCAGCAAACTCCTTACGTAGCGCCTCGCTATGTTCGCCCAGCGCCGGCACGGCGCGTGGCACGAAGGTTTCGCCGGCCCGGCGGACGGGCGGCGCAACGCCCAAGACCAGCCCGGTTGGCGCGGGCGTTTCGATCCGCCGCAACTGCCCGTGCACCGACAAATCCGCGACGCTGTTCAACGAGCCGAATGCGATCCGCGCGGTCCTGAGGCGCTCCATAGCATCGCTGCGCGTCAAGCAGCTGAAGACCGCGCCGATGGCGGCGTCGAGCGCAGGCCGGTTCGCGACGCGAGCGGTATTCTTGTCGAAGCGGGGGTCGGCCGCCATGTCAGCCCGCCCGAGCACACTTGCGCAGAACGCTGCCCATTCGCGCTCGTTCTGGATGGCGATGACAACCTCGCTGCCGTCGCCCAGCCGGTAGGCGCCATAGGGCGCGATGGAAGGATGGTTCAGCCCGGCGCGCTGCGGCGCCGCTCCGGCGTAATCGTGGTGCAGCAGCGGCACGGTCATCCAATCCGCAATCGAATCGAACAGCGAGACGGCAAGTCCCTGGCCCTTGCCGGTGAGGCTGCGCTCCAGCAGCGCTTCGAGAATAGCAGCGTGGGCGTACATTCCGCAGGCGATATCGGCAACCGACACGCCAACCCGGCCCGGCCGCTCGGGCGCGCCGGTAATCGAGGCGAGCCCCGTCTCGCTTTGCACCAAGAGGTCGTAAGCTTTCATGTCGCGATAGGGGCCCTCATCGCCGTAGCCGCTGATATCGCAGGTGATGAGCCGGGGGTGGCGCTCGCGAAGCTTCGCGGAGCCGAAGCCTGCCCGCTCCGCAGCCCCCGGCGCCAGGTTCTGCACGAGCACATCGGCGCGCGCGATCATGCGATGAAGCAGCTCCGCCTCGCTTTTAAGGTCGAGCACAATCGATTCTTTGCCGCGATTGAGCCAGACGAAATAGGCGCTTTCGCCATGGGCGACATGGTCGTAGCCGCGCGCGAAGTCTCCCTCGGGGCGCTCGATCTTGACGACGCGAGCACCGGCATCGGCAAGCCTCGACGTGCAATAGGGAGCGGCCACCGCCTGCTCCACCGCCACAACGAGGATTCCTTCAAGCGCGCTCATTGCTTTGCCGGCTTTGCGGCCTTCTCCTTTTTGCGGCGTTCCTCAACGGTAGCAGCAAAGCTATGGTGGTCTCAACACGAACCAAAAAACATTGGGAGGGTGCAGTCATGAAAGCCTTGGCGTGGGCGCTCAGCGCGCTTCTCTTGCCAGCTGCGGTGCCAGCGCGCGCTGAGGCCCCGATCATCATCAAATTCAGCCACGTTGTCGCGCCCGATACGCCAAAAGGCAAGGGGTCGTATAGGTTTAAGGAGCTCGCGGAGAAGTACACGAACGGCCGCGTGAAGGTCGAGGTCTATCCCAATAGCCAGCTCTTCAAAGATAAAGAGGAGGTCGAGGCGCTACAGCTCGGCGCGGTGCAGATGCTGGCGCCTTCGATGGCGAAGTTCGGTCCGCTTGGCGCAAGGGAGTTCGAGGCGTTCGACCTGCCCTATATCTTCCCCGATAAGGCGGTGCTCGCGCGCGTCGTCAACGGCCCAGTCGGGAAGCTGCTTCTGCAAAAGCTCGAGCCGAAGGGCATCCATGGGCTCGCTTTTTGGGACAATGGCTTCAAGATCATGACGGCGAACCGGCCGCTCGTGAAGCTGGAGGACTATCTCGGCCAGAAGCTGCGCATCCAGTCCTCTAAGGTGCTTGAGGCGCAGATGCGGGCGCTTGGCGCGGTGCCGCAGATTCTCGCGTTCTCGGAAGTGTATCAGGCGATGCAGACGGGCGTCGTAGACGGCAATGAGAACACGCCGTCGAATATCTATTCGCAGAAAATGCACGAGGTACAAAAATACGCGACCCTCACCAACCACGGCTATATCGGCTATGCGGTGATCGTGAACGCGCAATTCTGGGATGGGCTGCCAAGGGATGTGCGCGCGGAGCTTGAGCGCGCGATGCACGAGACGACGGACTATGTCAACGAAATCGCGCAAAAGGAGAATGACGACGCGATTGCCGCGATCGAGGCGGCCGGGACAACCAAGATCGTGACGCTCACGGCGGACGAGAAGAAGGCGCTGCGCGAGGCGCTCATACCGGTCCATAAGGAGATGGAAAGCCGCATCGGAAAAGATTTGATCGCAGCTCTCTATGCTGAGGCGAAGGCCGCCGGTTATTAGCGTCTGCCGTATATAGGCGGAAACGCCGCAAGACCGCCGGCAAGCTCGCCAAGGCGTCCTCGCATCTCAAATTTATCGCGTATGCTTGCAAACGCGATAGCGTTGAGTTGCAAGCTCGCCAAGGCGAGCTTGCGGAGAAGGAGAGGATGAGGGGCGTTGCGCTCGATCATGAGCGAATCCGAGTCCGCCCTGTTGGAGCCCTATCGATCGCCCCAGCCGGCGACGGCCTTGACCTCCAGGTATTCCTCAAGGCCGAAGCGGCCCCATTCGCGGCCGTTGCCAGATTGCTTATAGCCGCCAAAGGGGGCGGCGCGCTCGTTGAAGGCGCCATTGAGGTTCACGTTGCCGGCCCTGATGCGGCGTGAAACGCGGCGCGCGCTCTCGATGCTGCCCGAGACGTAGCCGGCCAGGCCATAAGGCGTATCGTTCGCGATCCGGATGGCGTCGTCTTCATCCTTGTAGCCGATGATGGAGAGGACCGGGCCGAAAATCTCCTCGCGCGCGATGGTCATATCGCTGGTGACGTTCGCGAACACCGTCGGCCGCACATAGTAGCCCTTGTTGAGGCCGGCCGGGCGTCCGGGACCGCCCGCAACGAGGCCCGCGCCTTCTTGGATACCCTTCTCGATGAGGGCCTGGATTTTCTCATATTGAATACGGCTCACAACGGGACCGATGACGGTTCCGGGCGCGCGGGGATCGCCGGGCACGGTCTTTTCTGCGGTTGCCTTGGCGATGGCCGAAGCCTCGTCCATGCGCGCGAGCGGTACGAGCAGGCGCGTGGGCGCATTGCAAGACTGCCCGGAGTTGTTGAAGCAGTGCGCCGCGCCGCCGCCGATGGCCTTCTGAAAATCGGCGTCCTCCAGGATAACGTTGGCCGATTTGCCGCCAAGCTCCTGGGTCACGCGCTTCACGGCCGGCGCGGCACGCTGGGCCACATCGATGCCGGCGCGCGTCGAGCCTGTGAACGAGATCATATCGAGGCCGGGATGGGCGCTCATCGCAGCGCCCACCTCGGGACCGAGGCCGTTAACGAGGTTGAACACGCCCTTGGGCACGCCCGCCTCATCGAGGACTTCGGCGAAGATCAGCGCGGACGTCGGCGTATACTCCGACGGCTTCAGGATCATGGTGCAGCCTGCGGCAAGCGCGGGCGCGGCCTTGCAAGCGATTTGGTTCAGCGGCCAGTTCCACGGCGTGATCATGCCCACGGCGCCCACCGGCTCGCGCAGGATCATGGCGGAGCCGAGCCGCTCCTCGAACGGATAGCTCTTCAGCACCTCCAGCGTGGTCATTAAGTGGCCGAGGCCCGAGCCTGCTTGAGCGCGCTCCGCAAGCGCGAGCGGCGCGCCCATTTCGTCCGAAATAGCCGCTGCCATCTCTTTCATGCGGCGCTTATAGACCTCGACGATGCGGCCGAGGAGCGCGATGCGATCCTCGCGCGAGGCCATCGAGTAGCTTTCGAAGGCTCGCCTTGCGGCGGCAACAGCCTTATCCACATCCGCTGGGCTGCCGAGAGCCAGCTCGTACAGGGGCTCCTCTGTGGCAGGGTTCACCACAGGCATGGTTTTGCTGCTGGCGGGAGCGGTCCACGCCCCGTCGATGTAGAATTTGAGACGATCAATCATACAATAGCCCTCTTGTTTGGCGCGATTTTATATGTGCTACAATATTAGAAACGCTATGTGACAACTTATAATAACCGATCTTAAAACAATCATAGCAATTATAGGTGCCGAGAATGTTCCGGCGCAGAATCCTAGCAAAGTAATATCTGCATATGTTATCAGTATGCGTCTTCACATAAATACCGGTTCATTGCCCTCTGAAAAATACGCCTCATTAAATTTTGCCAATGAGTCGTTTGTCCGAGCTCTCATAAAGGCAAATATTGCATGAGCGTATAAGACGCTTGGTGTCCATTTAAATAACCTGCGATTGTTGCCTTTAATAGTTCCGTTCGTTGCCTGCAAGTCCCAGTCCCCGCCCCGCCTCGGGTTTCAGGATGCCCCCCCCTTATGAGATCCGGCACCGCACTGGAATGTCAACCGCTGCCGGAGACTGGGCGGGCGAAGTGGATACTATCAAAGGTTAATCCGGTAGAAACTACAAATTGCCGCAGATTTGAAGTAAGAAGGAAACCGTGATTCGCACGTGAGGAAGATTTATGCGCTTCTTTCGCAAGCTCCTAGGCCTTCTCATCCTGGTTTGCCTGGTGCCGCCGTTCGTGCTCCTGGTGGCAAGCCTCACGGCGCGCTGGGCAGGCTGCGAACTTGACCCCGACGTACCGCTGGCGTGCCAGATCCTTGGCGGCGATTATGGCGATATCCTCCACGCAATGGCGCATTTCGGATATTATGCCGTAGAGACGCTTCCTGTCCTTGCGACGCTGCTCGTAATCTGGGTGCTTTTCGAGATTGTGCGGGCTCTGAGCAGGCCACGCAAGTCTGCCGTGACTCAAACGCCGGCCAATTCCCGGAATCGCGAGCGCGGATCGTAAGGGTGCTTCTGCATCCAATCGAGGATGAAGTGCTCAAGCTCGCCGTCGATGGAAGCGGGAAGGACAAGCTTCAGCGTGATGAGCTGGTCGCCGTGCACGCCGGAGCGGCTGTTCCTTATTCCCTTGCCTCTCAGGCGCAGGACCTGCCCGCTGGATGCGCCTTTGGGTACAGCAACCGTCACCCGGCCGCCTATGGTTGGCACTTCCACCCGGGCACCGAGAACCGCCTCGCTCAGCGATACCGGTACTTCGAGCGTAATGTTATCGCCATCGCGCCCGAAAAGAGGATGGGGCTGGACCCTAAGCTCGATAAGCGCGTCGCCCTGCTCGCCGCGGCCGGCTCCCGGCCCGCCCTTATGCTTGAGCCTAAGCGTTTGCCCGCTTTCGATTCCCGGCGGCACGGAAATGTCGAGCGTCTCGTTATCTGGGAATTGCACACGCTTTTTCGTGCCGTTTACCGCTTCCAAAAAGCTAATTTCAAGATTGTAGCGGTAGTCCATGCCGCGCATGGTGAAAGCGCCGCCCGGGCCGCGCTTTCCGAAAAGATCGCCGAAGAGATCGGAAAATTCACCCGCTCCGGTATTGAAGCCGCCAAAACCGCCGTGTTCGCCGCGGCCGGGATCGCCCGCGGCATGGTCGCGATAATACGGATTCGCACGCTCGTTGCCCATGGCATCGATCTCGCCGGCATCGTAGCGCTTGCGTTTTTCCGGGTTGCCAAGCACAGCAAATGCAGCGGAAACGCGCTTGAACCTCTCCTCCGCTTTTTGATCGTCCCTGTTTTGGTCGGGGTGCAGGTCCTTCGCGAGCTTGCGGTAAGCGCGGCGAATCTCGTCATTCGACGCTGCGCGTTTAACGCCAAGAATTGCGTAAAGATCCTGGTTCATGGAGTCCGGAGAGGTCAAATCCAATACTACACATAAGTGGCTAGCCTAAGTTTTCCCACAATCCAATGCGTTTTTGCCACCTCATCCCAAAAGACCCCCCAAAAATGACGATTTTGGGGGATCGAGCCGCGCAGAGATTTGTACATCGGGGATAAACCCCAACTCGCGCGCGACGATACGCAAGCGCCGCCGCAACGGCTCGCCATCGAGCGCCTGCAAATTCTGCGAGAGATGCAGGACGAGCTTGCCCTCGTCGTAAGCCAGTTCAGTCTGGGGCAGAACGCCATCCATCCCGCCGGACAATGTGTGGGCGAGCCGGACCGATTGTCCAACGATGAGTGCGCGCTTGCGCTCCTGGCGCGAAATTAGCTCTGAAAGCCGCGGCAAAAGCTCGCCAGCGAGCTTGCGTTCATAACGATGATAAACGCACAAGCCCAAGAAGGCGCGCCCTGGATGGTCCACGCCGACGAGCGCCGATTGAGCGATCATAACGGCGCTTTGCTCGCCTCTGTAGTCAGGATGAGCGCGCCAGGCAATGTCCGAAAGCAGACAAGCCGCATGCCGCAAACGCCGTTCCCCGGGCGACTCTGCAGGCCCCGGGGTTGCAAAAAGGGCGTCCGTCCAGCGTATGAGCTCCCTTGCATGCTCTCTCGACCTGGACCTGAGCCGCGCGACTTCGTCGCAAGCCGACAAAAGAGGGTCCTTCGCGCGCTCGGCCTCGCTTAGAAGCCGGTAAATGGTTCCCTCCCGGACGCCGAAAGCCGAGAAGACCACATCGGAGGGCTGCATGTGCCGGACGATCGCATTCAGGAGCAACGCCCCATAGGGTAGCGTCTCCTCGCGGCCCTGGGACATGCCTTTCATGCGCCTCAGCGCAGCGGGCGAGCTGTTCGCATAGCGCGCCGTCACCTGAAGCGCTTTGCGCGCGTCGAGGGCATAACCGTGCACGGCTGTAAGGGGATAGCCGGTTTGGCCCATTTGAAGTTTCGCTAGCGTTCGCCAGGTTCCGCCAACTGCATAGAATGGCTCTCCCCGCGCGCTGTTCAGCCAGCCAAGTGGAGCCAAGGCCTCCGCGATGATAGGGATGGCCGGAGCTTTCTCGCCTTTCGTTTTGTCCAGAAGAGCAAGGCCGCCGAGCGGGAGCGAGACGGTTTCCTCATAACTATTGCCACGCAGCCGGATCAGCTCCAGGCTGCCGCCGCCCAAATCGCCCACGATGCCCGACGGCTGCAAGAAGCCCGCCTGGACCCCCGTCGCGGCGAGTTTCGCCTCCTCGGTGTTGCCGATAACCTCGATTGCAACGCCGCAAGCTTCCTCCGCAAGGGCCAGGAACTCCGCTCCATCCTCCGCCCAGCGGACGGCCGCCGTCGCAAAGGGATGAAGGTCGCGCTCCTTCACGCCGCAGATTGCAGCGAGCTTGGCGAACCGGGCGAGGGCAGCCAGAGCATAGGGAATTGTATCCTCGTTGAGGCGGTGCGTCGAATTAAGGAACCGGCCGAGCCCGCACATCGCCTTTTCCTGAAAAAGCGGCGTCGGTGCGCGTGCGAGGCCTTCGTAAACCACAAGGCGGATCGAGTTCGAGCCAATGTCTATGACTGCGACAGGTTTTCGATCCTGCAGCCGGCCTTGCGTCGAATTATCCACGGGTCACCTTAAGCGTGCGGAGCCGAGGGAGCAGCGAAACGGCGGGGGAAATTTTTCATGAGCGCGCCGCCGCGCCCAGAAAGACTAGGATTGGTCATGAAATACTCGTGAGCGCTGAAGGGTTCCTCGCCAGCGCCGAGCTGTATCCGCTCCCACGTGCCATCGCTGAGCAATCTCCAGCTTTGCAAATTGTCTTTCAGATTGGCGATCATAATCTGGTCGAGAATTTGCTCGTGAACAGTGCGGTTCGTTATCGCGGTCATGGCCTCGACGCGCCGTTCGAGGTTGCGCGGCATCATGTCGGCAGAGCTGATATACACATGGGCATCCTCGGATGGCAACCCGTGCCCGGCGCCAAAGCAATAAATCCGTGAATGCTCGAGAAAGCGCCCGATGATGCTCTTGGCCCGGATGTTTTCGGATAGCCCCTGAATGCCGGGCTTCAAGCAGCAGATGCCGCGAATGACGAGATCGACAGCAACGCCAGAAAGGCTCGCTTCGTAAAGGGCGTCGATCACATCGGTGTCGACAAGCGCGTTGAGCTTCATCCAGATCGCAGCCGGCCTGCCCGCTTTGCGATGCTCGATCTCGGCGTGGATCTCGTCGAGGATTCGCGCCTTGATGCCATGAGGCGAGATGTATGTGCGTTCGAGATCGTTCGGGCGGCTGTAAGTGGTGACGTAGTTGAAGATTTTTGTGACGTCGCGTCCGATTGCCGGGTCTGCCGTGAAATAAGATAGATCGGTATAAATCCTGGCCGTCGCCGGATGATAGTTTCCGGTGCCGATATGGCAGTAAGTGCGAAGCTCGCCGTTTTCCCGGCGCACCACTTGGCCGAGCTTCGCGTGGGTTTTCAAGTCGAGCTGGGTCAAGCCGTAGACCACGTGCACGCCCACCTCTTCGAGCTGTTTTGCCCATTCGAGATTGGCCAGCTCGTCGAAGCGCGCCATGACCTCGATCATGACGGTGACGCTCTTGCCGGCCTCGCGCGCGGCCCGCAAGGCCTCCACGACTGGCGACTTGCGCGAGGTGCGGTAAAGCGTCCATTTGATCGCGACCACGTCCGGGTCCGAGGCCGCTTGCCGCAAATATTGCAAGACGATATCGAAAGATTCATAGGGGTGATGAACGACGATATCCTTCGAGGAGATGGCTGCAAAGCAATCGTTGCCGTACTCTGCGATGCGCTCGGGGAAGCGGGGCTCGAAGGACTTATAAAGCAGGTCGGGCCGGTCGCCGACAATGAGCTGCGCAATGTCGGCGAGCGCGAACAGCCCGTCGATGACGACCACGTCGTCGCGTTCGATTTTCAACCCTTCTATGATGAGCTGCCTTGCGCTTTCGGGAAGCGATGCGCTGATTTCGAGCCGGATGACCTCGCCGAGCTGGCGTTTAACGAGCGCTTTGCGCAGCACCTTTTGCAGGTCTTCGCTCTTCTCCTGAAACTCGATCTCGCTATTGCGCAAAGGCCGGAAGAGCCCGGCGTCCTTCACCTTGAAACCGGGGAGAAGCGTCCCGGCGAAAAGCGTTATGACCGTTTCGATAGCGACGAAACGGGACGCCGCTTTCTTCGCCTCCCGGCCATGCTGGGGCAGCTTGATAAAGCGGTCGAGCCCGTTTGGAATGGCCACGAATGCGAACATGGAGCGCGGCTCGCCTGCGTCCTGGCGCTCGCAGTCCAGCACGAGGACCAACTCCTGGCTCTGAATATGAGGAAAAGGATGTGCCGCATCGACGGCAACCGCGCTCAACGCAGTGAAAATGCGGCGCATGAAGTAAATTTGCAGCCAATCCTTGTCGGCATTGCTCAGTGCGTTTGCCGAGAGCAGTGCGATCGACTCTTTGGCCAGCTCATTCTTTAGCGCACTCCATTGGGCCTGCTGCCGCTCGGAAATCGTCGCGACAGCGGCGTTGATTTTTTGCACCTGCTGCTTCGGCGTCAGGCCGTCCGGCGAGACTTCCAGGATTCGCATCGCCGCTTGCTCGTGCAGGCCGGCGACACGCACGCGATAGAATTCATCGAGGTTGGAACCGGAGATGGCGAGGAACCTGACACGCTCCAGAAGCGGATTGCGCGCATTCCCGGACTCCTCCAAAACACGCTTATTGAACTCGAGCCACGAGAGCTCCCGATTGAAAAATCGTTCCGGGCCAAAGGCTTCGATTCTGTCCCGATAGCCGGGGGCAGGCTCCACTTTGGCGAGTGACATTGCGTTTACCTCCAGAGAGAATGAGTAGCGCCCAGGCACCGGCCCTGTCCGGTTACCGCCTTGCAAAGCACATTTATTTATTGGCCTGGCTTCCGCCGGGCCTGGGTTCGGCCACGGTAAAACGCGGGCTTTGCCGCAGTTTGACCGGCTTCAGCCCCGTAAGATGACGCGCCCATCCCCTGGCTGCAAGCGCTTCTTCAGGCTTCGCAATGTTCGTCATCCCCGTTTTCCACGCCAGCGTTCAGTTCCTTGAACACCTTGGCGGCGAACGGGCGGGTAATCTTGCGATGCTCCGAAAGAGCCAGCTTGTCGATGTGAGCCGTAAGCCTTTGCGCTGCGGCCATCGACCGCTCCATTCTTGAAACGAGGTAGGAGATGACGCCGGGTGGAACTTCGATCTGCCGGTCGCTGAAATGTTTGACGAGGAGCGCCGCCAACTGCTCCTCGTCTGGCTGCTGGATTTCGGCGGCGGGATAGGACCGGATGCGCGAGCGAAGATCGGGGAGCGCGAGCTTCCACTGCCCAGGAGGCGTTTCTGCGGTGAAGAGGATGGAGGAGCCATGCTCGCGCGCGAGGTTCAGGTGATGAAAAAGCGCGGTTTCGCAAAACGTAGCGGTGTCGGCATCTTCCAGGATGAGCGGATCGAAGGGTTCGGACCATATGTGTGCGGCGAGCTGAGCTGCTTCGAGGAAGCGGGCATTGGAGCGGGCCTGCCAAATCTTGGCGAGATAGGTTTTGCCCGATTGCGGCGGCCCGTACACGATTGCGGCCGGGGCGTGCCAATCGGGCCAAGCTTTGATAAGGCGCAAGGCCTGCTCGTTGCGATAGGTTATAAAGAAATCCGCCTCGTCCCAATTCTCAACATGCGGAAGATCCAAGACAAGCTGAGCGCCCTTCACGCAGGCTTATCTCCGTTACGATGTGGCGCCGTCAGTTTCGTGCTCATGATTGCCCTCGCCATTGTGCATGGGGCTTGCATAATAGCTGCGAATTGCGTGGCGCGCCAGGACGCCAGTAACGGCGGCAAGCGGCACCGATATGAGAAGACCGAGAAAGCCGAGAAGATAGCCGGACGCGATCAAGGCAAAAAGCAGCCAAAGCGGATGCAGCCGGATTTTACTGCCGACGATATTCGGCGTTAGCACATTGCCTTCGACGAGCTGGCCGAATACGAAGATGCCGCAAACTATGGCCACTTTGGTATAATCGGGCGAAAACTGATAGAGCGCGACACCGCCCGAGACGAGAAAACCCGTTGTCGAGCCAAGATAGGGCACGAAGCTGAAGAGACCCGCGCCGAGCCCGATCAGGAGGCCGTAGTTCAGGCCGATTAAACCGAGCGCGACCATGTAAAAGCCGGACACTATTGCAAGCACAATGAGCGTGCCTCTTAGATATCCTGCCATGGTCGAGTCGATTTCCTGGGCGAGCTTTACGATCGTAGGCGCGGAGCGCTTGGGAAGAAACTCTTCGATGGCCGCAATCATTTTATCCCAATCGCGCAGCAAGAAGAACGTAATCACTGGCGTGAGGAACAGCAGCGCTAAAGAGTTGAAAAGATCGAGGCCGCTTCGCAGCAAGCCTTGTGCCTGCGAGATGAGCCACGGCGTGACGTTCTGAGTGATCTGCTGCTCGACCGGTGTGGGCCCCCCAGGCTTTTGAGGCTCTTGGACGTGCTGGAGATAATGCCCGTAGTGCTCCATCAGGTAGCTGCGGGCGCGCTCGTACCAGCCGGGCAGCTCCTCGACGAGCTGGCGCAGCTCATCGAAAACAGGCGGCACGATCAGCGCTAAAATGGCAGCCAGCAAAAGCACGAGAATCGCCAAGACGATGAACGCGGCCGCCCCGCGCGGCACGCCGGCGCGGCACATCCAGTTGGCGATGGGATGAAACAGATAGGCCAGGACGAAGCCCGCAGCGAAGGGCAGCAAAATCTTGGCGAACACGAAGAGCACCACGAGCGCCAACGCGGAGAAAACGATCCAGAACGTGGCTGCAGGCGATAGCCGGAAGGGCATGTCGGTCATGGCGAGGCTTTTCTTCCGCTACGCTGCTGCGAGCGCAGGCCGCTCCGGCTTACGCGCCGCGAGGCCGCTTTTTTGAGAACGCTCGCTTGCCTCGAAGCGCAAAATCCAAATCGCAAGCTCGGCGCCGTCTTCGTTGCCGCTTGCCTTGCCGAGCCAGGCTTTGATGGCCCTCGCTACATTTTCCATCATAATTTCTGCCCCCATTTTTTTATGCGATCCCGTTTCGAACTGGCTTGCAGCCCGGTCCGGCAACGCCTAATCCGGCGTCCCATCCTAAATAACTAAGGCGGGCCCATGGCAGAGCCCGCCTTCCCGCAAAAAAGAAATGAAGCGATGCTACGCTGCCCTAGCGTTCGCCTTAGTACGCGCTGCCCGTTTTCTTGAAGCTTGGGGCTGAGCGAAGCTCCTGCTCGGTCATGTTCAGCGTGATGCGGTCTGGCGCGATGGCGCCGTTATTTTCGAGATAGTTGTAATCCACGGCCACGTTCTTCTCGCCGAGGCCCAGAAATCCGCCGACGCCGATAACCAAAGCCTGGACCCTGCCGCCGGGGCCGATCACGACGTCCTTCAATTCGCCGATGGATTGTCCGGACGCGTTGTAAACGCTTCTATTCCAAAGATTTCCGACGAGCCATTGGCCCTGCTTTTCGTTTGTCATGAAGCGGTTGGCATTCGCTTCATTCATGCCGGCCGCCTGGTTTGCGCCGGGCGCAGTACCGGCAGTTACCGGGGCATTTTGAGCCAAGACCGGCGCAGCCAATAAAAGCGCTAAAGCCGCCGCTGCGAAGCATTTCATTGTTTTCCTCCGAAGTTGACATGCTGATACCGGCAACCAAACCGGCGCGCGGCACAATGTTCCAGTTCAAGTCCTAGAACTTTGCTGTTGAGAGCTTGGGCACAACTATTCGGAGGGGAGAAAATAAGAGGTATATGGCTATAGCCAATCGGCATTCCATTGCCGGTTATTATCGGTTTATATTTGCTGTACGCAATCTATCTTGGACTGTACTGTCGCGACTAACTTCGCCAGGCACGAAAGAGCGCGGCGCCGCCGAGCCCTGCGAGCCCGGCCGACAGCAATACGCTCCAGCCCGCGAGCGAGAGCCAGAAAATGCGCAGCGCCGCCTCGTCGCAGCGGACCGCGTCGTTGTGCAAAAGCTTCTTTGCGAGCGAGCTTGTGGCCTGCACGCCGTTTCCCGTGCAGGTCGCGGGTCCCGGCCAGAAGTGCCATTCCGCGCCCGCGTGATAGATGCCCACACCGGCATTGTAGATGAGCCCGGCGCACACGGCGGCCAGAATCGACCCCGCAAGCTTAGGCGCCTTGTGCGCGAGAAAGGCCGCGATCACGCCACCCGGCACGGCCGCATAATACGGAATGCGCTCCTCAAGGCACAGCGGACAGGGCTTATAGCCCATGAACTCGATGGTCCAGGCGCCGGCGAGCGAAGCAAGGCTCACGCCCGCGATGACGAACGCCGCGTTCTCGACGGTCAAGAGCTCCAGCCAGCGGGAGCGGTGTTTGAGTTCGCTATACAACATATTTCACGATCGCAAAGCCGGCGACGACGATGGCCGCCATCCCCAGCGCCACCGCTTCGAGGCGCCGCTCCAGAAAGCCGCGGATCGGCTCGCCGTAATAGCTGACCAGCGCCGCAACCAGGAAGAAACGTATGCCGCGCGTGATGACCGACAAGATCACAAACAGGCCGAAATTATAGCCCGCGAACCCGCTCGCAATGGTGACGAGCTTGTAGGGGATCGGCGTCATGCCCTTCAAGAGGATGATCCACGCGCCCCAAGCGGCGTACAGGTCGCGGAACTCCTGAATGCCCTTGCCATAGCCATAGGCCTCGATGATCCATTTGCCGAGGCTATCGTAAAGCAGCGAGCCGATGGCATAGCCCGCCATGCCGCCCACCACCGACGCCGCCGTGCACCAAAGCGCGAGCGTGAACGCGCGCTGGCGCTGCGCGAGCACCATCGGCACGAGCAAAGTGTCGGGCGGGACCGGAAAGAACGAGCTTTCCGCGAACGAGACCGCGATGAGCGCGAAGAGCGCGTGCGGGCCTTCGGCGGAGCGCATCGTCCAGTCATACAAGCGCCGGATCATGTTGTATCCTTCTGCAATCACCGCGGCCGTGATAGTACGGCGCGGCGCGAATGTCCATCTCAGGTGTCATACCCGCGAAAGCGGGTATCCAGTAAACACGGCGATGCCGAACGTACTCCAGCAATGACACAGCCTGGTGCTTACTGGGTTCCCGCCTGCGCGGGAACGACACCGCGGCTGAAGTTTGCCTCCGTTGACGCTGCTATGCCGTTTACGAATTCCGTGATGAACCATGGCTGCCTGTCCGCTTCCTTGAGGCGCAACAATACTCGAAAGCGCCTTGCCAATACTTTAGCGCCGCATAACGTATTGATTTTACGAGCAAAACCGCGCACTGGCGGCGCGTTCCGCCACGCCAAATGCACCGTTTTATGGTTAATTGCAAAGTGAAAATATATTTAACGGACTTTTTGAAATCCGCTTTTGGGGGTGAAATCGCGAAAAATCGCGCGTTTTGCGGCGGAATGACATTAAACTCCCCCCGCGTTTACCACGCCGGCATTAACCACGCCGCGGGGGTACGAAAATGCCTACGCGCCGCTACGCAGCAGTGTCATGCCGGAAGGCCGCAGGCCTATCCGGCATCTTTGCAGTTTCGGGCAAGATCGCGGATAGCCGCAAGGGTAGTGTTCTGATAGTTCTGCAAAATGGTCTGAGGCGGCCAATGGTATGCAGGCGATGTTCGACGTCACCAACCCTTTGCAGAGGGAGCAGACCATGACCAAGGGAGAGGATAGAGCCAAGGTT
>JBKQQS010000053.1:0-101128 GCA_052144215.1 Rhodomicrobium sp.
GGCGACATCTACAAGGCTAAGATGGTGCTGAAAGATGCCAACAGCTGGTCGATGGATGGCTGCACCGCAGCCAACGTCTGCGCCAGCGGCGTTTTCACCCGCGTGAAATAATTTACTGCGGCAGCGCCTCCGCGTGCTGCCGCACCGATCCCGCCGGCCGCCCGCGGAGCGTTAAGAGCTTGCCCCGCCCGGGTCGGCGCGCCGGCAATACCACGCCTTGCCGAGGCTAATAACGTACCAGACAGGCACGAGCGCGGTGAACGAACGGATGATCGGGATCTGGAATTTGTCATCGATCCCCTCCGCCTGAACGCCGCGTTCAAGCCCGCCGGGCGATGTTAGGTCAAGCAAAAGCTCCCAGGCCAGCGCTCAGCTCGCGGCTGGCGGACTTCAAGGCTCCCGTGAAGCGGGACCGTAAGCGGCGAGGAACACCTTCACCGCGCTATCGAGATTGCGGTCGATTTCTTCGCGCGCCGGCGCCTCGCGATCCCCAAGCATCATGCGCAGATGGATGCCCGTCTTACAAAGGTCGAGGAACTGGCGCGCTGCAAGCGGAGGATCGTCCACCCGCAATATGCCCTGCGCAGTCAGGCGCTCAAAATAGGCGCCAAGACGGGTTGTGCCGTAGCAAGGGCCGGCATCGAAGAAGGCCTTGCCAATCGCCGGGAATTTCGCCGAGGCGCCCGCGACGATGCGCAGAAAAGCGAGCGAGTTGGGCTGCAAAAGCATGTCGAGGAAGGACGCGCCGAGCCGTCTCAGCACGCGGGCAATATCGCGATCGTTTTCATCGAGAGTGAAAAGCACCTCGGCCTGTTTGCGCCGGTTTTCGATGACCAGTGCCTCGAACAGCTTTTCCTTGCCCGGAAAGTAGGCGTAGAGCGTGCCTTTCGATACTCCTGCGGCACGGACGATATCGCCGATGCTGGCACCATCGAATCCATCCCGCAGAAAAATCCGGCGCGCGCCATCCATGATCTGCTGGCGTTTGGCTTTGTCGCAGCAAAGCATCTCAGCAGGCTCCATTCCGCCTTCTCGCTTAAGCGCTTCCGCCATCGATCCTCTCTAATCTCAAATGAGCAATATCTCCAGGTAACAAGCGCGTTATAGAGGCGGGTATCCCGCGGTTTCACCAAATCCAGCTCTTGACCTCGTTAACGTCTTCGCTTATCTCCATCGAACCGAACGGTTCGGTTCAAATGAGATGTCCCTTTCCGGGCGGATCGTCAAGAGCAAAGCACATGGATACGCAAGAGATCGCCTCACGCAGTCCCGAAGGCTCTTCTTATTTGGAGGGTGAGCTGCTGGATGTGGAGACCGCGCCGCCCGTGGCATCCGATGCGCTGGAAGCGAGGAATGCCCAATCTGCCGACCCTCGAAGCGTTGCGCCCGGTAATGCGGACCTCGGCGACCCCAACCCCAAGCGGTCCAAGCGCCGCAGCTTGTTGACGGCCGCTATCCTGGCTGCGCTCGGCATTGGCGGCTATTATGGAAATTATTGGTGGACCGAGGGCCGGTTCCTGGTCTCGACCGACGACGCCTATGTAAAGGCGGACCTTTCCGTCATTTCGGCCAAAGTTTCCGGGAACATTACCGCCGTCCCCATCAAAGAAAACGTCACCGTCCAAGACGGAGACATTCTCGCTCAAATCGACGACCGCGACTACAAGATTGCAGTCGAGGCGGCACGCAACAAGCTCGCCACCCAGGATGCAACGATTCAAAGGCTAAGGCAGCAAGCCGTCGCTCAGCAGGCCCTCATCGAGCAGGCCAAAGCTCAGCTTCTTTCGGCGAAGGCAAGCCTCGTTCGCGCCATGGCGGACTTCGACCGCGCTCAAATCCTGGCGCGGCAGGAGTTTGGCAGCCAGCAGCGGCTCGATCAGGCGCGTGCCGAGCGCGATCAGGGACTGGCCGGCGTGAAAGCCGCCGAGGCCACGCAACTTTCCGCCGAGGCCAACCTTTCGGTGCTCAACGCCCAGGTGAAGGAAGCCGAGGGCGTGCGCGCGGAACTGCAGACGAGCCTCGACAAGGCGCTGCTCGATCTTAGCTATACGGCCGTGAGGGCGCCGTTCCACGGCGTTATCGGCAACAAGGCGGTGCAAGTGGGGCAATATGTGCAGCCCGGCACGCGGCTACTTTCGCTGGTTCCGCTCGATACCGCCTATATCGAAGCGAATTATAAGGAAACGCAGCTCGACCGCATCCGGCCAGGCCAGCCCGCCGATGTCGCCGTCGATGCCGCCGATGGCCGCGTCTTTCATGGCACCGTCGAGAGCATAGCCCCGGCATCCGGCTCGCAATATTCGCTGCTGCCGCCCGAAAATGCGACCGGCAATTTTACGAAGATCGTTCAGCGCGTGCCGGTCCGTATCCGCGTCCGGGGCGATGCCATTCGCGAGGGGATTTTGCGGCCCGGCCTCTCCGTCGTCACCTACGTCAACACCAAAGAAGGCGCCAAGCAGCTGGACGGCGCCGCGGCTGCCCAGTCACACGGCGATTGATCGGTATGGCCGTATCCGCGCAAACAATTCCGGCTGCAGCCGCGCCTTTTGCAGCCGCCGGGCCGCAACTTACCGCGCGCCGGGTCGTGGCGTTCATCGTCATGGTCTTCGGCATGTTCATGGCGATCCTCGACATTCAGATCGTCTCGGCCTCGCTGTCCGAAATTCAAGCGGGCATCTCCGCCAGCGCCGACGAAATCCCCTGGGTTCAAACAAGTTACCTCATCGCCGAGGTCATCATGATCCCGCTCTCGGGATTTTTGTCGCGCGCCCTTTCGACCCGCTATCTCTTCGTGATCTCGGCGGCGGGCTTCACTCTGATGAGCATCCTGTGCTCGACCGCGGCCTCAATCGAGGAAATGATCCTGTGGCGCGCCCTCCAAGGCTTCATCGGCGGCGGCATGATCCCGACCGTGTTCGCGTCGGCTTTCGCGATCTTTCCGAAAGACAAGCAGAACGTCATCTCGCCGATTATCGGCCTCGTCGCCACTCTGGCACCGACGATCGGACCGACCGTTGGCGGCTATCTCACCGATCTCTTTTCCTGGCACTGGCTTTTCCTTGTCAATGTGCTGCCGGGGATTGTGGTCACGGCCGTTTCCTGGTTTCTGATCGATTTCGACAAGCCCAATTTCAAGCTGCTCAAAGAGTTCGACTGGATCGGTTTTCTAACCATGGCCGGATTTCTCGGCGCGCTCGAATATATTCTTGAGGAGGGGCCAACCGATAACTGGTTCGACAGCGATGCCATCGCCGCAGGCACCGCGGTTTCCGTCATAAGTGCCGTTCTCTTCTTCTGGCGCGTCCTCACATCCAAGTCTCCAGTCGTCGATCTCTCTGCGTTCGGAGACCGCAATTTCTGGACGGGCTCGCTTTTCTCCTTCGTGCTGGGCGTCGGCCTTTACGGGCTCACCTATCTTTACCCTGTCTATCTCGCGCGCGTGCGCGGCTACTCCGCGCTCCAGATCGGCGAGACGATGTTCATCACCGGCCTCTGCATGTTCTTCATGGCGCCCATCTCGGGCCTCTTGATGCGCCGCGGCACCGATCCGCGCTTGATGCTGGCCATCGGCTTCACCGGCTTCGCGATCGGAACCTATCAGGCTTCCCTGCTGACAAAAGACTGGGATTTCAATGAGTTATTAATTCCACAAATTCTGCGCGGCATCTCGCTGATGCTCATTATGATCCCGGTCACGAACACCGCACTCGGCACGACGCCTCCGCAAAAGCTGAAAAACGCTTCCGGGCTCTTCAATCTCACCCGCAATCTTGGCGGCGCGGTAGGGCTCGCCATCATCAACACGCTTTTGAACAAGCGGCTCGATCTGCATCTGGCGCGGCTGCACGAGCAAGTGGCCTGGGGGCGCACCGCCGCCGAGGAAACGCTCGCCAGGCTGACAGAGCAAATGGCGCGCTTCGGCTCCGACGCGCAGCTTACCGCCACCAAAAAGCTCGCGCAGCTCGTGCGCCTTCAAGCGACAGTGATGTCCATCGCCGATGTTTTCACGGCGCTCACCCTTCTGTTTCTCTTCGTAGCGCTGCTCGCGCCTCTCATGCGCCGCCCTAATATGGGCGGCGGCGGAGCGGGGCATTAGGCATCGCCCGTGCTTCGAGAGGCTCGAAAGCAAGGATGGCGCAGCGCCTCCGCGTGAGAGGCAAAACCCCAAGCAACAGGCCGGCGAGCGCCCGCCGGCCGGCTCAAAAGCCGCTCGCCCTACCTGGAAACGCGCCATCGTTTAAGGGCTCCTGGAATTGCCTTTGCGCGAGGGACTGTGACAGGAAGGTATCTTACACAGCAGCCAACGTATGCTGGGTATGTCCGTCCGGCAAGTCGGCCATCGCAGCAAAATATTTCTTATTTATCCCAATATGTGATCAACCCATGGAAAATGTTTTCGTATTCTGATTAAGTCGCCGGACCTGAGGGCGGCAAATTCAAAAAGAGGCGTGTGTGAGTTTTTGCCATGACTCACAGTCTTCGCGATCTGTCTCTTTCGCGGCCGGCCACCGGTTCGATCAACCGCACAGCTTCAAAGGTCTAGACTATGCGTTTTTGGCCATTCCGTTCGCGAGCGCCCGTGCCCAAAGCGCGGGAAAGTCAGGTCCAGCCAGCCCAGCAACAATCACGGGAAATCATTGCAGAGGAGAAGGATATGTCATCCAACACCGGTCATCCTGAGACGCTCGCCCTTCATGCCGGCTGGCGCGCCGACCCAACCACGAACTCGGTCGCGGTGCCGATCTATCAAACGACGTCCTATCAATTCCGCGACACCGAGCATGCCTCCAACCTGTTCGCGTTGAAGGAGCTTGGAAATATCTACACGCGTATCATGAACCCCACCAACGACATTTTGGAAAAGCGCATCGCCGCGATCGAAGGCGGCGTTGCGGCCCTTGCGCTGTCTTCCGGGCAGTCGGCCTCGGCCTTTGCAATCCAGAACCTCGCGCATGCCGGCGACAACATCGTCAGCTCCACCGACCTTTACGGCGGCACCTGGAACCTGTTTGCGAACACGTTAAAAGATCAAGGCATCGAGGTACGCTTCGTAGACCCGGCCGACCCGGAGAATTTCCGCCGCGCCACCGACGCACGCACGCGCGCCTATTATGCCGAGACGCTGCCTAATCCGAAGCTGACGGTTTTCCCCATCGCGGAGGTCGCCGCAATCGGCCGGCCGCTTGGCATTCCGCTCATTGTGGATAATACGGCAGCGCCGCTGCTGGCGCGCCCCTTCGACCATGGTGCGGCCGTGATCGTTTATTCGGCGACCAAGTATCTCGGCGGCCATGGGACTTCCATCGGCGGCCTCCTCGTCGATGGCGGCAATTTCGATTGGGGCGCCTTCCCGGAGCGTCAGCCGGCGCTCAATACGCCCGATCCGAGCTATCACGGCGCGGTTTGGAGCGAAGCCGTCAAGCCGCTTGGGCCGATTGCCTACATCATCAAAGCCCGCGTGACGCTTCTGCGGGACCTCGGCTCGGCGCTTTCGCCGTTCAACGCCTTCCTGACCCTCCAAGGCATCGAGACGCTGCCCTTGCGCATCGAGCGTCATTCCCAGAACGCGCTTGCCGTTGCGAACTATCTCGGCAAACGCCCCGAAGTGTCGCGGGTTATTCACCCGTCGGTTCAGACGGGCGTGTTCCGCGAACGGGCGGACAAGTATCTAAAAGGCGGCTATGGCGGCCTCGTCGGCTTCGAGCTGGCGGCGGGCAAGGAGGCCGGCCGGCGCTTTATCGACGCGTTGCAGCTCTTCTACCATGTCGCCAATATCGGCGACGCGCGAAGCCTCGCCATCCATCCGGCAACGACCACACATTCCCAACTCGGCCGTGCCGAGCAGGATGCCACAGGCGTTTCGGAGGGTTATGTCCGGCTCTCTGTCGGGCTTGAGCACATCGACGACATCGTCGCCGACCTCGAGCGCGGGCTCGCCGCTGCGGGAGGCATCGCGAAGGCTGCTTAACCGCAACAGGAAGGGGCCCGGCGCTGACAAAAGCGCCCGGCCCCGCCCCTCAAAGCTATAAGCGGGGGCGCGGGCCCCTTCGAAAGCGGCCGCCAAGGACGGTGGTGCGCGCTTCGCTGTCAGGCCCCGGCCGCAAGCTCAGCGCGGTCGAGCAACTCCTTCATCCGCGCCGTCAGCCCGAGCAGTTCGCCGTGCATGATGCGGAAAGCCTCCGTGAGCATGCCCTTCTCTTGCGGATCGGTGGCATCGCGCCGGCTTTCCCAATATTGAACGGAGCCACGCAAAATATCGATCTCATCGAAGCTTTCTTGAATATTCGCATTGAGCGCGGATAGGAGCGTTGGATCGGATCCGGCTTCCCCGTCGACGCAGTCAAGCTCGTTGAAGACGATTGCGTCTTCGTTAACCCTAACAAATGCTTGAATTTTGCTACTCATAAGACAGGCCCTCTCTCTTACATCTTGTGGTTGAGTAAATGCCGCAGCTGGAATGCTTACATTTTTTATTTACAAATTGCTTAACCGCCCTGAAATAAGCGCATGGAACGGCGGGCGGTGAACCATTGCGGGCACAATAGTTCGGATGCGGCCCGATGAGCGCGCCGAGCACTCGCTTGCAAAGTTTTCCGAGGTCATGCACAACCTTGAGACCGCGCTAGCGGCCTGGCGCACCGTCCCGGGCCGCGCTGACCCAATTTCAGATCGATAAGCGACTAAAAAGGCATCCCATGGCAGGGCATTCGCAATTTAAAAACATCATGTACCGTAAGGGCGCGCAGGATAAAAAGCGCTCGAAAATGTTCTCGAAGCTCGCGCGCGAGATCACCGCTGCCGCGAAAGTCGGCTTGCCCGACCCTGCGTTCAACCCGAGGCTCCGCTCCGCCGTGCTCGCCGCGCGCGCGCAGAACATGCCGAAAGACAATATCGAACGCGCCATTAAGAAGAGCCAAGAGGCGGGCGGCGCCGATTATGCCGAGTTGCGCTACGAGGGCTTTGGCCCCGGCGGTGTCGGGGTGATCGTGGAGGCGCTGACCGACAACCGCAACCGGACGGCAAGCGAAGTGCGCTCTATCTTCACGAAGCACGGCGGAAATCTTGGCGAAACGGGCGCGGTCTCCTTCGGCTTCAGCCGCGTGGGCGAGATCGAATATCCACTGTCAGCCGGAAGCGCAGAGGCGATGCTGGAAGCCGCCATAGAGGCAGGCGCCGAGGATTGCGAGACCGATAAGGACGCCCATTGGCTCACGGCGAGCGTGGACGCGTATCATGAGGTCGCCGCTGCGCTCGAAGCAAAGTTCGGGCCGGCGAAATCCGCCTCCATAGTCTGGCGGCCGCAGAACACCGTCGATGTCGATGAGGAGAAGGGCGAGAAGCTCTTGAAGCTGATCGACGCGCTGGAAGACTCCGACGACGTCCAGGCGGTTTACGCCAATTTCGAAATGAGCGAGAAGGTCATGGAGAAACTGAGCGCTTAACGGCGCTGCTTCCAGGCTCGATCATGGCGCTTTTTCAAGACGCCTCGAAAATGACGGCATCGACCTTTTGACAGGCCTCCGGCGTCAGCACGACAATCGTCGGGATTTCAATACGCCTGAAAACCGCCTCGATCCTCGAGGCGCCCCAGCCATCGTTGTTAGTGATCGTGTCGAAGATCGGCTTGAGGTCTTGTACGATGCAGGTTCCGCGCGTGTAAATTCCGGTCAGCCCCATAGACCGGCGCGCGGAGCCTTGAAGCCCCGGAATCGTGCCCTCGAGCCAGCCTGTGGTCGAAAGCGCATAGGTTTTTGGGTTTGTCTCGGTCGCGAAAAAGGTTTCAACCTCGAAATCGCAGGAAAACGCCCGGCAATAGATTCCGGTCTTGATCGCCTCGATTTGTTCGTGAAATGCCTGCTTAACAAACTCCTTGATGTCCTTCGTACCGGCCGCTAGGCACGAGCCTGTGAGCCCGGAGCTCAAGGCAGCGGCAAGTGCGAGACGAAAAAGAAGGGACATCGCCCAATCCTTGGTTGTCGATCCGAAGCGTTCCACCAATACGCGCTTCATTAACAATGCTACTCCAGCGCGCAAGTGCAATCTTTGCATGGTTCACCGCAAAAAGATGGAAAATCGCGGGCGCCTGCGCTAGCAATTGAACAATTCAACAGGAACGGCATCATGCGCATAGACGCGATCCCCATCGGAACGAATCCGCCCTTCGATATCAACGTGATCGTCGAGGTCCCCATCGGCGGAGAGCCTATCAAATACGAACTCGACAAGGCGTCGGGAACGATGTTCGTCGACCGCATGCTATACACAGCAATGCATTACCCCGGCAATTACGGCTTCATCCCGCACACGCTGTCCGACGATGGCGATCCCATCGACGTGCTGATCGCCAATTCGCGCCCCATCGTTCCGGGGGCGGTGTGCAACTGCAGGCCGGTGGGCGTTCTGTACATGAAGGACGAGGCCGGCGGCGACGAGAAAATTGTCGCGGTTCCTTCGGACAAGGTTTCACCCCTTTACCGGAAGATCAAAAACTATGGCGATTTACCCGAGATGCTTCTGGAACGGATCGCGCATTTTTACGAGCACTACAAGGACCTCGAAGCGGGCAAGTGGGTAAAGGTCGACCATTGGGGCGACGAAGCGGAAGCACGCGCCATGATCGAGCGGGCGATCGTTGCGGCGCGCGACTCCTCGCCGAAAGGATAGCTCTACTAGCGTCACGGTGGGGCCGCGCGCCTAACGCGCGATGTACCTTCGGTATAAGTTTGGTTCATCGTTGAAAAAGAAGTGGAAAGGCGAAGTTATGACAAATACACTAACCGGTCAAGATCAAGGGAAAACAAGTAGCACCCATCCCGAAGAATGGTTTAGCATTATATTGGCACTTATCGCGGCAGGTGGTGCATGGATCTATATCGGGTATTGCCCAAGTTGCGAGCCGGAAAGGCCGATCTACTGGATCATCCCCGTTTGGTTCGGGCTTATATACCTTATCGTCCAGATGGCGTTCCTGCTAATGTCCGCAAACCAAGTGCGGGCGCTGGGCGTGCTGGACTCCGTAATTGCAATTGTTCCGCTGGTCGTCGGTATGGTTATGGTGGCGTTGACCATTCTTGTTCCCGCGAAGCTACCGCTTTCAAATTATCAACTGAATACCTTGGCTGTACTGATCGTTACGGGTGGCGCAGAATTTCTACTAACGATCTGGATTCGCTTCATCGTTAATCGCCGCACGCTCGGCGTTGGCGGCAGCAACTAAGGGTTCACGTCTTAAACTCCGAATTTAGGACCCTAAGAATCGCTCCCTGCCGGCCGGGAGCGATTTTTATTCTCAGCCGGCCGCAGCGCACTCGAGTCCCCGGCTAGTCCTCAGTGAAGAGGGGGGTTGCCGAGAAAATGCGTGTGCATTCTGGGCCAGCCTTAGTTATCGTAACCCAAACTGGCGGTCCGCCGATTAACAACAAAGCGAATCCAAACTCTCATAAGGGATCCGCTTTGCCGTCAACCGCCGCACCATCGGCTTTGAAGGCGGTTACTAGCCGTTCTGGTTTTTGCCGGAAGCGGTTCTGCGTTCGCTCTAGCTCCCTGCGGAAGCTCTGGCGCGGGCACGAATAAAGAATTGAAAACCGGCGAAGTTTGCTATATCCGCCGGACACGAAGGACGAGGAAAACCATGCTGTTAGCGATCATGGGCGCTGCGGGGCGGATGGGGCGCGAGCTCATCCGCACTGTTCATGAAACGCAAGGATGCGAGGTTGCGGGTGCCGTCGAGCGGCACGGCTCCCCGTTTATTGGCAAGGACGCAGGCGAGGTGGCCGGTATTGGCCATATCGGCGTGCCTATCGCCGCCGATGCGCTGCCGCTCTTCACGCACATCGAAGGGGTCCTCGATTTCACAACGCCAGCGGCGAGCGTCGAGGCGGCCGCGCTTTCCGCCCAGGCGCGCATCGTCCACGTCATCGGCACAACCGGCTTCACGGACGGCGATCAGGCCAAGCTCGAAGCCGCCGCGCGCCATGCAACGATCGTCAAATCCGGCAATATGAGCCTCGGCGTCAATTTGCTCGGCGCACTCGTGGAGCAGGCTGCGCGCGCACTCGACGAGAGCTTCGACATCGAAATCCTCGAAATGCACCACAGACACAAAGTCGATGCGCCCTCAGGAACGGCGCTTCTGCTCGGCGAGGCCGCAGCGAAAGGACGCGGCGCCGCGCTCGCAGACAAGAGCGTTAGAAGCAGGGACGGACATACAGGCGAGCGCCCCGCAGGCGCGATCGGCTTCGCAACGCTTCGAGGCGGGAGTGTCGTCGGAGACCATACTGTCATCTTCGCAGGTGCTGGGGAGCGCTTGGAATTCACGCACCGCGCGCAGGACCGTCAGATTTTCGCCCGCGGCGCAGTCGCGGCCGCTCTTTGGGCACAGGGCCGCGGGCCAGGACTGTTTTCGATGCGGGACGTGCTCGGAATTAGCTGAGCCGCCGCATTCGCTCTTCAAGCAAAGGACATCACAATGGAAAACGTACTCGTGCTCGTTCGCCATGGCGAGAGCGAATGGAACAAGCTCAATCTGTTCACCGGCTGGCGCGATGTGGGCCTTAGCGAGGCCGGCGCCGCGGAGGCGCACCGTGCCGGCAAGCTTCTGAAATCCCAAGGCTTCGTCTTCGACATCGCCTTCACCAGCGCTCTTAAGCGGGCGCAGCTCACGCTTGAGATTATGCTTGAGGAGCTTGGGCAGCAGGGCCTCGAAACCATCAAGGATCAAGCCCTTAACGAACGCGACTATGGCGACCTCTGCGGCTTGAACAAAGACGATGCCCGCAAACGCTGGGGCGAAGAGCAGGTCCACATCTGGCGCCGCTCCTACGACATTGCACCGCCCGGCGGCGAAAGCTTGAAGGATACGGCTGCGCGCGTGCTGCCCTATTACGAGGCGAAGATCCTGCCCCAGCTCATGGCCGGCCGCAACGTGCTCATCTCTGCGCACGGCAATTCGCTTCGCGCGCTCATCATGAAGCTCGACAAGCTGTCTCCGGAGGAAATCGTAAAGCTGAACCTTGGAACGGGCGAACCCTATGTCTACCGCTTGAACGCGGACGGTTCTACCGCGTCCAAAACCACGCTCACTTCGTAAGCGGTGCGGGGACGTATGAAAAAGCATAGCCAGCGCAGACCGAAGCCGAAAGCGCCGCAAAGGCCGGCCGCCGCTCCGGCAGCGCGCCGCGCAGACACGTCCGTGCAGCGTGCCGCGGCGCTGCCCGCAAGCGAGCCCGGGCAGGAAGAGAGAAAGGTTGGCGTCGTAAGCGGCACACCTGCCGACGCGTTCGACGAAACCGCGGAACGTAAGCACGACAAATGGGTTGCGATTTACATCTCCGTGCTGGCAGTTCTGCTCGCGATTGCCGCCACCGGCAGCAACGACGCGATGAAGACCGCGCAGCAGGCCGGTTTCCAGGTGAACGACCAGTTCGCATTCTATCAAGCGAAGACGATCCGGCAGTCGCAAATCAAGCTCGCCTCCGACCAGCTCGAGTTGAAGATGCTAGAGTCGCCCAATCTCCCCGAGCCGGCCCTCAAGCATCTTCAGACCAGCAAAGCCGATTACGATAAAGAGGTCGCGCGGCTCGAAACGAACGCGAAAAACGGCAAAAAAGAACTCTTGGCGAAGGCGGAAAACTGCGAGAACGAACGCAATCTGTCTCTCGCTCAGCACCCCTTCTACGATTACTCGATGGCCATGCTGCAAATCGCCATCGTGCTGGCATCCGCCTCGATCATTACCGGGGCGAGGCTGCTGCTGGGGGCGAGCGGTCTCGTAGGGCTGTTTGGGATTCTCCTGTTCTTGAACGGTTATACCCTCGTGTACGGAGCGCCCCCATTGAAGCACGATAAGGCCGATGCCTTGGAGAAGGCAGGCGTTCATATCTCGCTGAAATGCATCGAGGAATAGCTGATACAGCCTTCGCCGCGCTGCTCGCGGGCCGCATATAAAAACTCTACGAAGTGCACAAATCATGGAAAAGCCTGCCGGCGGCGTTGCAAGGAAAAGACCTATAAAGACCGCAGCCAAGCCAAAGGCGGCGAGCAAAAGAACTAGCCAGGGCGCGGCCGGGCCCGCGGCGCTTACGGCTTCCGAAGCGCGCGAGGTCTTTGCCAGGTTTGCTGCCGCCATGCCCAATCCCAAAACCGAGCTTGAGCACGTGAATCCGTTCACGCTGCTCGTCGCGGTCGTCCTTTCGGCTCAGGCCACCGATGCGGGCGTCAACAAGGCGACGAAAAGCCTGTTTGCAAAAGTAGACACGCCGCAAAAGATGGTTGCGCTGGGCGAGGAGAAACTTCGTGACGCCATCAAAACCATCGGGCTCTTCAATACCAAAGCCAAGAATGTGATCGCGCTTTCCAAGGCGCTGGTGGAGAACCACAGCGGGGAGGTGCCGCAGGATCGCGCGGCGCTTGAGGCGCTGCCGGGGGTTGGGCGCAAATCGGCCAATGTCGTTTTGAACGTAGCGTTCGGCCAGC
This sequence comes from Rhodomicrobium sp., assembly GCA_052144215.1. Classification (GTDB taxonomy): domain Bacteria; phylum Pseudomonadota; class Alphaproteobacteria; order Rhizobiales; family Rhodomicrobiaceae; genus Rhodomicrobium. The sequence continues at coordinate 12,475 of JBKQQS010000053.1, forward strand.
CCACCATCGCAGTCGACACGCACATCTTCCGGGTGGCGAACCGCACCGGCTTAGCATCCGGCAAGACGCCGCTTGAAGTGGAGCTTGGGCTCGAACGCATCGTGCCGCCCGAATATATTCACAATGCCCACCATTGGCTCGTTCTTCACGGCCGCTATGTTTGCAAGGCGAAGAAGCCCGAATGCTGGGCTTGCGTCATCGCCAGTCTTTGCAAGTTCGAACCCAAAACGCCGGCGCCTCAGGGTACAGGGGCAAAGGCCGGCTCAACGAAAACGGAACCCGCATCCTCATGACAAAGCCTCTGCAAGTAACCGGCATCGGTCACGCCCTCGTCGATATCATCGCTTCCTGCGAGGAGGCGCTGCTCGAAGAGTTCTCGCTTGCCAAGGGCACGATGCGCCTGACCTCGCCGGAAGAAGCTGCCGCGCTCTATGACAAGATGGGACCCGCCGTCGAAACGTCGGGTGGCTCGGCGGCGAACACTTGCGCCGGCATCGCATCGCTCGGCGGCCGCGCCGGCTTCATGGGCAAGGTGGGCCACGATCAATTTGCACGGGTGTTCGCGCACGATATCCGCTCCATCGGCGTCGTCTTCAGCGATGGCGAGGCCAAAAGCGAAACGCCGACTGGCCGTTGCCTCATCCTTGTAACGCCGGACGGCGAGCGCACCATGAACACGAACCTGGGCGCCGCCGCCGAGTTCGCCGATGCCGATCTCGACCGCGCCGCCATCGAGGCGAGCCAAGTCCTCTATCTGGAGGGCTATTTGTTCGATCCCGTAGAGGCGCGCGCCGCGTTCCACACCGCCGCAGACCTCGCCCGCGCCGCAGGTACGAAGGTCGCCTTCACCTTGTCCGATCCCTTCTGTGTGGACCGGCATCGCGAGGGTTTCCGTAGCTTTATCCGCGACCGCGTCGATATCGTCTTTGCGAATGAGCGGGAGCTGCTGTCGCTCTTTCCCGGCTCGACGTTCGAAGAGGCCTGTGCAGAGATCAAGACCGAATGCTCCATGGCCGCGATCACGCGCAGCGAGAAGGGCGCGGTTATCATCGAAGGCGAGCGCGCGATAGCCGTGCCGGCCGTGCCCATCGAAAAGCTCGTCGATGCCACGGGCGCGGGCGATCTCTATGCGGCGGGCTTCCTGTTCGGGCTAGCGTCGGGGCGCGATCTCGAAACCTGCGGGCGGCTTGGCAGCCTCGCCGCATCGGAGGTGATCGTCCATGTGGGGCCGCGTCCGCGGCGGCCGCTTGTGGAGGCGGCAAGGGCGCACGGCTTCATTTAAAGTCTGTCCTATTTAAACGGAAGCAGTTTAAGACCCCCCTCACCCCAACCCTCTCCCAGCAAGCTCGCCAAGGCGAGAGTGCTGGGAGAGAGACAGAGTGAGGGGGAACTTTTCATCGTCAACGCAGGCCGGTGTTAGGTGAGGGGCCTTATTTAGGCGACCGCCTCGTATTGAGCCGCGGGCTGCCGGGCGGCCCGAAGCGCGTGCTCCAAGGCGGCGAAACTGCGGACGATCTTTTTTGCCCCGCCCTCTCTTAAGTCCGCCACGGAATGGTAGCCCCAGCTTACGCCGATGCCTTCCACATTTGCGCAACTGGCCATCAACATGTCGTAGGACGTGTCGCCGATCATAATTGTTGTGCCGGGGGTGGCGCCGGTCTCTTCCATCGCTTGCAAGAGCATTGCCGGATGCGGCTTCGACGGAGCGTCGTCGGCTGTTTGCACAGTTGCAAAGATGCCCTGCAATCCGTTCTGGTCGATGAAGCGCGTGACGCCGCGGCGCGACTTGCCCGTAGCGAGCCCGAGCAAGACGTCCTCTCTTGCGGCGAGGCTGAAAAGGAGAGAGGCAGCTCCCTGAAATAATGGCTCATCGGTGTTCGGCTGGCGCCGCAGAACCATGCACCACTCGCGATAAGAGCGGGCAAGCTCCTCCCTCGTTGCCGGGGATTGCTCCTGTGCGAGCACCCTCATCGCTTCGGGCACAGAAAGACCGACAGTGCGCAATATCGCGGCACGCTCGGGTGCTGCAAGACCACAGCCCTCGAAGCTTAGGCGCATGCTCTCGGCAATCAAATGCTGGCTATCGACAAGAGTACCGTCGCAGTCGAAAACAATAAGCTTGGATGTGAATGTCATTTCCAGCCATCCGTACAGGTCTAGTTGAGCACCGAACCCACGTCACAACTTTACTCATACTGGCCCTGCGAGATTACGCCAAGCTGACTAAAGAAAAATCAGGACCTTAGATTAATATACCGCTCGCCCTACTCATCGTAGCGCTGCGCCTCGAACCCCAAAAGCTCGAACGTTTTCGCCATATGCGCGGGCAGCGGAGCCGAGATATCGATATCCCCCACTTTGGCGTCCTTCAGGGTTAGGCGCCGCGCATGAAGATGCAGCTTGTTTTCTATCCCGTCCATTGGCAATTCGGCAATATCACCATATTTTTGATCGCCCAAGATCGGCGTACCCAGAATATCCATATGCGCGCGAAGCTGATGCTGGCGCCCGGTCACCGGTTTGAGCGATACCCACGCGAGCTTCTGGGCCACCCTATCGATCACCGAATAATAGGTGGTTGCGTGCTGCGCGAGGTCCTGCTCGCCCGGCCGCGCTTTGCGGACACGGTCGCCCTCCGGCCCCGCCGCTTTTACGAGCGGGGCCTCGACCTTGCCCTGCAGCGGCTTCGGCACGCCGCGCACGATCGCCCAATAGATTTTTTGCACCGAGCGCGTTTGGAAGAGCCGGCCAAGGCGCGCTGCGGTTTGCCGGTCTTTTGCGACGACAAGAATGCCGGTGGTATCGCGGTCGAGCCGGTGGACAAGGCGCGGACGCTCGCCGCCGAAGCGATCGGCCATGCCGGCGAGCAGGCCGTCGATGTGCCGCGAGGTTTTCGTCCCGCCCTGAACGGCAATACCGTAGGGCTTATTCAAGACGGCGATGTAATCGTTCTCGAAAACGATCATCCGCTCGATGAAATCGCGGTCGGCTTTCGACATCCCCGGCGGGGGCTTGAGCGAGGGCTCAGCGCCGACGGCCGGCGCTGCAAAATGCGTTGGGACCCGGATTTCCTGGCCCGTGCTGACGCGTGCATCCGCCTTCATGCGGCCGCCGTCGACGCGCACCTGACCAGTGCGCACGAGCTTTTGCACGAGCGTATGGGGGAGCGAGGGATAATATTTCTTTAGCCAGCGGTCGAGACGGAGACCGTCATCGTCCGCCCGGACGGCGCGTTTTTCGATGCTCATAGCGCTAAATGCCGCCAACACACGCGTAAAGTAAAGAGGGTGCTCCGGCGAGCGTTAGGAGCGCACACCGCCCGCCGTTCTTGTCAAAAACGGCCGCGCATGCCGCAGCGGCCGTTTTGCTGTCTTTCTGCAGGCCGCGGCGATGCGGCTATCTCGTTACCGGCTGCGGCCGGTAGGGGCCGGTGATGCGCTCGAAGTTTGGCCGGTACTCCGTGGGGTCGTAATCGGCCGGATCGACGGTCCGGGCGGGATAGTTCTTGCCGGGAATGTCGGTCACGATGAACTGCCCGTCGCGGTGGGCAGCCATGACGCCGTGCCGCTTCTCTTGCACCTGATTCATGATGAGGTTGCCATAATAGTAACCCATATACCTATCGTGAACCACGGGTTCGCCCGCGCGCAGAATGTAGGTAATGTCCATGTTCAGGAACCGCACCTTGGGCATGCGCTGGCTAAGCTCCCTGGCGAGGAATTCGGCAATATCGATCTTCTTGCGATGGCCATAGGCGTCGGCCGGGCCCTCTTCAGGCACAGGCATGCCGAGGTTGGCGCCTTCGGACAGAATAACGGTCGAATATTGCAGCGGGTTCTTACGGTCGGCGGCGATCAATTCCGCCAGCCGGTCGATATTGGAGGGCACCTCCGGGATCAAGACGCGGTTGACCGAGGCAACGATGGCGGTTTCGATCGCCGTGAAGCCTGCGTTGCGGCCAAAAATCCGGAAAAGGACGGTTTCGCGGTGCGAGCCCCCCGTGGAACGGATGCGGCCGATAAACTCGCTCGCCCGCTCGATCGCGGTCTGGAAGCCGAGGCAGTAATCGGTGCCGGGCACGTCGTTATCCATGGTTTTCGGAATGCCCCAAGCGGGAACGCCCTCCGAAACCAGCCTTGCGCCGAAGCTCTGCGTGTCGTCGCCGCCGACGACGACGATGCCATCCAGCTCCAGAAAGCGCATGTTCTCGATGACTTCGCGGGTCAGATCGACTTTGTCGCCCGGCGCGCGTCCTGTACCGTAAGAGGCGAGATGCGGCGGCAGGTCGCTCACTTTCACATTGGCGGGATTGGTGCGGGTCGACTGCAATATCGTGCCGCCCTGACGATCGATTTCGCTCGTCGAAAGACGCGTCAGCGGCATGACGTGCCCATGCTGCCAGGTCTGCGGATCGTCGTAGCGGAACACGACGCCCTCGCGGCCCCGGGAGCGATCGAGGAAGGTGATGCCTTCCCACCCGCCTCTGAGGCCAAGGACGCTAATGCCCATGGAATCGGCACGGTGGACCACCGCCTTAATGGCCGGGTTCAGTCCGGGCACATCGCCACCGCCGGTCAAAATTCCAAGCCGGCGTATCGGGGTCTTGAGTTGTTCTGGCATAACGCTCCCTCCTTTGTGTGATGCGTCTATCTAACGGTGCGAAGCATCAATCTGAACGATGAGAGGATCGGAAACGTTCGCGACGCCCCGCGCACGGTGGAACTTTCCCGCCTCCCCTCCGGACTAGCTGTTGTGTCACTAAACTACTAACTCCGTCTCCGTAAATACTCATCGCGGTCGCAGGCTTCTTCATCTGTCTTGCACCGCACGGCGGCCTGGAAACGAAGTGGAACGGTCATCGTAAGGCCGGCGCGGGCCTCCTCAAGATTTTTCTCGTTGCAGCGAAGAGAACCAGAATTGGAGATCGAGGTGCGCTGCCCCACTCCATGCACTTTGCACCAATTGGCTAGCGCCCGGCAAGAGATCCGGCAAGTGCGGCCAGCCGGGCAGTCCATGCTTGCGCCGGAACGCTTCACTTTTATGACACCGGCCCTCAATTGTGGCCGGAACGTCGCGGGCGAAATTCAGCCCCCAATCGCCCGCTTTATTACCGGCTAGAATCCGGGTTAGAAGAGCGGCATGAAAGCTTGCGAACCCTATATCCGGCTTTTGGCATCGCTCCCGGCCTTCGCAGCGCTGGATGAGGCGCAATTGCAAACGCTTTATGCCTTTTGCGCGCTCAAAATCGTCGCCAAGGGGGAGACGGCTTCGGTCGCCGGTGAAGCTGTCGGCGAACTCGGCATCGTCGTTTCGGGACGCCTCGCCGCGCTGGAACCTGGCATGCCGGAAGCCGGACAGGGCGCGCCGGTTGAGCCCGAGGCCTTCTTCAGGCGCAAGCCCGCGCAAGCAACCGCCGTCGCGCTTCGCGAGACGGTTCTCTTGACGCTCGCTTGGGACGATTTTGCTGCCGCTGCGCGGTCAAGCCCGGCCCTCCTTGCTGCTGCGCTCTCACGCATGTGGCAGGAGAGCACGCAAGGGGGCCGCGCGCCGGGCAAGCTGTCGCGTCTTGTGGTCTGCCCTGCCGGCTCGCAAAGATATTTGGAACCCGGTTTGAAGGAAGCGCTCCTGGCTGCATTGGAAAGCCTCGCCGAGGTCCGGGTTCTCCGCAGCGGAAGCTTCGGGGCAGGCATGCCGGGCGCGTTGGCGCTCGATTCGCCCGGCATCGCGCATTGGTTCCAGGAGCAGGAGCTCGAGTTCGATATCACCGTCATCGTCACCGATGAGACGGAGCTCGATTTTGCAAAGGAAGCCATCGGGGAAGCGGATGGGATCCTGTTCATCGCAAGCGGCGGGGATGCAGCATTGTCCGTGCTCGAAAAGCACGCTTTAGCGGTACGCGGTGCTCAGAACTGCTTCCTTGTCCTTGCGAAGACCGCAACCAACGCGATCCGCGATACCGCCGCTTGGATAGAACCGCGCCGCTACCGCTCGGCTCAATTGCTGGACTTCACAGCGCCCGGCGCCGTGCGGCTGATAAGCCAAGCATTTCTTGGCAAGGGAAATACCATCGCTGCCGCGAGCTCAGGCGTTCACGCCGCAGCGATTTTTGGCGCGCTGCTGGCCTTCGAGGAGCATGGCTTGCCTGCAGTGTGCCTCGCGGCCGCAGGCAGCGCCGTTCTGCCGGCGGGTCTTCTGGCATGCGGCAAGCTCTCTGCCGGGCAAGCGATTTTCCGCGAGCTGGCCAATCCGCTCTTGTGGAAGCGGGCCTCACGCGTCGAAGCGGGACTTTGCGATCCTGCCGCGCTCGATAATTTCCTTGTTGGCGCCTTGAAGGGATTGGAAATCCCAGCCGCCAGCCGTCCGTTTGCCGCGGTGTCGCGTTCGCTTTCTGCGGGCGCGCCGCAGGTTCACCGCGACGGGCGCCTTCACGGCGCGGTACGGGCCGGCATTGCACCCCCCGGCATTCTGCCGTCACTCATTTTGGAGGGCGGAGACATTCTGGTAAGCGGAGAGAACGAAACCGGTGCGCTTTTGACCGCGGCCGAAGGGCTGTCCGCGTCGCCCGTCTTTTTTCTTCATGCCAAACCGCCGCCGCTCGGTGCTTCGCCGATGTCCTATCGCAGCTTGACCGGAGCCTCGCTGTTCCGGCTGACCCAGACCCCGCCCGACAAGCGCGTGCGCCTCGAAACGGTGCTCGGAGCGGCGGCCGGGAGCGATGCCGCAGCTGGCGGCCTGCGCTCTTTTGCCATTCCAGTTGCGGAAGGGATCATGCCCATGGACTGGCCGCAATGGGCTACATTGCGCGACGCTGCTTACCATTGGGTATCGAGGGAGCTTGAGACACGCCGTCTGACTCCGGATTGTAACGGCCCTGCTTAGCAAGCGGCGGTTTGAGAGAGAACATGACCGGCGGTCCTAACGAAGAAATCCCAGAAGAGGGGCAGGCGTCCCGCCTGTCCGGTCACGCGGCGGGCGCAGCGCGCTTCGTCTTGAACCTGCCCTTCAAGATTGCCGGAAGGGTGGCGAGGCATACCGTCCAGATTCTATTTGCAATTTTTGTCGTAATTCTCCACCCGCAGATCAAATGGCTTGCCGCGCTTCTTGCCGATTCATACGTAGTCAGGAACTATGTAAAGCCAAGCCTGCAAGTTTTTGCAGTTCACATCTACGAGCCTTACTTCTCTTACTTGAGCCGGCTGCCGCCTTATTGGGCGACGTTCAGCGTCGCGCTACCGCTGGTGGTTCTCGAGCCAGCCAAGCTCTATGCCACGATTATGATAGCCGAACGGCCCAAGACCGGCATTGTGCTCTGGCTCGCCCTGCAGGGGGTGAGCTTCGTGCTGATCGACCGGACCTGGACCGCCGTGCGCCCGCAAAGCCGCAAGATTTGGCTCGTCGCCCGCGTGCATGCGTGGGGCTGGCTCAACGCCGCGTACGGCAAATATTGGATCACAAACTCTTCGCTCTACCGGACGGCGGTGCGCTGGAAAAAGCAAGCGCGCCGCGCGGCTCGCAGCCTGTGGGCAGGCCTCATGCCGCGGCGCCGCGGCAAAATCCGGTAAGTTTATGGTGCCGGCCGAGGCATTTGGCGGTTTTGAGGATGTCAAGATGTGCGATGCGGGCCGCCGCCAGCGGAGCTGCGGCCTGCTTCTTGCAAGACAATTCTCCTAGGGTTCTCAAAGCGGACGCCACTTTTGGGAAGCGAATTCGCCGTGGCGGGCGCTTGATTGCCCATCGTGACTAGAAATTAGGCAATACGGAAGAAAACATGACAAAGATGCTACAGCTTTTTTGTCCTGCAGGACTTGTAAGGACCCTGTAAGCGCGCGTCGCCTAATGCTCCCGGTGGGCATTATTGTGAGGGTGGGACATGAGATTCGAGGGCATACGCGTCATAGGCGGCCGATCGTGTGCCAAACGTTTCAGCGGCGCCGCTTTATTGACAGGGCTGGCTGTGCTTCTTGGATCTTGCGAAGTTGGACCGGATTTTAAAATTCCGCTCTCACCAGAGATCGCCAATTTTACGCCGGACCGGCTCCATGCAGCCAATACTGCTGGCGGCAAAACCCAGCGCTTTGCCATCGACCGGGATCTGCCCGCGGAATATTGGACGCTGTTTCGCTCGCCGGCTCTGAACACTCTCGTGACACGCGCTCTCAAGGATAATCCGAATATCGATGCAGCCCGGGCGGCGATCCGCGTTGCGCAAGCGAACGTCTATGCCGAGGTCGGGCAGCTTTTCCCGCTGGCGAGCGGGAACTATAATGGCACCGGCGGGAGAGTCGCGAGCGAGGTTTCATCGCCCCTATCCTCCCCCATTCCAAGTAGCTATTACACGCTGCATACGGCGCAACTCAGTGTATCCTACGTGCCCGATGTCTGGGGCGGCACAAGGCGTCAGATCGAGAACCTCGATGCGGTGAAGGACAATCAGCGCTTCATGAACGAGGCGACATTCCTCACGCTGACATCGAGCATCGCGGTTGGGGCGATCCAGGAAGCCTCCTTGCGCGCGCAAATCAGAGTGACGGAAAAGCTGATCGTCATCTCGAAGGACATCCTCGACAAGGTCAAGCTGCAAAAGGAGCTGGGCCAGCTTACGGGCCTCGACGTTGCAGGCCAGGAGGCGCTCGTTGCCCAGACCGAGGCGACCTTGCCGCCTTTGCGCAAAGCGCTCGACCAGAATCGCAACTCGCTCACCGTCTTGTCGGGCCACCTTCCGGGTGAAGGCTTGCCGGAGAGGTTCGAGTTCTCCGGCCTGAAACTGCCGGGCACTCTCCCAGTGAGCCTGCCTTCGAAACTCGTCGCGCAACGGCCAGACGTGCGGGCGGCGGAGGAAAATATGCGGGCCGCCTCCGCCCTGATTGGCGCTGCGATTGCGAACAGGCTTCCGCAATTCTCCGTCACCGGCGATATTGGCCGGCAGGGCACGCAGTTTGCAAATCTGTTCAGCAGCAACCCCGCCTTCTATTTCTACACCGGTCTCGCAAACGCATCGCAGGTTGTTTTCGACGGTTTCACGCTGCAGCAACGGCAGCGCGCTGCCGAAGCAGGCCTCGATCAGGCCGCGGCGCAATACCGGCTTGCGGTCCTGACCGCGTTCCAAAACGTGGCCGACTCCCTATATGCGATCAAGCACGACACGATCGGGCTCGAAAAGGCAATTTTAGCGGAAGCCGCAGCGAAAAAATCGTTGGACCTGACGCGGATCCAGCTGACCCAGGGCCAAGTCGCCTTCCCGCAACTTTTGGCCGCGCAGACTACCTATTTGCAGGCGGAACTGGTTACCATTGCGGCGCTCCAAAACCGCTATTCCGACACAGTGGCGCTGTTCCAGGCGCTGGGCGGCGGCTGGTGGAACAGGGAGGCGCCGGCACCGGCCAGCGAGGCCCAAAAGTGGCTCGTCAGCGTGACCGGTATCGAGAAGGATCCGATCCTGACCGCCTATCCCGGAGCAACCAAAGACAATGCACGCTAAAAACCGCGCTTGCCGGAGCCGTGCGCAATGCAGGCGGCATCGCTGCCAGGATTTACGGAGACAAGAAGTATGACATTCGAAAAGTTAGGCATTGGCCGGAAGGCGGCGGTCCTGCCTCTCATCGCAGTTATGGCGGCTTGCGGTAGCCTTTTCGCTGCGGCTGCCCCGCAAGATACAAAGGAGGCTTCGCCATCTATCGAGCTGTCCGCAAAGCAGCTTGCTCAAGTTAAGACCGAGCCGCTTGGCGAGCACGTGTTTCCGATTGAGAAACAAGCGGTTGGCAGCATCGATTTTAACGAGGAGCTGCTTACCCAGGTGTTCACGCCCTATCAGGGCAGGATTATCAAAGCCTATGCAAGCGTCAGCGACGAGGTGAAAAAAGATCAAATCCTCTTCACCATCGACAGCCCCGACCTTGTGCAAGCCGTATCCACGCTCATTGCGGCAGCCGGCGTTCTCGATTTGACCACGAAAAACTTGGATCGGCAGAAAAACCTCTATAAGCAAAGCGCTGCGGCTCAGAAAGACTATGAACAGGCCATTTCCGACCAGCAAACCGCGGAAGGAAGCCTAAGGGCCGCAAGGGATGCTGTTCGCATCTTCGGAAAGACGGACGCCGAGATCGACAAAATGATCTCGGACCGCATAATCGATCACGAGCTTGTCGTTCCGAGCCCAATTTCCGGCCTTGTCACGGCGCGCGTCGCGGCTCCTGGACTTCTTGTACAGCCGGGCAGCCCCCCCGCGCCATACACAATCGCCGACATCTCGACCATGTGGATGCTCGCGAACATACCGGAAAGAGATATCGCAGAGCTCCGGGTAGGCCAGGAGGTGAGCGTGAGCGTCGCGGCATTGCCGGGAAAAATCTACAAAGGAAAGATCTCGACGATAGGGGCGACTGTCGATCCCAATACAAGGCGGGTCCTCGTCCGCTCGGAGATCGCCGACCCGCAGCACGAATTGCGCATGGGCATGCTGGCTGAGTTTTCTATCGAAGTCGCCGCACCGAAACGAGCGCTTGCGGCGCCGGAAATCGCTATTGTGCGGGAAGGCGATGGCACCATGACCCTGTGGTCTACGACCGACGGGCATCGCTTCACGCGCAGCACGGTCAAAACCGGCCTCTCGCACGGCGGCTTTGTAGAGATCGCCGAAGGAGCGCAGCCCGGTGAACGTGTCGCGACGGACGGCGCACTTTTTGTCGCCAACGCGTGGGCAAATGCCGGTCATTAGTGAGCACTCAATACTGCCCCGTGGCTCTATAGACTTGGGCGATTTTCGTTCAGGTCTATTATGAGCACTACGTCAATATTGTTCGATCTAGCGTCCTGCATATAGAATGTGCGAATTGCACAAATACTGAACAAAACCGAAAAAATGTCGGAAATATAAAATTTATATATCGGATTCGTGTGAATTTATTCTTCGGCATCACCGGCCTGTAAGCTGATTGTAAGCTGGCACCTGTATAGTACGCCAAAGCGGAAGCTGTGTACGTGCTCGGCGCTATTTGAAACTGCGAGCAGAAGGTTCGTATCTATGAGCATGGAAAGGCTCACGCAGGATTCTGCTGCCTGCGTGAGCAGACTATGCTGACTGTCCAGACATGAGGTATTAAGTGCTGAAGCCACTAATCACTTTTGGGCTCACCCGGCGTCCTATTATCTTGCTCTTCCTCGCTATATTCATTGGCGGGGGCGTGCTTGCGTTCACGCGCCTGAATATCGAAGCCTATCCCAATCCGGCACCCGTCATTCTGGAGTTAACGGCGCAATCGAGTGGGCTTTCAGCCGAGGAAATGGAAAGGCTTTACACTATCCCCATGGAAATGGGCCTCGCGATCACTCCTGGACTGGCCAACATCCGCTCGACCTCGTTTTACGGCCTTTCCTTTGTCCGCCTGACTTTCGAATATGGGGTCGATTATTACTTCGCACTCGAACAAACCCAGCTCAACATCACGCAGAACGTTACTCTGCCGAACAATGTTCAGGTAAACATACAAGGATCGAGCTTGGTCGGCGAGATCTATCGCTACCAGCTCACCGGCCCACAGCATATTGGACTTACCAATCTGCGGACGATCCAGGATTGGGTTCTGCAGCTGCGCCTTCTGAACGTTCCGGGCGTCGTTCAGGTCAACACTTGGGGCGGAACGACAAAAGAATATGAGATTGAGGCCGACCTCAACAAGTTGGAGGCATACGGCGTCAGCGTCTCGCAGCTGGTTTCGGCCGTCGGCAACGCGAACCTAAATGTCGGCGCGCGGACGATCAACATCGGCAAGCAATCCGTCAATATAAGGAGCGTCGGTCTCATCGACGGGGGCGGCGATATCGATCTCACGCAAGGGTATAAAGTTAAAGATATTGAGGCCATCACACTCGGACAGTTTAACAACGTGCCGGTGCAGGTCAAAGACGTTGCCAAAGTCTATGTCGGTTACCAGCCGCGCCTTGGTAAAGCGGGGCGCGATGACGACGACGACGTCGTGGCCGCCATCCTCGTCATGAACCGGACGCTGCACACAAACGACGTGGCGGCAAGAATCAAGGACGAGGTGGCAAGGATCAACGCGGATGGATCGTTGCCGCCAGGCGTGAAGCTGGAGCCGTTTTACGATCGAACCTCGCTCGTTAACATTACAACGGCTACTGTCCTTCACAATCTGATTTTCGGCTGCGTGCTCGTATTCTTCATTCAGTGGATATTCCTGGGCGATCTTCGGAGTGCGATCATCGTTGGCGTGAATATCCCATTTGCGCTATTCTTCAGTATTATCGTGCTGGTATTGCGAGGAGAGGACGCTAACTTGCTCTCTCTCGGCGCAGTCGACTTCGGCATTATCGTCGATTCAGCCGTTATCCTTGTCGAAAACATATTCAGGACTTTCCAATTACGCGAAAGAGAACATCTTCTTCCTGGCACTGAGGTTATTACCAACGGGCACAACGGCCGGTCCAACGAGTCTCAAATCTTGCGCTTACGCCTCATCTTCGCGAGCGCCATGCAGGTCGATAGTGCCATTCTGTTTTCCACGGCCGTGACGCTCGCCGCATTCGTACCGCTCTTCACCATGCAGGGCGTCGAGGGACAAATCTTCAACCCGATGGCGCGCACCTATGGCTATGCTCTGGTCGGCGCGCTGCTCGCCACATTCACGATTACTCCGGTACTTTCCTCCTATCTGCTTCCGGAGCATGTCGAGGAAACCGAGACGCTGATCGTGCGCGGCATCCGGGCTGTGTACACGCCTATTCTCCGGGCATCGCTTGCGTTCCGCAGGGTGGCCGTGCTGCTCGGCCTCGCCTTCGTAGTTCTCTGCGGTTTCCTGGCAAGCAACCTTGGGACAGAGTTTCTCCCAGCGCTCGAGGAAGGAAATCTCTGGATCCGCGCGTCCATGCCGCCCACCATCTCGCTTGAGGCCGGCATGCCGATCGTGAATAGGATGCGCGCGATCCTGAAATCTCATCCCGAGGTCATCACTGTCGTTTCCCAGCATGGGCGGCCCGACAATGGCAGCGATGCGGCAGGATTCAACAATGCCGAGTTCTTCGTCCCCCTCAAACCCTTCGAAGAGTGGGCGCCGGGCCGGACCAAGGATGACCTCATCAAGGAACTGCAGAAGGAGTTTGGCGAAGAGTTCACCGGCATCGATATGAACTTCTCGCAATATATTCAGGACAATATCGAGGAGGGCCTATCCGGCATCAAAGGGGCGAACTCCGTCAAGATTATCGGCCCCGATCTGTTCAAGCTCGAAAAGCTCGCCGATCAGGTCCGGGCCCAGATGGCCCAAACGCGGGGCATCACCGACCTCGGTATCTTCCGGGTTCTGGGGCAGCCGAACTTGAATATCCGTGTCGACCGCGATAAGGCCGCGCGCTACGGCCTCAACTCGGGCGATGTGAGTAACTTCGTGCAGACGGTGTTCGGCGGCAACGTGGCGACAACGCTCTACGAGTTCAACCGCCAATTTAATGTGAACGTCAAGGCGGCGCCTGAATTCAGAAACTCGATCGATGCTGTAAAGAATGCAAAGATCCCGTTCACAACCCCGAACGGCAATGGCTACATCCCGCTGACCGAAGTTGCCGACGTCACGCTCGATACCGGCGCGTCGTATATCTATCACGAGCGGGGCAATCGCTTCATCCCCGTAAAATTTAGCGTTCGCGATCGCGATCTTGGCGGCGCCGTCGAGGAAGCCAAGCAGCGGATCAAGGAGAATGTCGACCTGCCGCCCGGCTATCGCTTGCTCTGGGCCGGCGAGTTCGAAGAGCTGGAAGCAGCCCAAAAGCGCCTCGAGGTGATCGTACCGATTAGCCTGGCCCTCATTTTGATCTTGCTGTACGGCCTCTTCAATTCACTGCGCGATAGCCTTCTCACTCTCACGGGCATTCCTTTCGCTGTGGCTGGCGGAATTCTCGCTCTCTGGATTTCGGGTGAGCACTTCAGCATCTCAGCAGCGATCGGCTTCGTCTCGCTCTTCGGCGTGTCGGTCATGGACGGCATCTTGATGATGACGTTCTACAATGAGGTGAGGCACACAGGCGCCAGCAGCCAGGTATCCATGTTCGAGGCTGCGACCCAGCGGATGCGTCCGATGCTGATGACCGCTCTATCGGCATGCATCGGCTTGTTCCCCGCTGCGCTCTCAACGGGTATCGGCAGTCAGGTGCAGCGGCCTCTCGCCACCGTTGTCGTGGGCGGCATGTTAATCGGCCCTATGATGCTCTTGATCGTTGTGCCGGCACTTCGCCTTCTCGTCATCGGAAAAGACGAGCAAGCCGAGCAGCCTGAGGAACCTGAACTGACCGAAGCGTGAGATCGGCGGGCTTCCAGCCGGAAGCCCTCCCCCTTCGCAGCTCACCGGAAAACGGGCCGGGCAAGCCCGCGCATTGAGCGATGACCATCGAGGCAGAGAAGCACTTATAGAAGGGCTAATTGCTTGAATGCGCCTTTTACTTGTCGAAGACAACGCTGAATTGTCAGCACTTCTCGTTAAGGCGTTTCATACGGAAGGCTATGACGCCGATGTCGTGACCACAGTCAGCGAAGCGCGCGTTGCTTTGCTGACCACCTACTACATCGCGCTTGTGCTCGATCTCGGCTTACCGGATGGCGATGCCCTTTCGATGGTGCGCGAGGTCCGCGCCCGTAATATTGCGCTGCCGATTTTGATCCTAACAGCGCGCGCGGGCATCCATGATCGCGTAAAGGGCTTGCGCGCAGGTGCCGATGACTATCTTGTGAAACCCTTTGCGACCGAGGAGCTGCTCGCTCGCGTGCAAGCCTTACTGAGACGTGTTCCCGAAGCGCCAGAGCGATCCTTGAAACTCGGTAACTTGGAACTCATTCTCGACAACGATGGCCGGCACCTCCTCATCTCCGGCCAGCCTCAAATTATGCCGATGCGCGACCTGTCAATTCTAGAAATCTTGTTGCAACGGCAAGGGCGCGTGGTTTCGAAAGCGTTGATTGCGGATCACATCTCGCAAGGGGCATCGAGCGTCAGCCGGAACGCTATCGAGGTCTATGTGCACCGGCTGCGCAAATCGCTTGAAGACCGCGCCGCGACAGTATCGATCGAAACAATCAAAGGGGTAGGATACCTGATCCATGAGAAGCAGTGATCGCTCTTTCAGCGCGAGCGCTAAGGTGCCGCGCACGTGTCCAGTGCACGAACGGCGGAACCGTGCCATGTGTTTCTCAGCGCTTAGGGAGTTTCCCATGTCTAAGATCGCGGCAAGAATAGTAAGACCTGTGGCGTGCGCGGCCATAATCGCTGCGTCCGGCCTCTATCCGAATCCGGGCGGCGCCGCTCCCATCAAACCTCAACCGCAGTCTCAGGTCTTTGCGCCAGCCTGCGCTGTGCGCCCGAGATGTATCGCCAATATTTGTGTCCGAAGCGGGCGATGCAGCCTGGGCGCCCGCGTCCAAAGGATGGGCTGCCTTCTATTCGCTTGCCAGCGCGCTCCCAGGTGACCGCGAAAGCTCGATACCAGCGCCTGTCCTATATAAGCGGAAACGGCTTCAAGACCCTCACTCTGTCCGCACGGGTTCTTGGGGTTCTTTGCCGTTGTGTGCTATTGTTACACATATGAGCGAAAAGGCAGAATTATCGCAGAAGGCGACTACGGTCTTGAGCGTGCGCCTTTTCTCTCCGTCAATTAGGTGCATGCGTTGTTTTGCTTAATCTTGCTTGAGATAAACAAATATGCTCATCTTCAGGCTTTCTCGAAACAAACTCGCCTGAGCGATCGAGAATAGGGCTTCGGGTCAAACTCAGCCGCCGCTCCAAGAACAGCGTGCGCGTAAGCCCATCGACAGATATGCTGTGCGCCCGGCGCGGGAGCCCTCGGGGCGTCATTAGGTGATCACGTCTGGCTGCACGCGCCCGGTAAACTGGCTCAGCTGGGCAAGTTGCCCGGCTTTCGCGATCAGGTCCGCCAGCGCCGCCTGCGTGTCCTGCGTCAGTAACGCCGGGTCTGCCTCGTAGCGCTCGATGTAAACGCGCAGTGTCGCGCCCGTGGTGCCAGTGCCCGACAGCCGGTAGACGATCCGCGCGCCGTCCTCGAAAATAATACGCAGGCCCTGGTTTTTCGATACGCTGCCGTCCACCGGATCGGTGTAGCTGAAGTCGTCCGCCTGCGCGACGAGCCGGCCGCCGACGCGGGTGCCGGCCAGGCCGGGCAGCCGTTCGCCAAGCGCCAGCATCAGCGCCTGGGCGGCGGGCGTGTCGAGGCCTTCATAGTCGTGGCGCGTGTAGTAGTTGCGCCCGTAAGCCGCCCAGTGCTCGCGCGCGATGTCCTGCACACTTTGCCTGCGTGCCGCGAGTACGCTCAGCCACAACAGCACCGCCCAGACGCCGTCTTTCTCGCGCACATGGTTGCTGCCGGTGCCGGCGCTTTCCTCGCCGCACAGCGTGATGCGCCCGGCGTCGAGCAGATTGCCGAAGAACTTCCAGCCCGTGGGCGTTTCATAGCACGGCACGCCGAGCTTGGCGGCAACGCGATCCACCGCGGCGCTGGTGGGCATCGAACGCGCCACACCCGCGATGCCGCCCCGGTAAGCCGGTGCAAGATGCGCGTTCGCAGCAAGCATCGCCAGCGAGTCCGACGGCGGGATGAAGATGCCGCGGCCGATGATGAGATTGCGGTCGCCGTCGCCATCCGAGGCCGCGCCGAGGTCCGGCGCATCGGGGCCCATCATCAGATCGAGCAACCCCTTGGCATGCACCAGATTGGGGTCGGGGTGATGGCCGCCGAAATCGGGCAGCGGCGTGCCGTTGCGCACGGTGCCGGCGGGCGCGCCGAGCTCGCGCTCGAAGATCGCGTGCGCGTAAGGGCCGGTGACCGCATGCATCGCGTCGAAGGCGAGCCGCAGCCCGCCCGCGAATGCCGCGCGCAGCGCCGGGAAGTCGAAGATCTCGCGCATCAGCTCTACATAATCGGCCACCGGATCGATCACCTCGACCTGCATCTCGCCCACGCGGTGGCTGGCGATGCGGCCGAGGTCCACATCGGGCGTGTCGAGGCTCAGGATCTCCGCGATCTCCAGCGACTCGGCATAGATCGCGTCGGTGATCTTCTCCGGCGCCGGCCCGCCATTGGCGGCGTTGAATTTGATGCCGAAGTCGCCGTCCGGGCCGCCGGGATTGTGGCTCGCCGACAGGATCAGGCCGCCGAAGGCCTTGTGCTTGCGGATGACGCAGGACGCGGCGGGGGTAGACAGGATGCCGCCGGCGCCCACCAGCGCGCGCGAAAAGCCGTTGGCCGCGGCGATGCGTATGACGGTCTGGATCGCCTGCGCGTTGTAGAAGCGGCCATCGCCGCCCACCACCAGCGTTAGGCTGCCGAAGCCCTCCGGGGGCCGGACGGCGTTGAACACCGATTGCACGAAGTTCGCGAGGTAATGGCCTGCTGCGAACTCGGTGACCTTCTTGCGCAGGCCGCTGGTGCCGGGCTTCATGCCCGCTATCGGCGTGGTCGCAATGCGCTGGAGAGACATGGGCGCCCCTTTAAGTTGATGCGGACTTGCATACTCCGCAGGCACCGCGCTGCCAATATGGATTTTCCAGGCAGCTGTCCAGGCCCGCATTTAGTCCGCGGGGGGTCGTTTCCGGACTCTCCGCTTCGAAAAGACTGCGGCAGCTGGACCCTCAGCTACGGACGTTGATCAAGACCTCCTGGCGAGATACCCGGCTTCCAATCTCCAGGCTCACAGTTGCCCCAGAGCGGACACGAACGTCTTAAAGGTCAGGGCGAGAGGTTTGCGCAACAGCCCAGTCCTAACCGCACGGCGCAAATTGCCCGTCAGCATAGTAGCAGCCATAGGCGAACCGAACACGCCATGCCCTCTTATAGTCATCGGACAGGGGTGCGATTGTCATAGGCATGCCCGCAAATGGCTGCATGTGCTTTGCGCACATGTGAAGGGTTATCATTTCGAAGCAGTCGAGAAGTGCCTTGGTGACTCCCGCCATGAACTCCGATATCGAGCATCGCGGAATAACCGAACCGCGAAAATTAATTTCGATAGATGGAACCCCGATCTGACCGTCTGCTTGCAACGTAAAATCGTTGCATATTGCTCCAATAATATTGCGATGCTCAAGGCAATCGCGTGCGTTTCGGATCATTTGCAGGAAAGGCACCGACTGCTCTAGCACCTTGTAGAAATTGTCCGCTTCTCCGTGCCGTACTTTAACTAGCTCCAGGAATCCGCTCCACGGTTGTTTTTTCATTTCTCCGTAGAACAAACGAACGATCTCCAACAAAGCACCCGCACCATGATCTGCCTTTTGCATAAAGGTCTTACAATGTGCCCCCGCGTTGCCAACAGCGGGAAGTGCGAGTGATCCATCTGCACGACCGAGGCCTTGAGCTTTTTCTATTGCCCCACCTCGGCTGCCTTAAATGCCTGGGCGGCCTCATCCATCGCTACTAGCTCGCTCAGTACGTCGAAAGACAGCTGCATCGCGCACCCAATGTCGATCTGCTGGAATTCTTTCCGGAACATCACCTTTGCATGCAAGAGTGAACGACAAAGTAATTCAGAGCTAATGCCGTGATCGAATAACTTTTGCTGGAAATTGTGCGGTAAATTGGGGTTTGTACGGCCGGGATCGATTTGATCTGCCATCTGTATGGCGTAGGTGCATTTCTCTGTGATCGATAGCAAGCGATCACCGAGGACGATCTGTTCCCGGATCGGTGAGCCGTCATCCGGGTTCTTGAGCGTGAACATGCCGCCGCAGTCACGAGGATGTCGAGGAGGGGTACCCATTGGCCAATATAATGTTGCGGTTAGCGCCGAATATCTTGAATGTCGCACCAACCGTCAATGCCGGTTTTACTTCTCGTTTCTACCAAAGCGGTTCAACCCTCCTGGTTCCGAAAAAAGGTCGCAGAGCGGAAAGGCACAACGCCAATTTTAGGGAGCCTAATATGTTGGCTTTCAACCCGCGGCAGAGATCGAAGTGTCGGGCGAGCCGGTTCGGTTACCACCGGATTTAGCGGAAGTTTTCACTTCAGCTAGACCTCCAGCTAAAGACGTGTTCCTCGTCGGCGGGATGGTCCGCAACCGGCCTTGTACCGAATTGGCGCGGTCAAGTTTGCAGCTTGGAGCCGGAGAATAGCCCGGCCGCGCGCTGGGCTTCATCCTACGAAAATTCGTTTGCCAAAAAGAACAAATCATGAACTTTGTGCGTCGAACGCTATTCGGGAAACAATCTCCATGCTTGACCTCACATCCTTCAGCCTAGGCTTCTTGGTTGCGCCGGTTGTCTATGTCATATTCGGCGCCGCGGGTTACAGCACCTTTTGTGCCGGGAAGCGGCTCGCGTCTTCGTTCCGGCGCTCAAACTCATTTGAATTCCGGGAGGAGGCGGGCAGCAAGGCATCGTACCGCCCCGCTTAACACGCCGGAGCCTTCTTACGCCGCGGTTTTCGAGCCTGCAATGAAGCGCGTTTCGCCTTCGGCCACACTTTCCATTACCGCGCCAGCGTTGCGGAGAGTCAAATAGGTATGGCGGGGGGCGCCCTCCGCTTGGTCCGGGTAATCGGTGCGCAAATGTGCGCCCCGGCTTTCTTTTCGCGCATAAGCGCCCGCGGTAACGAGCAGAGCCGATTCCACCATGCCGCGAAATTCCAGCGACGGCGCCTCGGCCGCCAGCTCCCGCAGCGACGATAGTGCTGTTTTCAAAGAGGTTTCCGAGCGTTCGACCGCTGCATGCGTGGCCATGATGTCCCGAAGCTCGAGGATCGCGCTTGCCGCCTTTGCGGGGTCCTCCTTCGGCAGATCGATGCTTTCCTCCCCTACGGCGCATTCCTCCGCTAGCGCAGTCCATTGCGGCGCGTCAACGGCAATGTCGCGCGCCACGCGCGCCGCGAACACGACGGCTTCCAGGAGCGAGTTAGAGGCGAGCCTGTTTGCGCCGTGAACGCCGGTGCAGGCTGCTTCGCCGCAGGCCCAAAGCCCTGTGAGCGAGGTGCGGCCGCGTGCATCGGTGAAAACGCCGCCCATGTGATAGTGAGCGGCAGGCGCAATCGGGATCGGCTGCTTCTCAGGGTCGAGTCCAACCTCGCGGCAAACTTCAAAGGCTGTGGGGAATGCAGTCTCGAGGCCGAGAGCGCGGCAATCGAGAAACGCTCCGCGGCCTTGCGCGATTTCGCGATGGACGGCGCGGGCCACGATGTCGCGCGGCGCCAGCTCGGCGGCTGAATGCACCGCCGCCATGAAGCGCTCGCCGCTTCCATTCACCAAAAGGGCGCCATCGCCGCGTATAGCTTCCGAGGCGAGCGGGGCCGGATCGCGCCCAACGTCGAAGGCTGTCGGGTGGAATTGTACGAATTCGGGATCGGCGATAATCGCACCGGCGCGCGCGGCCATGGCAAGGCCGCCGCCATTGGCTTCCTTGGGATTGGTCGTTACGCGATAGAGCTGGCCAATTCCGCCGGTCGCCAAAACGACGGCGCAGCCGGGCAAGAACGAGGCGCGTCCCGGTTCGCCGGTGCGCCTTGCGTAAACGCCTCGCACGCGGCCTTTGCTACGGACGAGCTCGATGGCTTCGGTATTTTCGAGAATGGAAATCGAGGGGGCCGTCGCAACGGCGGCGATCAGCGCGGCCATAATGGCCTTGCCCGCCCGGTCGCCCTCCACGCGCACGATACGCCGCGCACTATGAGCGGCCTCGCGGGAGAGGCGCAGCTTTCCCTCGATATCGCGATCGAAGGGCACACCATACCGCAGAAGGTCCTCGACACGCGCTCCGGCCTCAGAAGCGAGGAGCTGCGCAACGGCCGGGTCGGTTAGGCCCGCGCCAGCGGCAATCGTGTCGTTCGCGTGAGAGCCGGGCGTATCGCCCTCGCCAATGGCGGCCGCGATCCCCCCTTGCGCCCAAGTCGAGGATGCGCCCTCGCCAAGCGGTTTCGGGGTCAGAACCGTAACCGGCAGCGGCGCCAGCCTAAGAGCCGTAAAGAGGCCGGCCAAGCCGCCGCCGATGACGAGCACGCGATGCGGCCCGCCCCGGCGCTGGAACTTTAAAGGCTTAGCAATGGCTGTACCGCTCATGGAACTCCCCCACTCGAACAAACTGTCCGCAAACGCCGCTCCGCATCCGGAGTGCGCCGCATCGCAGAAGCGGTCTCCGGCAGCATCAAGCTGCCAGGTTCACCATTCTTTCCACTGCCAGGCGCGCCCGCGCTGCGACCTCCGGATCCACCTTGACCTCCTCTTTCATAAAGACAAGGCTATCCAGGATCTTCGGAAGCGAAATCCGTTTCATATATGGGCACAAATTGCAAGGCCGCGTGAACTCGGTCTTGGGCGCCTCGACTGCGACATTATCGGCCATCGAGCACTCAGTGACGAGAACGACACGCCCCGGCTGATGATCTTTCACCCACTTGATCATGCCATTCGTCGAGCCGGTATAGTCCGCTTCCTCGATGACATCCGGCGGGCATTCGGGGTGCGCGATAATTTTTATGCCCGGTTCGCTGTCGCGGTAACGGCGCAATTGTTCGCCGGTGAAGCGCTCATGAACCTCGCAACGCCCTTTCCAGGCAATAACCTCGACCTTTGTCTGGGTCGCGACGTAGCGCGCAAGATATTCGTCGGGGATGAGCAGCACGCGCGGCGCGCCGAGGCTCTCGACAACCTTCACGGCATTCGCGGATGTGCAGCAAATGTCGCATTCGGCTTTCACGGCCGCGCTGGTGTTCACGTAGGTCACGACCGGCACGCCAGGATAAGCGGCGCGTAGCGCGCGGACATCCTCCGGCGTCACAGACGCAGCGAGCGAGCAGCCCGCATCCGGATCGGGAATGAGCACCGTCTTATCGGGATTGAGAAGTTTCGAGGTTTCGGCCATGAAGTGAACGCCGCATTGGACGATCACATCGGCGTCCGTTTTCGACGCCTCTTTCGCAAGCTGGAGGCTGTCGCCCAGGATATCGCCGACGCCATGGAAAATTTCCGGCGTCATGTAGTTATGCGCCAGGATCACGGCATTCCTCTCGCGCTTCAGGTCGCGGATTGCCTTGATGTAAGGAGCATGCGCCGCCCATTCCAGCGGCGGAATGACGCGCTCGACCCGGGCATAGACCGGTTTCAGCTCGCGGATCGCCTCGCGGATGAAGGCCGCGTCGAAGCCTGGGTGCGAAAACGCGGTTTGCGCCCGCGCGGCTGGCGCCGGGCTTGCATTTTCGCGTTTAGGCCGCCGCGTGGGTTGAATTCCGCTATCGACGAACGTCATGTGTCTTTCTCCACCCCTGCCTGCTTGCCCGCGTTGCTTAGCGGTGCGGTTATGCTCATGTTGAGCATTACTGATGCGGGAAAAACGCGGGCTCAGCCCGCTCCTCTCCCAGCGCACTTATGCTCAGAACGACTATAAGATAAAGCGCGAAACCGCACTTGCCAACCCTATTTTTTGCGGACCGCTTTTATGCGCCGGTAACCGCACCCAAAATCCGCGTGTTGGGGCTCATGCGCAGTCTCCCTCAGCCCGCCGCTGCCGTTCGCAATGGCGGATGCCGCCGCTAATTGGCTTCGCGCCAAGGGAGAGGACGCACCCCGCCCGTCACCTTGCCAGCCGTGCCGGAACGGATGCATACTACCTATGACAATGAAACGGAGGGCGCGATGGGGGACGCAGTTTTTGACCCTGAAATTTATCGCGCTTGCACTTCGTCTCTGGCTCAGCTCGGAATTGAGTATCGGGATGTTGTCGCGACGCTTGTTTTCGGGAGCAAAGCCAAGAACCGCTCAACGTCCCGCAGCGATATCGACGTTGTTTTCTTTGTAAAGGACGATCCACGCTATCCCGAATTCCAGTACAAAAGACTCGTCAGCGATGGCGGCAGCGTGGATGCTAATGTAATCAAGCCGCGTTGCCTCGATGAGCTTTGCCGCCGCAATACCGGTTGGGCCTACCGGCTTCATCTTGCACGCCCCATACGCGAATTGACCCGAGTGCCAGAGCAAGCTGTGATCCGGTGGCTGGGATCGATCGGCAAGATGGTTGAGAGCGAGCTTGCCTGCAGGGCGCGGCTGATTCGCCATCTTCGCGATTGCCGCTCGCTCGTAAGCCATGCCCGCCGGCTCGCCCAAACAGAACCGGCAATTTCTAAGTACTTGGCGATAGAAGTCTTTTTCCTTGTTCCTCTGGTGTACCTGAACCAGCGTTCCACTGTCCCCTTCCAGCACGGTAACCCCTGGAACGAGGCGCTGGATGCCGCAAACCTCGCCGATACGCTAAGAGCGGAGGACTACCTTCGGTTGGTCGAAGCAATCTCAGGCTCTGAGCTGTTCAACCGGCTCAACGGCAAAGGGGCCTTCGGGCGTGAATTGAAAATCTTGCACGACGAGTGCAGGCAGCTCGTGATTGGCCGTATCGGCAACGTGTTCCAACACGGCTTCGGTGCCCGGCTTGCCCCAGCCATCGAGCGCGATCCAGATCTTCCGGGTAAGCTTCGGCAGCTAACGAGCAGCCATCCCGAGGTTAGCACCCCGTTGTTGGACCAAGTTTCGCATTGGCTGTGTCTGGTGAGAGGTACCTTGAGTTCAAGCCGCCTTCCCGGAAGCCGCCTACCGCTCAGACGCCGCAAGAGCCGGCAGGCTGGATCGCGTTACGTGCACTATGACAAGCAGACGTCGAGATTGAAGATCATTCTGCCAACGGGCGGCTGCCGCGAGCCGGTCTGTCATTTCTGCATGCTGCCCTATCTGGCCCGGCCGAAGTCGGACATCGAAGAAATCTTCGTTTCGGCTGCCGCTCAGTCCGGGCGAAATCATGTGCGCCAGCTGACGGTTTACACCGACGGTTCCTTTTTCGACGAGCGCGAACTCACGCGCGGCGAGCAGCGCCTCATCGCCAGCAAAGCGCGCGAGCTCGGCGCCGGCGAACTTCTGGTTGAAAGCCTCCCGAAGTTCCTTAGCCCTGACTCGATCGGCAATACCATTGACGCATTGGGCCCCGGCTGCCGGCTGAGAGTGGGCATCGGCCTGCAGTCGGCCGGCGCCCAGGTCCGCCGCTTCATCACGGGCACGCCCATCACGCAGCTTGAGCTCAAAGCCTTGCAGAGCTGGCGCAAGACCGCCCCATTCTCGCTGCGCATATACCTTCTCGCCAACAAGCCGTTGCTGTCTGCTAAAGAGGACCGCATGGATGTGCATCGCAGCCTGGCCTCGCTTGCGGAATGGCTGCAGCAGGACGATGCCGTCACTGTGAACCCGCTGCTGCCCACGGCCGGCACTCTCGCTGAAAGGATCTGGAAGGCCGGATACTGGTTTCCACTGAGCCAGCGGGAGGAGGAGGATCTTAGGGAAGATCTCTTCTCCAAAACATACCCGTACCGGCTGGAAATCGGGCTAAGTTCGATGGTGACCTGCACCGATATCCCGCCGGCAGCATGGTGCGCAGCCGGTGGGGCTAACCATGAGACGCCCGGCCAGGATTTCGCGTTCTTTGCGCAGGCATCGAGCCTGCCCTTCTCCCTTCTGGGCGGTTTGCGGCACAGAGAGCATTGGGCGAGGTGCGGATTTCCTTAAGGCGGGCAAGGCACGGCGCCGCTGCCGGGGCAATGCCTTCATCGCATAAGCTTGCGTAGCAGGTGAGGGAAGCCTTGGTATCCCGGATGCAGCAGGCATTGCAGGGCAAATATATTTTCCCGATGGATCTCGCCTTGGATGCGCGGGTCGGCGGCCATGGAATTGAGCCGTAGACCGCAGGATAGATCGCGCAGTGCGAGGCTCTGCTCGTTCAACTCGCAATGTGCGATCGCGGAGCTGAACACGGCCTCTGCGGTTTGCCAGCGCGCGAGAGACGCCTCAATAAGTTCTAAGGCGCGAGCGTGGTCTCCTTGAGCGGCTTCGATCAGAGCTAGCCCTAGCCAGCCTTCCGCCGCCACGCGCGGCTCAGCGTTGCCGCAAAGCCTCTCAAGCAGCGGTTTTGCCCGGCTGAACTCGCCGCAATGGAGGAACAATTGCGCCTTGGCCGCGACGGGAAAGTCGTCGCGCCCGTTGAATCTCTGGTTACGGTTGCGATCGCCGGCAAACTCGATAGCCTCGTCGAGAAGCTGCAGGGCTGAAGCGTGCTCGCCGCTCCAGATACACTCAATCGCATAGAGGGTGTTGAGGAATGCGAGATCCTCCCCCTTGCGGATTGCCTCCGCTAAAAGTGCCTTGTATCGCGCCCGCTTGCCGGCAACGGGATCGATGAAGTCGAGATGCTGGATTGCAGCGCCTACGTACTGCCAGCTCAAGCCATTGCGGACGAGAGAGGGGGAGATCGATTCGTGAATCTGGTAGGAATACGAGATCGGTTCGTCCAGCCTGAACAGGCGGAAGCTGTACGTCGTAGCCCATCGTCCGCGGCCGACATAATTGAATCGCGGCAGCAAGAAGGCCGAGGCCTTCGGGTACGACGCTATGGCCTGACAGAGGGCCATCAGTTCTTGCGCGTCTATGTGCTCATCTGAGTCCAAGACCAGAGCCCAGGAGCTTCCGGCCGCTTGGCGCGCAAGCTGGAGACTTTCATTCCTGAGCTGATCGAGTGTCTGGTTTTTGGTGTATCGAACGGCGTCGAAGAGCCGGCATTGCGCGCCGTCGAGAGGCGCAAATCCGTTGCTCTGATCGACGACTGCGACCTTCGTTGAAACAAAAGGGTCCAGGGCGGCCAAGAGCGACGGTAGTGTTTGCGGCCATCGATCGAGCACCATGACCGCTGTAATGGTATCCGTTCGTTTCATGCGCGCTAGTTACGGCGCATTAACTGTTCTCGCCAAACGAAAGCCGAGATTGAAGTTCCGGCCGTCGATTACGCTCATGGTCCGGCTCGCGGAGCGCACGGAATCGGGTCCGAAGGCCCAGGATCCTCCGCGCGATGCCCTGAATTTGCAGTCTCCGGTGGTCCAAGCGGATCCGTCGTTCGGTGCGATATCCTTGCCGGAGGGCGTGTTCACCTCGTAGGAAGCGTGGTAGCAGTCCTGTACCATTTCCCAGACATTGCCGGCCATGCCATAAAGGCCGAAGCTGTTCGGTGGCTGCTCATCGACCGGCAATGTTTGTCCACCGTTCGGCCCGCGGTCATTAGGTCCGCCGTCATAACGGGTGCCGCATCCCATACAGTGCGCATTGTTTTTGCCAATCTCTTTGCCCCAGGGATAGGCGGCCGCTGAGCCGGCACGCGCCGCGTATTCGTATTCGGCCTCGGTGAGAAGCCGGTACGGCTTGCCAGTCATTTTGGACAGCCAGCCGATGTAAGTCTGGATATCGTCCAGCGAGACATAGATCACTGGCCGCCGGCCGCGCCCCCAGCTTGCGTCGCTGATCTGCGGCCTCGACCGGCAATCGCCATAATGCGCGCAAACATCCCAATCGGCGAACGTGACCTTGTACACCGACACCGCGAACGGATTGGCGATGGTGACGACATGTTGCGGGCCTTCGTTATCGTTCCGCCCCGGCTCGTCCGGCGGCGAGCCCATCACGAAGCTTCCTGCCGGTACGACCATCATTTCTGGGCAGTTGCCCTTCGAACATTCCTGAAATGTGTCTCCTGGCTTCAGCGCCCGCTCGCGCTCTGGAGTAAGCGCGTAAGGGTCCACATTCGCGATCCGGAACGGGCGCTCGACCGCGACCCAATGCACCTGGTCCTTGATGAACTGCTGATTGATCCAGCCGACGAGGCCGGCGATGATCCCGAGCAGAAGCACGATCACCGAAGCGCGCATGCGCTGGCGGAACCGCAAAATCGCACGCTCTCTGTCCGCAGCCGCCTGCACTGCCTTCGAGCAGGATGCGACATACTCCTGGTCGGTCGCGTCGAGGTTCGCCACCAAGTCCGGCCGCTTGAGCAGGCGGGCCGCGGCACTATAGCGCTCACCGATGTGAGCGAGCCAAGAGGACTCTTTTAGATTGGCGGCCCAGTCCCGCGAGGCGCGCTTGATGCCGTCGAGGACGGAAAGCAAGCCGGTGTCTTCCTCGAGCCATCCCTGCAGCAGCCCCCACCTGCGCAGAAGTGCCTCGTGCGCAGGCTCGATGGTCTTCTCTCCGGTGTCCTTGGATACGTCCGTAGAAAGCAGCCGCTGCTCGACCAAGAGGTCGATCAAGGGGCGGGCTTCCGCCGGAATCTCGGATTGTCTCGCGACGCGCCGCCGCGGAGCCTTGGTATCGATGTCGATACCTGCCAGCCACGGGATCAGGGCGCGGCGAAGTAAGGTCAAGCGCGCCTGCCTGTCGCGCGGGATGCGCGGGTCATTATCGGCCAGCTTGAACGCCTGCTCGACGGCTGCCTCGATCGAGCCCCTCACGCGTCCGAGCTTTACATACTGGTCGAGAGTGAGGTGGCCTGTCGACCCGTACTCGCCATAGAGGCGTTCGAGCGTGAACGCGAGCAGCGGCAGCGCGTCTTTGGCGCCGCCAGTTTCGATGTCGGCGAGAAGAGCGTCGACGAGGGCGTCGTCGATCTTGAACGCCCGGTCCGTCCCGGCAAGACGCTGGGCCGGTCCCTTTACCACTTCCACGTAGGAGCCCTTCGGCATAGGTCCGAGGTCCAGCGGGACCTTGTGGATATCTGAGAGCTCATCCGCGTTCTGCAGGCGCTCGTAATTTTCAGAGCGGATGGTGAAGATGGAGACGACGGCAGGGTCGTCTTCGATCAGCAAGGCGCGAAGTAGGGCCAGAAAGCGTTGCGCTTCCTCTTGTGCCTCCGCCTGAAAGAGTTCTTCGCCCTGATCGATCGGGATGACGATGGTAGGCGGCTTGGGTACCACATCCGGGTCCATCGCCGGAAGCCGCGCTGCGGCCTGTATTCTCCTCAACAGCGCCTTGACTGCCTGCGCGCCTTCGTCCACGGCAGCCCGGATCTCCGCACGCGGCACTTTGAGTTGAACGCCCGCGCAGGCGGCGGCAAGCGCAGCCACGAGCCCCGCTTCGCCGCTGAGTGGCGCGCGCTCGGGCCGGATCGCCTGCAGCGGCAGAAACGTCTGCGGGTCGCGGCCGAGCCGCGGAAGAAGTCCGGCACGCAGGAAGCTCGACTTTCCTGAGCCGGACGCTCCGAGAATCACCATGATGCGTGGCGGCGCAGCCTCGGTTAGGCCGCGTAGGCGCTCGATTGCCTCGAGAACCGGCGCCTCCCTGCCGAAGAAGATCCCGGCATCGTCCGCTTCCAGCGGTCTGAGACCCCGGTATGGCGGACGCATGGGGTCGTTCTCCGGCGGCCAGTTGAAATAGGTTGCGCGCAGTCCCGCACGTTGCAGTCCTGCCTTGAGGCGCGTCAGCCCCTCAGCGGAGAACGTGACATGCAACTCCTCGCCTGTGAGCGGCATAACGACCCGGAACTGGCGATGATCCCGGCCCGAGGCGAGGTTTACGACCTGCCATGTCTTGATGATGTCGTTGGGCAGATCCGAGAGGCTGAGACCTTCTTCGATCAGCACTCCGAAAATCCGCTTGTTGAGGCGGCGTGACAACATCAGCTCGTTCATGCACCAGTGTGAGCCGAGCCACGACTTGCTTATCAGGAAAATTACCGCTTCGCAGCGGCGTGCGGCTTCGTTGAGCGCTTTCTCCCAGCGCTCTCCTGCGGCTATGCCGCGTTCAGGATCGAGATCGAGAAATAGATCGCTCCAGCCTTCGCTCACCAGCCAGTCACGAAGCGCAATGGCGAGCGCGTTGTCTTCAGAGGAATGAGAAACGAAAATCTGCGTCATGGTACCCACCCCTTGGCCGATCGCCTTTACAAATGATCTTCGGTATCAGGACAGGTTGTCAACGGTACTTTGCGGGTATCAAATCCAAGTGTGCGCCGTGCGGTGCGGAGGAAGTTGTAGTTGCAGCTGCCCTGCCCGTCGCCGATGAGCGGGTTGAACTCCTCGACCGAGGCGGTAAAATGCGTACACGAATAAGGTCTTTAACGCCACCTCCATTTCGGACCGGCGCCCCATTGAGCTTCGTACAAACGCGGCGGAGCGGCCGTTCCGGGGCAAGAGCGGGATTTCTCCGGTTTCGACTTCAGCGGCGCCTTCGCCAAATGGCCTTTTTCATGCATTCTGACGCTGACAAGACTCTACAGTGGCCGGACAGTATCCGGGGCTGCGATCCAATTCCCGATCCCGTCATAAAATTGAGAGGCTCGTGAGCCAGCTTCCTGCCGGAGCGCCGCTGGATCTGGAACCGTCTGGGGGACGCTCATCGGGGGGGACATGAGGCCGCTTTGGAACCCTCGTTGAGGCCGCGGCCCAGTTGATGGAGCAGGCTAATATATGCGCTGTCTGATCGTTCACCACGACACGTTGGGACTCCGGCACGATGCGCGGATCTTGATGCAAGCAATCCACCGGATACGGCCCGGTTCTCAGGTTCACCACCTTGTCCTTTTCGGTAGAATGGTGATCGACTACACGACACCTCTACAGATCAGCGATGAGATCAAGGCCGCAGCTCCATTCGATCTCACGTTCCTGCTCGAGCACGCCCATCCCAACGACCCGATCCTAGCACCGGACTTTTCTAGAGAGGTCATCTACGTTCCAAACATCGAGTGGATGAACGACCTGGATGAGAACGTGGTCATGTCGGGCGCGGTCGGCAAAGTCCTCCTGAAGAATCGCTACTCGTTTGACGTTTTCAGCTCTCTGCCGCTCGCCAGCCGTACCGGCGAGATCGCTTTTGTGGGTTGGACCTCCGACGATCCGTTGTGCGGTTCGCCAGCCGCAGACAAGGACTTCGAAAGCTTTCTTCATGTCAAAGGCATATCGTGGCAGAAGCAAACGGACATCGTCATGGAGACCTGGGCCGCCAACCCTAGTTTTCCACCCTTGACTGTCGTTATGCGTTTCGAACGCGGGTTTGGCCTTTCTGGGACGATGACGTACGGCAAGAACGTCAAGGTCATCATGCGGGAGATCCCGCTGGCGGAGCTCCGCAGCCTGCAAAATGCCGCGGGCGTGCACGTGAACCCGAGCGCGGCTGAAGGTTTTGGCCACTCTTTGAATGAGGCCCGCGGGGCGGGAAGCGTTCTGATCACGACCAACGCCCCTCCGATGAACGAACTCGTCAGACATGGCGAGAATGGCCTCCTCGCCGAGACTGCATCGGAGCTTGCAACGCCTATGAAGAAGTCGCGGTTCTATCCCGTAACTGTAGAGGCCCTGACTGCGGCCGTTGGCGAGGTGCTCAGCATGCCCCTTCCTCGAAGACGCGAGATGGGCCAAGCAGCCCGCGCGTCTTTCCTGAGGGACCAGCAGCACTTTCATGAGCGGCTTGCAGAAGTCATCCTTCGCTAATCCTTAGACGCGAGCGCGCCGCGTACAAAGGCCGGGGCAGATCGCCGTGGGATGCTGGCCGTGGCAGGACGCCCGCAATGTTGTCTCGATCACTGGCGCTTCGGGGCGTTAGGGGCTTCGCCCTCGATGCGCTCGCGCCCCCACGCTATGATACGCCCGGCCTCGTTCGCGCAGGGGTTTGGGACGCACTCGCCGTTTTCAATGGTAAACCCAATCAAAGTGGGTCTCAGTCTCGCTTGCAGCGTGGGGTCATCGGGGAACTTCAAGATCATACGGACGGTGTTGAGGATCACAGGCGTAAAATTCGCAGGCTTTCCCCGCTTGCGGCTGATGAATGGATCGGAAAGGACTGGCGGATCGATGTGCAAGACCACGGCTTTAGGATTGCAGACGATCTGCGCTCCGTTCCGCCAAAGGCGATAGGAAAACTCGATGTCCTCGCAGCCCCATCCGGCGAAGCTCTCATCGAAAAAGTCCGGCAGGCAGCTGGCTGAGATGGAGTGGTTGCACGTGTACGCGTAATACCACGGCGCATCGTCGTTCGCGAGCAGATCGCCTTCCCGGCCAAATATGCCAACGCGATGATCGTTCGGATAATCTTGCGACGTGCGATCGAGCCTCTCCAGTTGCGTAGCGCTCGCAAGCCGGTGCCGGTAACCGAGAACTATGCGAGATGCCCCCTTAGCGTGCGCGGCCGTGTGCGCGGTTATCAAATCGGGGTCGAACGAGACATCGTCGTCCAGAAACAGGATGACATTTCCTCTGGCTGCAGCGAGGCCCATGTTTCTCGCAGCGGCTGCCCGGTGCCCAGCACGCTCTTGGCGCAGATATTTCAGCGGAAGACCTTCTCCATGGCGCATGAGGACAGACCGGATATCCTGCGTAGACCCGTCATCGCAAACGAACACTTCGGATTCGCTGGGTAACTTCGCTCTGCCGATTGAGGAGAGTAAGCGAGGTAAAGTCGCTGCGCCGTTAAATGTGGGCACAATGATGCTGAGGTCCATGCTCTACCCCCGTGGGATGGCCGGCGGGGCTCATCCAGCGTCAATCGAATGTTCGTTGTGAGACTATTCCCCAACGGCTGGGCTGTCACCCGCGGCTTGGGCGAAGCGCATGGGCGCGATGCCGAGGTCCGGTGTGATAGGCCGGGAAAACCCGCAATTTGGCTTTCCCCCCTCGCTAACGCGTGAGGATGACGCTAAGGCGATGGCGCAGACCGGCGCTAGGCTCTTGCGCTGAGTGCAACAGGAGGAGCTTAAGACGTTGAAAAACATAGCTGCTGAGCGGACCCCAATCCGCTGAAACCGCGCGATTGGGATCGCACGCACAAGAAGCACAACGCTGGACCGCGCGAGGCATCCAGCGCTATGTTTCCCAGCGTATATTTGCGGGCTTAGGGGTGCGCGTGCGTTTGTGTCACGGACGGGAACCACCCGGCGAAGGCCGGATCGAACTCGTGGTAGTTGCAGGCGATCTCCTCGCCAGGGGCGATGCCGGGGATCGCAAAGCCTTCCTCGAAGCCGGTAAAGTCGGTGTTCGGCGCCTCGCTGCGGTTCGTGAACCGGCCGTTATCCGCCTCCAAGACCCAGATGCCGGGCTTGCGCATGTGCGGATGGAATTCGAATACTTTCTATTGACCGTCGAAAATCAGAAGCGATATAAGGCTCGGCTCCGAATGGAGATACGAGACCTGCCGATTTCCATGATCATGAAATGCGGCGGCACAAATATGGATCCGAGCCTTACAAAACGTGTCCAAGGACGAGAAACAATTATGTTATTAGTTAGAACTATTCTTGCACCCAGCGACATAGAAGGCTTAGGGCTTTTCGCGGGACAGAATATTCCTAAAGGAACCATAGTGTGGAAGTTCGTTCCTGGAGTGGATGCTTTGTTCGACGACTCTGAAATCGAGAGCCTCCCTGCAGTGACACAGAATATCTGCAGGCGATATTCCTATTTAGACCCTGCCAGTAAGAAGTATGTCTTGTGCGGAGACGATGCTAGGTTCGAGAACCACTCTGAGAACCCGAATACTGCCGGCGCTTATCCTTCAGGGGAGCCTTTCGGCGTTGACATCGCGACGCGAGATATCCACGAGGGGGAGGAGATCACCTGTGATTACCGTAGCTTCGATGCTGAATTTTCATACAAGTTCACAAGCTCACCAAAGAACTATGTCTCCACTGGCACCAAATGACTTTAGTAACCCCCTTTACAATAGCTGAAGCTTTTAGTCATAAACCCTTCAAATCCTAAATCATCGTATGCTACAGATGACAGACCCTTGTTGTAGGGCTGTAATGCGGAAATCAACTCAAACATAGCTCTTGCGCTCTAAGCAAAAGCACCCTTCCGCAAGGAGCGGAAGGGTGCTTTTGCTTGAGAGAGAATGCTACCGCGCGACTAAAGAGGCCGGCATCTCCTTATCGGAGGAAAAGCTGCCTCTAAAATTAATATCAAAATCAAAATAGCTACAGGTTATTTCCTCTCCAGGGAGAATATCGCGCGTCGCGAACCCAACATAAAACTCTTCGAAATTTGTATTTGGAGTGTCCGAATGGTTCATAAACCGCCCGTTGTCAAGTTCAAGAACCCAAGTCTTAGGCAACTCTCTATGGGCGTAACAATACCGATCTATAAAGTCATCCATATGTGCTGGCCAGGTTTCGATTTCTTGGTCAGTAACGAGGACATCGAATTTCGGTTCGAGGCGCCAGATAACGTCGCCGGCTTTGATAGGCTCAGCAGCGTAGACGCCTACGCCCTCGATTGTGCTTTTCGAGAGATAGGTGCGGACAAGCATCATGATTGGTTAGATCCCAATGATATGTGAGGTTGATTTTGCTTTTTTTGAAGCTTGGCGGCATTATGCCGGATGGGTGCTCACGGCCTTCTGGGCGGCCCCGGCCGCGAAGGAGGCTGTCCTCTCTCACATGTGTTTTTTCAACATCCTTCAGCGATGATTGGGAAATCGCGCTTGTGCTGGCTGCCCCATGCAAACCAGATCAAGAATGATTGCACAATTGAGAGCTTTTGCAACATACATATTGAACGCGCAGTCTAGGCCCGGAAATTATCTGTGAAAATGAGACTCGATCAGCTGTTGGTCAGCCGCGGACTTGCGTCCACAAGGTCGCAAGCGCAGGATCTGATCCGGCGCGGGGCGGTTCGCCTCGCCGGGCGGACCGTGCTCAAGACGGGCTTGGAAGCCGGCGCGGATCAGTGCCTGCAAGTCCTTGAAACCGAACGATATGTTGCGCGAAGCGCCTGGAAGCTCCGCGCGGCTCTCGATGCGTTCGGGTTCAGCCCGCACGGCCGCGCTTGCCTCGACGTAGGCGCCTCTACGGGCGGTTTTACGCAGGTTCATTTGGAGCGCGGCGCGGAGCGTGTTTTTGCCGTCGATGTAGGCCGGGGTCAGCTGCATTCCTCGCTCAAGGCGAACCCGAAAGTGGTCTCGATGGAGGCGACGGATGCAAGGACGCTGACGCCGGGCCTCTTGCCTGCCCGAATCGAAGCGGTGACTTGCGATGTCAGCTTCATTTCGCTTCTCAAAATCCTGCCCGCGGTCCTGCCTTTGGCGCAAGACAATGCGTGGCTCGTGGTCTTGATCAAACCTCAATTCGAAGTGGGGCGCGGGTCGATAGGAAAGGGCGGCATCGTCAAGGACGAGGCGGCAAAGCGCGAAGCGGCCGCGCGCGTCCTGGCAAGCATCGAAGCGGCAGGATGGACGCTTTGCGGAACCCTCCCCTCTCCAATTGCAGGGCAAGATGGCAATGAAGAAACGCTCGCCGGCGCCACGCGGCAAGCCTAGCGGTCAAGAGCCCGCAGCGGCCGTGCCGGCAACGGTGGCGATTGAAGCCATGGGCGCCCAAGGCCATGGCATCGCGCGCATCGGGGGTGAAAGAATTTTCATTCCTTTCACCTTGCCTGGCGAGCGCGTGCGCGTTGAGCTTCGCGGCGCGCGGGCCGATGCGGTTGCGATAGAGACTCCCTCGCCCGATCGCATTGAGCCGCTGTGTAAACATTTTGGCGCGTGCGGCGGCTGCGCCCTGCAGCATTGGAGCGAAGAGCGGTACACGGAATGGAAAGCAGGCTTGGTCACGCAGGCGCTGGCGCAGGCCGGCATCGAGGCGGCGCCGGGGCCGCTCAAGAGCTATCCCGGATCGAGCCGCCGCCGCGCGGCGTTCACGGCCCGCAGCACGGGCGGGAAAATCGAGTTGGGCTATAGCGCGCAGCGCAGCCACGGCATTATCGATCTTAAGGAATGCCCGGTGCTGCTGCCCGCAATCGCGCAGGCTTTGCCGCCTCTAAGGGTGGCTCTGGCCGCGGCGATGCCCGCGCGGAGCGAGGCGAAGGTGTATGTCGCAGCAGCGGAAAACGGCCTCGATTGCGCCGTACAAGGACCGTCTCTTAGAGCTGCCGCGCACACCGGCCTGCTGCAAGCGCTGGCTGGCGCCGGCTTCATTCGCGCAACCTGGAACGAAGAGCTTGTCTTGCTCGCCGCAGTTCCTTTCGTCTCCTGCGGCGGCGTGAAAGTGACACTTCCGGCGGGCGCCTTCTTGCAGGCCGTCGAGGCTTGCGAGCACGACATGGCCAATTGGGTTCTCGATGCCCTCTCGGAAGCGAAGGCGGCCTGCGGCCCTATCTGCGATCTTTTCGCTGGGCTCGGCGCCTTCAGCTTTCCGGCTGCGCGGCTCGCGCCGGTAACCGCATTCGAGGAGAACCCAAGCGCCGTTGTAGCGCTTGCAGCGGCGGCGAACCGAGCCAAAGGGCTCAAGCCCGTCATCGCGATACGGCGCGATCTTTACCGCAATCCCCTCGGGCCTCTGGAGCTGAATAAATTCGCGAGCATCATCATGGATCCGCCGCGCGAAGGGGCGGAGGCGCAGGCCCGCGCTTTGGCATCCTCGAAGGCCGCGACCGTGGCCATGCTCTCGTGCAATCCCGCGACCTTCGCCCGCGACGCCGCCATCTTGATTGCCGGCGGATTTCAGCTCTCGCGCTTGGCCGCATTCGATCAATTCAAGTTCTCGGCGCATGTCGAGATCGCGGCGCTGTTCCTGCGCGCCGGCGGCATGCCGCGCAGGCGTTCCGCATCGTAATACCAGCCTGCACAAGCCGTGCCCCGCAGCAGCCGTTGCTCGATCATTACGGTGAAGCGCGCAAGTCTATCCGGGCTCATTTTCGGAAGGACAGAGCATCGTCATTTCGTAGCGCGGGAGCATGGTTAATTTCGGCACGGTAAACGGGGGCCGGTTTTAATATCGTGCCGCCGCAAAAATCGAAATTTTTCGCGTTTTTTACCCGCAAATGTGCGATTCAAAAAGTCCGTTAAATATAGATTCTTGCGCGAATTAACCAAGAAGTGTAGCCTTGGGTTGTAGTTGCGCACGAGTACAATTTAGTGTGCTACTGTGCGCCTCCCGTTTTTATTCTGTATTATCAATGCGCTAAATCGAACAACGCCGCCGCTTAAAGCTTTATCAAGGTGCTTTCACTATGATCGCGGCTTAAGGAACACCCATTTCAGTCACCGCAATCGTAAACAGCGAAACTGAGAAAGTGCAACGGCGCGCATTCTCCCCACCGCATCCGCTTGCAGATGCGGTGGGGTCATGAGGTCATACGGCGCAGAAGCGCAACGCGATAGTTCTCTTTACGCAGGCTGCGGCTCGAGCACTTCCTTCGCGTCGCCTTCGATCACACGGGTGCTTGCGGGCTGGCCCTTCGCGATGGTAATGGTGCGCGGCTTCATGGCCTCTGGCAGCTCGCGCTTCAGGTCGATATGAAGCAGGCCGTGCTCAAGCGTAGCGCCTGAGACCTCGACATATTCGGCAAGGCGGAAGCGGCGCTCGAAATTGCGCGCGGCGATGCCCTGGTGGATGTATTGGCGGACTTTATCCTCGCCCTTCTTTTCGCCGCGGACGGTTAGCGTGCCTTCTTTGACTTCGAGAGACAGATCATTATCGCTAAAGCCTGCAACGGCCATAGAAATGCGGTAGGCATTCTCGCCGAGCCGCTCGATGTTATAAGGCGGGAAACCATTCTCTGCATCGAGGCTTGAGAGCTGGTCGAGAATAGAGGCGAGGTGATCGAAGCCGATCGTGGTTTTGTACAATGGGGTGAGGTCTGGACGTCTCATCGATGTTCTCCTTGGATAAGCGAGAAGTTCAACCTGCCTTAAAGGCCAAGCATACTATGTTTGCAGCCTTTCGGCCTGCGCCTTGTGATTTATTTCCGGATGCTTCACTGTCAAGGGGTGCTTGAGCGCGGACGCAGCCGGGGCTAAAAGTTCTTTTCAACGGCCGGAGGAACCGAAGATGGCATCACAAGCGGACTTGATCGGGATCACGCGCAATCCGGTTCCGAATGGAGCCGTTTGCGGCCATTTTACCGCGCACGACGGCCTTTCCATCCGCTTCGCGCGCTGGGATACCACAGCTGAGCGGCGCCTCGGTACCGTTTGCCTCTTTCAAGGCCGGAGCGAATTCATCGAAAAATATTTCGAGACGATCACGGACCTGCGCCGGCGCGGCTTCGCCGTTGCCACGATGGATTGGCGCGGCCAGGGCGGATCGTCCCGGCTGCTCAAGAACCCGGCAAAGGGACACGCCGAAACTTTCGCCCATCACGATGCCGATGTCAGTAAGTTCATGACCGAAATCGTGCTGCCCGATTGTCCGCCCCCATTTTATTGTCTGGCCCACGCGATGGGCGCCCATCTGGTTTTGCGCTTGATGCAGACGAAGGTCTGCTGGTGGGACCGGGTAGTGCTGACCTCACCGATGATCGGCTTTGCCGGCAGCGATGCGAAAAACTCCGCCATTTGCGCAGGCGCCGAAGCTGCCACCTTTCTTGGCCTTAGCGATTCTTTCGTGCCGGGATGGAAAAATCACGCGCCGGAGGCGAACCCCTTCGAAGGTAATTTGCTCACCTCCGACAGGCTTCGTTTCGAGCGCGCACGTGAAGCCATTCAAGCCGCTCCCTATCTCGGAATCGGCGCCCCCACGATCGGCTGGGTCGCCGCGGCCTGCAGCTCGATTTCGACAATCAACTCGGATGCCTTCATGGCCAGCGTCAAGGTTCCGATCCTCATCGTTGCCGCCGGCAACGACCGGGTCGTTTCGACGCCCGCCTTAGAGCGCTTCGCGAGCCGCATCAAGAATTGCACGCGCATTGTGCTGGCGGGTGCCAAACATGAAATCTTGCAGGAGCGGGATCAGTTGCGCGAGCAATTCTGGGCGGCTTTCGATGCTTATATCCCCGGCTCTGCAATCGTGCCGCGCAGCTCCGAGCACGAAACCGTTATATAAAAAGCCTCGCGCCCAGGAGGGTCTGGTCACGCTCCCTGCTCATGATAGGTTACATGTAACTCACACAGGAGGTTGACCGTGCCCTCAGCATCGAAGCCAAAGCCGTCCCGCCTGAAGGTGCGCGAGCATCGCGAGCGCATGCGCCGGCAGGGACTGCGCCCTATCCAGATTTGGGTGCCGGACGTGCACGCGCCCACCTTCCGGTCCGAAGCGCACCGGCAATCGCTGGCTGTTGCGTCAAGCCGCCAGGCGCAGGAGGATCAGGCGTTCATCGGCGCCGTGCCGGATTGGGGCAATGATTGAGGCGTGGCGAGATCTGGACGGTCGCAGGCGGCAAGGATTATGCGGGTAAACCTCGGCCCGCTATCATCCTGCAGGACGATAGCTTCGATGCGACGGATTCTGTCACCATCTGCGCCTTCACAACCGATGAGACGGACGCCCCGCTAATCCGGCTGCCCGTTGAGCCAAGCGGGCGCAACGGGCAGCGCGAGGTCTGCCGCCTGATGGTGGACAAGATCACCACGGTTCCGAAATACAAGCTTGGCGCCCATATCGGCCGCTTGGACGACGAAGATATCCTGCGCCTCAATCGCGCCGTGCTCGTCTTCCTCGGCTTGGCCGCTTCTCCAAGAACCAAACCGGAGGCGTGAGCCGCGAGCAAGGCGCTAGCCGGAAGGATTCTGCCGCACTCAGGTCAGGCCGCCGCCAAGAACGCGCTCAAGATCGATCATGCGGACGATCATCGCCCCCCTGGGATCGAAAGGCAGGCCTTGAAATCCCCAGCGGGCATAAAAGCTGCGCGCGGCTTGATCGATGGGGTGCGTGACGACACCGAAACAGCCCACTTCTTGCGCCAGGCGCATCGCGGTCTTGAGCGCGAAGAGCAGGAGAGAACGCGCGTGCCCCCGGCCTTGATGGTCCTTGTGCACCGCGAGCTGCCCAAGGAGCGCGACGGGTATGGGATCGGGCTTGTTGCGCTGCTGCGGCCGGGGAAGAAAGGCACGCTCGATTTGCGCGGTGCTGAGAGAAACGAACCCGATGATCTGGCCGTCCGGTATCGCCGTTATGACGCTGGTGCGGGAAACCGATGCGGCCTGGTTCGCCCAGGCATGGCGCCGGAACCACAAATTGAGGGATTCCCTGCCGCAATCGAACTCATCGCGATTATCGGTCTCCAACAAAGGGCGGAGCGTGAGCCGTTCATCCATCGCGCCTACCCTTTTTGAGCCTTCCATCACTCAGCGAGCGGCGTCCTGCCTTTTTCCAGCTCACGGATCTCGGCGTCCTTGGCTGTTGCCTCGCATAAGGCGCGCCGGTTGCGGTTATCGTCTATACTTATCCATCTGTGCGCGTTACTCCTGCCATGTGGGCGGACGCGCGGCAAGATCGCGCAGACCGGGAATTTCCTGAGCGGGAGCTTGCGCCCAGCGCTCGAACGCTTCCCAATCCGCGGCGGGAATGGTGATAATGCGCCGCTCCATCATATCGAGTTCGGCGGCATCGAGGGCCTTGCGCCGCACGAAATCGCTGAGGTTGGTTCTCGCCTGTTCCGAGGCGGCTTCCAGCAGCGCGCGTTCCTGCTTGCTGAGGCGCACGCTCAAGACCGTGGTCGCGTTCTGCGATAATTCTGCCTTTTCGCTCATGCGTGTGACGATAGCACACACCCGCAAAGAATGCACCTCCGAAAGCGCGGGTCGCTGGCCGGCTCTGGCGAAACGGCCTTGGCAGCGCGGCGGCGCCAAGCTATGCAGGTCCGAACCGAAGCCGGAGTTGCCATGACCGCCCTAGACCGTCCCGTCCAAGCTTTCCCCGCGCCGCGCACCGATCTTAAGCCCAACACCGCCGATTTCGAGCGGCTGCCCTTCGTGAAGCCCACCGGCTTTCGCGAATACGATGCGCGCTGGCTGTTCCCGCAGGAGATCAACCTGATGGGCATGCAAACCATCGGTATGGGGCTCGCCACGCTGATGCGCGAGCGCGGCGTGCCGGTGCGGATTGTCACGGGCCACGATTACCGCTCCTATTCGTCGAGTATCAAATACACGCTGATTTCGGGCATGCTGGCCGGCGGCGCCGAGGTGCACGATATCGGGCTGGCGCTGTCGCCCATGGCGTATTTCGCGCAATTCGCGCTGGAGGTCGAAGGCGTTGCGATGGTCACCGCGAGCCACAACGACAATGGCTGGACCGGCATCAAGATGGGCATGGGGCGGCCGCTCACCTTCGGCCCGGACGAAATGACGGCGTTGAAGCACATCGTGCTCGAAGGGCGCTATAAGGCGCATCCCGGCGGCGCGTATTATTTCCACGGCGATACCGCCCAGCGTTATATAGACGATCTCACGAACCGCGCGCCCTTCAAGCGCAAGCTGAAGGCCGTGGTTGCTTGCGGAAACGGCACGGCCGGCGTTTTCGCCCCGCAGGTGCTGGACAAGCTCGGCTGCGAGGTCGTACCCCTGAATACCGATCTCGATTACAATTTCCCCAACCATAATCCGAACCCGGAAGACCTGAAAATGCTGCACGCGCTGTGCGATGCGGTCAAGGAGAGCGGAGCGGATGTAGGCCTTGCCTTCGACGGCGACGGCGACCGCTGCGGCGTGGTCGACAATGAGGGCAACGAGATTTTCGCCGACAAGATGGGCGTCATGCTTGCGCGCGATTTCTCAGCCAGCCACGCGCAGGCGAAATTCGTGGTGGATGTGAAATCGACCGGGCTCTTCACCACCGATCCGGTGCTGCAAAGGAACGGTGCGCATACCACCTATTGGAAAACCGGCCACTCTTACATTAAGCGCTACAGCTACGAGACGGGCGCGCTCGCCGGCTTCGAGAAGTCCGGGCACTTCTTCTTCAATCCGCCGATCGGCCGCGGCTATGACGACGGGCTCATCGCAGCCATCGCGGTGTGCGACATGCTCTCGCACAATCCCGGAAAGAGCATGGCCGATCTTTATCGAGACTTGCCCAAGACCTGGCAATCGCCGACCATGTCGCCCCATTGCGACGACGAGAAGAAATATGGCGTGGTGGACCGGGTGATCGCGCATTTCAAGGGCGTCGCCGAACGCGGTGAAAAGCTGGCCGGCCAGCCGATCCGCGATGTGGTCACGGTGAACGGCGTCCGTATCATGCTCGAGGACGGAACCTGGGGGCTCGTCCGGGCCTCGTCCAACAAGCCCGAGCTTGTCGTCGTGGTCGAAAGCCCGGTGTCGGAGGCGAACATGCGCGCGATTTTCGCTGAGCTCGATGCGCAT
The DNA here is from genome assembly GCA_052144215.1 of Rhodomicrobium sp. Classification (GTDB taxonomy): domain Bacteria; phylum Pseudomonadota; class Alphaproteobacteria; order Rhizobiales; family Rhodomicrobiaceae; genus Rhodomicrobium. The sequence goes on from JBKQQS010000053.1 coordinate 53,330, forward strand.
CTCAGCACTTATCCAGAGATTGGCGCGTACAATCAGAAGATCTAGCCCACCCGGCATAGAGCGCCAGCCTCCGAGCCGGCCGGTGGGCAGGGGTTAAGCGCCGGAACGAGAATGGCAGTAGGCCCAATTTTGCGATTTGCGCCAAGCCCTAACGGCAGGCTGCACCTCGGCCATGCCTTCTCGGCCCTGTTCACAGCCCGCGCCGCTACATCGCTGGGCGGTACTTTCCTTCTGCGCATCGAGGATATCGATCCGGTGCGGAGCAAACCCGAATTCGAGGACGGTATATTCGAGGACCTGTCCTGGCTCGGCCTCACATGGCCCGAACCTGTGCTGCGGCAATCGGCCCGCATGGCCGTTTATGCCGCAGCCGCGCAAAGCTTGAGAGAGCGGGACCTTCTGTATCCGTGCTTTTGCTCGAGGCGCAGCACAGCGGCGGCGGCAGTAGCCGCCGATCCCGATGGCGCGCCGCTCTATGCTGGGACCTGCCGCCATATCGGCCAGGACGAAGCCGGCGAGCGGCTTGCGCGCGGCGAGCCGGCACAATGGCGATTGAAAATGGACTTGGCCGCCGCCGAGGCCGGCTCGCTCGAGATCGCCGAGGCCCCCGCTCGCGGTATCGACGCGCTATGGGAGAGATCGAGTTGCCGGCCGGCCGGTCCTGAGCGCTGGGGCGACGCCGTTCTCATCCGCAAGGACGCGCCCGCAAGCTATCACTTGAGCGTCGTTGCCGACGACGCCGCACAAGGGGTGACGCATGTCACACGCGGCATGGATCTTTTCGCTGCAGCAGATCTCCATGTCTTGCTTCAGCGGCTCTTGGGACTGCCGTCGCCGGCCTATTGCCACCACCGCCTCCTCGTGGATCGCGAGGGGCATAAGCTTGCCAAATCTAAGGACTCGCCTAGCCTAAATAGCCTTAGAAGAAGCGGAGCGAGCGCCGCGGATGTCCGCCATCTTGCCGGTTTCCCGTAGCACCGGGATCGGGATAGGGGGCGGTTTCGATTCCTTTGCTACCTCGGCCGCTTTGGTTTCCCGCTCCCCGGCGTAATAGAAAAGCTGGGAGACCTGGTATCGCGCAAGGAACGGGCAAGCAGCCGCTCGATGACTTGGGCGAGGGCGGCCGGGGCGACACAGGCCTCGGCCCGAGGATAAAACTCTGTGACGTGCTCAGTATTGGGGCCGAGTCCCAAACCGGCCAACGTTAGTCCCGGCAGTGCAGAGACCGCGGCACGGGCAGGCTCTATGATGGCCAACCGCCTTCGAAAGCAGCTCTCATGCGATGCCGGCGCTACGATTGGGTTCTTAACTTCGACGTCAAGGTCTTCTTCGACATGCGGCGCTCTAACGCTGCGCAAGAGCCTTAGCTCGTATGAGAGAAAACTTTGTGGCCTGCTTGAAGCACCATCCGATGGGCTTGTTCACGGTGATCCGGGGGCGCCGCGGTACTATCGGCACGGGAGCAAAATCCGCGTTCTTATCGAACCGCCAATACATATAACGCTTTTGAGATTTTGCACAGTAATGCCTAAGCACGTTGCGCGTGACGGAAATGCGCACGCCATGAAGGCGCAAAGCTTCGTTGATAGCGAACTGTTCTTGATCGAAAGCGCGGTGGGCCGATAGCGGCCGTATGGCGTCGATAATGGCGATTGCATCTTCAATGGCCGATGCATGCTCGGGCCGAACGCCAATAACGCCGCTGTTGTACATCACAGCGATCCTCGGATCGTAGCGATAGGCGATGCCGCTCGGCAGCGCCGTTTCGAGGCCAACGCACTCTGGGAATGGATTCGGCCGCAAATATTTATCCATCGCGGCCCCGCGCTTGAGCGTCGTCTTCAGAGCCCGCGCGAACCCGCGCTTGACATATGTGTCGGTATCGAGAAAGACGCACGGGCATACATAAGTGCGCAAAGCATGCAGCACAACGCACGGCTTGGCTCTGAAAAAATACTTACCGCCGTCGGTCATTCCCTCCATCATTGAGGAAACGTCGCATGTGCTTACGTGATGGCTGTCAGAGGCATAGGACGATGGGCAGTCTGTGTATATTATTATATTGCCGGCAGCTTCCGGGATCTCTGCAAGCAGCGTCGATATACTGTAGCGTAGCTCCTTTTGATATCTCGGATTAGAGCCGACTTGCAAATATACAAATTTTAGCATGCTGCGTGTTCCTCGCAATCGGCCCTCCGGGTTGCATCACCTCTATATTCGCGCTGACAAAAGCGCAATGCCTGGGGTGAAGAATTCAGGACGGCATGCGCTGGTTTTGAATGCTCGCAATGGAATGGTGAGTAGCTGGACCTTAAGGCGGCTCGATCCGCGATACGTACCGTGAATCGCTCGGGGGCGTTGGATCCCCAGCCTTCCGCGCCCTTCGGGCTTGTGCAAGTTGGGTGACACCCCTCGCCGCCGCCGCCCTTGCCCTTGCCGCCCCGGGGCCTCGCCGGCGGGCAGGGTTTCAGCGCCGGATTGCGCTGAAACCTTGCTGGTATGGAGTGCCCCTATGACTGACGAACCCTTTATGCGGATGATCCCGCTTTCGAAGCTCGTTTCCTCGCTCGCCAATGTAAGAAAGACCGGGCGCGACTACGGTATCGAGGAATTGGCCGCCTCAATTGCCGCCCATGGCCTGTTGCAAAACTTGACCGTCCGGCCTGTGCTGGATGGTAAAGGCAACGAAACCGCCAAGTTCGAGGCCGTGGCCGGAGGCCGTCGCCTTGCCGCTTCGAAGGTCTTGGCCTGCTCTGAAAATCCCGATAGGGCTAACTTAGATCGCGATCTTGGCTTCCCTTCTTTAGGAAGAGCGTCAAGTAATCAAAAGCCTCAAGGCACGTAGAATATCGCGTAAAGTCAAAGGCATCTTCAGGCGAATGAGTAAAGCAATTTTTAAACTCAGCCGGACACCTCTGAGATAGCTTCATGCCGGGGGGGGGCCTTCGTGGGACGGCGGGGGCACCCGCCTCAGCGGGGCCGGGGCTTCCATGTTGCTTTATCCTTAACCGCTAGCGGCGCGTTTTTTATAGAGCGCCTTTGCATCTTAAGTGCGAACTTATTTGAGAAGGGCTTGGCGAAGACCGCGAATAAGCTGCTGGACTGCCATTTAAGATACCTGTTTAGGTTTTTCAATGGCTGCGATTCCGCCTTGTTGGCACGCCCGAAAACCTTGCTATTTCCCATGTCTTCAATTCCTCTCAAGAATAAAAGGTGAAAGTTTGAGAGGTCGTCTTCAACAGCCAGTTTTTTTGTCTTCGATTGGAGAGCGCGATAGCACCGTTTCGTCAACGCTGATAGTTCGCCTTTTGTGGGCCGCGAAGACACTGGCTTGGCCATGGGCAAAAACGTCTCCTCATCGTGAGCCAGATAGCTTAAGAGCCTCGTTCCGATCTCGAACCAGGCTTTCTCGCTCCAGCGGGTCGGATGCTCCAGATGGATCAAGGGTGGCCCGTTTAGCGAGATCAGTTCCCCACCGGCTCGATGAAACGCAATTGGAAACCAGAAATCCCACCATGGGTTGCCAATGCGCAGGCTATCGTCGATGGATATCCCGGCAAGCTGAACGGTATTGAATATGAATAAATCGAAACCGTGACAGCTCTGGCCGGTGGGGCACGCAAGTTCCGCGCTCACGTTCAATCTCTCGAATAGCACTATACCCGAAGACGCGGCTTCCACCGCTGCATCGAGAGTGCCCGGTGTCGCAGCGAGCATGCAATCTGCATTGACGATCGCGGCGATTGGCCGGCCCGACTTTTTCGCAGCCTTTATGAAATCGCCGATCAGCGGGGGCGCTGTCTCAGTCTCATAAAACTCGATACCGTAACTCCTATCGGCAAGTTTTTCGATTTCAGGCCGCGAATTGAGGCTGACGATGTTTTCGCTCAACGTTCGCCACGAGGAAATACAGGCGCGCTGATAGCTGTCGCCAACCTCCGAACCACAGAAACTTCTACTCAGTTTGGGCGTAAGCGAGGTGTAAATAACAATGTTATTTGACGTCATAGATAGTCCTCAGCCCCTCTCGCGGAATAGCTGAACGTTGAAACCAGTTTCCGGCCTAACGATTGACGGCCGCAGCTCGGCGAGGATGCGAAGTGCATGATAGCATCGACGCGGTAGGCCTTGAACAGCTAGCACAGGACCTCGTCAGATCCGAAATCTCCCAGGACAAACTCACCGCCTAAAACAGCATCACGAAAACCGGTCGATAGATTATCGAGAACAACGACTTGCTCGCCTTCGTCCAGAAGGCGCCTCACTATATGCGAGCCGATATACCCTGCGCCGCCAACTACAAGAACAGCCATCGCCACACCTAACTAACCGCAGCCACGCTGTAGCAACGCTATGAAATCGGAACAACCCTATTCTTTACAATTTGAGGAGGCTGTTTTATTTAAGCAACATGCTCATTGTGGAGATGAATCGATCGCGGCCCGATTGAAGACGGTTCAGCCTTGCTTGCAAAATGCAGCGGCACCCTAAGCGCCGGTACACACGAGCACGCGAAGGAGAAATTACGTCTTGACCCCCTTCCCGTTTAATTCTATGCCGCCGGAGGTCTGCACTCTGCCGGCGCGGCATACGGGTTTAATGGATGACGATCTTCAATTCCAAAGTTCGCTCCTTCTTTGGAGTGTTCGGGGACGACGACTTCCGGATTTTTGTTTCGATATTCAAATCGTACTTCCCGCTTTATAAATATAGATACGGCCTCATCCTGGTTCTGATTGTCGTTGCGTCCAACGCCACCGCCGTGGCGGCGTGGCTCGTGCGCGACGTCGTCAACGACTTTTTCGTGAAAAAACAGGGCGAATTTCTGATCCCCCTATTTCTCCTGATCGTGGGGCTGTTCATTGCCAAGGGAGCGTCGTCCTATTGGCAATCGGTGCTTTCGGCACGCATCGCAAACGACATGGTTGCCCGGACGCAAGAGAGAATGTTCTCTCATATCCTCGCGCAGCGCGTGCGCTTTTTCGAGCGCTATTCGTCCGACGACCTCACCATGCGCGTCAATATGGGTGCATCCTCTTTCGGCTCAATTCTCAATCAGGTGGTCCTGAACGGCGCCCGCGATGCAATGACGGTGGCCTCCCTCCTAGTGGTCATGCTCGTTCAGGACGTAGCGCTCACGCTGACCTGCTTCCTCGCCGTGCCGATCGTTTTTCTGTTCATAACGCGCCTTCTCAAGCGCATCAAAGAGCTGATGAAGCAGGAGATGCTTTCCGTCGCCCAACTGAACAAGCACGTGCGTGAAGTCGTGCAAGGGGTTAAGGTTATCAAATCCTACAATCTTGAGCCCATCATCAAATCCGAAGTCAACGCAATTATTGAAAGCATCAAGGAGCGCTCGAACCGGGTGTCGGCACTTCAGGCCGCGCCCGTACCGATCATCGACACGATTGGGGGGGCAGGCATTGGGCTCACGATCCTTTATGCCGGATACCGCTCCATCTATGGCGCTTACGACCCAGGCACCTTTCTATCCTTCATTACCGCGCTCCTACTCGCGCTCGATCCCGCACGGCGTCTCAGCCAGCTTCGCATTTCCTTAAAGACGTCGCTTGTCGGTGTCGGAATGGTGCACGACCTGCTTGGCGATAACGATCCCGACCAGGAGGATATTGCAGCTCCTCAATACACACCGATCGCCGCGCCGGAAGGGGGCATGGCGATTACGATGAAAGATGTCCGGTTCTCATACAAGGACGGCGCAGGGGTCCTCAACGGCCTATCGCTCGCCATCGAGCCCGGCCAGATGATCGCCCTTGTCGGCCCCTCGGGTGCGGGCAAATCGACGGTGTTCTCGCTTCTGCTCCGATTCTATTGCCATCAATCGGGGCAGATCCTCATCGGCGGCGAGCCGATCGAGACCATTCCGGCGCCCGCTCTGCGCGATCTGATCTCCTATGTCGGTCAATCGAACTTCATCTTCAGCGGCACAATCCGCGACAACCTGACATTGAGACACACGGGCGTCCCGCAAGAGAAACTCGATGAGGCCTGCAACGCTGTCGGGCTCTGCGACTACATTGCAGGACTGCCCAATGGCTACGATACCAATGTCGGCGAGCTGGGCGCGTTGATTTCTGGCGGCCAGGCGCAGCGCCTCAATATTGCACGGGCTATCATCAAGGATGCACCCATTCTGCTTTTCGACGAGGTGACCTCGGCGCTTGACGCTGACAATGAGGAGCTCATTCGCGCTTATATGCACGCACAAGCGGGAAAAAAGACCATTCTTGTGATCGCGCACCGCATCTCCACGGTCCGCCAGGCTGACAAGATCGCTTTGATCGAGGGCGGAGCCGTCAAGGCTTTGGGGACCCATCAGGATTTGATGCGCGGAAGCGAATATTACGAGCGCGTGGCAACGCTCCAGCTGATATCCTGATCTGTCATCGAGACCTCTATCGTTCAAACACTGCAGGCCAGCCCCGGTCAAAGTAAATGGCCGCCTGCGCCCTATAAGCGATCGATTTGGCGTGAGGTTTCCCGCTTAATTGACATGGCCGGCTAGCGCCAACAGCACGCAAGAGAGGAGGACCGGGATGGGGAAATCCGAACGCGCCGCTTGCACGCCCTTTCTGCAGAGCGGTGCGGATCGTTATCGACAACGATGAGCTAAAGCGAGACACCCTGGGGCGGATCGAGCCTGGCGCACGCGGCCAAGAGGTTCGAAAACATGGCCGGCCGCTTGTAAGTACAGACCGATACCAGCATGAGCCCGCTGGAATTTGCTGGAGCCCGCTCCCCCGTAGAACCATGTTGCCTTCTTGTCCAATGCAATGATAGTCTAATTCCAGAAAATTTGCCGTTCTTGCCGCAGATTTCTTTGAACCGCAATTCCCTTTAGTAGCGCCCGGCGCCAGGAGGGCGGAGCGAAAGCCCGCCGGTAAAATCGGCGGCGGCTGCCTCTCTTCCCCGCGGTTTGACCCTCTGTGAGCCCAGCTCGCTGGCACTGCCGGTTATCGAGACCGGCATGCCGCTGCCATGACCTAGGCTATCGACTCTTGTGTTGTCAATGCCCCAGCGCTTCGCTTAAGTCAGTCTCCTATCTTCTTAGCGGGCCGGTGACGAATGAGGACATGAGGATGAGCGTTATAGATATTTTGCATAACGGTACGGCCTTTTCCGGCGAAACGCTTCGTTCGGCCTCCATGGGCGGCACAGAAAGCTCCATTGTTCAGCTTGCGGAAGCGCTCGCAAAGCGTGGGCACAACGTGACCGTCTTCAACGGCATAGAAGCTCACCGCTATGAATTCGGCGTGCATTGGTACCCGTTTCCGGAGGCGCCAGGGCGGGCGGGCGGCGAAATCGGAATTGCGGTTTCCAACCCCAAGGTCTTCAACGGCCTGTCCTTTAGTTCGCACATTTTTTGGCTGCACAACCCGCTCAAAAGCTGGCGGCAAATCCGCCGGGGAAATATTGGCCCTTTGCTGAAAAGGCGGCCCTACTTTGTGCTCCTCGGCCGCTACCATGAAAGCCGCGTGCCGCGCTGGTTTCCCTCCAGCGGCCGCGGGATCATTCATCACGGTATTCACGAAGACTTCTTCCGGAAAACTCCCGCAGATCGCGCGCCGCCGCCCCGCGCTATTTTTACCTCCCAGCCCTATCGCGGGCTTGGCTGGCTTCTCGATCTTTGGGGCGATATCAAGCGGAAAGTACCCGCGGCCAGCTTAGACGTTTTCGCGCCGAAGGTTTACCAGGCAGCGGCGAATGCACAAAGAGCCGCGCTCGATGGCGTGACATTTCGGGGCAGTATCTCGCGCCTCGAGCTCATCCGTGAGCTTGGCACGGCGCGCGTTCAACTCATACCCGGCCATCCCGATGAAACCTATTGCCTCGCGGCAGCCGAAGCGACCGCGGCCGGCGTGCCCATCGTCACGCTCGGGACGGGTGCCCTTTCCGAGCGTGTCCGCCATGGCAAAACGGGCTTCATCGCTCGCAGCAAAGAGGAATTCATCGCGCAAACAGCGGCCCTTCTGTCCAGCGACGAATTGTGGACTGCGATGCATCGCGAGTGCCTTGCAGAAACCGCATTAACCAGCTGGGATGCCCGGGCATTGGAATGGGAGCGGCTATTCGGCCGCCTTTCTGCTTAGCCGGCCGTGCAGGTGAAAACGTCTGAAACATTCTAGCCCGCGAGCGCCGGAAACACGAAGCGAACCTGCGTATCGTCATTTATGGCGCGCGTGTCCCGGTTTGTGGTAACGAAGGGCATTGGCACCCATTTCACCCTTCAAATCGAGCACTTGAGCAACTCCTTCCTGCCCATGACGATCCGGCCAGCGCGGATCCAAGCGCAACTGCCGCGCTACGAAGTTTTGATCTTCGCCTTCAGCAATAGACGCACCTGAAAAATATCGTCCAGGAATTGCGAACGGAATCCCAGATACAGCGCCGAAAGATATATGACGCAGCCTGCGATGACGCTTAGCACGAGATCCGAAACCGGATTAAGACCTTGAAAGCATGTGACGCGAACCGCCGAAATACCGAGTGCCAGCGTGGCGCTCGCTGCGAGAGGGGCCTGAACCGCCTCAGCAAGAGCGGAAAATGAGATACCGCCGGTCCTCATCGCCCAATGCATGCAAACGGCGAACGCTACGCCAAAGCCAATGGAGACCCCTCCCGCGACACCCTCTACGCCAAGCGCCAAGCCGCCTATAATAGCTGCCAAAACGAGCCCAGACTTCAGCACTTGAACCCGAAGTTCAAGATCCGCCCGGTCGAACCCAAGAAACAGCGCAGAGTTCAGAACGAATATTGGCATCAAAAGCCCAGCCGGCGCAAGAAGACGGATTAGCATTGCGGTAGGCTTCCAGCTTTCTCCGAGCATTAGCGTGACAAGAGGGGCGGCTACCACCACGAGTCCTACGATTGCCGGTGCTGTAATCAAAAGAATAAGCCGGATCGCCGATGCGTATGTGGCTTCAGCCGGCCGGCCGAGGCGCCGCGTTTCTGCGAACGCCGGAAAAAGAGAATAATGAGAAGCGCCCAATATGGAGTTTGGAATACTTATAATCTGATAAGCCAATGCGTAATAACCAAGTGAAGCGGAATTTAGGAATGTGGCTATAACGAGATTATCGAGATTGCCTGCAAAGAAGCCGATAATATTGGCGGACCAGAGCCTTGCATTGAAGCGAAGCGACGAGGCGATGAGGGATAACCGGAGCACCGGGGCCGGCAAGAAACGCGTAAGGAATTCGATTATCGCGAGTTTGCTCGCCCAGAATCCGAATTGCTGTGCGATCAGAGCCCAAGCGCCCCAGCCGTTTAAGCTTCCGTAGATGACCACGGCAATACCAACGAAGGCGGAGATAATCTCGCAAGCGGCGGCCGCCTTGAATTTTCCGTCCCTTTGCAGAAGGGCGGCGGGGACCATGGCGACTCCAATGACGATGGGTAAGGGCGATATGCAAAGAAGGAGAGGGGAGACTTCTGGGTGGCCGAGCAACCTGCCCAGAGGATAGGCAGCCATTGCGAGAAGGGCGGCGAGTGCCGACGTAATTGCAATCGCGATCCAAAATACCGTCGAGTCCAAGTCTCGCGATGAAGATCGTGCCCGGACTATGGTTGCAGCAAACCCGATATCGCCGAACCGTATTACGAGCGCCAAGACCGTTCCCGCCAATACGGCGAGACCGTAATTATTCGGGCCGATGAGGCGCGCCACAATCGGCATAACCAACACTTGCGCGGCAAGGCGAAGCGCGCTCGCCGAGGCTATAGCGATGGTACCGAGAAAAAGTTTGCCAGGAGTCATGATCGGTAATAGCCGCAACTAGATATTCAAAGCGGCTGCCTTTCGGCTGCGCCGGTTTTGTAAGCCATCCCCATCGAAAGCACGCGGCGGCAGCGGGGACTGCCTCATAGGGTGATCCCTGCCTCTCATTTTCCGCTCGCGGCGGCCTGCATGGACCCATCGGATTTGGGGAACACGATGCCGCCATTTCCGCTTTCAGGGAGCGGCATGCTCTTGTGCGCAACCGGCATCAAAGCACCCTTCATGGCGCCGATCGGCCAATGGACGTCCCAGAGACGATCGAAGTCCTTTCCGGCCGGCACGGGTTTGGCCGGCACGCTGAAGCGGGCTTTCGAATAAGAGAGCGCACCTTCAAGGAGAATTCGAAAGCGTGTGAGGCACGGGCGCTTTGAAAGCGCCACTCTGCGCAACGTTATGCCGCGCCCGTGGCGCTCCGCCCGTGCCAAAAGGTAGTTCAGGTCTGTTTGATAAGCGCGAACGCAATGTTGAACGCTTGCCTTCGGCACGAAGATCGGTCGCGCCCCGCGGTGGATAAGGACCTGCATAATTGCAGAGTCTAGGCCCATGGCATAATTACTGGAGCGGTTGAAAGCTGGTCCGAGATTGGCAGGTATCTCGTCCAGGACGCCGATCTCACTGCGGCGAATAAGAAAGTTAGGGCCGTAAAGGAAATCGATGGCATCAACCTTTCCGCCGGGGTGCCGGGAACGTGCGAATAAGACTTCATGATGGTTGTCGCTCGCCTCGAACCAGGGACTGAGCGGCTCGATGCCCGTTGGCGTTATGGGGCCACCGAATAGCGATGAACCAGGATTATCGTTGGCGGCGTCCAGGTAAGCGGTGATCCAATCCGGCGAAGGATTCACGTCGTCATCTGTAAATAATATCAAATCTCCGGCAACACACTTAGCGCCAACCTTTAAAGCTTCATGCTTTCCGGGAAGGGGCGATAGCAAAACGGTAAGAGGCAGCCGTTTGGCCGCTTCTCGAAGAATAGCAGGGGTTGCGTCCGTACTAGCGTTGTCGACGGCAACTATTTCCCAGGGAACACCCGGGGGGTTTAGTTTTGTCAGCGCGTCGATCAGTATTGGCAAAGTGCGCTCACCATTATGCGTGGAAAAAAGTATGCTTATCCCGCACCCCGAATCAGGGCGCAAAGAAGGTATTCTCTCCAGTTTAGACAAGCGATCCATCGAATAAACCCAAGGTGGTGACGCCCCACAACCTACAGAGGGGATACCTTCCGTATCTTTGGCGAGACATTATCATTTTTTCTCAGCTAAAGAAGTGCACTATGATACCAAGGTAAATACGACGCGACGAAAGCTAGCCCGCGGAAAAATAATCGCATGACTAGACTTAGGGCGCGCCGATAATTACCATCTAATTATTCTCGCTCTTTGGTCGGGCCATTAACAAGGAAGCCACCGCCTAGCCGTTATACGGGAGCTAGCTCCTAATTCGCCTGCTCGTATTGCGTATGCGGTGCCGCTAGATCGGCATCGGTGATTGGGGCGCCCACCATGAAGTAAAAGACCGCAGCCGCTAATGTCATGAAGATCCCCCCGATAGCGAGTGCCAAGACGAAAGAACCTGTCCGGTCGACAATGAGCCCGGTGAGAACCGGCGAGCAAGCGCCACCGAGAAAGCCCCCGAAGTTTTGGATGCTGGAGTATGACGCGCAATAATCCTGAGGCGATACCGCCGTTACCAAGGTCCATTTCGCCGCAACGGCAAACCATAGGAAAAACATGGCAAAGGAGATCCACAGGATGGCAGCCCCGGGCCCGTTGGAATACGCGGCCAGCGCGGTAAAGAGCCCGGATGCCAAATAGCCGGCGGCCGCAGGCAGTTTTCGGGCCTTAACCAGGGGGAGTCCGAGCACGATAAAGCGATCGGACACGTACCCTCCGCAGAAAGAGCCAATAATCGAGCAAATAAGCGGGATGGACGCCAGATATCCTGTCCGGGCAATGCTGATGTGATGCTGGCCTTCAAGATATCCTGGCAGCCAAGTGACATACATCCATATCCCATAGCCCGAACAGAACGAGCCCAAAATCATCGCCCAGGTCGTGCGGAAGCGGAACAAGCGGCTCCATTGCCGCGCCGTGACCGGTGCCCCGCTCCGCCTCGACTTATTGCTTTCGAAATAGGCGGCATCGGTGGAACTAAGGGCGGCCTTGCTGGGATCGCGGTAAAGCCAAAACCACAAAATTGAGGCTCCAATACCGGCAGCGCCCATCGCAATGAACATGTATCGCCACCCAAAGAGCAGCATCAAGGCAGTGAGCAGCGGCGGTCCAATCGCCGTCCCGATATTAGCGCCCATATTAAAGACGCCGGAAGGAGTGCCGCGGTCATTGACTTGAAACCAGTCGCTGGTCACGCGGACGGCAGTAGGATAGGCAGGCGACTCGGTGATGCCAAGAACCGCCCGTGCAATGAAAAGCTGCGTGTAGTTGGAGGCGAAGCCGCCAGCTGCAACGGCAATCGACCAAAGGATCATCGAGACGCCAAGCAGCATTCCCGGCCCTATCCGGTCGATAAGCAGCCCCACCGGAATCTGAGTGATGGCGAAGGCAACAGACCAAGCCGATTGAAGCGCCCCAAACTCGGCCGCACTGATGTGGAATTCCGCGCGGATCTCGGGGTTGGCGATCGCTATTGTCGAGCGATCAAGATAATTGATGGCGATGGCGGCGGCGCAAAGAATAAGGGCCACCCATTGCATGCGTTTCATCGACGCGGAGCGGGGCGGCTGGGGCACTTATCCCTCCTGAGGCACAGGCCGGCCGCTTCGGCTAGAGTGCGTCCGGAAAAGTGTGAAGCGGTTTTCCGGTAAAGACGCACGATAAAACAAAAACCTAAAGCCCGCTCTTGATTTCATCGAAAGCGGGCTCTAGACGAGCCCATTTTTCTTGGCGTAATCGAGTGTCTCGTCGAGTGCGAGGGCCAGCGCCGCCAAGATTTCTTCGATCTGCGCGGCGTTTGCGATAAGCGGCGGGGCCACGGCGATTGTATCGCCGAGGGCACGCAGTATGACGCCATGGGACTGGCAGCTCCGCTCGGCAAAAACCCCAAGATTGGCGGCAGGTGCGAACGGTTGTTTGCTCTCCTTGTCACGCACAAGATCGAGCGCACCGATATATCCTAAGCCGCGCGCATTTGCGGCCAGCGGATGCTCCGCCAGGCGGCGGAGGCCGTTCTGTAGAACGGCTGCGTTGCGTTGAACGTTTCCGAGGATGTCGAGCTCTTCATAAAGCTGCAGAACCTCAAGCGCGACGGCTGCGCTGACCGGGTGCCCAGAATAGGTGAAGCCATGCCCGAACGCGCCGAGCTTGCCGCTCTGCTCATAGCAAGCTTGCCAAATTGGCTCGCCGATCATCACGGCCGATATGGGCAGATAACCCGAGGACAAACCCTTGGCGCAGACCAGCATGTCCGGCCTCAAGCCATAGACCTCGCTTCCGAACATGCGGCCGAGGCGGCCAAATCCGGTAATGACCTCATCGGCGATAAAGAGGATTTCGTGGCGCTGCAAGATTGGAACGATCCGCTCGAAATACCCCGCGGGCGGCGGCACGACCCCTCCAACTCCCATGACCGGCTCAGCGGCAAAAGCCGCGATCGTGTCAGCTCCTTCCCGCTCGATGAGTGCTTCGAGGTTGCCGGCAAGACGTTCTGCGAAGTCCGTCTCGCTTTCACCGGGCACGCCGTATTTCCAAAAGTTGGGGCAATCGGTATGCAAGAAGCCAGGCAACGGCAGGTCGAAATCCTCGTGAAAGCGGGCAATCCCCGTCATGCTCCCGGATGCGAGCGTGACGCCGTGATACGCTCCGGTCCTGCTAATAATCTTCTTCTTTTTTGGCCGGTTCAAAGCGTTGTTATAATACCAGGCGAGCTTCACGGCTGTCTCGTTCGCCTCGGAGCCTGAATTGGCGAAGAACACCTTGCTCATGGGGCTGGGAGCAAGGCAAAGCAGGCGCTCGGCGAGTTCGATTGCGCGGGGATGGCTCATGTGCCGGAAAAGGTGATAGCTCGGCAACTCCATGAGCTGCTTATAGGCTGCATCGGCAAGCCGCTTTTGGCCGAAGCCAAGTGAGATGGACCAGAGGCCCGAAACGGCTTCGATGTAACTTCTGCCTTCCTCGTCCTCGACGCGGATACCCTCCCCGCGCACGATTGTGAGCGGCCCTTGACCGGCGTGACGCACAAGGTCGGTCACGGGGTGGAGGAGCGCGGCGCGGTCGCGCTCCGATATCGAGTTCGCGCTTGCGGATGGATTCATAGCGGTTTCACCTCAACCGGCTGCTGCTGGGGTGTGAACATCTGGCTCCATCCATTCATGAATGTTGTGACTCTAAGCGGCTAGCGCTGGCGCCGCTTCGACGAAGATTTGCCGGAACGCCACCCAAAGGGGAAGAATCCGGTCATCGGGCACCAAGTGGCGGCACAACGCGCCATGTCCAGCATCCGGGTCGCTATCGAGTGCGATGTGTCCGACCAGGAAGTGCTTGAATGCGCCCAGAAGTTCCCCATCCCAATTCGGGGCCTTGATAATGGACCTGAACACCGCTTCCAGGCCGCCGTCCTCATAAGACGGAAGGCTGATCGCCCGCGTCATCTTGTCCAGCGCGTGAACGCTCGCGAGATAGGATGCGCCCATTGCTTCCAGGGCCCGGCGGCGTTCCTCGGGGATCGGCGTCAGAGCGAGCGTCCTGCGCATGAACTCTTCATGATGCATCTTCTCTCCGGGTGCGGCGACGCCAGGATATGGAGAAAGATTGTCCGTGTTCCGCTCGCCACGGTCGAGTTCCTGAAGGCGTTCGTCATCCGGGTAAAGAGTGAGCGCGATCTCCATTGCCTCCCGGAACTGCGTCGAGAAATAGTAATAAGCCCAGGCGACATTGATCAGATCGTCCTGGCTGAGCTTGCTCCAACCCAAGTCACAAATGTCTTGGATCACCTTCTTATAGGCGAATTGGCTGACCTTTTGGTCTTCTACATGCATCTGGGACGACTGGCTTGCCATGAAATTTATCTCCATATACGTGACTTACCGCGCGGCGTGACTGGCCGTGTTCGACAGCATGGCGGTGCACGGCTTGGCGCCTAACTACTCCGGCGGCTAAGCGTTCTTCTATCCGCGCACTGAATTGCCGTCCATTATTGAGCTAAAATACAGTTAATTCTGAAAACAGGCGTGCACTCTACACTTGCCCCCAAGCCGGCGTGCTGTGTGGAGCACAAGGGGCATAGGGAGATGACGCTCCGCCGATCCCGGCGCGCGCCCGGCGGTGGCAGGTTCGCGCCGGCAACATTGTTCAACGTTGCCGGCTTGCCATGCTTAGGGCCTATCCGCTTTTGATGGACTCAAAAGCGGGGGTCTTACGTTTTTGTTTTGTCGTGCGTCTTTGCCGGAAAACCGCTTCACACTTTTCCGGCCGCACTCTAGGGCCTAAGCGGCCAGCGAGGGCGCCGCATCGATAAGAATTTGCCGGAATGCGGTCCAAAGAGGAAGAATCCGGTCATCGGGCACCAAATGGCGGCACAGCGCGCCATGCCCGCCATCTGGATCGCTATCGAGTGCGATGTGCCCAACCAGGAAGTGTTTGAACGCACCCAGAAGTTCCCCATCCCATTCCGGAGCCTTCAAAATGGATCTGAACACCGCTTCCAGGCCGCCGTCCTCATAGGCCGCAAGGCTGATCGCTCTCGTCATCTTGTCCAGCGCGTGAACGCCTGCGAGATAAGATTCGCCCCTTGCCTCAAGCCAGCGGCGCCGTTCCCCGGGGATCGGCGTCAGAGTGAGCGTCCTGCGCATGAACTCCTCATGGTGCATCTTCTCCCCAGGTGCGGCGACGCCAGGCCACGGAGAGAGATTGTCCGTGTTCCGCTCGCCGCGATCGAGGTCTTGCAGACGCTCGTCATCCGGGTAAAAGCTCAGCGCGATCTCCAAGTTTTCCCGGAATTGGGTCGAGAAATAATAATAGGCCCAAGCGACATTAATTAGCTCGTCCCTGGTCAGACGGCTCCAATTCAAGCCGCAAATTTCATCGATCACCCCTTTGTAGGCGAAGTATCCGGCTTCTTTATGCCCTGCTGACGCTTGATGTAACGCACTTGCCATAGAAGTTCTCTCCCGGTAGGGGCTGCCTGTTAACGTGGCCGCCTGCGCGCGCTGCGTAATGCTCGGAGGTAGCTAAGCCACTCCGGCGGTTGAGCTTTTTTTTATTCCGGACACTGTGTCGCAGTCTATCGAAGAGTAAAAATATCGTTAATTTGGACACTGGCGTGAATTCTAGCGAGCCAAGTCCCGGCCATCGCAAGCCCCCTGTGCGCGTAGTAGCGCCCCGTTTAATGCTGCTGGTGAAGGCCGGCGGGCGCCGTCTTAACGATAAATCGGCATCAGGATTGACACTGGAGAACAATAAAAGCAACTCTAATTCATAACAATACCGGGTATGGACTGATGAACGCTTCCAAACCATGCATTGGTACTTAAAGAGAACTGCAGAACTGCTGGATATAAAATGATGCAGTAATGAGGTTTTCTTGTATTCATTGGTTAAAGCCAGCGGGATATCTCTGTCATGAGCGAGACTTTTCTTCGAGGTATGCGGAAAGAGACTCTTGCAATACACGCAGGATATAAATCGGATCCTTCGACAAGAGCAGTAGCCGTTCCCATCTATCAAACTGTAGCATACGAGTTCGAGAGCGCTGAACATGGAGCCGCGCTTTTTAATCTCGAGGTTCCCGGATTCCGCTATAGCCGGATCAACAATCCGACCACTGCCATTCTCGAGGAGCGCGTTGCGGCGTTAGAGGGCGGGCACGCCGCTGTGTGCGTCAGCTCCGGTCAAGCAGCTCTCAATTATGCAGTTCTTACGCTAGCAGCTGCAGGAACGAATATCGTCTCGGCGCCGCAGCTTTACGGCACAACGCACACGCTCTTTGCTTACATACTCCCCGGCCTCGGTATTAACGTCCGGTTCGCCGAATCGGATGCTCCGGGCGCAATCGAAAAGCTGATCGATGAGAATACCCGGGCGGTGTTTTGCGAAAGCATCGGCAACCCGGCCGGAAACATTTGCGATGTAGAAGCGCTTGCCGCCGTCGCCCACAAGCACGGCATACCTCTTATCGTCGATAATACCGTCGCCACGCCCATTCTCCTGCGGCCCATAGATTATGGCGCCGACATCGTCATTCACTCCCTGACAAAGTTCATGGGAGGGCATGGGACGACGCTTGGCGGGGCGGTGGTCGACAGCGGCAACTTCCCATGGGCAGAGCACGCCGGCCGCTTTCCCATGTTCAATACTCCGGAAGCCTCCTATCACGGGCTCGTCTACGTAGAGCGCTTCGGACGCGCCGCTTACATCGAACGCTGCCGGAGCATCTTCCTTAGGACGACAGGGGCGGTTCTTTCGCCCTTCAATTCCTTCCTCTTGCTTCAAGGCATCGAGACCGTCGCGCTAAGGGTCGAGCGGCATGTGCAGAATGCAAAGCGCGTGGCCAATTTCTTGCGTGCTCACCCTTGCGTCGATTGGGTCAGATACGCTGGGTTTCCGGATAGCCCATTCTACCGGCTGGCAGAAAAATATCTCGATGGGCGTGCGAGCTCCCTTCTCACATTTGGCGTCAAGGGCGGTTTCGAAGCCGGACGAAGGTTCTACAACGAGCTGAAGCTCATCAAGCGGCTGGTGAACATCGGAGACGCCAAGTCGCTCGCCTGCCATCCGGCTTCGACGACGCACCGGCAAATGCCTGCGGAGGTGCAGCGCGCGGCAGGCATTTTGCCGGAGACAATCCGGTTGAGCGTCGGCATCGAGCATTGCGACGACATCATCGCGGATCTGGATCAGGCACTCGTTAGCGGCGCCGCCGCTTCGGGCCCGTATGGAGCCTGCCGTGAGTGAGCTGCCGGCGAGCGAGCCGCCTCTCGTCATAGCTTTCGTCAACAACATGCCCGATGCGGCCTTGGAGGCGGCAGAGATGCAGTTTCGAAGCCTCGCTGAGGCGGCAGCGGGCCGTACCCGCATCCATTTCAGCAAATTCTACTTGCCGGGCGTGCCCCGGCTTAAAAGAGGGCGGCATTATTTGTCGCAGTCCTATAGCCCGCTATCGAGACTGATGGATAGTCCGGTTGACGGCTTGATCGTAACCGGTGCGGTGCCTTCCGGAAGCACGTTCGAAGGCGAACCTTATTGGCCTAGCTTCACTAAGCTTGCCGGTTGGGCCAACGCAAACGGGGTTCCTGCCTACTGGTCGTGCCTTGCCGCGCATGCCGCCGTCAAGCATTTCGACGGCATCGAGCGTTACCGCATGAACCGGAAACTGAGCGGGGTGTTCGATTGTGAGAAAGTGGCGGCGAGCCCGCTTCTCGCTGGCGTGCCCTTGCGATGGCAGGTTCCCCATTCCCGGTATAACGACCTTCGGGAAGAAGATTTGATTGCGGCCGGCTATCGCATCGTCTCTCGTCTTAAGTCCGGCAGCCCGGATATTTTTGTCAACCCCAGGCACAATCTTTCCGTCTTCGCTCAAGGGCATCCCGAATACGATCGAATGACGCTGTTCTACGAGTACCGGCGCGATCTTGGGCAATTCTTGCGGGGGCAATCGGGTGTCGCCCCGCGCCCGCCGGAAGGCTATTTCGGGCCAGGCACCGCCGAGTCTATCGAAAGATTGGACGGGGCGCTTCCGCCCAGCGCATGCGCTGAGGACCATCTCAGGGTCATCGAAGAGCTCCTCGCCAAAGCGGTTATCACTGCAAGCTGGCGGACCGTTGCGGTTCGCGTTTTTGCCAATTGGATAAAATTGCTGCTGCAAGAAAGATCGCGCAGGCGGCCGGCACGTGCTGCCGGGGCCGCTCTCGCAGCTCCGGCTCTTTCGGGCGGGATCGAGTGGAGGGCCAAGTGAGCGCATTTTCCGTTGCGGCCGGCGGCTGCCCGATCGTGCCGGCCGGGGAAGACCTGCCGGCCCCAAGCCAAGCACTCTATCCTCCGGCGGAAGAAAGGCGCCGTATCGACGGCTTCCTGACAGACGAACTCCTCGATGCCGTGGCAAGGATGGAGAGCGGTCCAACGGTGCCGGATTTCGACCGCGAAAAATTCGAGGCCGGTCTCAAGGCCTTCGATTTCGCTTCGCCGGCGCGGCTGGAAGATGTGCTGACGTGGACGATCGAGCAAATGCTCCACGGGATCGTTCACGTTAATCACCCGCGCTATTTCGGTCTCTTCAATCCAGCGCCCGCATTCCCAGCGCAATGCGCCGACCGGATTGCGGCAGCGTTCAATCCGCAACTCGCAAGTGCAGTGACCTCGCCGGCGGCAACCGCAATCGAAGCTCATACCATCGCTGCCGTCGCCAAACGCGCAGGGCTGCCGCCACAGACTTCGGGGCACTTTACCAGCGGTGGCTCCGAAGCGAATTACACTGCGGTCATCTGCGCATTGACGCAAAGCTGCGCAGGTTACGCGGAAGCGGGCGCACGCGCATTTTCCGGTGCGCCCGTCTTTTATGCCTCGCGCGAAAGCCATCTCGCCTGGGTCAAGATCGCTCATCAAGCGGGGATCGGAAGGTCTGCCGTCCGGCTGATCGCAACCGGCGGGGACGGCCGCATGGACGCACGCGCTTTGGCAGCTTCGATCCGCAGCGACCGGGCAGGGAGAAAAGTCCCGTTCATGATCGCCGCCACAGCCGGCACGACCAACGCCGGCGCAATCGATCCCTTGCCGGCCTGTGCAGAGATCGCGCAAGCGGAGGGCCTTTGGTATCACATCGACGCAGCCTGGGGCGGCGCTGCCATCGCAAGCGCGCGGCTTAGGCCTCTCCTCTCAGGGATCGAGCTTGCAGACTCCGTGACCATCGACGCACATAAATGGTTTGCGGCAACAATGGGTTGCGGCATGTTCCTGACCGCGCAGCCTGCCATCCTTCCCGCCGCTTTTCATGTTTCGGCAAGCTACATGCCGCCGCGCGGGGCCATGCCCGACCCTTATGTAAACTCGGCGCAATGGTCGCGCCGTTTTTCCGGGCTACGGCTTTTCCTGTCGCTGGCGGCAGGCGGCTGGGACGCTTATGCGCGCCATGTCGAAAAATCCGTCGCGCTCGCCGCCTACCTCGCCGGAAAGTTTAAGCAGTCCGGCTGGACGGTGGTCAACGATCCATCGCTCGCCGTCTTATGCGCCCTGCCTCCCGCCGGCAAAAAGGACGTCCGCTCCATCGTGACTAACGTCCTCGCCTCGGGCCGGGCCTGGGTATCGGCGGCCAATTTCGAGGGCCGGGAGGTGCTCCGCGCTTGCGTCACCCATGGCGAAACGACTGAGGAGGATGTTGACGAGCTTGTTTGCGCCCTGGAGGCGGCTCAGGCGCTCGCCCAATAGTAGCCGCTCCGGTGCTTCGCACACCCTTGTTGTCATCCCGGAACGGCGCCCTTTGCGCCGTATCCGGGATCTTTACGAACGCTGTGAATGTTGCAAGATCCCGGATAGCCGCAAGCGGCTTCCGGGATGACAGCCGCGAAGCACTCAACCGGCCTTGGTATCAAACCCCAAAGATCGCCCGCTCGGTATAGGCGATGTCGCCTGACCATGGCTTGTCTTGCCCGCGGTAATACATGGGCCATTTGTCATGCGAGTACCGGCCAGGTAGCGGCAGGGGGCCCGTTGCGCCGATGAGCAGAAGAGGCAACCCTTTGCCGAGAAGATAGCGGCCGAGCGGTCCGGCGGCTTTCGTAAGGGAGTCGAGCGAAGGGCAGTAGATCAGTTGCGCCGCCGGTAAAAGTCCGCGCCAGATATTCTTGCGTCTAAAGATCATCGGGAAGGCGCCGTCTTTAGTTTCGCAAACAAGGCACAAGCATCCGTAATCGCGGTGATCGGATAGGAGCGCAATGTCACCGGCAGCGAGAGATTTGCTGAAATCGGCGGCGTCCCGGAACTCACGTATTCTTGCGGTGCCAAATCGAGATATGAGAGCGGGAACGGCGACGAACGTGCCGGTGCAAAAGCGGCTGAACCCCTGCGCTTCTATAATCGGCCAGGTATGAGGAGCCGGCGATACGTTTATGAAGGTTGCGAGCTTATGCTTCATGGCCCGCGAAACGAGCAGCGGAGCAAGGTTGCGGAAGGCCGGTTCGACATACCAGCTTGAGACATTGCAGCGGATGGAGGCCGGGCTGCCGGAGCCAGCCTCGGAGCAAATCAACATGAGCACGCCCACCGCCGCGCCCTCACTCTCAAGCATGTATCCGAACCGAGGAAAGCCGTCCGGCACCCGGCGATTTTGCAGCCGCTCAAGGGCGCCGGACCAAAAGGCTTTTGCGCTGCCCGGAAAGCCTCTGACCAGCAGGCCGGCTATGGAGTCGAGATCGCTTACTTCGATTTGGCGGCACCTAATTTGCGCCCGCGCGGCCTGCAACATAGATTAACCTTAAGGTTGGCTGGCTACTTGACTATCTCTATCCTTTAAAGCTATCCACATGTTAATGCAATAAGGGGATACGGCAAAATGTCTGTAAGATTAACGATACTCTCTGAGATAGAAACTGTGGCAAAAGAGCAGGGAAAAACGTTAACACCTCTATCGGATGACTTGCCCCTCGAAAACACCGGCCTCGACTCCCTGTGCTGGGCTATCATCGTCGCCCGGCTCGAGGCGAGCCTCGGGATCGATCCGTTCACTGTATCCGAAGAAGCTTATTTCCCGGTTACCCTCGGCGAATTCATCCAAGCTTATGACAATGCCGCGCGCTGACGAAACCTCTATTTGGGAGGCGATGACGGGCGCAGGGCTTGCGGGGCGCTTCCTGCATTCCCATTCGCACAGCCTGCCGATGGCGGCACTTGCCGGGGGCAATGCAATCGGCGGTGGCGCGGATCGATTAAAAGGCCGGTCCGTGCTCGTCGCGGCCGCGGAGCAGCTCGCCGCCGCGCTAGCGTTCATCGAACTGGACGGCATCGTCCGGCGCGTGACGGTTTGCCCTCCCGGCTTCCCAGACGCTCATCTGCCTGAAATCTGCAAGAAGGCTGAGATCGATGCGATCGTTACAGATCGCGATGCTTCTTGCTTTAGCGGCACCGGCGGGCTGGAGATCGTACCCTGCGGCGCAAACCTTTCTAGCAATTTCATTCCGCGTGCGTCCCATTGCGTCACGGAATGGGTGCTTTTCACATCTGGGACGACGGGGCTCCCGAAGCTGGCCGCGCACAGCCTTGCAGCTTTGACAGGCGCAATCGGCCGAGGAGCGGCATTGCAAGAGCCGCATGTTTGGGCGACGTTTTACGACATCCGCCGGTATGGAGGCCTGCAAATCTTCCTGCGGGCCATGTTCGGGAATGCCTCGCTGGTGCTGTCCTCGCCCGATGAACCGGTCGCGGATCATCTCGCCCGCCTCAAACGGCATCGCGTAACGCATATTTCAGGTACGCCGTCCCATTGGCGGCGCGTATTGATGAGCCCTGCCGCCGCAGGTTTCTCCCCGCGAACGGTGCGCCTTTCCGGAGAAATTGCCGATCAAGCGGTTCTCGATGGGCTTCGCGGCATGTTCCCGTCCGCCAGCATCGGCCATGCTTATGCCTCGACGGAGGCAGGGGTCGGCTTCGAGGTGAGCGATGGGCTCGAAGGATTTCCTGCGGGCTACGTGGAAAGCGGTTTTGGAGATGTTGAGATGCGCGTCGAAGAGGGCTGCCTTCTGCTGCGCTCCAAACGGACCGCTCGCCGCTACATCGGCGAGGAGGGCCGGGCGCTCGCGCGGGAGGACGGTTTCGTCAACACGGGCGATATGGTCGAGCTGCGCGGCAGCCGCTATTATTTCACAGGGCGGAGGGACGGCGTTATCAACGTCGGCGGCCAGAAAGTGCATCCCGAGGAGGTGGAGACGGTTATCAATCGCCACCCATCGGTCGCCGCGTCCCTTGTCAAGACCCAAAGAAACTCCATTATAGGCGCTGTCGTCGTGGCCGACGTCGTCTTGACACCGGCCGAGCCGCAAAGCCTCGGGGCGGAGCGGCGCGCCGTTTTGCAGCGGGAAATTCTCGATTCCTGCAGGGCGCAGCTGCCAAGCCATAAGGTCCCTGCGCTCATCCGTTTTTTACCGGCTCTCACACTTACCTCTGGCGGAAAACTGGCTCGCACCAATGCGTAACGTTATTGTCACCGGCGGCAGCCGCGGATTAGGGCTTGCCATCTCCGAAACGCTGGCCTCGGCCGGCTACCGCGTGATCGCGATCGCGCGTAAAGAAACGCCTGAGTTTCAAGCCGCGGCTCTTCGTGCTAGCGAGCGCGAAACAGGCGCGCTCGCTTTCGTGCCCTTCGATCTATCGCACATCGACGGTATCGCCGAGCTGATCGCCACCATCCGGAACGGATTCGGTCCCATTTACGGTCTTGTCAACAATGCCGCGCTTGGGACGGAAGGCGTGCTTGCGAATATGCACAACACGCAAATCGAGGCGCTCGTGCGCCTCAACACGCTCTCGCCCATCGTTCTGACGAAATTCGCGATGCGATCGATGATGGCCGAGGGCAAAGGCCGGATTGTGAACGTGGCGTCGATCATCGGTTTCACCGGCTATAGCGGGCTTTCGGCCTATGGCGCGACAAAGGCCTCGATGATCGGTTTTACGCGGTCGCTCGCGAGGGAGGCGGGCCGTCTCGGCATCACCGTCAACGCTGTCGCGCCGGGGTTCGTTGCCACCGAAATGACGAGCGGTATGACCGATCGTGACCGCGATAGGATCGCGCAGCGAAGCGCGCTCCGCCGGCTTGCCGAACCGCAGGACATCGCCAATTCGGTCGAGTTTCTAATGAGCGAGAAGGCCCGGAATATCACGGGAACCGTTCTTACCGTGGATGCCGGCAATACCGCGTAAGCAGGGCTGAGCGGCTTCAGCGAAATCGTCGGTCAAGAGACCTCCTCGACCCGCGAACTCTCAGCGGCGGCGGCTTCTACCTTGACAATATCGAAATCGCTCCATTGCGCGGCGAGCGGCCGCTCGAACACGCCTTCGCTCTCGCCAACAAGCTGCAAGACGAAACCAAGTTCTTCGAAGAGCCGCAAGGAGGCCTGGTTTTTGGCGGTACGGCGATACTTCACGCGCAAATATTTGGCCCCTTTATCCTTCAGCATGGCGCCCAGCCAAGCAAAGAACGCATGCTCGACCCTCTTGCGCTGGACGCGGCAGCTCATGAAGAAAGCGTCGATCTCGCCCGCAGCCTCGTTCAAGACGCAAAAACCGATGATACCGTAATCGCCAAAAGCGTCGGCGCAGCGCAATACGTATCCCGCCCGTCCGCCGGCGCCGCTCGCGATGCGGGCCACTTCGTCGCGTGTGAAACGGGCACCGGTGACATTGAGCTGGTTGGTCCGCTGTGTGAGCTCGTAGATTCGATCGAGCGTGGAGGGGTGGACGGAGGAAATTTCTAGCTTGATGTCGCAGGAACGCAAAAATCCGATGTAGTCGGTGCCTGCCTCCGCTGCCGCGCTTTGACGGCGCTCCTCATCGCGATAGAGCGAGCGGCGTTTGCGGCTTTCCTCCGTGACCGGCACATCGAATAAGGGGTGGGCGCTGAAGTTCACTATGTCGTTAGGTGTCATGATAGCCACGGCCGGATGCGCGGCGCTCACCTCAGCGCGTTCAAATGGCTGATCGTCGACAAAAACGAAGGTATCGATGCCGATGTCGATCGATTGCGCGATACGGCGTAGCGAGTCGCTTTTCGGACCCCAGCCGATTTGCGGGAACAGCATGTAACCAGCAAGACCGAAATGAGCGAGCGCAGCCCTTGCAGGTTCGGGGTCGTTTTTCGAGGCAACAGAATTCAGGATGCCGCGCGCGTCGAGCATTTTGATTGCTTCGGCAGCCTCAGGATTTAACTTTACGCCCTCGATCCCATCTTCGGCGAGCGTTCCCGACCAAACCGTATCGTCGAGATCCCATACCACGCATTTCGCAGTTTTGGCGGCTGCCGGTTTTGCGGGGGGAGTGGGGGCCGCGGATACAGGCGAGACGGTGCCTTCAGCGGTTATGAAGTCTATAATGCCGAAGACCACCGGCTCTGACGCGCGATCCCCTACAGGTTCGATGTGTATCGAAAAGCCTTTCTCGAGCGGGATCGATCGCGCCATCTGGGCGGCTGGGATCACGACGCGAGTATAGCCTGGATGAAGGGTGAAACTTTGCTGAAATAGACCATCGATACTTTTGTCCCAAGGAATGAGCGTGAGCGTCATGGGAATCGCAGGGGCTTTTTCAAGCCAAGCCTCAATGACGAACATCGCGTTGCCGAGGCCGGTTCTGCAGTTGGCGCCCAAATTCAGGGACCGGTCTTTGCGATATTTATTGAGACGCGTTGTGGCGTAGCGAGCAAGCGGCCGCGGCAGCGGTAAGCGTGCCAGCATCTTATCTAGCACCGCACTCACAGTCTCTAATCTCTCCGCTTGCTCGCGTCCTTTCAGGATTGGCGGTCCCATGCCCTCGATCTTCCCCCAGCGCCGGAACCGGATTCGCGTCAAATAGAGAGGCTTGTCAGCATTTTGAACCGCAATCGCCTCGATTCCGTTTGTGAAGCGGCGGCAGTGCAGATCCGGACGCGGTTCATAAAATTCGCATGAGGAATAGCAGGCCGGATACGCGCATTCGGAGCAATGTTCCCCCCAAATAACCGTGCTGCGGCGAGCGATGGCCTCCTGTGTCTCCTCAAACCGTTCTAAGACCACCCGAGGCAAAATAATGGAAGACGATGGCGCCTCATTAAACACGAGCTCTTTCATGGGAAATCTCAATCTTATCGGATCGGCGCTTCGATGCCTTCCTGCCAGCAGCCTAGCCTGCGATGATGTCATACATGCAAAAACGCATGGAATTCCATATCCTGAGCCTTTAATCGGCGCTTATAGTTAAAACATCTAGTTGCCAGCAGCAGACTTAACCATGACGATAAACCATCCCGCTAACTTCCTGTAGCCATTGGCATTCATTTAACAATATGAATGCATGCGGCCTAATAGCGGCTGCAGCTACACCGGCGCAAGCGGGATCGGGCATTATGAGCGATACGAACAAACTCAGCCATCAAAAGGGCATCAGGCTCAGACGGTAGCTGCGAGGCCTAGATAGCAATCGCCTGAGCTCGTTTTTTGACCGTTGTAGTATTTTCTGCTGCTAAAGAGGCTTTTATGAACATGCTCAGCACTTCCGCGGAATCGGCACCACCTACGAACGCGTTTATACTTGAGCAAAAGAGAGCTATTGTCTTTGGCGGTGCCGGCTTTATTGGCTCCCACCTGCTTGAAAGGCTGGCTGCGGACAATCCCGGTGCGGAGCTTTACAGCGTAGACATTGGCACCCCGCGTTTCCGCGTGGCAGGGGTACACTACGTTGAGCACGATATCGCTCAACCGGTTCCGAGCCAGCTTTGCGGCAGCGGCGGCGCGGTTATCTTCAATCTTGCTGCCGTCCACACCACACCGGGCCACGAAGACTGGGAATATTATCACACCAATGTCCTTGGCGCCTGCAATGTGTGCCGCTACGCGACAGATATTGGCGCGCGGCAGATCGTCTTCACAAGCTCGATATCCGTTTACGGTCCGACCGAGGCTCCGAGGGATGAAGACTCGAGCATCGAACCCGTCAGCGCCTATGGACGCTCCAAAGCAATGGCGGAGGCGATTCACCAGCTCTGGCAGTCCGAGCGTTCTGTGGAACGCCGCCTTACCATAGCCCGCCCGGCGGTTATCTATGGGCCTAGCGAGCGCGGAAACTTTACCCGGCTCGCCCAGCTCTTGGCAAAGCAACGCTTTGTCTACCCAGGCAGAAAGGACACCATTAAATCCTGCGGGTATGTCAAGGATCTCGTCTCTTCCATGCTCTTCATGGCGGCGAAAACCGAAGCGGTGAGCGTCTATAATTTCTGCTATCCTGAACGCTTTACCAGCGAAAATATCTGTGCAGCATTCTCCGATGTCGCCGGGTATAAGCGTCCGCGCATCGTCGCCCCTATCGGGCTCATGCTTCTTGGCGGATTGGCCTTTGAAATCCTGGGTAAGCTGGGGGTGAACACCAAAGTCAACCGTGCCCGCGTCAAGAAGCTTTTTTACTCGACAAATATTGTGCCAAAACGGTTGCAAGAGGCTGGATTCCAGTATGGCTATAGTCTGCGCGATTCATTGTCGGACTGGAAAAATGGCTCGAAAACGCAGGAGTTTATCTAGCGCGAAAGATGCGCCGTGATGGCATTGGGAATATCTATTGCTGTGGTCTGTGCTGTTAACTCTTTAACCTCAACGCCGTTGACCGATGATAGAAATTTCGAAATAAAAGCCTTGCTTTAGTTGCGCTGCGGTTCCGGAGAAGGCCCGGGAATATGGCTATTAAAATAGCATATTTCGTTCACGATCTAGACGATCCCGCCGTTGGGCGCCGCGTTACAATGCTCACACTTGGCGGAGCGGATGTGACATTGGCCGGATTTCACCGCAGCGCCCTACCGGTAGCCAGTGTCAATGGCGTTCCTGCAACGAACTTTGGAAGAACCGAGCCCGCCAAGCTTTTGTCGCGAGCCTTCTCTGTCGCGAAAACGGCGCTTCAGGCTAAGGGCCTCGCGAAGGCTGTTCGTGGCGCCGATGTGATCGTCGCCCGCAACCTTGAAATGCTGACGCTCGCAGTGCGCGCGCGCAACCGCTTTGCTCCTGGTGTCTGCGTTGTCTACGAGTGCTTGGATATTCACCGGCTTCTCTTGTCGCGAGGGCTAGCAGGCAGGGCCTTACGCATGCTTGAAGACCGGCTCTGGCAAGAAACCGGTCTTTTGCTCACGAGCTCGCCCGCCTTCATGCGCAATTATTTCGGCCCGCGGGGGTTTTCTGCCGCTCACCGGCTTATCGAGAACAAGGTGCTGCAGCGCGATGTGGAGGCGCCGCTTCGATCCACGAACCGCCCTGCCGCTATAGGCCAGCCCTGGCGCATTGGGTGGTTCGGGGTGCTGCGCTGCCGGAAAAGCTTTGAGATACTATCGCAGCTCGCCTCTGAGCTACCCGGAAAAGTGGAAGTCGTCTTGCGCGGCCGGCCGGCTCCGTCGATTTTTCCTGACTTCGAAGCCGAAGTGGCTCGAACGCCCGGGATAAAATTCGAGGGTGCGTACCGCAATCCGGACGATTTAGAAGCAATTTACGGCGGCGTTCACTTCGCCTGGGCCATCGACTATTACGAAGCGTCGCAGAATTCGGCTTGGCTCCTGCCCAACAGGATCTACGAAGCCAGTCTTTTCGGCGCCGTTCCGCTCGCGCTTGGCGAGGTTGAAACAGGCCGGTGGCTCGCTGCCAGAAACGCCGGCGTCCTTTTACCCGATCCGCCTGGAGACACACTTCGCGCCTTCTTCGAGCACCTGACCGCAGACAAATACCAAACCCTTGCCGGTGCAGTGGAGGGTATCCCGCGCAGCGATCTGGCGGACGATGCCCGGTCCTGCCGCGCTCTGATCGAATCCCTACCCTTACAACGGAAAATCCAAGCCGGAATAGCGGCTGTCCTAGAAACCCCTTTTTCGGGATCGGCCCGATGACCGGAACCTTTCAAACGATGCAACCCGGAAATTCTGCGAAGCCCGCCGTGCTTGCCGTGATCCCCTGCCTCAATGAGGCGGCCCATATCGAAGCCGTTGCCTGCCAGGTTCTTAAGGAGGCAGACCGTATCCCGCTGCGGCTCGTCATAGCCGATGGCGGAAGCACCGACGGGACGCGCGAGATCGTGAAAGCGCTTGCGGTGAAGGATGAGCGCGTTCTCTTTCTGCACAACGAAAAGCGGCTTCAAAGTGCGGCCCTCAATCTTGCCGTGCAGCGGTTTGGCGGCGGGAGCGAATTTCTCATTCGCGTCGATGCGCATTGCCGCTACCCGGAGCGCTATTGCGAAAATCTGCTCGAAGAGCAGGCTGCAACGGGTGCCGATGCAGTCGTCGTCAGCCTAGTAGCCGAGGGCCAGACCTGCTTCCAGCGGGCCGCTGCGGCAGCACAGAACTCTGTGCTTGGAAATGGCGGCTCCGCGCACCGGCGCACGAGTTCCGGGCGTTTCGTCGACCACGGTCATCACGCGCTTATGCGGATAGCCGCGTATCAATCGGCCGGCGGTTACGACGAGACATTCTCCCATAATGAGGATGCGGAGCTTGATATGCGCCTGTGTGCCGGACGCTTCCGGATCTGGCTCGCGGGAATGACGCCCATCGGCTATTTCCCCAGGCGCTCGCCGCGCGCGCTTTTCCGCCAGTATCTCGGTTACGGCCGGGGACGGGCCCGCACACTTTTCAAGCACGGCAAGCGGCCCAAGCTGCGCCAATCCCTGCCGCTGGCAGTGGCGCCGGCAGTTCTGCTTGCGCTGCTGACGCCGCTTCATCCGCTTTTTGTAGCGCCTGCAGCAGCTTGGGCTGGTCTAAGCATGGGTTTCGGATTTCTTCTGGTATTGCGTGAGAGGGACGCTTGCGCGGGCATTTCGGGCCTCCCCGCCATGATCATGCATTTTGGCTGGTCGGCTGGCTTTCTGACGGAAGCGGCCAAGCTCGTTGCTGCAAGACGCCCCCGCCGCAGCGTTCCGGCCTGCAGCCCGGCCACAGCTAGCCCCGCCGGAGATGGAACGGCACCATGATTAGCGTCAGCGCCGCCTGCAACGCGGCTGGAGCAGGCGAGGTTGACGGCCACGCCGGGCCTAACCCGTCCGTTTCGGTCATCATGGCCAATTACAACGGCGCCCGCTATCTCGCGGACGCCATCGACTCGGTCCGGCATCAAACCCTTGCGAACCTGGAACTACTCGTCTGCGACGATGCATCGACAGACGAAAGTGTGAATATTGCCGAGCGGTATTGCGCTGCGGATCGCCGCATCAAGCTGCTTCGAAGCGAAACCAACGCCGGCCCGGCGGCTGCCCGGAACCGCGGGCTGGCGGCCGCATCGGGATCGTGGCTTGCGATCATGGATAGCGACGACATCATGCATCCAGCGCGCCTGAGGACCCTCATCGCAAATGCGGCACGGGACCGCGCCGGCATCGCCGCGGACGATCTCATAGTGTTTTACCAAGATCATGCGCGGCGTAGCCACGGATTGCTCCCACGCGCCTATACTCAAGAGCCATTTTGGGTGGACCTGGCGGGCTTTATACGGTCGAACGTGTTTTACTCAAAAGGGGCAGGGCTCGGATATCTGAAGCCGATTATCTGCGCAGAGCTGCTGCGCCAGACGTCATGCCGATATGACGAGACCCTAAGCATCGGAGAAGATTACGATTTTGTGTTCCGGCTACTGATTGGCGGCCTGAAATACCGGGTCTATCCCCGCCAGCTTTACTTTTACCGCAAACACGGCGCTTCCATTTCGCATCGCCTGTCGAGCAAAGCGGCAAACGCCATGCTGGATGCCGACCGGCGTTTTCGCGGCAAGCTCGATGAAGCAAGCACCGAGGTGCGTGCCGCCTTCGAGGCTCGCACCAAATCGCTCGAAACGGTTCTTGCCTTTAACGGCCTCATCGAGGCTTTGAAATCGCAGAATTTCGCGGAAGCGGCAGGGCGCATTTTACGCCGCCCGAAGCTGCTGCTTCTTTTGCGGGAGCCGGCCTTGGCCTGGTTCGGCCGGATTGGCGCAAGACGCCGTTCGCCCGCGATATTCGGCATTCGCCCGCTCGGGAAGACTGTAAAATGAACGATCGCATGCAGTTATCTTCAGGCTCTTCCATTGCTCTTCTGGCCGCTTGCATTCTCGGCATTGCGGGCGCGGTTCTTTTTCTGCGCCAAGGTGCCAAAGGCGCTGACGCCGTCAGGGCGGTTGAAAGCATCGCCGCCCGCGAAGCCCGCAATACATTTGGACCGGCCGGCGAATTTAAGCAGGAAGGCCGGCCGGTGCGCATCTTCATCATTAAAAAGGGCTATGCCGGCGGGGTGATCGAAGGCTTCAACGCCGCGAATAACGACAAACTACGGATCGAAGGCTTCGGTCTGACGAGGCCAGAAGCCGTGAAAGCGCTCATGCATCGAGAGGGCCGCGACACCATTCTCCTGCTTCCTGGAGGCACTTCGATCAGACTTGCGGAAGTTTCGATCGACTCCCTTCCCGACGCGAGCCTTCAGCTGGAGCTCGACCGTGCCGGCCTTGTGGAGACGTTCGCTGACGATTTCAATCGCTTTAGCTGGTACGCGGAAGGGCTAGCGCCGGAGAAGGACCGCCAGGGCACATGGCGCACAAATTACGGTTGGCAGAAGCCGGATGCCGTAGGCAGCCGCTCCCTTCCCGGCGAATCCGAAATCTATGCCGATGCCGCTTTCAGAGGAACCTCGCCAGACGTTCTCGGCCTCAATCCCTTTCATCTTGTGAACGGGACCTTGGAGATCTGGGGCGAGCCGGCCCCGGAGCGCGTCTTGCCTTTCATCTGGGGACGGCGCTACGTCTCCGGCATTATCACGACGAAGTATAGCTTCTCGCAGCTTTACGGCGTGTTCGAAATAAGAGCCCGGCTTCCCAAAGGCCGGGGATTCTGGCCTGCCTTTTGGCTCTTGCCGGCCGATAGCACATGGCCGCCCGAGCTCGATGTCTTTGAAGTGCTCGGGCACGAGACCACAAAGCTTTATACGGCGGCGCACAGCAAAGCGGGAGGCGAACACACGGCCACCGGCGGAGACATGCCTGTCCCAGACTTGTCGGCAGAGTTCCACCAATATGCGGTTGAGTGGCAGAAGGACGAAGTCCGGTGGTATTTCGACGGGGTGGAGATCGAACGCACGGCCACACCAGCGGATATGCAAAAGCCGATGTATTTGCTTGCAAACCTTGCCGTCGGGGCGAGCTGGCCAGGCCAGCCTGACAGCTCAACGCGATTTCCAGGTGTTTATGCGATCGGCTGGATTCGCGCCTACCGGCGCTCAACGGAGTAGCGGTAAGGAGATGGACACTCCCGGCTTAGCGGAAACCGGAACCCAACCAGCGCTTAGCGCTGCGGCGTCGTGCCAGGCCGGGGCCGAAGCGCTTGCTTCAGCCGGGACGACAGCTCCCATCGCCGTCGATATCTGCATCTGCACGTTCCAGCGTCCGCAAATCGAGGATGCAATCCGGAGCGTTGCGGAGCAGGCTTTGCCGCCGAACGTCCGGGTTAGGCTTACGATTGCGGACAACAGCATCGAGGGAAGCGCACGCGAGGCGGCAGCACAAGCTGCGAAAAAATATGCCCTCGGCGTCGATTATCTCCATGCTCCAGGCGCTAACATCTCGATCGCTCGCAATGCCTGCCTCGACTATGCCGTCGGGGATTGGATAGCTTTTCTCGACGACGACGAAACCGCTTCTCCCGGCTGGCTTGCCGCCCTCCTTGCCAAAAGCGCCGGTGCGGACATCGTTTTCGGACCGGTTCAGGCGATTTATGGCGCCGGAGCGCCCGCCTGGCTGCGAGCGGGCGATTTCCACAGCGCGCGCGTGGTTTATTGCAACGGGCGCATCGATACCGGTTATAGCGGCAATGTCTTGATGCGCCGCAGCGAGGTCGAAGCCGCAAATATCCGCTTCGACCTCGCCTATGGGATCTCCGGCGGGGAGGATACATTGTTCTTCGGGAGGCTTGCAGCCGCTGGCTTGCGTCTTGCCGAGGCGCCGGAAGCGTTAGCCTTTGAGCCCGTGCACGAGCAGCGTGCGACACTTCGGTGGCTTGGCCGCCGCTCCTTGCGTGCCGGGCAATCTCATGCGGCTATGGGGCTCGCGAATTCGGGCTCTTCGATCTCCCTCTCAAGGGCGCTTTTGTCGGCAGCGAAAACGGGTGTGTGTCTGATCGGGGCGGTCATGGCGGCCTCGTCGGCGCTTGGCTGGCGCCGATGGCTTCTGCGCGGATTGCTTCACACCGGCAAGGCGTTGCGTTTCGCGGGCGTTAAGATCAACCCGTAGGGGTACAAAGGCCGCGCGCCGGAATAAATCCACATCACGCCTAAGAGCACGGTACCGATATGAAACTGGTAGAGCTGGTTAACCTCGATAAAAGAGGTCGAGCATATAAATATAAAGAGGGCGGCGGCGAAATAGACCGGCGGGCTTGGTATGAGGATAAGCGAACGCAATAGCCGGATAATGAGCGCCAGAAAGGTAAGGATCAAGCTGGCCAAGCCCACGAAACCAAGCTCCACGGCTGTGTTCAAGTAAAGATTGTGAAAATTGAATCCAGAACCCGATTCTTCGAAGGACGCTGCCCAGAGTTCCTCGGCTGGGGGATTACCGACCTGCCAGAACGCTTGATATCCCACGCCTAGAATCGGGGATTGCTCGATCAAGTAGTGAGCGGTTTGCCAAAGGTAAAGGCGCCCCGTTAAGGTGGAATCCTTTCCCAGAAGGTCGAGGATGACGCCGAAGTCGTCGACAAATCCCGCAATTGCAATAACCGTTGCGATAATCGCTAGGAGCGCAACCGCGATGACGGTAGCGCGGACTGCGACCGGTAATTTCCCCAACGCCATCATGGCGATGAACGCTGCAATCGCCGGAATGCTGAAAATGATCGCACCGGTGGACTGGGCCGCTACTAGGCAAATTGGCCCTACAAAAAGTGAAAAAAGCGCGATCAACCGCGTCAGGACGGACTGCAGCCTGTCGAAAGCGGCCGTCAAGGCCGTAATCATTTGCGTAACTATATAAACGGCTAGCTGATTTTTGCTTTGAAACACGCCCATCAGCGCGGGTCCACCGCGGAAGCTTTCGCCGCGGTCTACGACAAGGCTTGCGAGCATAATCGCCGTCAAGGCGTACAAGAGCGCCGATACAAACGTCCGGGGATTGGTCAGCGATCCCGCCAGGATCGCTATCTCGACCGTTATCAAAAACTGGATGCTAGCACGCAACGACGCTTCGGGATATTGCGACCAAGCGGTGGAGAGAAGCGCCAAACTTGGAAGCAGGAAAAGGGGCGCATTCTCGAGTGTCTTTGTTAGCGCAAGGTGGGGAGCCCGGATGACGAGGATGCTCCAAGGAAGCAGAAATAGTGCGGCCGCCGCCCCTCCTAAGCGCGCATTCAATCCCAGCATGAGGAGGGAGAAAAAACAGGCGAACCAAGCCACGTTGAAAATGCGGGTACTCTTTGGCGCGGCATGGATCCGCCCCGAAAAGGCAGGGCTTTGGACCCCGTAACGGCGATAGCCGATTTCCGTATGCATGTGCTCTCGACCGCCTACCATGGCTGCGGCACCCATCCCGGACTCTGTCCTGAGAGGCCGCCGGCTTCCCAACCGTGCCTTGCAGTTTTCATACAAAATCGTTCCGGGCAGGTTAAATTGTTCTTTTTATCCGCTTGATGGACGTCACCAGCGTTACCGCTGATGCGATGGCACTAGATCGTGCCCCCCGCCATGTTCGTTTGAGGCGGGTTTAGCGGGTAACCGCGCTGGGGCTGCCAAACGCCCGGCAAGGCTGTTGAAAAACTTGCGCCCGGGATTTTCGATGAATTTATACGTTAACGATGATGCGATAAGTAGCGCCGCGATAAAGATCAGCACGATGCAGTCAGCGGCTATATCGCTCCCTAAGTAAACAATCCTAATGTTCGAGTCTATCAACGTAATAGACTTAGCTCTTGCAGCGTTTGTGTACGCACCAGACACAGCTTTTATGAAGCGCGTCATGGTTAGCAAGACTACGAAATGCAACATATAAATAGAATAGGATCGTTCTCCGAGAAACGTGAAGGGCGTAGTCGTAACCAGGCCAGAAATAATGCCTCTCTCTCTCGCAAAAACAATAACAACAAAACCAAAGACGATGGGGGCGGCGAAGGCAACATCGGTCTTTGCCGCCATAACCACAGTGATTGCCGCTAGGATTGCGCAAATCTCAAGCGTGGTGGCGCGTAAGTTGCTTCGTGGAAGATGCGCATCTATCCTTGGGAACATGATACTTACGGACGCCCCGATATAAAATCCAAACAGGCACCGGAAAAGCGAGAAGCCATGCGTGGCTTCCATACTTGAGAAAGAAAACAGCGCGATGGCACTTGCAATGGCGAAGATCAAAGGTATAGCGGCGTGCCGCCATCTTAGGCAGTAAAGGGAACACGCAAAGATCAAATAGGTATAAAATTCTACGCTAATGCTCCAACTTGGAATATTCCAAGTTAGAATGCTATCTAAACCAAGCGCCTGTACAAGAGCGATATTCGTAAGAATGGAAGGAACTGCATACACTTCTGTAAAGGGCTGGCTCTCGATCACTGCTCCGTGGCGGGCGCTGTAAAGCTTAGCCAACTCTATCGCTATTAACATAACGAGGATAGCGGCATGTAACGGCCAAACCCGTCCAAAACGGCGTATGACAAAATTCAGGATGCTTGCCCTGTCCGTAAGCTTTTCCGAATAAGTGTAATATATTACAAAGCCACTTAAAACGAAAAAGAAATCCACAAACAACCATCCATTGCCGATAATAGATATTGATCGCAGATGTCCAGAATACAGCCGTCCCAGTGGCTCAAAGTGATATAGTGCTACTATCAGCGCACAGATGCCACGCCAACTGTCCAATGCTCTAAATCGTACAGTTGACGTATTCATCTTTAAATCTGTCATACAGGTAGTCCGCGCTTATATTCATTATTTCGGCGATAGGCTAAGATATTATGCCCCTTTTGAGCGATGAAGCGCTCGATAGGGAACTCTCTGCACCTAAGAGTTGCTTACAAAGCTTTACGGTAAAATGTATAATTCAACAATATATATGCGACGCATGAATTCGAAGTTTCGCGTATTAGTGTTAACGCGCCGCCGTACCGGGAATAACACAGCGGTCATGGTTACGGTTAAGGCAGATGTGAACGCCGATATAAACGTTCCGGGATCGATCGAAGCCTCGGCCTGGATTGCGGCGATCGCCGCCAACGGAGCGCATATCCCGCGATATTCCGGCGCGTTTTTAACCGCTCCTTGAAGTTTTCACACAAAATCGTTCCGGGCTGGTTAAGTCTACCTCCCATACTCTCGATGGGTGTCTTTTGCATCGCCGGTGATACGATGAGCCATGAGAAGACTGATAGTATGAAAGAAAACCAGGAGCCTCTGTCCCGGTCGGCTCAGGCCGCGCCGGGACCTGTGCGCTGCGTGGACGTCATTGTCGCGGCATGGAACCGCGAAGACACCATCGAGCGCGCGGTTGCGTCCGCCCTCGCCGAGCCGGAGGTCAACTCGGTGCTCGTCGTCGATGACGGCTCGACGGATGAGACCGCCCAGCGTGCTCATGCTGCCGATGACGGCAGCAATCGCCTTGCTATTCTGCGCTTAACGGAAAATCGAGGCCCCGCGGCCGCGCGGAATGCCGCTTTTCTTAAAAGCGCTGCGCCATGGATTACTATTCTCGACGGCGACGACTATCTTCTGCCTGGACGGTTTTCCCATATGTTAGCGCTCGCGCAGGGGTGGGATTTCATCGCAGACGATATTTTGCAAATCCGCGAGGATCGTGCCGGTATCGATACGCCGCATCCGATGCTCGCTGCAGGCGGTGCGTTCGAACCCTGGAGGTGCGGCCTGCAAACCTTCGTTCTTGGCAATATCACAAGAGCGGGCCGGAACCGCAAGGAACTCGGCTTTTTCAAGCCGCTTATCCGGCGCGCTTTTCTCGATGAGCACCGTCTTCGTTATGACGAGACGCTGCGTCTTGGGGAAGATTACGCGCTCTACGTCAGAGCGCTCGCAGCAGGCGCGCGCTTCCGTGTCGTCCCGGCCTGCGGCTATGTGTCTGTCATGCGGGAGCGGTCGCTGAGCGGCAATCACTCAAAGCAAGACCTCGAGCGGCTGCGGGACTCCGATCTCGCTTTGGAAGCGCTGCCCGGGCTGCTGGCTGCGGAGCGCGCGGCCATCAAAGAGCACTATAGGTCGGTAGATGCCCGCGCCCAATGGCTCGAGGTCATCGAGGCCGTTAAGGCTAGAAATGCAGGCCGCATTTTCGCCGCCTATAGCCGCTCGCCGGCGGTGGCGCGGTTTATTTCGGTAAGGCTTGCAGAACAGCTTTTCCAGCGAACCGCGAGGTATTTCAAAAAACCCTCCAGCAGGAAGACTCCCCTAGCAAATCCTGCCCCCAGTCCCGAATGAGAGGTGCATTTATGCACGCTAGGGCAGCGCCCCCTTTAATAACCATAAGCGGGGCTAATTCTTTCATATGTTTTCCACTTGGAATATGCAAAGCAAGCGTAGCGGGCGTCCGGCAATAGCCAAGTCTCGCCCCACGAACTTATCGAATAGCATGCAAGTGTGGATGTAATGGCTAAGGATAAGACGCGCGTTGCGATGAAGCTGTTGCGTTTGGCAGGCCGCCGCGCCCGGCGCGTTTAAATTCGTAGAGAGCGGAACAATGTCGCAGCGTAATATGATCTTAGGCACCGCCGCGATGGCCGCCGGAAATGCCGTCCGTTTTCTTCTTCAATTGCTGGCAATTCCTATCGTCGCGCGCTTTCTCGGGCCAAGCTCGTATGGTCTCGTGGCTCTCGCAAGTCCATTCTTCTACTTTCTATTACTTTTTGGCGATCTCGGGCTCGGAGCAACGCTCGTGCGCGCTCAAACCCTTTCAAGGCGCCAGGAATCGAGCGTCTTCTGGGCCATTTTCACAATTGCCTCCGGGCTCGCCGCCCTCCTGGTGGCTGCGGCCTATCCTCTTGGCCGGTCGTTGGGGCAACCGGAAATCTCGCCTTTACTATTGGGCTTCGCTCCGATCTTTCTTGTTGCCGCTGCCGGTGTCGTGCCGTCTGCGCGTCTTCAACGGGGCGGCCGCTTTAGAACGGTTGCACTGATAGATACGCTGGCCGCCTGCGCCGGTGTTTGCGTTGCGATCATCGGCGCGCTGAGGGGCTGGGGGCCATGGGCTCTCGTAGCCCAACAGTGGGCCTTCTGGGCGGTCAAGGTTTCGTCCGTAATCGGCGCGACACGCTTCTATCCCATCCTGGCTTTCGATCGCCAGGCCGTCCGAAGCTCGCTCCATTTCGGCTCGGCCATCGTAGGTTCCAGTGTGGCCTCCTTTCTGGGAGCAAACCTCGACAACATTCTGATCGGGACAATCCTCGGCTCCGCGAAACTTGGGCTTTATGCGATCGCGTATCAGATCGTAAACATACCGGGCATGGTCCTGGGCGCGGTGCATTATTCACTCATGCCGGCCGTAGCGGCCGCGCATCACAAGGGGATTTCGCTCGAAAAAACATATATCGAGGCGCTTCGCCTCATGCTCCTCATCGCGGTTCCCTCGCTAGCCGGGCTGGCTGTCACTGCCGATTTGCTGATCGCTTTGTTCTTTGGCGAGAGCTGGCTCGGGATGAAGACCTTAATATGGCTGCTCGCCCCGCTCGGCGTTTTCAATACGATCTTTATCCTGAACGGAGCCATGATGCTTGGCGCCGGGCGTTCGGGCGTTGAGTTCTGGACCACCATCATGCGGACAGCCGCAGCCGCAGCCGGAATTATCACCGGCATTTTCTGGGGCTCTCAAGGAGTTGCATGCGGAATTTCCGCCGCGGCGGCCTTCTCCGGCTTTTTTTATATGCGCATGGTTCTCCGGATCTGTGGAATTTCCGCCTTTCGCGTCCTAGAAGCCGCCTCTGTTCCGTTAATGGCGGGTGCCGCAATGGGCACCGCTGTCATCTTTGCGCGCGGGGCGCTACTAGACGGATTGGCTCCTTCTGTTGGATTGCCCCTCAGCGTTTTGCTCGGCGCCGCGGTGTATTTCCTGGCGCTGTTCTTTCTATCGCGCGAGAGGTTCGTCCAGGATATTGTCGCCGTGCGGGTTCTGATTGCCAACAAGCCGTGAAGGCCGGGCATGCTGCAGCCGCGCGCAACTGCGGGAACAGATATCCGGCTAGCGGGGTAAAGAAGTTCGATACACGTGCGGACAAACCGGATGCGTTTCTGAAATCGCCTTTGACCTGTCTATGCGACCAGCTGACTGCAACGGTCAAGCTCGATCAGTTTCATTAATCTGAGGTTTTTTTCACCGGTCATCCGGTTTGCGTTGTCCAGTGCGGCTTGGGATTTCATCCTATAAAGCGCTTTGTCCGTCCACAGCCTTCGCAACTGCCCCGCCCACTCTTGAGCAGGGGCGTTGCGCTCCAGACAGATTCCGCCCTCGCCTGCCGCTTCGGGTAGGCCGCCGCTTCGAGAGTAAAGAGCAGGTATCGCGCTGCATTGGGCCTCGCTTACGACGCGTCCCCAGGCTTCGTCAACCTGACTCGGAACAAGCATGATTTTCGCTTGTCCGTATATTGTGCGCATGTCGTAAACTGACCGGCTAAAGCGCACGTTTGGAAGCGTCTTCAGCCGCTCCGCGATTGCCGATAGCTCATCCTCGCTGAGTGTCCAGGACTGGACGAAATGGAAAGGGATGTCGGGACAGAGTGCCGCGATTTCGTAAGCCAAGGCGACCCCTTTCATCGGCACTGGATTGATGAAAGTTACGTTTTCGCGCGATGACGCCACAGTATACCGCTCTGCATCGAAGAAAATGGGGGGCACGACGTAAGACTCTAACCCGTAGACGTCCTTCACTCGCCTTTGGGTGAACTGCGAGTTTGCAATAAATTTCACGCCGGACAGCGACCTTGGATCGCCGCCAAGACGAGTGAAATCGACTTCATG
Source organism: Rhodomicrobium sp. (assembly GCA_052144215.1). Lineage (GTDB taxonomy): Bacteria > Pseudomonadota > Alphaproteobacteria > Rhizobiales > Rhodomicrobiaceae > Rhodomicrobium. Next base: position 92,736 of record JBKQQS010000053.1, read on the forward strand.
CAAATACATCGATACCGGGAGCCCGTGCTTCGAATAGGCATCGGCGATCCGAACCGCTTTTGCCGTCCCTTGAATGAGCACAAGGTCTGGCTGCAAAAGCCGGATGAATTCATCCACATGCTCCCAGGGATGCCACTTCCTGTACAGGTGGTAGTCGTGCCAGCGGTGACGCACCCAGGGCCGCCCCCTTAGGCGCATCTCCATTCTGGAACGTAATTCAAGCTTACCGCCCCATAATCCTGCAACGAGCAGAGGCGTGTGACCGACACTCCGAAGCGATATCATAAGCTCATGCAGGCAGGCCTGAGTACCGCCCGTCATTTGGGGATAATAGGCATCACCCATCACGTTAAGTATTTTCATTGTTTTCCGGTCCGAACTGCCGATGTGCCTGATAAAACGTCCAAGGGGCACTGCCGTCAGCTGTATCAGACGCGGCCCCGGTTCGAAATCTTAGACTGACATTATGGTTAGCTGGAAAATATGCAGCAAAGCGGGCTAAAAGTGCGGGACAAGGTTAAGGCAGCGCTCCTCTATGGAGCATATTCGTCGGGGCTATACCGTGTCATTTCGCGCCTTGGAGGGGGCATAGGCGCGGTACTTATGCTTCATAGGATCGTTCAGGATAAGGATGAAACTCCATCCCGTTACTTAACCGTAACGGCTGGATTTCTTGAGGACGTCATATTAAGATTTAGGAGGAACGGTATCTCGTTCGTTTCGCTCGACGATATGCTGCAAATTTTGCGCTCTCGGCGAGGTTCAAGAGAGCGGTTTGTTGCACTCACCTTTGACGACGGTTACCGGGACAATCTCACCCTTGCTTTACCCATCTTCCGGCGGCATCGCGTTCCATTTGCAGTTTATGTCCCGAGCGGTGCTCCCGATCGAGCCATGGATGTTTGGTTCCTTCGCTTGGAACGCATCCTTATGCAGTTCCAGCGTCTTGAGACCGGAGTTCTTGGAAACGGCCGCAGCCTAAGCCTCGAATCTCCGGCCGCAAAGGCTGCGGCATACGAGTATTGTATCGAACTCGCCCGGCAAGATCTGCCCGCTCTCAAAAAGTGGCTTCAAGAGGTGCTTCCCGAAAGTGCCGTCAGCGGCAAAGAGCTCATGAACGCGCACTTTCTCGGCTGGGAGGAGCTTCGCCAGCTCGCAGCCGACCCGCTCGTCACGATCGGCGGCCACACAATTAGTCATCCCATGCTCGCAAAGCTGCCGGAGGACGAAGCTTTTCGCGAGATCGCCGGCGGGCGCGACCGCCTTTCCGCGCAGATTGGGAAAGCTGTTATGCACTTCGCCTATCCTTTTGGCTGGCCCTTATCATGCGGTCCCCGCGAATTCGCACTTGCCGAGCGGGCTGGGTTTGAAAGTGCCGTAACCACTCGATACGGCAACATCTATCGTGCACATCACCACCATCTGCATTGTCTGCCGCGGATGACTTTGGGAGGCCCTGCCGAACGGCTTGCCGGCACGCTTTTGGATGTATCCGGCACCCGCACCGTCCTTAGCAAGCGATGCTTTGCGCCAGTTGCAACGGCCTAAGGCTCGACCATTAAATGAATTTGCAGGTTCTGCCCCGAGATTGCCGAAACTTAACCATAACCTGTTCTAGGTGTTGATTTGCAGGTTCCCCGGCCTATCCATTCACCGATGTGAAAACTTCCATGCACCCCTTAGTCCGTTCAAAAAACACTGAGGACCAAGCCTTGAACCATTTCAGACCTTTGAGAATTTTAGCGCCGGTGCGATATCCATGGAGCTTCAATAGTCCACGCGGATCTATCCACACTATCGACCTTAAAACTTTTATTCCTTTTAATAAGATTTCATCAAATATGGACGGAGTTACAGTATTCAATCAATTATCTTTCAAGAAGTACGATCTTATTCATGCCTTTAACCGTATTCCTCTTGGCCTAACGCCATTTATTATCGGCTTCGAATCGCACCTGCCCCGCGCCTTCGGGCTTGAAAAGAGCGCTTATTTTCGCTGGCTATCGGGTATCCTTGCTAGCGATCGCTGCCGGAAAATCATATGCATTTCTAACCATGCACGGCTGATATTTAACGATATGCATGCGGAGAACCCGTTTTTTCCTTCTCTGGCGGCAAAGCTCATCACACGATATCCAAACCTGCCTGTGCCGGCAGAAGATGACGCGATGGCAGGGAAACCGCAGGATCCGCTAACGATTACATTTGTCGGCGGTCATTTCGGACGGAAAGGCGGTTGCGTAGCCGTTAGAATGGCTGAATTGGCACTCAGCCGCAGCATCCCAATCGCTGTAAACATCGTTTCGGACCTTCAAGCAGGCCCCGGCATTTGGACGGACCCCATGGAGGCGAATTTTTTCGAACCATATTTCAAGCTTTTGAACTTGCCGAATGTCCGTCACTATTCAGCGCTTCCAAACGCGCGTGTCTTAGAGCTCTTGCGCCAATCGCATTTTTCCATCCTCACAACGTTCAGCGACACATTCGGATACAGCGCCATCGAGTCGATGATGAATTTCACACCTGTTATCGCGACGCGCCAAGGAGCGCTGCCTGAGTTCATTCACCACGGGGAGAATGGCATTCTCTTGGATTTGCCAACAAACTCCCTAGGAGAATGGACGGCTCCGAAGAGTCTGAGCCGCAGGGACAGCCGCTACAAGAACGTATACGCTCAAGAGATCGACAGGCTCGCTGAGGACGCGCTCAGCGCGCTTGTGGCGATCATGAACGAGCCTGGCGGGCTTAAACGCCTGCGTTTGGGGGCACGCAAGACTGCCGCCGCGATGTTTAGCGCGGCGGACGCCCGCCCGTTCTGGGACGCGCTTTACGAAGAGTCGGCAGCTTTATCTCAAGACGGGCGCCCAAATCTCGCGGCTTGATGCCGGCGCAACGGGAAGCCGGCCCCCGGCCTTAAATGGCGGGCGCCGCCGGCAGCCGTTCCCGCGTCTCCTTAGCATCGAGCCTGTTCAGCACTTCTCCCACGGGGAGCAACTCGATACCCGCTCTGCGGACTGCTTCAACGGCCTCTCTTAATAGGTTAGGCGTGCACCCATAAGGCGTGGGCTTCGAGGAAACATCGTGGGCGATCAAAATGAGCCAGCCTTTGCGTGAGCAGACTTCATCCACGAGACGTGCAATGGAAAATTCTCTTAAAAAATGCGTCTGAAGACATACCGCACGTAACTGAGAAATGTCAGTCCAGCCGGCGTTGATGCCGGGTTCGATCCCGCGGCAGGAGGGAAACCGGTTCCTAAGGAGCAGCTTCGTACGAATGCTCGCAGCCCCTAATGGATAAGCGAAAGACCTGATCTCTCCTTGCCCCGCCGCATTTCGAAGAAATGCTGCGTTTCGTGCAAGGTCGCTGAAGATAGCGTTTTGAGATTCTCCTGGAAGTGCGGAGTGAGCGAAAGTGTGGCAGGCGGCTTCATGACCGCGTTCACAAAGTTCGGCGAGGTCCGCTTCAGTGAAATATTCCAGCCCATCGATGGTCCGGCGGCAGAAACCGCCCGACGTGTAATAAGTGGCCCGCGCTCCGGCGGCCTCGACGATTTCGCCCCCGGCCGTCCATGCACTGCGCGCAAAGTCATCGAAGCTAACCGAGGCAACGGGCGCTGAAAGACAAATGCGGCGCAGTTTCGCTGGAAAATTCCGCGCCGATCTGATCCGCGCTGCGCTTTTTATTCGTTGCAGCATACGGCCCTCCAAGCTTGCAGCAATCGTTAGAAGCTAGCCAGGAAAGCTATAGCGAACCCAGCAGCCGCCTTCCATCACAAAGGACCTGTGGTGGCTATCTTGATGGGCGCTTGGTTAATACACTTAGTCCGCTAAATAACGCCGCTCCGGGCGCCCGGATAAAAGGGCCACACCTCAAAAACATATGCAGTTAGCAGTACCGCGAAAAGCAGGCGTTAACTATGCAGGGCGTAGCGAATCGGAGCAAAGGGTTAAATGGGCAAGTTGGATTCGCTTGGGAAGTTTTGCGTTTCGTTAGTGTGCGTCGTCCTGTGGCACGAGATTTGGGCACATTATGAAACGAAAACGGATTTGGTGGGCTCTGGGGCTCTGTATAGTGCTGCCGGCTTGCGCGGAGCTGCCGGTAAGCGGGCCCCGGCATGGGGATATTCTAGCGGGCGCTGCGACATACGCCGCCAATCCGCCGGGTGCGGTCGCGTTCGATTACGCACTGGTCGATCTCAACCAGTCTGTCGTTCAAATCGCCTACGACATCGACGCCGACTCATTTTTCAGAACGTTCGGTAAAGGCCGCGGCCCTTCGCCGGAGGTTCTGGTTGGCCCCGGTGACGTGCTGCAGCTCACAATTTTCGAATCGAAAAGCGGGGGCCTGTTCATTCCAGCCGACGCCGGTGTGCGGCCGGGAAACTATGTGACATTGCCGTCCCAGACCGTGGATCATCGGGGCGTGCTCTCGGTGCCTTATGCGGGCGATGTCAAAGTTGCCGGACATTCCTTGCCGGAAATCGAGCATGATATAGAGCAGCGTCTGCGCAACCGGGCTATCGAACCGAAGGTGGTTGCTTCGATGGCCGACCAGGTCGCTGCCACGGTTTCTGTGGTTGGAGAGGTAAACACGCCCAAAAAGGTCAGGCTCACTCAGAACGGAGAGCGGATCCTCGACGTGATCGCCTTAGCAGGCGGACCCAGGAATCCCGGCTACGAAACCTACGTTACGATCCAGCGCAGGGGCCGCAAAGCAACCATGTTCTTCAATTCCATGGTGGTACATCCCGAAGAGAATATTTATGCAATGCCAGGCGATACGCTCTATGTTTATAGAGAGCCGCGCCGGTTTGTCGCATTCGGAGCGGTCGGCGTCGCAGCCGGCATCGGGGCATCGTCGGCGCTGACCGGGCTTTCCGGCCAGTTTTCCTTCGATCAAGAGCGTGTTTCGCTTGCAGAAGGCGTCGCGAAAGCAGGCGGCCTGCTGGATAATCAGGCCAACCCCGGTCAAGTCTTCATTTACCGCATGGAGAGCAGGGATATTCTTGCAAAGATTGGCGTGGATTTGGCGAAATTCCCGCCCTCGCAGACCGCTATTCCCACTGTCTATCGTGGGAACTTTAGGGACCCCTCCAGCTACTTCTTCGCGCAGCAGTTTCCTATGCGCCATCGCGACGTCTTGTACGTGTCTAATGCAGAGAGCGTCGAAGTCACGAAATTCCTGAACTTCGTAAATACCATCGCGAGTACTGGGGCCAATATCCCGCAAAGCGCCGCAGCAGCCCGGCATGGCGGCGAATATGTCGCAAGAGGTAGCGCGCCCGGCCTCTAAGGCCGGCGCCGCCCTTCCGCCCCGCGAAAAAGCCAACGCAGGCTCGTCAATATTAATCGGTTCTTATAGTCTCACGAGCTAATTTTTGTTTATGCGTATGCTTGGCTTTTTCGGGACTTGTAATGCTTGAATTACCACGTCAGTTCATCGCGGGGAGCGACGCCGCGCCGCCGCAAGATCCGGAGGTAGTGCCGGGGCACGCGCTTGATGTGCAGCGCTTGCTCGCTGCCGCTAGGCGCCAAGGTCCGGTCTTCGCCGCCATGGTTGCCATCGCGCTCGTTCTGGGCGTGGCATATCTCATTAAGCTGGAGCCGCTTTATACCGCAGATGCATTTGTCCTGATTGACAATCGCCGGATAAGGGCGGTGGAGAATGCCTACGACTTAAACAGCGCAAATGCCGACATAGCCTCGACGCTGGTAGACAGCCAAGTCGAGTTATTCCGCTCGGCGAAGATTTCCGCAAGGGTCGTTCGCAGCCTCGATCTTTTAAACGAGCCCGCATATGCAAACATCCCCTCTGCTCCCGAAGGCCGGTTCTTGAAGTTTCGGCGCCACATTATGCAATTTTTGGGCCGGTCCGTCGTGCAGACTCAAAACGCGTCGCGGCCAGACGACGAGGGCGCGCGGCTGCGCAGGGCCGCCGAAGAGGTCCGCAACGGTATGGATATCCGCCGTGTAGCAAGAACGATGGTGCTACAGATTTCATACACCTCGCCGGAGCCGGAACAAGCCGCCCGTTTTGCAAATGCCTATGCTGAGGCCTACCTTGCCGATCAGCTCGATGCGAAATTCGAGGCGACAAGGCTCGCGAGCCGGTGGCTTGAAGAGCGGATGTCCGAACTCAAAACCAAGGCATTGAGTTCCGATCTAGCTATTCAGAAGTTTCGTGAGGAGAAGGGCCTGATCTCCTCCGGCGGCAAGCTTGTAAACGAGCAGCAGCTTTCGGAAATCAATACGCAGCTCGTTGTAGCCCGCGGCGAAACCGCACGCGCCGAGGCACGCTATAGGCGCATCGATGCGATCATCAAGGGCCATCAAACGAATGCAATCGTATCGGAAGCGATCGGAAACGCTGCTATCGAGCAGCTTCGGGGCAAATACCTCGAAACCTCGAAGCGCTACGCAGAGATCCTGGCCAAGCTCGGCAAAGAGCATCAGGCTGCAGTAAGCTTGCGGGAAGAGATGAATGAATACGAAAAGCTGATGTTCGATGAGTTGACGCGCATCGCCGAAGGTTATCGGAGCGAAGTGGAAATCGCAAGCACGCGGGAGAAATCGCTTACTGCCGATTTAGAGCGAATAGTCGGGCTGAATGCGACGGAGAACAAGACGCTCGTCACGTTGCACGAGCTGGAGCGCGAGGGCGAAACCTACCGTAATCTTTACCAGACCTATTTGCAGCGCTACCATGAGGCTTTGCAGGAGCAATCGTTCCCGATTATCGAGGCGCGCATTATCACGAGCGCCGCAGCGCCGGATTCGCCTAGCCACCCCAAAAAGATAGCTATATTTATTCTCTTTGGCTTGCTCGGAGGCGCGGCAGGTGCAGCCATCGGCTTCTACAGGGAACTCCGAGAGAAGGGCTTTCAAAGCGAGGATCAGATCCAGTCCCAGCTTGGGCTTGAATGCCTCGGGATATTGCCAAAAATAACGGGCCGCACACTGGTCTCAGACAATTACGCTGAGAAGGAACAAGCGGAAGAAGCAGACGAAGAGGCGCATACTATTGCGCGAGTCAATCCGAAATATACCGTCGCTAGCTTCGGCATCCTTTCCTATGCTTTGCTAAGGCCTGCGTCCAGCTTTGCCGAGACACTACTCGCCGTCAAGCTCGCGGCCGACGTCAAGATCGCAGGAAACCGGTGCAAAATTATTGGCACGGTATCGGTGATGCCGGGCGAAGGAAAGTCTACGTTTTCCAAAAATTTGGCGTCACTCTTGGCGCAACTTGGAAAGAAGACGCTTCTTATCGATGCCGATATGCGCGTGGCAAGACTCACCCGCCAGCTCGCGCCGTCAGCGTCTAAGGGATTGTTGGAAGCGGTAGTGTATGGCGAGCCTCTCGATAGCCTCCTCATGGTGGAGCAACGCTCAGGACTTTATATGCTTCCCTGTGTCATACCGCCGAAAATGTCGCACACCTCCGATTTTCTTGCATCTAACCGCATGAAGGAGTTTCTGGCAGAGGCACAAAAGTTCTTTGACTATATCGTGGTCGACCTGCCGCCGCTTGGACCCGTATTGGACGCGCGCGCGATCGAGCCTCAATTAGATGGTTTTGTACTTGTTGTAGAGTGGCGCAAAACAGGGCGGAAGATTGTCCGGAACATCTTGGCAAATAGTACAGAAATCTATAATAAGAGCTTAGGTGTCGTTATGAACAAGGTAAATGTGAACGAACTGCGGCTCTATGCCGAACCTGGGTCGCATTACCGCCATTATGCCGAATATGCCGACTCTTATTATTTTGAAGGCACCAAAGATACAAAGCCGTTAGGGAACTTTATGCTCCTAGCGAACTTTATGCGCCGCTGGATTATTGCTCATCTCAAAAAATGGACCAAATAACGACGATCCAAAACGCAGCGCCAAGCAGGAGGCAAGCTGCCCACGCAAGAGGAGCGAAAACCGGATGCGGCCCATCACAATCGCGGCGATGCCCTTCCTTCGAATCTCTGCGCATCGGGCGTCTCCGGCTTCCCTCATAATCATCTACGTGATAGGTCATTTGCCAACCCCGCAACTGTGTGTGAGCTCTGCCGGCTCACTTTGATTGTAATGCTAACACAAGAAAATTAGTGTGCGGTTAGGATATGACACGCCTATCCCGTGCTCAATTTGAGCCGCCAAGCTTATGCGGAGCTTTAGCGCATGCGGCCGTCAACAGATGTTGATTGGAATGAGCGTATTGTCCGCTGTACCGCTGGAGTATCTTCCTATGTACCAGCGCTAGCCCGGCCTAAAGGCGACGCGAGTTGCGTGCGTCAAGTTCTGCAAAAAGGCGGAGTCACAGCCGCAGGGATGTTTCTCTGTTCGGCTGAACGGCGTTTCTCCGTCCCGGCCTAACTTCTGGAAGGCGCCGCGCGCAGTGGCGGTCA
>JBKQQS010000054.1:0-9268 GCA_052144215.1 Rhodomicrobium sp.
TTCTCGACCGAGGGGCGTCAGTTTGGCATTCTTATGCACGTTCATGGGACGCTCCGGCAGGCAGTGGTTTGTGGCAAAATTCACATACCTGCTCAGCTTCCCATGAGCAACCTGCTGAGACGTTACATCTAGAGCATAGTCGAAGGTAAGCGTCATAGGTCAAAAGTTTAAGAGCGTGCTTGCCGCCGTGTTTTAAGGCTGTGTTTAATCCTTCGAGACACGGCTCTTTTCATTTTCGAGTTCCCACCGGCGCATGGCTTCAAGCAAAATCACATCATGCATGATATTGTCGATCCGTTTCCGGCGTAGGCGCTCTGCTTCACCATGCGGACACTCATCCACGACGAACTTGCGCCAGAGTCTACCCAAAACCTGTTTTAGACGCTGAGTTCTAAACCTTTTGCGCACGCTTGCTCCAAAGCAGACTTAGCTTAGGCAAAATACCTAGCTTAGCTGCAATGCAAGGGCATAAATAGCCACCTAGGCGAACCAAGACAATAGCAATTCTGTGCTATCCAATACATACTGCTTTCGGAGGGTAGTATTACTGAAATAGTAGAAAAACAGTGTTTCCAAAGCAAAAACAATAGAAGCTTAAGGCAAGCTTTGCCTTAAGCATATACCACAATAATCATCCCGTCTGCTAGAAAGTTTCTGCCTGGTGCAGCTGCTCCACGAGTATGAAGCGCAAGGGTTGCTCTCCGCCGCTGGTGCGGCAAAGTGCGGTAAGGGTGGAGTCCGATCGGGTCGCTGGCAGCCGCCTCACCGCGGTCGAAGCGCGTCTTGGGCGTATCGAGAAGCAAATGGCTTTGCGCTCGCCCGATCGATTGCGATATCGCGAAAGCAGCCTCGTTCAGGCGTAGGCCCGCGTCATGGTAAATGCCTCGGTGGTAAATGGCACCAGTTTCGAATATATCCCCGCCGCAAAACGCGCGATTTTTTCGCGTTTTTGCCCGCAAATCCCGACTTCAAAAAGTCCGTTAAATATATTTGCAGTTCGAATTTAACCATAAGGGCGGCCTGCCGGCTGCAGGCAAGCGCTCCCGCGCCCAGAAAACCCTTATAAATATCAGCAAGTTGCGGCGGTTAACTCGCCGGCAAGGCGCTTTCGCGCAGAGTTGCGCCTTAGGATGCAGCGGTTCAACCCCAAACCTCCGGGCCAAAGGGTTGGATTTCGCTACCCCGGTACACAAGGCCCGGCTCGCGGTCGCGGGCGAGCAGCAGCGGGCCGTCGAGATCGGCGAAATCGGCGCGGGCGGCGATGAGTAGCGCGGGCGCCATGGCAAGCGAGGTGCCGACCATGCAGCCCGCCATGACGGTCAGCCCGTGGGCTCGGGCGTCCGTCAGCAGGCCGAGGGCCGCGGTGAGGCCGCCGGCCTTGTCGAGCTTGATGTTGATGGCCTGGTAGAGTTGCGCGATGGCGGGGAGATCGGCGGCGGTGTGGAGGCTTTCGTCCGCGCAGATAGGAATGCCGTGCCGCGCCTGCCCGAGATCGGCCAGCAAGCCATCTTTGCCGGCGGGGAGCGGCTGCTCGATCAGCTTCACTTGGGCGGCGTGGCAGGCGGCGAAATTGGCTTCGAGGCAGGCTTCGTCCCAGGCCTCGTTGGCGTCGGCGATCAGGGTCGCGTTGGGCGCTCCGCGCCGCGCAGCCGCGATGCGCTCCGGGTCGCCGGCCCCGCCCAGCTTCACCTTGAGGAGCGGGCGCTTGGCAGCTTTACGCGCCGCTGCTTCCATCGCTTCGGGCGTGCCGAGGCTGAGCGTGTAAGCCGTGGTGACGGCGCCCGGGGCGGGCAGCCCGGCCAGCGTCCAAACGCGCTGGCCGGTGAGCTTGGCCTCGAGATCCCACAGAGCGCAATCGAGCGCATTGCGGGCGGCGCCCGCCGCCAGAAAGGTCAAGAGATCGGAGTGCGTTGCCCCGAGCGAAATCGCGTCCGCCATGGCCTCGATCTGGGCTGCCACGCCGTCTACCGTCTCGCCGTAGCGGGCGTAGGGAATGCATTCGCCGCGCCCGCTTGAACCTTTGAATTCGATGGTTGCGACCACGGTGTGAGCCTCGGTGCGGCTGCCGCGCGAGATCGTGAAAGTGCCTGCAATAGGCCAGCTTTCAACGCTGACTTTGAGCCGCCGCATCGCTCAACCCGCCGCGTGGAGGGCGGCCGCAGTGGCCGGGAATTGTGCCGCAATGCGATCCACAATGGCGCCAACGCCAAAGCGGATGGGATCGGTGGCCGGCAAGGTGTGATCGTCCGCCACGCGCTTCAGATAATCGCGTGCGGCCGCCTCGCCCAAGGCTTGGGTATTGATCGCGATGCCGATTGGCCGGATGCCGGGATTGGTCAGCGCGCCGCACCGTACCGTGAGATCGATGACGCTCTGGATCGAGGGCAGGGGATGGGTAACGCCTCGCATCGTCTGGCGCGCGGGCTCGTGGCACACAACGAAGGCGTCGGGCTGGGAGCCATGCAGCAAACCCAGAGAAACGCCTGCAAATGAGGGGTGAAACATCGATCCCTGGCCTTCGATCAGGTCCCAGTGATGCGGGGCGGCGGCAGGCGAAATCCATTCGGCGGCGCCCGATATGAAATCGGCAACGACGGCGTCGATGGCGACGCCCCGGCCCGAAATGAAGATGCCGGTCTGCCCGGTCGCCCTAAAGTCCGCGTCGAGCCCGCGCGCGCGCATTTCGCGCTCCAATGCAAGCGCCGCATATTTCTTGCCCACCGAGCAGTCTGTGCCAACCGTCAGGAGCCTCATCCCCGGCCGTTTCGTGCCCTTTCCGGTTGCGAACTGCCGGTCCGAGTGGCGGACGTCCAGAAGCCGGCGCCCATGCCGCTGCGCGGCCGCGGCAATCTCAGGTTTCGACCCAAGGCGCATGTGAAGACCGCTCGCCACGTCGAGGCCGGCCTCGATCGCCTCGACAATAACGGCGCTCCAATGATCGGGCAAAACGCCGCCGGCATTCACCACGCCCACGATCAAGGTCTGCGCGCCCTTTGCTGCGGCTTCCTTGACGCTCATCTCGGGAATGTGCAGATCGGCCTTGCATCCGGGCAGCCGCAGCTGCCCCAGACACCACTCGCGGCGCCAATCCGCGATGCCTTGCGCGGTTTTTGCGGCGAGCTTGTCGGGGGCGTCTCCTAGAAAGAGAAGGTAAGGAGTGCGGATTTGCATGCGTTGCTCCAGGTCTCGCCGCAATGATATCGGGAGGCGGCGCTCGCTCTCCAAGTCCTACGCCAGGTGCGCTCCGAAGATCGCCTCAATTGCCAGCATCCAGCACCACCGAAATCTTAATATTACCGGTCGATTCAAGTACGCCGAGCGAAATGGTGCCGTTCGGATAGGGCTTTACTGTAAAGCTGATGGACGCGTCGCCCAGCCTGATGTTCCGCACCGCGATCTCGCCCGCGGACATTGGAACGGCAGGATTACGCAGCCGGATTGCCTTGGCAGAGAGGTCGTACTCAAGGCCAAGGACGGCCTGCAAAAGCTGAAAGACCGCGCCGCTCGCCCAGGCTTGCGGCGAGCAAGCGACCGGGTAAAGCGTCGGTCCCCGGCTGCGGCGGCGGGGAAAGCCGCAGAACAGCTCCGGCAGGCGGCGCTGATCCATATAGGCTGCCGCCTGCATGAGGCCATTGAAGACCGGCTCAAGGCATTCCGTCAGGCCATACCGGGAAAATCCGAAGGCAATCATAGCATTATCGTGCGGCCAGATCGAACCGTTATGATAAGACATCGGATTGTACCGGACCTCGTTCGCAGCAACGGTGCGGAGCCCCCAACCTGAATTAAACGAAGGCCGCATCGTGCCCGCTGCCACAAGCCGGGCCCGCTCGGGGCTCATGATCCCGGTAAACATCGCATGGGCGGCATTGCTAGTCCGCACCCGGCAAGGCTGCTTACGGCCGTCGAGCGCAAGCGCGTAGGTGCCGAGGTCCTCGAGCCAGAACCTGTCTTCAAAGCGTTGCTTGAGCTTTGCGGCCTTTGCGAGGAGTTGCCTCGCACGGCCGGAGTGACCGAGCTTGCGGGCACAATCGGCGGCTGCAATCCAAGCCGCATAGACATAGCCTTGCACCTCCACGAGCGCGACCGGGCCATCGGCGAGTTCGCCATTGGCGTGGAAGATCGCGTCGTGAGAATCTTTCCAGCCCTGATTTCGCAGCCCTTCCGGGGTCGCGCGGGCATATTCGAAAAAGCCGTCGCGATCGAGGTCGCCCGGGCCGTCGATCCAATGCAGAGCGCGCTCGATATTCGGCCAGATTTGGCGGAGGAAGTCCTCGTCGCCGGTGCGCTGAACATAGAGACCGGCCAGAAGGACGAAGAGCGGCGTGGAATCGACGCTGCCGTAATAAAGGCCGAACGGAACCTCGCCGAGCGCCGCCATCTCGCCGGCCCGCATCTCGTGCAAGATTTTGCCTGGCTGTGCATCCGAAGCGGCGTCGTATTCGTCTGCCTGGTAACGGGCGAGCCGGTTGAGGACGCCCCGTGCAACCGAGGGGTCGAACCACAGGAGTTGCAGCGCCGTGATGAGTCCGTCTCGGCCGAATGTGGTCGAATACCACGGAATGCCGGCGTAAGGGTATTTTCCCTCGGGCGTTGCCGTCATGAGCATCCTGAGATCGGCAAGCGAGCGGCACACGATCTCGTTGAACACGGCGTTCGACGTCTCTATGGATGCGGCCGACGCTGCGTTGCCTATCAGTTCGCGTCTGGCCCGCAGCAAGCCTCGAAGAAACGACGGCGCGGGCGGATGGCTCCGGCCGTCGCAGCTGACCGAGATGAACTGGCGCCAGGGCACGTGCGGCTCAAGCGTCACGGCGTATTTTGCGCTTGAGGCCGTGAGCGCGGTTGGGGGCGGCTCGAAGGTCAGCTGCGTTTTCCTCACTTTGCCATCGAGGCCGGTATAGCTGAGGAGAACTTCGCCGGGCCCGGTTACTTCCTTTTGAATTGTGCCGCGGGCGGGGCGCCGCATGCCGCGGACCTCGAAGAGATCGGCGAAGTCGCTGTCGAAATCGATCGCAAATTCAAAGGAGACGGGGACCGTTCCGTGATTGGTCAGCGCGCTGCGCTCGCTGAGGCAGCCATCGTACAGATAAATCGTGCGGCCAATATGCACAGTATCCTTTAACAGGACGATGCCTTTCTCAGGCATGATATCTGGGTTCGTGAGGTCGGCTCGCAGGTTGAGGTTATCGTCGCGCAGCGTCGAACCGAGGAGAAGCGGCTCCTGGCCGGCGATGGAAAGCGCCAGCCGCGAAAGATGGCGCGTATCGAGAGCGAAAAGACCGCCCGCGCCATCGGAAGAACAGCCAATGTCGCCGTAATTGTCGAGGATGGCGAAGCAATCGTTCTGCTTCATCGTGCAGCGCGGACGCGAAGGGGCGCCGCCGGCGGCGATGTAGAATGGAGATTGCCCTGTCCCGGATCCGTGTTCCGGGGCGCCCGCCGCTTTCTGCTGGTCAAGCATGGTAACGCCTTTCACCTCCCGCGCGTTGCGAAAGTAAGGCCGCCGCGCGACCGGCTTCCTCGCGGTGCAAACAACCGCTCGCGCCTTCGAAGGGTGAAAGTTCGAAGGCCCGAAAAGTTTCGCCAGGCCCGGCCGGCGGCCGGCTGGAACTCGCGTAAAGCATTAGGCAAGGCGCCGATGCTTACCGGTAGAGCGATTGTTTCCGATTATCCCGCAGAAATAACAATCCGATCACCAAGGTGATAACCGATACGATGATAGGATACCACAGGCCTGCGTAAATATCGCCCGTTGTCGCAACGATGGCGGTTGCGACGAGCGGAACGTTACCGCCAACCCAGCCATAGCCGATCTGATAGGGAAAGGACATGGAGACATAGCGAATTTTTGTCGGGAAAAGTTCGACAAGAAAGACACCCAAGGGTGCGTGCGCCATCGCCGCATAAACCAGCAAAATGAAGATGATTGCGCCTGCCAAGATATAGTTAATTTTGGCGGGGTTGGCTGGATTAGATTCAAGAATTAGTCCCCCGGCATCGGCTTGCGGTTCGCCATCCGCCAATTTCGGCCGCAGTCCCGGATAGCCCGCGGCATAAAGGGCTTTGTTCAGTGTCCTTGTAATTGTGGCCTTGCTGGAAGCTGACACATCGACGGTCTGGCTGCCGATCGTTACGAGGACGCTCTCGGCGCCTGGCGAATCCACTTTCGTGAATATCAGGCCAGACTTGGTCAGAACATCGGCGACCTGGTCGCAAGTTGTGTAGCGTGTCCACGGACCGACCAAGACGTGAAGCCGGCACGTGCTCGTGTCGACGCTGACGGTGATAGGCGTCTCGCGCTGGAACATGACGAGCTCCGGATTAACCGCGAATGCGAGGATATGGAAAAGCGGGAAAAAGGTAAGCGCGGCCAAAAGACATGCGGAAAGCAAGACCTTCAGGCGTCCGATTTTGTCCGAAAGCCAACCAAAGAAGAGAAAAGCGGGAGAGCTTGCGAGTAAGGCTGCCATCATAATCAGATAGGTGGTTGTGTAATCCACCTGCATCGTAGTGGTCAAAAAGAATAGAGTATAAAAATTCCCAGTGATCCAGACTGCCGCAACGCCTCCCACCGCGCCAAAAATAGCCAAAGCCATGTAACGGTTATTCGAAAATTTCAAGAAACTTTCAGAGACTGGGTTTTTTGTGTCCCGGCCTTCGGCTTTCAGGCGTTGAAAAATCGGGGTCTCGCGCAGCTTAATGCGGATGTAAACGGATAGGACCAAAAGAATAAAGGACGCCAGAAAGGGAATTCGCCAGCCCCAGTGGCTGAAGTCATCGGAACTCATTTCGGTCCGGCAAATAAGGATTATGCCGAGAGCCAAGATTAGACCGAAGGTGGCTGTCGCCTGTATCCAGCTTGTTGCAAAACCGCGTCTGCCAGGTTCGGAATATTCTGCGACATAAGTCGCGGCGCCGCCATACTCTCCGCCGAGAGCTAAGCCTTGCAAAAGGCGCAGGACGATAAGAAGCACAGTTGCCAGCCAGCCGATTTCTTGAAATCCTGGAAGCAGACCCACGCAGAATGTCGAAAATCCCATAAATACGATAGTAAGCAAAAAGGTATATTTCCTGCCGCTCATATCGCCGATCCGGCCGAAGAACACAGCGCCAAGAGGTCTTATCACATAGCCTGCGCCGTAGGTGGCGAAGGCCGCGAGTAAGGCCGCGGTCTCATTCGCGGGCGGGAAGAACTGTTTAGCGAATATTGGCGCTAGAACTATATAAAGGTAAAAATCGTACCACTCGAAGGCAGTTCCGAGCGTCGAAGCGAAAATTACCCGGGTTCTTTCGCTGTCGATAACGGCAAAAACGACGCTAGTCCTTTGCGTAGCCGCATCGGCCATGACTTCCCCCTTCAAAAAAGTTAACACGTTATTGAGCCAACTATTGGCCGGGATGTTGCATGCATAATTCGGCGTGTTTGTCGAAAAAGCATGAGCAGAGCGGAAGCCAAGCCTAGAGCCCGCGTAGCAGTATGCGGTTTTCCGGGATCGCGAAAGAAACCTTGGCTGGAGCGTGACTATTATCAACCGCCAAGGTTGAGCGAGCCATGCGCGAATTATGATGACGGGCGGGTAGAAAACCGCCCGGGGGCAGGAATGCTGCGAATGTTTTGATCCGTATCAATGTTGCCCAGGCGAGTCGGATCATATCTTAGTAAATCCGTCCTATGAGGTGCGCGTCATGGCTCTCGAATCGCTGAAGGCAGAGATCGGCTTGATCTTGGAAACGTTCTCAAATCCACCTCATGACCGCTATGAGCTGTATGTACAGCTCAAAGAGAAGCTCAACGAGATGCGGGTGTTCGGGATGACCCCGCCGGACGATTTGTTGCAGTTCGAAGAAGCGCTCGACCGCGAGTTCGCGGCGAGACGGCCGGATCTGCACCGGCCGGCCCGCTAAATATTGGGAATTCAGGAGGGCAGGGTCTGAGCACCCCCGCTGCCGCTCTCAAAAGCGCTGGCGATGACGCCGTCGACATTCTCTAGCCAGATGAACTCGAGGCTCTTGCGCGTGTCCTCAGGGATATCGTCGTAATCCCTGCGATTGCGCGCCGGCAGCAGAACACGCTTGAGGCCCGCACGCGCTGCGGCTGTCACCTTCTCCTTGATGCCGCCCACGGGGAGCACGAGGCCGCGCAAGCTGATCTCTCCCGTCATCGCGGTGTCGCTGCGAACCGTGCGGCCGCTCAGGAGCGAGTAAAGCGCCGTGAACATCGCAACGCCCGCGCTCGGCCCATCCTTCGGGGTCGCTCCGGCCGGCACATGGATGTGGATGTCGCTTTTCTCGAAGATAGCGGGATCGATGCCTAGCGAGGCCGCCCGGTTCTTCACCAAGCTGAGAGCTGCCTGCGCGCTTTCACGCATGACGTCGCCAAGCTGGCCCGTCAGGATCAGGCTGCCCTTGCCGGGCGCGCGGGTGGCCTCGATGAAGAGGATATCGCCGCCAACGGGCGTCCAGGCCAAGCCGGTGGCAACGCCCGGTATGCTGGTGCGCATGGCAACTTCATTCTCGAAGCGGGGCTGGCCCAGGATTTCGGTGAGATCGCCCGCCTTTACGGGTACCTGCTCGCCCGGCTTTTCCGCGATGCGGACCGCGACGTGCCGGAACACCTTGCCGATCTCGCGCTCGAGCGCGCGTACGCCCGCTTCGCGGGTGTAGTCGTGGATGACGTGCTGAAGGGCTTCGTCATCGATGCTCGCCTGTGCCGCGGTCAGGCCATTGGCCTCAAGCTGACGCTGCACAAGATAGCGGCGGGCAATCTGCAGCTTCTCCTCTTCGGTATAGCCCGCAAGCGAAATGATTTCCATGCGGTCGCGAAGCGGCCCAGGGATCGTGTCTAGCAAATTCGCGGTCGTGATGAAAGTGACGCGCGACAGATCGAAGGGAACACCCAAGTAATTGTCCCGGAAGGTCGAGTTCTGCTCCGGATCGAGCACCTCAAGCATGGCGGCGGACGGATCGCCCTGGATGCCGCGGCCCATTTTGTCGATCTCGTCGAGCATCATCACGCAATTGCGGGCACCGGCCTTCTTGATGCCCTGGATGATGTTGCCCGGCAGCGAGCCGATATAGGTACGCCTGTGGCCGCGAATTTCGGCCTCGTCGTGGACGCCGCCCAGGCTAACGCGCGTGAACGGACGCTGCATGGCCCGCGCGATGGACTGGCCGAGCGAGGTCTTGCCGACGCCGGGCGGGCCGACGAAGCAAAGAATTGGCGCTTTACCCTGCGGGGCCAGCTTGCGTACCGCGAGATATTCGA
>JBKQQS010000055.1:0-4726 GCA_052144215.1 Rhodomicrobium sp.
TCCGAGGCGGCGGAAGCCTGGGGCTGGGTCCGCGATACGTCGAACCCTCAAGCGCTGCAGCAATTCATGACCACCTATCCAGACTCGCCGCTTGTGGCGCAGGCTAAAGTGAAGCTCGCCAGCCTGAAGCAGACTCAAGCTCACGCTCAAAGCCGCGACTCCTCCACAGCCTCCTGGACGCCGGTCATTCTCGGCACCAATGAGCCGGTGCGGCCCTCCAAACCGAGCTTCGATTGCCGCCTGCACCATTCGGACGCCGAGGTGACGGTCTGCAACAACCCCGAGCTTTCGCTGCTCGATAACCAGCTCAACCAGCTGTACGTGCAGGCTCTCAAGACCCTGGGCGAAACCAAGCGGAAGGATGTCGTGAGCGGGCAGCGGCAGTGGATCAAGGCAGCGCTCGGCTGTGGAACCAGCGCCGGCTGCCTCGTCGCGAAATATCAGGCCCAGATTCAACAGCTCAAGGCGCCGCTCCAGACCGCCGCCGCAGCCCCCGCGCCGCAGGGCAAGCCGAGCTTCGCTTGCGCCGCCCCGCACTCGCCAGCCGAGGCTGCCGTCTGCAACGACCCAGACTTGGCGCAACTCGACCAGGAGCTGGACCACCTCTATACGCAAAAGCTGAAACAGCCGGGCTTCATTACGAAGCAACGCTTGCTGCTCTCGCAGCGCCAGTGGGTCAGGAATAGGGACACCTGTGCCAGCAACTCCGCCTGCCTGAAGGTGCAGTACCAAGCCCGCATTCAGCACCTGCAACCCTAGCACCAGCCGCAAGATGTCCTGACCCGCATCGCCGTCATCGCGAGGCCGCCCTGGCGGCCGTGGCGATCCAGGGGCAAAGCACGAGGGCTAGGGCAGAACTTGCCGCGGCCGTTACTAGCAGCCCGCCGGATCGATCTTTGCCATGCTTGCGGCAGAAATGCCGTTGCCGCTAATGCGATTCCCGCTGCCTGAGCCGCGGGGGCATGCGTTTTTCCCCACCTGCATCCGCCGGCGGCTGCGCCGCGCCATACATTCAGGCTTCACCGAACGCTATGTTTGAGCCTATTTGTATCTCAAGGGATTCGCCCCCAACGGCCGCATGCTAATCAAGGCACCCAACATGGCAGATGAAAACCGCTTGCCCCGATTTGCTATTCTCATCGATGCCGACAACACCTCGCCGCGCATTGCCGCCGGGCTTTTCGAGGAAGTCGCCAAGTTCGGCGAGGCAAGCGTGCGGCGGATCTATGGAGATTTCTCGGGCCAGCGCTTGAAGTCCTGGGCCGAGATCCTGCAAAAATACGCGATCGATCCGTACCAGCAATTCGCCTACACGACGGGAAAGAACGCGTCCGACATCGCGCTCGTGATCGACGCCATGGACCTTTTGCACAGCGGCCGGCTGGACGGTTTCTGCCTAGTCTCTTCGGACAGCGACTTCACGCGCCTTGCATCGCGCCTACGGGAGCAGGGTGCCGATGTCTACGGGTTCGGCGAGCAGAAGACCCCCGAAAGCTTCCGGCAGGCTTGCCGCCGGTTCATTTACACCGAGAACCTGCTGCCCGAGGCGCAGGCCGCGGCTCCCGAAGAGGGCGCTTCCCCCAAGCCTCTTCAGCCCCCAAGCGCGGCCATCCCCATCTTGAACAGGGCCATCGAGCAGATGGAGACGGAGGACGGCTGGGTTGGCTTGGGCGTGGTGGGGCAGCGCCTGGCCAACATCGCGTCGGACTTCGACCCGCGCACTTACGGCTATCGCAAGCTCAGCGATCTGGTCCGCAAGACCGGAGCGTTCGATCTCGATCAGCCGGAGGGCCGGGCCATGCGGATCAAAGCAAGACCGGCGCAAGCGCCCAAGACCAAGCGCTAAGCCGGCCACAAAAGGAACGATTGTGAGAAAGCGAAACGTCAAACATTTCCTGACCAAGCCCCGGGGCAGGCTGGAGAACACAGAGACCAACATGACATTCTTTATGCCCCGGACGACTGCCGCGCGGTTGAAAGAAATTGCAATCGCCGAAAACACGTCGCTGCAGCAACTCATTGCCGTTGCCGTCGGCGAATGGCTCGACCGCCGTTCGGCTTAGCCCGATGCCGGGCGGCGTTTCCCGCGCTGGCGAACGCGCTTCCCTCCCGGCTGGACAAACGCAACCCTGGCTGCCAACCCAAGCGCCGCGAAGGCGTTCCGGGACTGCCAGCTAACCGCCTGTTAACGCACTTGACCTGCATTTTCCCTGGCCTACATCGCATTTCGATATTGAAGTAATTTAGCATATGCGCTTTGACGAATCGTTAAGGCGCGCCACTTTCTTCTAACTCACTGACACGCCAATGTAATTTATGCCGGCGTAGACAGCCTCCAGCCATAGTTTTGGTTAATATTAAATCTGCGAGTATATTTAAACGGATTCTGGACTCATGAAATTCAGCCGGAATCGCGAAAAGATTCGCAGAAATACGGCGGCGAAAAATACGCGCCCCGGCGTTTACCTCGCTCGCATTAACCTTGTTCGATCCATAGGGCCGCTTTATTGCCCGTTAAACCGGCTGCACATCCCCATCGCCGGAATGAGCACTTCGGCGCCGCAAGGCTGGGCTCGATGAATGCCTGGATGGACCGTTGCACGGGGCCATTACTCGCCCATGGTAAAGCGAATGGACCTTCTAAACAGGTTGCTCACAAATCCCACAACCCTTGAGCTCGCTTGCGTTGCCTTGGCCGTCAAATCTGGCGAATTAGGCTTATCTGGCGTCACCGGCGACACTTCTACCTTTGCGGGTTGCACTTCTACAATGAGAGGCGCCCTGGGCCGGCCAACTTTTTCATCAGCTTTGATCGCCCCGGATTCGTCAAGCATCCACGGCGGCAGGTATGAATGATCGTCACCGTCAGCTATGCTGGGACTTCCGATAGAAAAAAGGCCTGTTGCAATAACAATAGCTAAGCTCAAATAGGCTGCCGGCATTATGCGCTTGGAATACATTGCTCATCCTTTCGCCTTTTCTTGCGGACCCAAAGCGTCTCGTCCGTATCACTCGTTGCACAGCAACCTTTTGCGAAGCACACCTCGTTTATTTCACAGCTAAGCTTACGTTTTACACGTTTTATGCACAGATAAGCTTATGCTCTACTGCCCCGCCTGTACCGCGATGAAGCAGGCGCCGCTATCGCCTGCCAGAGCGGGCTTATGTTTTTATGACGGTTGAAAAGCCCCACGCCATTCGGGTAACGAAACCGGCGCAAAAACGCGCATAAAGCCTCCGCATATGCTATGTGCGCGGCAAACGGCAGGGAGACGGCATACCATGGACGAGCCTCCGATCAGGCCCGGCGAGATCGCCGGCAGCGCACCAGACCGCGCGGACGCCACGCTAATTTTCATCGGCCGCATCCGCACGCCATTCCACTCCCTGCGGGATTGCCCGCGTCAGGGCCACACGGATGGACCTGTATGCCGGATCGAGATCGATGAGCCCTGGCGCCTGGCGATGCAGGGGCTTGAGGCTCATCCCCAGCTGCAGGTCTTCTATTGGATGGACAAGGCGCGCCGCGATCTTCTGGTGCAGATGCCTCGAACCGGCATCGGCCCGGCCGGAACGTTCGCCCTGCGCTCGCCCATGCGGCCAAACCCCATCGCGGCGTCCATCGTTGCCGTGATCGCCATCGAAAGTGCCGGAATATTGGTGCGCGGCCTCGACTGCCTCGACGGCACGCCGCTCCTGGATATCAAACCTTGCCGGCGGAGATTTACGCAAGGAGACGAGACGGCCTCCACGGCGGAGCCAAGCCCGGCTCCATGATGGCCTTGCGGGCAATTTCTACCGTGGGTTGTTACATTTGGCCACACTTATCATTGCGACAGTAGCTGTGGCCTTGCTATACAATGGCGTAAGAATCAGCGGGGTGCGGCCATGCTCCCGGCTTTTCTCGGTACCGGCGTCAGGAAAAACAACCGCATTTGAGGATAGCCATGTCGATCTCCAGCATACTCGGCGGAGCGGGCCTGGGAGCAGTCCAGCACCACCATCGCTGGCAGAAAGTTAGCGATACCAGCGGCCAAACATCGGACACAAGCCAAACCAGTCAGACCGCATCGGGCGGCTCGCAGGCAACAGCCGCAAGCGGTCAAGCGCAAACCACTTTGGCTGTCTTGTTGGGCAGCATCGAAACCGGGGGGGCTTCGCAAACCGGTACGGGGACGTCTCAAGGCCCGCAGGGCGTCATGGGACCGCCTCCTCCCCCGCCGCCTGGACCGCCTCCCGGACAGGGGGATAGCCAGGGCAACTCCTTCGGAAGCAACCTGGCAAGCTTGCTGCAATCGGTGATGTCTGGCGACATGACCGGCGCTCAAACCGCGGCAACCGCGCTCCAAAACGCGCTCACCGGCACAAGTTCCAGCTCTACCTCCTCCACAACATCCGCATCGTCCACGGGCTCGACGGCACCGGCAACGGCCGCAGCCTCCACGGGCACTGCGGCGTCCACATCGTCCACCTCGGGCTCAGGCACCGCCCAGTCCACCTTCCTTACCGATCTGAATAGCTTGCTGAGCGCCGTGCAATCGGGCAGCGCCACGGATTCCCAGGCCGCCGCCAAAACCGTGGTAAACGATCTAACGAGCCAGGCGGATACGTTCCAAGCCCTGCCATCGAGGCATTGGGGCGGCCGCGAGAACTCCTTCAGGAGCAACCTCGCCAGCTTGTTGCAATCCGTGCAGTCTGGCGACATGACGACCGCTCAGACCGCGGC
>JBKQQS010000056.1:0-3104 GCA_052144215.1 Rhodomicrobium sp.
TTTTGGCTTCTTTCTCGGTAGAGTGCCATTCGTAGTGTTCGATGGCATTACGCGTTGCTCGTAGCGACCGTAAAACGGTTTCATCTTTATCGTCAAAAGTGACGCCAGAGATTTTCTTTAAACGAGAAATGCTTATCCCGTTAATCCCACTGCCCTCAACATGTTGTAGTTAGCGGGTTCGTGGCTGGCAGCGATGCCAAGCAGGGTATCGAAGGCAGCATGACGGGATTTGCGCCGGTTGAAGCGGAAAACGTATTCATCGAGGTAGGCTTGCAGGTGCTTGCGGCGCAGGCCGTGATAGACGCCAAGCCCCCAGGTTTTCAGGTTTGAAAACAGCCTGTGGATGCCGGGCAGGACGATATGCGCAGCCATCTTTCCGATGACATGGGGGTCGTGGCTGACGTGAGTTAACCCGGTATAGGAGGCAAATCCGTCAGTCTTGGCGGTAGCCCCAGAGGCGATGCTGCCCTTCATGAATGCGTGCAGTGTGCTGGCGCGGAAATCGGCGATCACGCCAAGCCGTGCCCGGCCAAGCACCGGTTTTCCCCTCTTACCGCTCCTGATCTCGACGGCGCCGGCGATAAGCAGCTTGCCCTCATGGCTGCGGCCCTGGCCGCCCGCAGGCGGATCGTCCTTGGTCCGGAAGGGAATTCCGGCCTCGTCAGTCTCCACCAGGCCGCTTAGCGGCGAGCGTCCGGGCGCTACTGTGGCAAGGCGCAGCTTCATCGCCAGAAGCCAGGCGCTCTTGTAAGAGCCGAGGCCAAGCTCGCTTTGCAACTGCAAGGCGGAGATGCCGTTGGAGTGCGTCGCCATCAGGAAGGCCGCCCAGAACCAGATGGTGAGCGGCAAATGCGAGCGGTGCATGATCGTGCCGGCGGTGACCGAAATCTCCTTCCGGCATCCCGCGCACAGGAAGGTCAGCACCTCCCGGCTGGGCAGCTGCCAGGACTTCGTCCCGCCGCACCGCGGGCAGCGGAACCCGTCCGGCCAGCGCTTGGCGGCCAGATAGGCGGCGCACGCCGCATCGTCGGGGAACCGCTTTTGAAATTCGTTCAGAGAACGGGGGAAGTCAGTCATGAACGCACCCTCCGCCGACGCATGTTCATGCTATGTTCTTACCGCTCGCCGCCCCCTCCGTCACCACATATTGTGCCTATTTATGCCAAGTGGGTTCAGAGGGATAAGCATCTCCGGGAAATAATATCCGGAAAAAAAGGAGGGACAACAAGGCGAAAAACAAATGACGAAAGGAAAGGAAAAATGGCGGTATTACTTGGAACACACAAGCGTACGCTTGCGATTGTAATTCTTTCGCAGCCTCGAACCGGCCACCGAATTTCCTCCGACACTGTTTAACGGGCACGCGACAACACTATAGTCTTGTAAATCTTGGCGTTTGTGCTGAGATGACGATTGAAGGGCAAAAGGAGGGTAGCGGGAAGCTTCGTTTCGAATGTCAAACAGTCAAAACGAGTTTATTAACTCAAACCGCCGTCCCCCCGGCGCTGAGCTCGGCGGCGATGAACCGGAGCATGGAGCCAAAGAAGAAGGGGCCGCCTTCGCTTTATAGCGAAGCTCTGGCTGACAGCATTTGCGACCGGCTGGCGGACGGCGAAAGCCTAAATTCGATCTGCAAAAGCGAAGGCACGCCGAGCGAAAGAACGGTTCGCACCTGGGCGCGAACACCTGACCATCCCTTTTCCCCGAAATACGTGCGAGCACGGGAAATAGGCTATCTCAAGCTTGCCGATGAGCTTCTCGAAATCGCGGACGATGGCACCAATGATTGGATGAAGCGAACCGGCAAGGATGGCGAAGACCTCGGCTGGGCCGTGAATGGCGAACACATCGCCCGCTCGCGCCTTCGCCTCGATACGCGCAAGTGGCTCCTGAGCAAGTGCCTGCCAAAAATATTCGGTGACCGCATCACGGCTGAGCACACTGGCCCGGGTGCTTTGCCAGTCCGATTGATCAATTCCACGATGACCGCGAAGCAAGCAGCTGAAGCTTATCAAGAGGCAATCAGAAGCGTGACTTGCACTGAGGTTGAGGAAATCCCGCGCAAGGCAGTCAATGAAACCGAATGACGCCAGAAGACGGGCGGAAGCCGCGCGAACCCAGCATTGGCTCACTTTCGGAGCTTAGACTACAGGGGCGATCGCTTCTGCAAGAGCGCTTCGCCGCGGCACGTAAGCTTCCCATCTGGCGTTACGTGATTGTAAAGGGTTGCCCGGCTGATCTTGAGCTCTGCGCACAGATCCAGAACGTGCGTGTCCCGGCTTGCCATCGCTGCTTGCGCCCTGCGCAGCTGCGATACGGTCAAAATCGGTTTCCGCCCCCCCCTTGCGTCCTCTCGCCCGCGCTGAAGCCAGTCCCGCCAGGGTGCGCTCGCGGATCACATCACGCTCGAACTCGGCAAGGGCCGCGAACATCGTAAACATGAGCTTACCCTGCGATGTGGTCGTATCGACGGGCGCGCCCTGCAGCACTTTGAAGCCCACGCCGCGTTTCGTCAGATCCTCGACCGTCTCAATGAGATGCTTGAGGTTGCGGCCAAGGCGATCAAGCTTCCAGATCACGAGCACGTCGTCTTGGCGGAGCGCCTTCAAGCAAGCCGAGAGGCCTGGCCGGTCCTCCTTGGCACCGCTCGCCCTGTCTTCATAGATTGCACCGGGTCCGACGCCGGCCGCGATCAGCGCATCGCGTTGGAGGTCGAGCGCTTGCGATCCATCCGCTTTGCTCACCCGCATATATCCGACAAGCATGTTCGTCTCCTTCCGTCATCCATCAAACGAACGTATGATAGAATGGAGAGAGAGGCCGCCAATCCCGGCCCAAATGTGTCCACAGTTTCGTCCATAAATCTATTTCCATCTTACCTATGTGTGCTTTGATTTATAGACTTCAAGGGGAGCGGCTTCAGCTCGAGTGCCGCGATTGAGGCGGTGAACGCCGAACAATAAATGTATGGCTCGGGCTGGTCCGCCCTTCGTGTTCCACAGCGGCTTGTCCTCAAGAAGCCGAAGCATTTTTCGCAACTGCGAAATATACCGGTCAGGGCCACAACCGGACTTCTTGATCCGAAAAACTCGGGAAGAGGTGAT
>JBKQQS010000057.1:0-3427 GCA_052144215.1 Rhodomicrobium sp.
GGGGATCGCCGGGGCTCAGCAGACAGCATTCGGCGCCTCAAGCCTATTCGGTTCTGCAATGTTCGCGCAGGCCGCGTTCTGGCGCAGTGGTGGTGGACAGGACTTAATGGGCGTCACGCCGCAAACTTACCGCTCTATGAAGGACCCTGGCGAGCCAGTGATCTTGGCCGATCGCACGTGGAGATTGTGGACTTCAGGCTTCGGCGGCACGACCTCCTTCCGCGGCGATGCAGCCACCGGTGCAGATCTCGATACGCACGCCTCAGGCTTCGCCGTTGGGCTCGATTACCAGGTTGGCCCCTCTACTCTCGCCGGTATCGCCGGCGGCTATTCCAATTCGACGTTTTCGGCGTATCAATTGCTGACCAGCGGAACGGTTGAGGGTGCGCATGTAGGCCTTTATGGGGTGCAAAATCTTGGCCCTCTCTATTTTGCGGGTACCGCCCAATACGCCCATTTCTACGACGACACCAACCGGCTCATTGACTTTGTGCTGAGCGAACGGGCCGCGGGTAAGTTCACGAGCGATGACTTCGCCGGGCGCCTCGAAGCTGGCTGGCAGTGGTGCTTCGGCGGCTATAATGTAACGCCGTTCGCGGACGTGGACGTGGCCAATCTCAGCAGTGGTGGCTTTACCGAGAACAGCACCGGGGTGGCGGGAGGGCCGGGTCTTTTGGGTCTAACCGTTGGCTCCAATTCGATGACTTCGCTGGAAAGTTCGGCTGGAATCCAAGTCGATACGCGGATCCCTTTTGCCAACGGGATACTCACACCATTCACGCGCGTAGCATGGGTGCATGAGTTCAATCCTGACCGCAATATCAACGCGAGCCTGACCCTGTCGCCCGCAGCCACGTTCTCTCCCGAGGCGGCCTTTGTCGGGAGCGACGCGGCGAAGGTGGACGCGGGCCTAAAGTTTGACGTCACCGGGAGCATAGCGCTGTTCGCCTATTTCGATGGCGAGTTCTCCGGCCAAGGCAAGAACTACGCCGGCAATGGCGGCTTCAAAATCTCTTGGTAATGGGTATCGATGAGGATGTGTTTGAGCTGGGAGCGGATGCCGGCAAAATCCACAACGGAGAGCTGGCTCACAGCCAGTTGTTGAGTGCAAACATTGCCGTCGACTTGATGCTGCTGATGGGCGGTCAGTCACGGGCTTATTGACACCGGACCCTGCCATCCGGCCGTGGAGCTACGGCCGGATGGCAGCTTTCCATCTGCATCGATTTGGATTCGACAATTGCGGGGGGGATGATGCTCACGCTCAGCAAAAAATCAACTCATGCAGATACTGATAGTCTTCCAAAAAAAAGAAGCTCTCTTTAAAGCACTTCGACCGCTAGATGCTAGTGGCCTTTCCGGAAATCCTCAGCGATTTTCGCCAGCATCTGGACCCTACGCTCAAGCACGCATTGGCCGGCGAACTGGCGAAGGACTTGACGAAAATTCCAAGCGATAAAATACTTGCCCATTTGCACGGCGTTTTACCCATCTGATCGTCGCGAACCCGCTTGAGTATTTTCCGAGTCTATGGGCCGTGTCCCCGATCTCCTAAGATAAAGCTACCGTACAGATAAGAGGTGATGATTATGCGTAATACCTCAAATGAAGGTTTTGTTGCAACCAAGGTGCTGATCCAGTTCGAGGATGGCCCCCTGTCCCTTAGTATTCCACGCGGCGCGACACTGGGAGATGTTTCAGAGAAGCTGCACAACATTTGCAAATGGCATCGAGGCGGGGCTCTCTCCATCGATGTGCGTTTCGGCGCAGCGAATGCGAGGGGCCGCGCGGCCACGCGCTCACCGTTCTCAATCCCCCAACTGAGCGCATCCTTGACTATGTCCCGGTAAAGCAGCTCGTGCACACCCCCGCAAGAAAGCGAAGCACATGCCAGTACACGCTCAAGCCGACCTAGCAAGCGCCATCCTTGCCGAAATACCGCGCATGCGGGCATACGCCCGGCTGATGACAAACGATCGATCCGAAGCGGACCGGGAGGTCGAAGAAACTCTAAATTGCGTATTAGCTAACGACATCCGCTGGAGCGGCATGTCTCAACTGCGCGTTGCGCTCTTTAAGATTCTGCGCGGCATTCTCGCCCGTGATCGCCGCCAGGCGCTCCATCAAGGAGTTCGCGACGCATACGGCACCTCTTGCAGCTCATTTGCGGCAATTGGGCGGGCGAAGACTAGGGGCCGGACGGTGACAGACGTTGGCCCCGCACTCTTGCAGCTGGGTTTTGAGGACCGTGAAGCGATGATTCTGTCCGCGGCTGCGGGGTTCCAGGATCTGGAGATCGCCGAAATCTGCGGATGTGCGCGGGAGATAGTCAGAGAACGGGTTCAACGCGGCCGCGCACGGCTTGCGGAACTCTTAAGAATAGAATTTGTCGATGACCTCAACCCAGTGACGGTTCCGGCTGCCGCTTTGGAGGCGGGAGATACGAACGTCATGGCCGCCATCTAATCATACACGCATTGAGCTTTCTCTGAGCATGCGCCTTGGAGGCTGGCTTGCCACAATCGTTATGGCCGCTGCAAGCATCGCCTTCATAGTGGTTATTTAGCCGGAATTCATCATCATTACGGTACGGCGGTGCTGACCGGCCAATCGCGGCGCAAGAGTGCGCGGCGTTTGACGGCCCTTCGGCGTTGAGGGCGGACCCCGATCATCTGAAGACACGGGCGAGTAGCGGCTCCGCGAGCGCGTCCCGAAGCCCAGCGCCCATTACTCCTGCAAGTTTTAATGGGCGATAAACAGAGGCACCGCCGTCTTATCTAACAGGGACCGCGTCACACCGCCGAACAGGGTCTCGCGGAAACGCGAATGACTATAGGCACCGATAACGATCAGATCCGCGCCGCTTCGCTTGGCATGGTTCAAAATGGCGCCGGCAATGGATATGCCTTCGGATCGAATCTGCTCGACTGTCACATTCACTCCGTGCCGGCTCAGGGAAAGGGCCACATCCGCGCCGGGCTCCTGTCCAAGCAGCGGGTTGTCTTCAGGATCGACAACCACGACTGAAACCGCCTGCGCCGATTTGAGCAAAGGAAGAGCATCCCTAATCGCGCGGCGGGCTTCCCTGCTCGCGTTCCAGCCCAAAAGAACATGTTTCGCGACCGTGCCTTCTTCCCAATGCTCCGGTACGACGAGACAGGGCACCCCGGTCCAAAGAAGCAGCTCTTCCGCCGCGCGCGGAGGTACACTGGCCTGTTGCGGATGTCCGGCGATCACGAGGTCGGCATGAAGCGAATGAAGCTTCAGCAGCGCGCCGGCATCGCTCTCTGCTATAATGCGAAATTCGAAACTGAGGGGCTCGCGGCTCATCGCCGCGCTAAACTCAAGGTTGGCCGCCTCCGCCGCGGCGGCTTCTCTCGCGTTGTGGTACTCGATCAGCTGCTGGATGGCGGTCTGCCCCCTGACA
>JBKQQS010000058.1:0-10014 GCA_052144215.1 Rhodomicrobium sp.
CGCCGTCCGCCAAGGAAAGTTTCGTCCACTTCGACAATACCGGACAGCCTGTCGCGGCCGGGCCGGACCATGGCACGGCGCAGCTTGTGCAACCACTCCCAGGCGGTGTGATAGCTGCCAAGGCCCAGCGCCTTTTGCAGCCCCAGCGCGCTGACGCCGTTCTTCTGGTTCACCACATACCACATCGCTTGAAACCAAAGGCGAAGCGGCTTGCGAGTATCTTGAAACAAGGTTCCCACCAGCACCGAAGCCTCGTATCCGCATGCACGGCAGGTGAAAAGGCCACGGGCCTTCTTCCAGCGATCCCCGTTCCCGCAGCGCAAACATCTATATCCGTCCGGCCAGCGCACGATGCTCAGATACTCCAAACACGCGTCTTCGCTCGGGAACATATCCATGAAATCGGCCATGTCCGCAGGATACTGCTTCATGCCTCAAACTACTATATCTAGAGGCACGGGAGTCAACTGCATAGCCCAGATCTGGAAATATATTTAACGGACTTTTTGAAGTCTCGATTTGTAGTCGAAAAACGCGAAAAAGGATGCCGTTTGCGCAGGAAAGACAGTAAATACCCGCCGCGTTTACTTTGTCCGTATTAAGCATATTGTGGCGCTACGAAAATGCGTGCGAGAGGCCGAGGTCGTGGAAAAACCCGCTGACATGACCGGCCGGCCCGGCGTTGCGTTCGCATTCACAGTAAGAAAGCAATGTTTTTGCTTCTGCGCTATGCCGTGATTGCTGCAATCAGCGGCTTCACTCCGAACATCTTGATCATCCGCTTCATGTTGTAGGCTAGCACCTGCAAACTCATCTCGGTTCGCACGTTTTTGAGCGTCTTGGTGAGGAAGTGGGTGGCGCCCATCCAAAATTTCAACGTTCCAAAGGTGTGTTCGACGGTCTGCCTGCGGATTATCATCGCGTCCGGCATGCGATCAAGCCTTGCCTGCATCTTGTCCAGCACCCCTTCGTGCTGCCTTCGCTTCACGCGTTTGACCTTGTTGTCAGGCGTGCATCTGGGCTTAAGCGCGCACGTTAAACACGCGGTCAGATTGCGGTACTGGTCGATATTATCACGCCGGTCTGAACGCACGGCGCCTTTGGTCAGATGTTCGCCAGCGGGGCAGATGTAGCGGTCACGCTGGGCGTCGTAGATAAAGTCATCTCCGCTAAAAAGGCCGCGGTTGGGATTGTTCGAGGTCTGGGTCTTAGGCACACACGGCAGAATGCCGGTTCCTTCGCAAGCCAGCACCTCTTCGCTGTTGTAGTAGCCGCGGTCAGCGAAGGCCTCCATCGTTTCGGCGCCAAGAGCCGCCTTGGCCTGCTTGGCCATGCTCAAGAGCTGGCTGCGGTCATTGACGGCATTGGTGACTTCGTGAGCGACGATGAGGTGGTGTTCGGTTTCCACAGCACATTGAACGTTGTAGCCAACGGTTCCCGTCGCTTTTCCGGTTCCTTGCATCGAGCGCGCGTCAGGATCGGTGAGCGAGATCTGAGTGTCTTCTTGCTGTGAAAGCTGGCCTCGATGGCTTTCATGCGCTCAATTTCTTGCTTGAGCCGGCCGATCTTGTTTTTGAGGTGCGTGCGTTTGAGTTCCGGAGCCTCGGGCTGCCGGTCGGCGATTTCAAGCTGAGACAGGTAGCGCTCGATGCTCGCCTCGATCTGCTCCAGCCGCTTTGCCACCTTGGCTTCCGTGAAATTCCGGTCGCGCGAGTTGACCGCTTTGAACTTACTGCCGTCAATCGCGACCGCAGTGGCTGTGAGGACGCCGGCGCGTCCGCACACAACGATAAACTCACGGCACACCTTGCGGATGGCCGTACCGTTGTCTTTGCGGAAATCGGCAATGGTCTTGAAGTCTGGCGCCAGGCAGCCCGTGAGCCACATCGCTTCGACATTGCGCTGGCATTCCCGCTCAAGCCGGCGGCTCGACTGAACGCGGTTGATATATCCGTAAACATAAATCTTCAGCATCACCGCGGGATGATAAGCGGGCCTTCCGGTCTCCTTGGGATCGACGGCGCTAAAACCAAGCCCCCGCAGATCAAGCTGATCCACGAAAAAGTCGATCACCCGAACCGGATTGTCCTCGGCCACATAGTCTTCCAGTTGAGCCGGAAACATCGTTCCTTGACTGCGATCTGCCCCGTATATGAAACCGCTCATCCAATCCCCCGCATCCTGGCAGGCAGATTCTCAAGCAGAATCAGCAATCCGAAAAGGACTTTTCACACGACCTCGGCCGGGAGCTGAAGTTTATTACTTATAACCAATCGTCTGATGCTGAAGGTAAAGCGGCGTTTCAAGTCGACGGCCAAATCGCGGTTCGAAATACCGCCTGATCGACGACGCCTCACCTGATCGAGTGGAGGTCAATCTCTATCCCTTGCGGACGTTTGAAGCTGTGGAGGATCGAGCAATTGTCTTGCCAATTTGGAATGTTGCCGTCTTATTTAATGGTTTGCAGGTTGGGATTGCTAGCTTTATGAGCTTTTACAATGAATATAAGCCATTGCGTAATTACATGCGGCAGTTCGATCTGCTGCAAAGCCTTGTCGACGTGTGGCATTACTCGCTGCATGTGATGGAGGGGCACCCTCTCGCGGCCGACTACGCGGTTGGCAGGAATCCCCTGACTTCAAAGCTCTTGGAAAAGCACCCCTATCCCTGGGAATTCGATATCCTCGTTAAGGAACTCGTACTTAGTGCGGGGAAGAGAGGAGACCGCAGCCTCAAAAAATGGCATGACCTTACGGTGGCCATCAACCACTTACGGCGACTGGATGACGCAGCCTTCCTGCGAGGTAGCGAGGAGCCTGTAGACGCCCTCTTGGAGCTTCACCGGATCGCGCACCGGCAGCTCCCATGGCAAATGAAGGTGGGCGTCGGTCCAATGATGCGCGCCTTCAAGGTGTTCGGCGAGGCGGAGGTCGAGAAGATTGTTCAACGAGAACTAGCTATGACCACGCGGCAGTTCCTCTTGCTTGGCATGGCAGTCGGCGGGCACTTCCTGAAGCACTGGGGCATGTCGACCGATCAGGATTACGGGGTATTGGGCATCTCTAAGGATGTTTCGACGGCATTCTTCAGTCGCATTACCTGCAGCCTCAAACAGCTCAAAGCGGAAACTGCTAAGTACCAGTCTTATGATCGCGACTGGCTCTATACATGGAACCCGCTGCAGGCTACCCCACTTGTTAGTCTCAATCCGGCATGTCCAGAGAAGGTACTTTGCCCGATACCTCGATATTTAATTCATCGAGTATCTGACGGCATTTTCTACGACCTTGTAAGAGCAGCAGGTTTCGATAACCCGTTCGGCCACTCGTTCCAAGCCTATATTGGAGCAATCCTCCAGGCAACCTGCCTTCCACCGCGCTTTACCGTCTTAGCTGAAGAGCCTTACTATGTTGGTAACAATAAAATGCATGGCGCTGACTGGGTGCTTTCGGACAGCACCGGTCATCTTTTTATTGAATGTAAGACAAAGCGCTTGACCGTGAACGCCAAAGCCCTTTCTGACTCTGTGGCTTTGGATAAGGATCTAATTGTTATGGCGACAGCCATCGTTCAGCATTATCGAAATATCCGTGATGCGTTGAACGGCAAGACGAGGTGGGTACCGAACAGGCTTCCAGTCTACCCATTGGTGCTGACCCTGGAGGATTGGTTGATCTTCAGTCCTCAGGTCAATGAAATGCTGATCAAACACGTACGTCACCTTTTGGTGGAAGCCAACCTCCCAGATCAGGTACTGGAAGAGATGCCTTACACGATCGCGTCTGCCCATGAGTTCGAGATCGTAAGCCAAGTGATAGCGCAAGTTAGCATCTCTCCTCTGATGGCTAGAAAAACCGAACAAGGGATTCATCGGATTTGGTCGCTATTGCCATTCATCAGCGATCAATTCAAAGAGGAGATGCGCAATGTGAATTGGCGCCTATTCACCGATGATTGGGAGAAGCTTATGCCCGACATGCCTGGTGTGCTAGCTACATAAGTCCATAAGTCCGGATTTCTGCTTATTGGGGGTATGCTGTATTCAGTTCGAAGTAATTGAACGTCGGGTTTCGACCCTGCAGAGACATCGAGGAGGCGGGCGAAGCCCAGGCCGTCGCAGCTCACCAACCGTAAAACAGCTTCGCGGCGATGGCAATGAGCGCGGCCGTGGCCATCCACAGCGGGAGGACGATGGCGAGGCGCCCGCGTGGCGGCGCCGGCGCGGCTGCGCGTTCCTCGCTGAGCGCGTCCACGATGCGCGCGCTGTTCTCGATGAGCTGCGGCGCCTGCCTCAGCACGGCCGCCAGCGCGCCCACATTCGCGACGGCATCGCGCATTTGCGCAGCCGGCCCTAGCTGCTGCTCGATCCATTCGCGCACGACGGGCTCGGCGGCGATCCACATATTGAGGTTCGGATCGAGCGAGCGCGCCACGCCTTCGACCACCACCATGGTCTTTTGCAATAGCAGAAGCTCCGGCCGCATGCGCATCTGAAACAGGTCCGTCACCTCGAAAAGCTGGGTTAAAAGCCGCGCCATCGAGATTTCCGCGGCGGGCCGGCCCATGATCGGCTCGCCGATGGCGCGGAGCGCTTGCGCAAAAGCGGCGACGTCCTGCGTTGGCGGCACATAGCCCGCCTCGAAATGTACCTCGGCGATGCGCCGGTAATTCTTGGTGATGAAGCCGTAAAGGATTTCGGCGAGGAAGCGCTGCTCTTTGGGGCCGATGCGGCCCATGATGCCGAAATCGACGGCAATAAGGGCGCCATCGCGGGGATCGGCGAAGAGGTTGCCCTGGTGCATATCGGCGTGGAAGAAGCCGTCGCGGATGGCATGCTTGAGGAAAGAGCGGATGACGTTGAGGCCGAGCGCCTTGCGGTCGAGGCCCGCCGCTTCGATGGCCGCCAGATCGGTCAAGGGGATGCCGTCGATCCAATCCAAGGTCATCACGCGCTTGGCGGTGCGCTCCCAATCGACCTTCGGCACCCGGAAATCGAGATCGCCGGCTTTCGCGATATTCTCGGACATCTCCGAGATCGCGGCCGCCTCTAGCCTCAGGTCCATCTCCAAGAGCACCGATTGCGCGAGCGTATCGACCGCTGCGACGGGACGCAGGCGGCGCGATTGCGGCGAGAACCGCTCCGCTGCGCGCGCCGCGAAATAGAAGCTTTGCAGGTCGCGCTCGAAGCGCTTCTCGATACCGGGCCGCAAGATTTTGACCGCAACCGTGCGGCCCGCGCCGTTCGACTGCACGGCAGCTTTGTGAACCTGCGCGATGGAGGCGGCGGCAACGGCTGGGCCGAACACCGCGTACACCTCGCTCCAAGGTTTTCCGAATGCCACCTCGATTTCCGCTTTGGCTTTGTCCGCGGGGAAGGGCGGGAGACGGTCTCGTAACGAGCCCAGAGCGCCGGCAAGATGCGGGCCCACCACATCGGGGCGTGTCGAGAGAAATTGACCGAGCTTGATATAGGTAGGCCCCAGCGCCCTGATCGCGCGGGAAAGCCGCTCCCCCTTTCGCTTTGCGGCAGCGCCGCCGTCCTCGCCCGCGCGCAAAACGCGCAACGGCCCAGGCAGCGAAACCGATTCCGGCATGAAGCCTGCGCCATGCCACGCGAGCGTGAGACCCGCCTTGGTCAAGCGGTATGAGTTTTTGATCGCGTTGAACATCGCTGCCTGCGTTTAATCCCTATCCGCGAATTAACACGCGAGAAGCTTAATGTCAGGTTTTGAAATCGCCGCAGCGTTCGATGGCGTGGTTATAACGATACCAAGCCCTGCGCCTTCATGGCTTAAGTTACCGCCGATGCGGGGACCGTGCTGAAACGAAAACTAACTGCGCACGGAAGCACTTGGCCGCATGAGGATGCCCGCGTGCTTGGCCTTGCTCTCCGGCTCGACATGAATTGCGATGCGCGCTCCTGGCACCGTTTCGCTGAGAGCATGCTCGATGCGGTCGCAAATATCGTGCGCTTGCGATACGGTCATGGTGGCGGGCACCACGAGATCGAACTGAATGAAGGTGACGGGCCCTGCGTGGCGCGTCTGCAAGTCGTGCGCCTCGAGAGCCCCTTGCGCCTCCTTGGCGATACAGGCCTGGATCGTGGCGAGCGTTGCCGCATCGGCAGCCTCGTCCATCAATCCGCCGACGCTTTCTTTGACGAGCCGCCAGCCGGCAGACAAAATGTAAACGCCGACGCCGGCTGCGACGAGCGCATCCAGTTGCAGGTAGCCGGTCAGCACCGTAGCGGTCACGCCAATCACAACGCCCGTGGAGGCGACCGCGTCTGCCAAAACATGCCGCCCATCGGCGTCGAGCGCGGGCGACCTTTCGCGCCTGCCGATCCCGATAAGCCGCCAGCCCCACACGGCGTTGATCGCCGATGCGGCCATATTGACGGCAATGCCGAGCCCCGGAGCTTCGATCGCGGCCGGCTTGAAGAAATGCATCGCTGCCTCGCGGAAGATTGCGAGCGCCGCCACCGCGATCAGCACGCCTTCGAGAACGGCCGAGAAATATTCCGCCTTGTGGTGGCCGAAGGGGTGTTTGGCGTCGGGCGGCGTCATGCTGACACGAAGCGCGAAATAGGCAACGCCGGCGACCACCACATTGATGATGCTTTCCAGCGCGTCGGACAACAGCGCGACCGAGCCCGTCACCCAATAGGCCGCGCTTTTCAGTGCGAGAACGGCCAGGGCGACGCTCAGGCTGTGGATCGCATAACGGCTTATTGACGTCACGGAACCCTCCTTCAACCTTTGTGGAGCAGCGCTCCGGCTTCCTGAGGGATCAATGAAATGGCTTTTTCCAAAGTTACAAGCAAAAACGGCAGGCGTCCCGGATGAGACGGGCAGGCTACGCGCCCGCTATGCGCACTATTTGGGATGGGGGCTCTTTTTCGAGCCGCGGCGTCCGCGCAAGGCATCGCGCGCCTTCTCGACCGATTCGCTCTCTTCCTTCATTTGCTTAAGGCCGTCGCGAAGACTGCTCAGCTTCGCGAGCACTTCTTCCAGATCGCCGATGAAAATATCGAACTTGCTCATGACGGCACCTATCCAGCCAATCGATGTGATATATATGCCAAATCCTTGAGGCGAAAAGTGAAATGTTGGACAGGATTAACAGATAAGAATGTATAAAAACTGCATTATCACATTTAGAATGTTTAAATAAACTTGGACATTGCTGGAAAACTCTGCCGCCAGACTTTATAGCATTGTCATAAAATCATCGCGGAGCGCTGGCGCGGCGCAAGCGGTCGTTGATGGCCTCGCCAAGGCCGGTCTCCGGGATGGGCATGACGGCGATTCGGGCTGGGCCTTGTGCGTCCAGCGCACGGAGATAGGCGAAAAGATTAGCTGCTGCCTCGCGCAGATCGCCGCTGCGGCTGAGGTTCAAGGCGCTCTCTGGCGCGCGCGGCCCAAAGCCGAGAAGCAACTCGCCCGGCCCGGCGCTCATAGCGTTGAGCCGCAGCGTGGCGCGCGGCGCATAGTGGCTTGCGAGCTGGCCAGGCGCGCGCACCCCCGTCTCGCGGTAATCCTGAAGCTTAAAGCCGAGCACCGCCTCGATCTCCTCGCGCGGCTGACCGCCGGGGCGCAGCAGCGTGGGCACAGGCGAGAGCGCGACGATGGTCGATTCGAGGCCCGTTTGCGCCGGCCCGCCGTCGAGGATCATGTCGACGGCGGGCCCGAGGTCTTCCTCGACGTGGCGCGCCGAAGTGGGGCTGACGCGGCCGGAAATATTCGCGCTCGGCGCTGCGATGGGAACGCCGGCCGCGGCGAGGAGCGCGCGCGCGATGGGATGCGCGGGCACACGGATCGCAATGGTATCGAGGCCGGCCGTGACAAGCTCGCTGATGCGGGTGCGCGCGCCCGCCCGCAGCGGCAGCACAAGCGTGAGCGGCCCCGGCCAGAATTTCTCCGCCAGCGCCAGCGCTTCATCGCCGAAATCCGCAAGATCGCGCGCGGCCACGAGATCCGCCACATGCGCGATTAGCGGATTGAAGCGCGGCCGGCCCTTCGCCTCGAAAATGCGCGCAACCGCCTGGCCGTTCGTCGCATCCGCGCCGAGCCCGTACACCGTCTCGGTCGGAAACGCCACAAGCCCGCCGCTGCGCAATATGCGCGCGGCCTCAGCAATCGTTTCTTCATTGGCCGTGACGATCATTCTAAGCAGCCGTGATGCCTTAGGTGCGCAAGGCCATTCGGTTAAAATGCGCCGGCCTTTCAACATTGTCATCCCGGAAGGGCGCTTGCGCCCTATCCGGGATCGTTCAAGACTCTGTGGTCCGGGATTCGTAAAGATCCCGGATAAACGCTAAAGCGTTTTCCGGGATGACGCCAAGTGCCATCGGACAGGCGCGCCTGGCGCTCGCGGTAAGCCTCAGCTTTTTCTGCTTAATCGGGCTTCTCCACGCGCGGCAATGTCGGCTGCAAGCTCCTGCGCATCCTCGTAAAGGTAGATGCGGCCCGCAGCGGCATCGGCGTCCCCCTCATCGATGAGCTTGCGTAATTCCAAAAGTTCCGCTTCGCGCTCCTCCAGCATCAGCACGCCTGCGCGGACGGCTTCGTCTGGCGTCGCGAAGTTCCCTTTTGCGACTTGCCGTCTGATAATTTCGTCTGCTTCGGAACCGGGAGAGTATGTCTTGCTCATGTTCTTAAGTTTCATCCAAATAGGTTGCGCGTCAAGAGTACCTGCTCATTTGAACGCCGCCAGCGTATAGCTCTCCGCATCGCGGGCCTTGAAGAATTGCGGGTCTTGCTGCGGCTTCTGCTCCAGTTGCGCGGCGAGCTCGGGCACGCGCTTCTTGAGATATGCGTCCAACTCTTCTGTGTCCACGTGCCCAGCGTGGTTGAGATCGGCGGCGCCCGCCAGGCCCTCCAAAATCGCCTGGGTGAAGATGCCATGGCCATATTTGCGGCTTTCCCACGAGCGTTGATCCGATTTCGCGGCGGAATAAGCGAGGATATTGGCGTAATAGGCCTCGTCGCCGAGCAGCTCATTATAACCGCCCTCCGCATGGCAGCTATCGAGGAAAACGAGCCGCCGTCCACGGGTGGCGTCGAGCTTCTCCGCGACGATCCGCCAGGATACGACCGAGGAGGAGCGGAACGAGCCATTGGCGCTGGCCGCGTCCGTCGGGAGGAAATAGTAGTTCCCGCCCTCGTTCACGCCGTGGCCCGAAAGGAATATGGCCACCGTGTCGTCGTCGGTTGCGTTATTCCAAAGCGAGCCCAGCTCGTCCTCGATGTTCACGCGGTTCGGCACGCCGTCGCTCTTGCCCTCATTGACCAGCACACGGCGCACCACGCGCTTATGAAACGCGCCGAGCCGTTGCTCCATAATATCGGCGAAGGCGCTCGCATCCTTGCCGGTGAAGCCGAGGTCGCAGTTGGGAGCCGGCTTGCAGCGGCCCTGAACGCCCGGATATTTCGAGACGCCGGCGGCAAGGATATACAGCGTGCCGCGCTTTTTGACGGGCTCGCCCGGCGCTTCGTTGATAAGCGTGAGCGTGCCCTCCTGCAGCTTCGACCAGCCGGTTTTGTTCTTCGCCGCGATGACGATGGTGTTCTTGCCCTTGTCGACGAGCGGTATGTCGAGCTCATGCTCGCCAGGGCCGTAGCCAAACCAATCGCCGATGTTCCGGCTGTTCACCTGGATGCGGATTTGCTCGACCGGATCGGGCGTATCGCCGAGCGCGATCTTCACCTTCGCGCTGCCCGGCGTGTTCACCGTGCTGCCGGGCGCGGGCGACAGGATGCGAAGCTGCGGCGCGGGGTGTCCGAGCAAGTCCGAGAGCTTGAATTCGGTGCCATGGGAGGTGCGCACCGCTTCCTCGGCCGAGGCCAGCTCGATGGCCTTGGCCACGATGTCGGGCCGGTGCAGACGCTGGCGGAGCTGCCCAGCGGTGGCGTAATCTGCGGCCTTGTCGGGGCCCCGGTTGATCTGCCAGCCCACGATTTCGCCGGCGCCGGGCGAGCCGGTGTAAAACCCTTGCGGCGTCCACATCACCCA
>JBKQQS010000059.1:0-10587 GCA_052144215.1 Rhodomicrobium sp.
CGGCGGATCGTCTATGCTGCGACCGGAAGCGAGGCGATGCGCCAGACGATTGCCGCGGTTCGCAGTTCGGCCACAGCAGAGGATCTCCCGTCGGCCAGCTTTGCGGGACAGCACGAGAGCTATCTCAATATCAGCGGGGTGCGGACGAAATATTCGCGCGGAGAGGAGAAGCCGCGCGCGCGCTCTTCGATGCGCGCCCGGTCTTCCTGGGCAATGCGCTCTGGATGCACGAGCGCCATCGGATGAACGCCGATATATTCATTGATAATGAATTCCATCCGGGCGAGCCCCACGCCCGCGTTGGGCATCATCGCCGTGCGGAACGCCAGATCCGGATCGCCGAGATTGACCATGATCTGCGTCCTTGGCAGGACAAGGCCGGCGGTGTCTACCCGAGTGATTTCGAACGGGATTTCGCCCTCGTAGACGGTTCCAGCCTCTCCGCCGGCGCAGGAGATCGTGACGAGCGCACCCGTCTTCAGAACCGCCGTCGCCGTTTCGGCGCCGACCACCGCGGGCACACCGAGTTCGCGGGCAACGATGGCCGCGTGACAGGTGCGCCCGCCGTGATCCGTGACGATGGCGCCGGCGGTCTTCATCACCGGCTCCCAATCCGGGCTTGTCGAGCGGGCAACCAGCACCTCGCCGGGCCGGAATGTCTTGAGGTCTTCCGCCGCCTCGATGACGCGAACGACCCCAACGCCGATTTTCTCGCCGACCGCCTTGCCAGTTGCGAGCACGGTGCCGCTGCCTTTGAGCGCATAGGTTTCAAGCAGGTTCGCGGATTTCTGCGAAGCGACGGTCTCGGGGCGGGCCTGAACCACGTAAAGCAGGCCGTCCTCGCCGTCTTTTGCCCACTCGATATCCATCGGCATGGGATGACCGGCGCGCATCGAGTAGTGCGCCTCGATTTTCAGGGCGTAGTCCGCAAGCGTCAGCGCCTCTTCATCGGTCAAGCAGAATTGCGACTGTTTCTCCAGCGGGGTCGCTTCATTTTGGGTCGTCGAGCCCGTGTGGCCTTTGGCAAGCGTCATGGTAAGCTGCTTCTGACCGAGGGTCCGCCGCAAAACGCTACGGAAACCTGCGCGAAGCGTTTGCTTGTGAACGTAAAATTCGTCGGGATCGACCGTGCCCTGCACGATGTTCTCGCCAAGGCCGTAGGAGCCCGTGACGAGGACGATGCCGGGAAAGCCGGACTCCGTATCGAGCGTGAAAATCACCCCGCTGGCCGCACGGTCCGAGCGAACCATCTTCATCACGCCGACCGATAGCCCAACCTTGAAATGATCGAAGCCGTTGTTGACGCGGTAGACGATCGCCCGGCCGGTGAAGAGGGAGGCAAAGCATAAGCGGCAGGCCTCGAAAAGGTCATCGGCCCCGCTGATATTGAGATAGCTCTCGTGCTGGCCGGCGAAGCTGGCCGACGGTAGATCCTCTGCTGTAGCCGAACTGCGAACCGCGACGGCTACGTTGGCGCCACATTGAGCTTCGAGCTTGCGATAAGCCGCGGCAATCGTCTGGCGCATCGCCTCGCTTCCGGTCGCCTCATAGACGATCCGCCGCGCCTCCGCCGCGCGCTTGTCGAGAAGCTCGACATTGCTGAGGTCCAGATTGTCCATCTGCTCGTGCAACGCCGACCAGACACCTGGCGCTTTAACGGCATCGTAATAAGCGCGAACGGTGAGCGCGAAGCCGTTGGGTACGCGAACGCCCTCCGAAGCCATTTCTCGAAACATTTCGCCAAGGGAAGCGTTCTTCCCTCCCACCGCAGGCACGTCTTCCAGGCGGATGCTCTCGAACCACCGGACTGAATCGGAAAGATCACTCATCGCGGCCGACTCCCAATACTCAGATGCAGAGTAGAGGCTCTTCGCGTTCAAGCTGCATTGATCTGCATCAGCCTCGCGCTAGGTTATGATATCGCGATCCACCGGACCTGGCCCAGGGCAGGCTTCGCAAAGCCGCCCGCTTCGGAATGCTACGGTCTTGGCGCACCCTCTGCTTTGCTCAGCCCAGGCCGAACGCGGTGCGCAAGAACATGCCCCCTGCCATCAGCCCCTCGGGATCGATGCCGTGGCCGAGCCCCGGCCTGATATGCCATTCGACCGGAACCCCAGCCGCAGCGAGAGCGATCCTCGCGTGGTGGATCGCCTGAACGGGGATGACGTCGTCATCCGCGCCGTGGATGAGCAGCACCGGCGGCTTGCATTTGATCTCGCTGGCAAGGCGCATCGCGCCCGCGAGGTGGCCGGAGAAGCCCACGATGGCCGCTGGCGCCTCGGCGAGCCTTAGCCCCGTCTGCAGCGCCATCATCGTTCCTTGGCTGAACCCCACCAGCGCAACCGCGCTCATCGGCAATTTCACCCGCGCCGCTTCGGCCAGGATGAACGCTTCTAGCGCCGGCTGAGCTCTGCGCACGCCTTCTTCCCATTCGCGCTCGCTGCGCGTGTCAAGGCCGAACCATTGCCGCCCGCCGAAAAAACCGCCCGGCAGGCCCTCGGGCGCATGCGGCGAGACGAAAGCCGCGTTTGGCAGCA
Source organism: Rhodomicrobium sp. (assembly GCA_052144215.1). Classification (GTDB taxonomy): domain Bacteria; phylum Pseudomonadota; class Alphaproteobacteria; order Rhizobiales; family Rhodomicrobiaceae; genus Rhodomicrobium. The sequence goes on from JBKQQS010000059.1 coordinate 2,538, forward strand.
GCCGCGCCCATTCGCGGCCAAGCCCGATCAGGTCGTTTCCGTCCGCACCATAGCCATGAAGAAAGATCACAAGCTGTTGCGGCGCGCCTCCAGCGGCGGGCGCAAGCCTCGGTCCATCGAGTTTAATTGGCATCGAGTTTCCTTGATCTAAGCAGAGTTCGCAAAAGTGGCCTTCCCGGTTTTGCGACAAAACTCTGCGAAAACAAAAAATCCTAAGCAGGCATCCGCCGGCTAGGCGGGCGGCGTCTGCTTAGCGGGCGGCTTCTGCGGGCGTTGAGGCTTTGATTGCGAGCGCGTGGACCGGGCCGGCGAGCTCGTCCTTCAGCACCGCGTTTATTAGGCGATGCCGCTCGACGAGGCTCTTGCCTTCAAACGCAGCCGAGACGACCGCCACCCGGAAATGCGTCTCGCCTGTCACCCGGCCCAAATGATCGCGCGCGCCAGCATGGCCCGCATGTTTTGCCGATTCATTCTCGACGACAAGGTCCGCAGGAGCGAACGCCTTCGATAATTTCTCGCGGATAGAGTCCTCAACCGTCATGCCGCCTCCTTGGCGCAAGATCGCAACGCCTTCGCCCCTCAATTTACGGACCACGAATTACGCTTCTGTCAAGGCCTTGTAAGGGCGCCTCAGCGGCCGCATACTGTGCGGAGCGGGCCGCCTCCAGCGAAGCGGTGCCGCAAGACTGGATCCGTTTGAACCTATGAAACTCGACTCGAAATATTTCGACAGCATCCGTGTTAGCCGCGGGCGGGGTAGAAGCCGCGCCGAGGCGCAACCCACGGCTGCGCAGACATGCCAATGGGGCAATTGCTCGAAACGCGGGGCGCACCGCGCGCCGAAAGGCCGCGCCGCCGAGGGCCAATATTACTATTTCTGCCGCGAGCACGTCTCGGAATACAACAAGTCTTATAACTATTTCGCGGGCATGGATGACGGTGAGGTTGCCAATTTCCAGAAATCGTCGGCAACAGGGCACCGGCCCACATGGTCGATGGGAGTACACGGGACGGATTCGGCTGCGTGGAAACCTTTGAAGGACGGCAAGGACGCGGGCGATCCGCTCGAAATTCTAAAGGCAATGCGCGGACGGACTTGTGAACGGCCGAGTCCAGCCGATGAAAGGCGCCGTTTCGTGGTTAAGGGCGCAAAGAAGCATCTTGAGGCGCTCAATCTTGACGAAAACGCAACGCCTGACGAAATCAAGATACAGTTCAAAGCCCTCGTAAAGTTGCACCATCCCGATCACAATGGCGGCGACCGAAGCTCAGAGGAGCGGTTCCGCGAGGTGCTCGCCGCTTATAACTATCTCAAGCAGGCCGGACTCGTGAGATGAAGCGGCCTGGCAAGGGCCAAAAGGCAAAATCCAATTCAGACATGCCGAGGGGAGCAATGATAAAGGGTGAAGCGGGTCATGCCGGCCTGCCGGACATGAAAGTGTCTGTGCGGCAGGTTTTCGGCATCGACAGTCCGATGGAGGTCCCGGCCTATTCCCAGTCAAGCGAGTACGTGCCTGAACTCGATACCGACTATCTGTTCAATCGTGAGACGACGCTGGCGATCCTTGCAGGCTTCGCGTTTAACCGCCGGGTCATGATCCAAGGCTATCACGGCACCGGCAAATCGACGCATATCGAACAGGTCGCTGCGCGGCTGAATTGGCCTTGTGTGCGCATCAACCTCGACAGCCATGTGAGCCGCATCGACCTTGTCGGCAAAGACGCCATTGTAATCCGCGACGGGCAGCAGGTCACCGAGTTCCGCGAGGGCATTTTGCCCTGGGCGCTACAATCGAACACGGCGCTTGTGTTCGACGAGTACGATGCGGGGCGCCCCGATGTTATGTTCGTCATTCAGCGCGTGCTCGAAGTTCAGGGCAAGCTGACGCTGCTCGATCAGAGCCGCGTGATCCGGCCGCATCCCGCCTTCCGGCTGTTCGCGACCACCAATACTATCGGCCTCGGCGACACGTCCGGCCTTTATCACGGCACGCAGCAGATCAACCAAGGCCAGATGGACCGCTGGTCGATTGTCGTCACCCTCAACTATCTGCCGCATCAAGACGAAGTGAACATCGTGCTCGCCAAGGTGAAGGATTACCAGACCGAGCAGGGCCGCCGCACCGTGGCCAACATGGTGCGTCTGGCAGACTTAACCCGCGCTGCCTTCGTGAACGGCGATCTTTCGACCGTCATGAGCCCGCGCACGGTCATCACCTGGGCTGAGAACGCCATCATCTTCGGCGATGTCGGCTTCGCCTTCACCTTGAGCTTCCTCAATAAATGCGACGAGCTCGAGCGAGGCGTTGTCGCTGAATTCTACCAGCGCTGCTTCGGCGAGGAGCTGCCCGCCTCGACGGCGAACGTCGCGCTGAGTTAATGGCACGGCGCAAGACCCCCTCACCCCGCCCTCTCCCCAAGGGGGAGAGGGAGTCTGGCGCGGCCCATTCTCCGCGAGTCGTGCAAGCGTCCTCTCACCCCTCGGGGAGAGAGACAGAGTGAGGGGGACCCTAGCCAGGGGAAACGCGTAAGTCATGCCAAACAACATAAAGAAAAGGCCCGATCCGCTGGCGCCGTTCAAGCGCGCGGTAAGCCTTGCGACGCGTTCGCTTGCTGGCAGCAAAACCATGAACGTCGTGTTCGGCTCCGACGCGCCGGGATATGACGGCAAAACGGTGCGCCTGCCGCAGCCGGGCCGGGCTATGTCGCGTAAAGAGGCGGCAATCATCCGCGGCCACGCCGACTCCATCGCGCTGATGGTCTCAGCGCACGATGCCAAATTGCATGCAGCCCTCGCCCCAGCGCAGGGCGCCGCGCGCGAAGCCTTCGACGCTGTCGAGCGCGCCCGCGTCGAGGCCGTCGGCGCACTGCGCATGCGCGGCGTTGCCAAGAACCTCTCTGCAAAGCTTGCGAGCCGTTACGAGCGGCTGCCCGATCGCGACATCGATCGCCAGAACGCCCCGCTCGATGAGGCTTTGGCGTTGATCGTGCGCGAGAAGCTGACCGGCGCAAAACCACCGCGTGGCGCCGATGGAATTGTGGGCGTGTGGCGCTCGTGGATCGAGGACAGGGCCGGGCCGCTGCTTGAACGCCTGGATGGCGCCGTGGACGACCAGGCCGCCTTCGCAAGGCTGATGCGCGACATTCTCGTTGCGTTGGAGCTGATGGAAGGTTCGCCCGAGAACACTCAGGACGAGGACAACCGCGAGGCTAACGAGAACCAGGACGCGCAGGCTCAGGGAGCCGAGGAACAGCCGGAAGAGGAGGATGCGCAGCCTGCCGAGGGCGAAGCGGACCAAGCCGAAACCGCCGAAGGGCTGGAGGACGGCGAACCTGCCGAACTGCCGGAGCACGACTACAACCCCGCCGAGCACGAGGGAGCCGGAGAGCCGCAGGCGCCGCCGCGCCGGCCGAACGCGTCCGTGCTCGATGCGCCCGAAAACTTCGGCTATCGCGCCTTTACACGCCAATTCGACGAGTTCGTCAGCGCCGAAAGCCTTTGCGACACCGACGAGCTCGAGCGGTTGCGCAGCTTCCTCGACAAACAGCTTTCGCTTCTGCACGTCGCCGTCAGCCGCCTTGCGAACCGGCTCCAGCGCCGCCTGCTCGCACAGCAAAGCCGGGCCTGGGAATTCGATCTCGAAGAAGGCATGCTCGACGCGGCGAGGCTATCGCGAGTGGTGACCGATCCGTTTCAGCCGTTGTCCTTCAAGCGGGAGCGCGAAACGACGTTCCGCGACACGGTCGTCACGCTTCTGCTCGACAATTCCGGCTCTATGCGCGGCCGGCCGATCATGGTGGCCGCCTGCTGCGCCGATATCCTCGCCCGTACGCTGGAGCGCTGCGGCGTGAAGGTGGAAATTCTCGGTTTTACGACGCGGCAATGGAAGGGCGGGCAAGCGCGCGAGCAATGGCTAGCCGCAGGCAAGCCCGCAAATCCCGGCCGGCTCAACGATTTGCGGCACATCATCTATAAATCGGCCGATACGCCGTGGCGGCGCGCTCGGCGCAATCTCGGGCTCATGATGCGCGAGGGCCTGCTCAAGGAGAACATCGATGGCGAGGCGCTCGCCTGGGCGCATGCGCGCCTTTTGGCGCGGCCCGAGCAGCGGCGCATCATCATGATGATCTCCGACGGCGCGCCGGTGGACGATTCGACGCTGTCGGTGAACAACGGCACCTATCTTGAGAAGCATCTGCGGCAGGTCATCCACGAGATCGAGACCTATTCGCCCGTGGAGCTGATCGCCATCGGCATAGGCCACGATGTGACGCGCTATTACCGCCGCGCGGTGACGATCACGGACGCGGAGGAATTGGCCGGCGCGATGACGGAGAAGCTCGCCGAGCTGTTCAGCGATCCCGCGCAAGGCGTCCGCACCGCCGGTATGCCGCCGCGGCGAAGGTTGCATTAGGCGCGCAGCGCCACAGCAGGGCCGTGCCGCTGACAAAATCCGCCATGAGCGGAAAATTGTCCTCTGCTATTTCAGCTCGGCTTCGTTGTTAAGATGATAGTTCACGCCCAGCGTGACGGCGCCGGCCGTGAACGAAACATCCGTCTTGCCGTTTATGACGGAGGTGAAATGCCCGTCCGGACAAGTACCCCCAAGAGAGACACAGCCGCTATACGAATAGGACATGCTTCCGAAGTCGAAGTGTTGATATTCGGCTTTGAGAGACCAGGAGGGGCTCAAAGCATATTCGGCACCGACTCCGGCGGTCCAACCGGCCAGCGTGCCGCTGTGGTCGAAATTGAACGTCGAGGGGCCTCCGCTACCGCAGGGGGTACCGGTCGTCCTGCAGTTCTGTCCGGCATAATTTGCTTTGAAATCTGCGTCCAACAATGCAGCGCCGCCTTTCACGTAGAAGAGAGCACGATCCATCGCGTAGCCGAAGCGGCCGGTAAGGTCGCCATACAAATCGGTGGAGCTGGAATATTGCGCGTTAATCCAGCAAAGCTTCTGATCGCCATTAGCCTGATCGTATGTCATGGAGCCGTCGCTGTATGTACGGCTGCAAGAACTGGGAGTGAAGCTGACCGGCTTGCTTGCCGATATGCCGAGATACCCCACATCGCCTTCCAGGCCGAACACGAAGTGGTTGCGCTGGAAGTTGTAGCCAGCCTGCGCGCCGCCGATGAAACCCGCGCTGCTGGAGCTGCCATTGTACGAGGGGTCTCCCACATAGGTGAAGTCGTCATACACGCCGGTATTGCCCCACACGCCGCCTGCATGCCCGCCAAAATAGAAACCCGGCCAAAGGGGCGAGAACGCCGCGGGAGGATCCTTTAAGCTAACGCCAGGTCCTTCGGGCACAGGTACTTCGGGCAAATCCGCCGCGAAGGCCCAAATCCCGGGTTGCAGGACTGCACCTACGGCCAAGATCAGAGCATAGCGAAACTTCATAATTACCCACCATCATATGTTTATTTTTAGTTGTAGATGTTCATGGGTGCAATCTCTTCGTATATATCCTCTCTTGCCATTTGAGAGAACACTGCTCTTTATGAATACAATGCTTAGGCGTACATTGCATGCGTAATAAAGTCTATGGGCGAAAAAGCTTCGTCTGCATGACTTCTTCGCCACAATGCGTGCATAATCACAATCTCCCAAACACCTGATGTCTGAGAATGAAATGCACCGGTCGTGCTCCCGCCTCACCAGCCAGCATGCTGCCGAGGTGATTCAATCAAGAGGAGCTGAGCGCCATGCCTCGCAAGTTTGACCTATCGGGCTTGCCATTTAGTCCCCAACGATACCCGCTGGCCCATTGAGCCTACGATTTAAGGCAGGCCGCGAGGCTTCCGGCGTCAGCGCGCATCAATGCGAAGTAGTGTTCGGGGCCTGCAGGGATGGCCGCGCCGACCTCATCCAACACCCCCTGTTTCGCTTTCGTGCCCATCGTGAGCATTTGTACGAGCTTGGGCGGGAATTCGGGTTCGGAGAACACGCAAATCGCTTTTGTCTCCTCAATCTTGGCCCGGATGGCGGCGAGCCGTTTTGCGCCGGGCGCGCGTTCCGGGCTAAGGGTGATCGCACCGAGGCCATTGAGGCCGTAACGCGCCTCGAAATATTGCGTCACGTCGTGAAATACGATGAACGGCTCGCCGGATAGACCTGCCAGCGTGGCGCGCAGCTCCGCATCGAGCGACATGAGCCTTGCTTCGAGCTTCTTGGCATTGGCCTGGTACTGCACCGCGTGCTCCGGATCCATCCCGGAAAACTGGCGGGCGAGTTCGCGCGTAATGGCAACGGCGTTCAGGGGATCGAGCCAGAAGTGCACGTCTATGCCGCCCTCGTGATGGTGATGGGCGTCATGGCCGGGCTCATCGCGAAAGCCAAACCGGCCGGTGTCCCGGACCGGCAGGAGCGTGAGACCCGGAGTTTGCTCCAAGTCGATGACACGGGCGCCGGCCGGCAGCGTCTCGATGGCTTTTTCCAAAAAAACTTCAAGATTCTTCGAGACGCGTATGACCGCATCCGCGTCACCGATGGCTTGGGCGTCGGACGGCTTCAGCGCGTAGGAATGGGGTGACGCCGCTCCATCGAGCAGAAGCTTCGGCTGCGTGACCCCGTCGAGAATTGCGGCCGCAAGCGAATGAATGGGTTTGATGGTGACGGCGATGCGCGGCGCGGCCTGTGAGGAAACGCCGCAAGCAAGCAATAAAGCTAAAGCGCCCGCCCCCCAGGAAACAGAAGCGCGCAGAACCTTTGTAATCCATGCCATCGGCGAGCCCTAAGTGATGCCCGTCAATGTAATGGTGTAACATTGCACAAATGTCAAACTGCCTCATACGGCGGCCCGCCGCTGCGAAGGCTTGAGCGGTGCGTTGCCGCGGGCAGCGAGGCGGGATCTGACCGGCAGACCGGCTTTAGGCCGCCGATGCGGCAACCTTATCGTCGTTGATATAGCCGTGTTGAAGCGCAGACTCGACGAAATCGGCAAATATCTTCACGGCCGGGCGCACGAGCTGCGATCCAGGTGTCACGCTCACGACTTGCGCCACCGGAAGCTTATCGCGCAACGGCTTAACGGTAACGTGACCGCCATCGTAAGTTGTCGATGTCAGCGGTACGATCGCGTCGACCGCATAGCCGTGCCCGCGCGCCACGAGCCCCCGGATCAATTCGAACGACTTCAGCCGGAGTGCGATGTTCGGCCGCAGCCCAAGGGCATCGAAAAGCGACAGAACGTAGGAGCCCTTATCGTAAAGAATGAGCGGCTCGCTTTCGAGCTCTGTCAGGCTGACATCGCTGGCGCGGGCGAGGCGGTGGTTTGCCGGAAGCACAACAACGGGCGAGAGCGGCAGCAGCGGCTTCGTGTCGAAACCGGAAGGCACATTATCGCTGTATGTAATGGCCATCTCGATCCGGCCCTGGGCAAGATCGCGCATGAGCTGCTCCTGATCGCCTTCCTCCAGGTGCAAGGCGATCAGCGGATGCCGCTCGGAGAATTCAAGCATCAAAGAGGGCATGAACCGGGCGGCAAGCGTTGGGAAGCAGCCTACGGTAATTTCGCCGCGCTCAATATCGCTCAGAGCTTCCGCAGTTTTCGAAAATTCCTCGGCATGCTTCAGGAGCAGCCTCGCTCCGTGGATCAGCCGCTGACCCGCCTGCGTGAGCGTGACGCCTTTCGCATGGTGCCGGACGAATATTGTGATCCCGAGCATTTGCTCAAGCTCGGCAATCGCCGCCGAGACCGAGGGCTGCGAGACTTGCAAACGGCGGGCGGCTTCCGTGACGTTACCACTGTCGGCGGCGGCCGTAACATATCTGAGGAGTCGTAATGATATATTCATCTGAACTGCATAGCCTAAGTTTTGGCTAATATGCCACACAAAAAATTTTGATACATCTATCTATAAGAAATTTGCCGCGATCTTTATACAATTTTTTGTGACGTATGCACAATTCCGGGTTCGAGGCCGGTACTAGAGCATTTCATGTTTTGACTGAAGCGTAGCCATCGTTTTCGAAGTAGTTTCTGCACTCGCCAGGGTCGATGGTTGCGACGAGGCCGCCGATATAGGTGCAGGCATCCTCGATGG